>WGND01000016.1 GCA_016124805.1 Hyphomicrobiales bacterium | reverse complement strand
GAGACCGGAGGCCGGGTCATTGATGTAAAGCGTCGTGTTGCTATTGGTCACCTGACGGATGCGGGCATGGTCGCTGTCCCCCGGGTCCGCGTCAGCGCGGCCCGAGGACAGGCGCCATCAAAGCTGACAGTGTTGGTGCCCTCTCTGGACGGCAAGCGCGTACCCGACCGTTTGACGGTGCTCGCTTTCTCCTGCCGCATTAAGACCGTGTTAAGGATGTTGGTTTTCTGACGAGCTGAGGATTTCGCGTTTCGCCCTCGTTTATCGCGCTCACGCGGCGACGCAATCGGCGAAATAGGAGACAACACCGTCAGCGCCGACGACCTGCACCAGGCCATGGATATCCGTCTCAAATCCGGGACATTCGCGCGCAAATTCGCGGTTGAATTTCAGATATTCGACAATCTTCCGGTTGAAGACCTCGCCGGGCACCAGCAGCGGGATGCCGGGTGGATAAGGCGTCACCAGGCTCGTGGTGATGCGGCCTTCGAGCTCATCAATCGGCACGCGCTGCGTTGTCCGCTGTGCGATGTGTGAAAAGGCGTCGCTGGGTGTCATCGCCGGTGTGTGATCGCTCAGATACATGTCGGTTGAGAGGATCGCGACATCATATTTGGCATAGAGCGCGTGGACATGCTGGCAGAGGTCGCGCAGACCCATCTGCTCATAGCGGGGATGCTTGGCACAGAATTCGGGCATGATACGCCACATGGGCTGGTTCTTGCCGTAGTCGTCCTTGAACTGCTGCAAGGCTGCGAGAAGCGTATTCCATCGGCCCTTGGTGATGCCGATGGTGAACATGATGAAGAAGCTGTAGAGCCCGGTCTTTTCCACGACCACGCCATGTTCGGTCAGATATTTTGTGACGATCGAGGCAGGGATGCCCAGTTCCTCGAAATGCCCGTCCAGGTTCAAGCCGGGCGTGATGATCGTCGTCTTGATCGGATCCAGCATATTGAAGCCGCGCGTCATGTCACCGAAGCCATGCCATGAGTCTTCGCCATCCGAAGACTGCACTGCATCAGCGTCAGTTCTTTTCAGCACCCAGTCGGCCGCACGGCCGATGCCCTCTTCCACCAGTTTATCCGGGCCCCAAACGCCGAACCACCAATCATCCTCGCCAAATTCCTCATCGACCTGGCGCATCGCCCGGCGAAAATCGAGCGCTTCTGCGATGCTTTCTTCCACAAGCGCCGTGCCGGCGGGCGGTTCCATCATGGCGGCGGCCACATCGCAACTGGCGATGATGCTGTATTGCGGGCTGGTGCTGGTGTGCATCAAATAGGCTTCATTGAAGAGGTGACGATCCAGCTTGGTGTTCTGGGAATCCTGCACCAGGACGTGGCTTGCCTGACTGATGCCTGCGAGCAGCTTGTGGATCGACTGGGTGACATAGGTCACCGAATGCACAGGCCGCTCGCGCTTGCGGCCCATGGCGTGGAAATTGCCGTAAAAGGGATGGAAGGCGGCATGCGGCAGCCAGGCCTCGTCGAAATGCAAGTTGTTCACATAACCATCGAGCATGCTCTTGATAGTCTCGGTATTATAAAGCACGCCGTCATAGGTGGACTGCGTCAGTGTCATGACGCGCGGCTTGACGGTGTCGGCGTCGATATGGGCGAGAAGCGGATTGGCGCGGATTTTGGCCTTGATGGACTCGATCTCAAATTCGCTCTGGGGAATCGGACCGATGATGCCGTAGTGATTGCGCGTGGGCTTCAAAAAAACCGGAATGGCGCCGGTCATGATGATGCTGTGCAGGATGGATTTGTGACAGTTGCGATCCACCACCACCACGTCTCCCGGTGCCACCGTATGATGCCAGACCATCTTGTTGCTGGTGCTGGTGCCGTTGGTGACGAAGAAGCAATGATCCGCATTGAAAATGCGCGCGGCATTGCGCTCCGAGGCACCGATGGCGCCATTGTGATCCAGCAGCTGACCGAGCTCTTCTACCGCGTTGCACACATCGGCGCGCAGCATGTTCTCGCCATAGAACTGGTGATACATCTGGCCGATAGGGCTTTTCAGAAATGCCACGCCACCTGAATGGCCCGGGCAATGCCAGGAATAGGAACTGTCTTCCGCATAATCGAGCAAGGCTTTGAAAAAGGGCGGCTGGATGCCTTCCAGATAGCTCTTGGCTTCGCGCAGGATATGACGCGCCACAAATTCCGGCGTGTCTTCAAACATGTGAATGAAGCCATGCAACTCGCGCAGAATGTCATTGGGCAGATGCCGGCTTGTCTTGGTCTCGCCATAGAGATAGATCGGCACATCGGGGTTTTTCCGGCGAACTTCCTGAATGAAGCTGCGCAGGTTTAACACGACCGGGTCGATATCCGGGCCGGCGCTGAATTCTTCATCATCAATCGATAGAAGGAACGCACTTGCGCGCGACTGCTGCTGCGCAAATTGGGAAAGATCCCCATAGCTTGTCACCCCCACCACTTCGAAATCTTCCTTCTCAATGGCCTGCGCCAAGGCGCGAATGCCCAACCCCGAGGAGTTGTCTGAGCGAAAATCTTCATCAATGACAAAGACGGGGAAACGGAACTTCATGAAACTCTCCAGACGGGAAACGGCAGATGCAGAAGACATAGCATGCCAGAGCAAGCCTTTCCCCGAAATCCTTGTGGGGTGAGCCCTATCCCGGTTTTATCTCCGTTCCTGGCATGAAAACTCGGAAAATATCCCTGTTTCCGGTCGGGACTAATTCCGCAAGCCATTGTTTTTGCGAAAGAGATTGGCGCAGATATCGCTCGGCTTTCCATATATCCGCGTGATTTCCGGCTCTCGCGTTTGTGGCCGGTTGTCCCTTTCAAATCAAGTGGGACGCAGGCAGGCAGACTGCAAAAAAAGAAGTCCGCCCCGAAGGGCGGACTCAAGTTGGAGGGTCTTCCAGTAAATTCAAACTTTGGCTGCCCTGCCTTAGCGGCGGGCGGATTGACGCAGATAGCTCGGGGTGAAGGTCGAGTCTTCCACCACGCCGTCTTTCTGGCTGTAGAACTGGTAATCGGCTTCCTGGTTCCTGAGATACTGAGCGACATAGCGATCAGCATTCAGATCGTAGTGGAACTGGGCCTGATTGATGCAGGCGGGCAATTCCGACACGACCCCGATGGGACCTTCCTGAGCGCGCCAGAGTTCGCCGCGGCCATCGTAAAGTTCCGTCGCCGCGATGAGCCAGCTATCCTCATCGCTGTAGAAGACGCGGCGGCTATAGAGGTGGCGAGCGCCGGGCCGGAGTGTCGCCTCAACTTTCCAGACGCGATGCAGTTCATAGCGCATGACATCAGGATTGGGATATACCGGCGTCAAAATATCCTTGTACTGATGTTTTGAGCTGTTCAGTTCCCAGTCATTGTAGGAAATATAGAGTTCCTTCTTGCCCAGAAGTTTCCAGTCATATTTGTCCATCGCGCCATTATACATGCCTACCTGATCGGTCACGATCAGACCATCAAACTCGGCAACCGGCGTATCATAGGTAAAATTCGGTACCTGCCTGACGCGACGCTGAGCCGGGAGATAGCGCCATGTCTGACGATCACCCGAGAGTGTTTCGCGAACGAGCGTTGTTGAACCCGCCAGCACAGGCGGTGCGGTCACCTCAATCAACTGCTCGACAGCAACCCCTTTCATCGCATCGTAACTTGGCACCTCAGGATCACTGAACAGGGAATAGCTTGTCCGATAAGAGCGGGACTGCGTGTACGACCCTTTTTCGGTCAGCGTAGCCGTTGCAAGGCCACCCTTCGTGACAACACCCTGATAGCGCATCTTGTGGTTCCAGATGACCTCTGCGCCTGACTTCGGCATGGGAAAGAGAAAGCCTCCCTTGCCATTCAGCAGAAAACCATCCTGGTCGATCTTCGCGATCGACGCGTTTTTTCGCGTGTCATCATAGACCGACTGCGGATAAGCGCAGCTGCGATGGGTCGGATAGACGTCCATCCGGTAGCCCGGATAGGTCTTGAGCATCTTGATCTGGCCTGCCGTTAGATTGGCGGCATATTGATCCACATTGCTCTTGTTGATCGTGAAGAGCTTTGCATCCGATGCATAAGGATTGGGTCTTTCTTCACCCGGCTTCCAGCCGGGGGGTGGTGATTTGATGCCACCATCCCAAGCCGGAATGCGTCCATCGGCGCTCCCCGCGACCTCGGCACCAATCGGCGTCAAGGTTGTGCCGAGATCTGAAATGTCACCTGCCTTCACAGCACTGATGCCGGATACCGCCAGGGCCATCCCCAGCACGAGCGTTCCCAAGAAATTCTTTTCCATTATTTTACTCCCCATTTCCGGCGATATTAAAAAGCGTATGACAAGCTGAGAGACACAAAGTCCCGATCAAGCGCCAGATTGTCGCCGCCGGCACCGAAGTAATTTGTGTAGTAGATGCCACCGCTCCAGCTGCTGAGATATGACGCGCCCACCCCAAGTGTCAGAGTCTTGCGGTCATCAACAAGGATCGCGGCAGCCGGTGTATCCGGTACTGTTCCCTGTACGTCGTGCTGGAAGGCAATGGATGGTGCCAAGGTGACATTGGTGCCAAAGGCGGTCGGATAGACTGCGGAGGTTGAAAGCCGATAACCCCAGGCATATTTCGTCGGCTTGGTCTTGCTGACCGGCACGGCAAAGGACTTGGAGCTGTCCAGATTGGGATACATCGTCCCCACCACTTCCGTTGCCATGGTGGCAGAGTCCGCACCGATGGCACGCACGACTGGACCAAAAAATTTATCGCTTGGTGCAAAGGCGGCGATATCTGTCAAGGATGCCTGCCATTTTTTGGTATAGGTATAACCATGCACAGTGCGCTCAACGAAGCCGGGCGGTATCAGAGCTGCACCACCGGCCGCGGCTGTCGCCTGCGCAATCACCGATGACTGGGCGAGTGGCACGGCGAGTTCCGGCTGATAGGAAATTTCACCCCCGAGCGCCGACCCGAACAACGAGGTGTTGAAGCTCGCACCAAAGAGATCCATGTCCGGGACATATTCCTCAAAATAGGCATAGGGGCGCACAGAAACGACCGGTCCTGGAAGGCTGATCGTCTTCCGGCCTGTAAAGCCGATGATGGGTGTCTTGAGGTGGTAGTGGATGTAATAGGCTGCCAGCTCCGCACCCAGATCGTCATCGAAATAACGCAAGGCGGCACCCCACTGCCCGCTGCGACGAGGTGTGCGATTGTCCCTTTTCTCAAGATAGGCGGCATAGGCAGCCGTCCCGACTGCACCGGGATCGCTCGCGAGGAAAATGCCCTGCGCACCAGAACCGGCCGGATCTGATTTTGAGAAGAATGTCCCGACGGGATCAGACTGCGTCTGGCGCCAGATAAACTGGTAATAGGTTTCCAGGCTGACGCCGCTCCAAAGATTTGTCGTTACATCAATGCTTGGCGTCGGAATCGTGGCCTGCTTAATATCCGACCCTGCCTGACGTATCTTGGATGCATCAAGCGGATTGATCTGGTTGACGCCACCAATCGTGAAGAGAGCTTCGCCCCAGCTGATTGCCTGCTGCCCCAGACGCACGCTGACCGAGTGGCCACCAATATCAAAAAGGCCGTAGCCATAGGCATCGAGCAGATCAACGCCACGTGCGATTTCGCGCTTGGCCGAGTCTGAAAGATTCGTCCGGCGCGTGCCGCCATCGCTGTTCAGCAGCGGATCGTAATAGGCATTGACGCGGAAGAAGGCGCCGTAATTCTGCCAATCGACAGCGAGCTCATTCGTCATTGTTATTGACGCTGAGGTGAAATCATATTTGTCGAAATTGAGATCGCCATCATCCTGATTTGTCCCGCTTGCATAACAGCCGCCATTGGACGTGCCGATGAGACGGCAATCGCGACCCGATACACGCATGGTCGTGCCTACCGACACTGTCGTGTCGAAATTGCCGTGCAGCTCCCCTGAGTTGAACTCAAACGCGACTGCAGGCGATGCAAAGACAACGCCCAGCAGCGCTGGAACAACGCATTTTTTCCACGAACCAGACATAATTCCCCTCCTTGCGGCGAGACGAGCGCCGACCACTCGAGCTGCTCGCGCAAGCCCGTTACGATGAAATTATTCGGAAGATACTGTTGATGAGGGCTCTTACTTGCCTCCCGACAATCAAAGCTGGCCCAGCATCGGTACTCTCCCTCCCCCCGAGCGACACGGCTATCCGGTGAAAATGGATACCTTTTGTCGTTCTATTCGTATGCCCCGTATTTTGATTGCAGGTCCGGAAAATCGGGACGAAAAGCAACCAGTGACAACGAATTGAACGTACCATCATATATTTTTATGATTATGTCAACAAAATGGACATTAGTTTTAAAATACGATTTTACCCAGCGTTTTCCTGTACTTTATTAAGAATAAAAGCCTGTCGTTTTGTGGGTTTGGCGGGCACGCGCCGTGTACAGAATGATATTTCAGTCAGTATTTCTGACACTTCCTCGACAGATTTGTAGAAGATATATACAAAGTAATTCAGCCAATTTTCCTCGCCCATCTGCGTGCCTTGTACGCAGCGATTCCTTTGCTCATTCCAACAAAAATGGTGACGCATGCCGGCAGGCACATCACAACGCAAAAAAAAGACAAATATGCCGAAGACCACCAAAGCGACGTCCGTAAAACGCGGTTCCGTCAAATCCGCCGGCAGAAAAAATACCAAGACCGCTTCAGAAAAAAGCACCCCCCCAAAAGCACCGGGTGGTCAGGAAGGCGTCCGTGAACGTATTGTTTCTGCTGCCCTTACCCTTTTTGCCAAATCCGGATTTGATGGCACAACAATCACACAGATCGGACGTGAGGCCGGTGTGGTGTCCCCTCTGATCTATTATTATTTTTCTGACAAGGACGAACTCTGGCGAGCTGCTGCTGAATATGCCATCAGCGACTGGGCAAATATCATGCGGCAAAGTCAGAAAGAACTTATTGACGCTGATCCCGTCACGGTGCTCAAGGTCCAGGTTCGTCGCTATGTCTATTTTGTTGCGCGACACCGCAAATTCGGACGCCTGGTCAATAACGAAGCCGGGGCAGGCGTCGAGCGCCTGAAATGGCTGATTAAGCATCACGTCCAACCGATTCAGAAAGCCAGCGACAGCCTGTTTGAACTGGCTGTCGCCCAAGGCCTCATGCGACCCGTCAACATGTCTTTCATGACCCAGTTTGTTGTCGGCGGCGTGTCCTACTTCATGAGCAGCCCGTTGCTGCTTAAAGAGGTCTACGGGATTGATCCTCATGACGAGAAAACAATTGATGCCTTCGCCGATTTCATTATTGAAATTATTTTCGGGCCGCTTTTGACGGAGAAGGGTCGTGGCGTGAAATAGTGCATGCCGTTAGGCCTTGTGACACGGGTACTGTTTGAAAGGCAAAAACGGCGCCATGCCCGTTGATTTGAACAAAACGCGGTTTATTTTGCGCCGCACAAACTTTACTGGAATATCTTCCGCACTGTTATTTTGAAAACTTGATCAGTGCATCAAAGCATAGACAGCGACCTGATTTCATCTTGACAGCACACGTATCGGCGCCCCATATATTGTCCGTTTTTATGTCAATATATGGGGCGCTTTCAATGTCACGAGAGAATGATCAGGGCGCGGGGAAGCCGGGCCGGAACATACCGGGGCAACGGTCTGCGCTCATTCTGCTGATGCTGGCCTATGCCTGCTCCCTTGCTGATCGTATGATTGTCGGAATTGTTGCCCCTCAATTGAAGGTTGCCTTCAGCTTGAGTGACGCACAGCTCGGCATGCTGGGCGGGCTCGCCTTTGCTGTCTTTTACGCCACGCTCGGCCTGCCCATTGCTGTGCTGGCTGACCGCTACCGCCGCAAGACAATCATCCTTATCTCGCTTTTTGTTTTTTCACTCATGACCGCGCTGTGTGGCTTTGCCGGCGGATTTGCGAGCCTGCTTGCTCTGCGCATGATGGTCGGCGTGGGCGAAGCCGGTGTGAACCCCGCAAGCCAATCCGTGATTGCCGACTATTTCAGCCAGGAGCGCCGCCCCTTCGCCATGTCGATACTTGCGATGGGGGCCAATGTCGGCATGATTGCCGGTTTTCTGATCGGCGGCATTACCAGTCAATTATATGGATGGCGTGTCGCTTTTTTTGTTATGGGTCTGCCCGGCATGCTTCTTGTGGTGGCCGCCATATTCCTCTTGCGCGAACCGTCTCGTGGACAATCTGATGGCGTGATTGCGGGCGCAGTGAAAGCCTCCGCCAGCTATTTCAGTTCCGTAAAATATCTTTTGAAAACACCATCTCTTATGCATCTCTTCATGGGTTGCATGATTACAGGCATGCTCGGTTATGGCAACGCGCAATGGTTGCCGACCTTTTTTGTCCGTTCATACGGCCTGGAAATGTCAACCGTCGGTCTCATTCTTGCCGGGATGTTTGGCATTCTGGGCGCCGCAGGCACGTTGCTGGGTGGTTATATTGTCCAGCGCGCAGATGCGCGTCGGGCAGGACTGGGATTGAAAATTGTTGGCCTGTCGCAGGTCGTCATGATCCCTGTGACCCTCGTGGCCTATCTCGCCCCCGAACTCTGGCAATCTCTCTGTGCCTTTGCCCCGGTGATCGTCATCTCCGGCCTCTATCTCGGGCCTACTTTTTCAGAAATCCAGACCCGCTCCCCCATTGCGATGCGGGCAAAGATGGCGGCCCTTCTAATGCTGACGGTCAATCTGATCGGCTATGGCCTCGGCCCACTCGCCGTTGGCGTCATAAGCGACCTGCTCACCGTTTCTTCGGGCAATAATGGTCTTCGACAAGCCATGGCGATCATGAGCTTCTTCTCCATCTGGTCCGGATATCATTATTGGCGTTCGAGCGCCCCGAGCCGACGCCCGGACAGCGAAGATCCGCAGACGGAAATGAGCCATGCCAGAGCCTGAAAACAAGTCTCTGCCGAAACTCATGACGGATCCGCCTCTGGTGATCCGGAAACTGCTGGCGCGTCGCCTTAATCGTGTCATTTCGCCAAAGCAGATCGCGAAAGCGCGCGCACGCGCAGAGCAAACGCGGCTGAGGGAAAAGGCGCCTCATCGGGTGACCTATTTTCATCAGACTGACGATCCCTATTCGCATCTGGCCTTGCAGGTTCTCGGAAAATTCGTGGCCCGATATGATGTCGAACTGGAGATTGAGCTCATACGCGCCGCGCGCGGAATCAACCAGCCGCGATATGAAGACCTGCAAAAATGGGCATATCGCGACGCAGGGCTGATTGCGCCATATTATGGTCTGCGTTTCCCGACAGGGGGAAGCATCGCGCCGGATGGCGAACATGTGCTACTCGCTGAGCGTGCCCTTGCGGCGCTACCGGTTGATTCTTTTATCAAGGATGCCTTCGCCATCAGCGAGGCCCTCTGGCAGGGCGATAGCGCTACGCTGTCCCGTATGGCCGAGCACGGGGTTTCCGCCGATGCTGCCCGTCTCCGTGTCGACAACGGATCCATGCACCGCGACGAAATGGGGCATTATTCCGGCGCCATGTTTCACTATGGCGGTGAATGGTATTGGGGCGTCGACAGACTCAATTTTCTCGAAGACAGACTGAGAGCGCTTGGCACACAGCGTGACGACACCAAGGCTTACATTATCGACCGACAGAGTGAAAATGTTGCAGGCATCGACGCCAGCGGTCTGACGCTTCACTACTATCCCTCACTGAATTCACCCTATTCGGCCATATCCTATCCACGCACGCTGGCGCTTCGGGACGCCTGCGGGCTCACTCTCCGCATGAAGCCCGTTCTGCCGATGGTCATGCGGGGCGTGCCGGCCAGCATGACAAAGGCACGCTATGTGTTCTTCGACAGCATGCGGGAATCAATATTGCGGCAGGTTCCGTTTGGTCCGGTTATGCCGCCTGTGGGACGGCCCGTACGCGAAGCCTATGCCCTGCTCCCCTGGGCCAAATCGCTTGGCAAGGATGAAGAGCTGATGGGGGCATTGCTGCATCAGGCATTTGCCAAAGCAGCGCCACTTCATCGCCGTTCCGGTTTGAAGCGCACCGTAGAGTCGGTCGGGCTGACATGGCGCGACGCGGAGCAACGCATCACGACGGATGACTGGAAAGAGATGGTGGCCAGCTACCAGAAGGAGCTCGTTTCGGACATGGGTCTTTGGGGTGTCCCCAGCTATCGCCTCTCCGGCCCGGACGGGGAAACTGATTTCGAAGTGTGGGGACAGGACCGGCTCTGGCTTGTCGCGGCTGAAATCCGTCGCCGGACAGGTTGATTTGACAGCCTCAAATAAATTGACAAAATTTATGTCAATATAAGAAAAACTCGCCTGTCTGGTAAAGGGAAGGAAATTCTAGCTTGCCCAATTCTGCAACCATCACGCGCCCCGGTTTTACGTGGCGCTTCGCGCGCAAAATCATGTCGCCAATCGGACGCCGGGGGATGGCTTTTTCGAGCAAAAGCCGCCGCTCCGACAAGATGTCGCTTGGCATATTTCTGCAGAAGAATGCAGTCGAGCGTCCGCAGGGCATTGCCATCAAATATGAAGACCAGACGATCACCTGGTCAGCTTTCAACGCGAGAGCAAACCAGGTTGCCCATTACCTCAAGTCGCGGGGTGTGGAGCCCGGTGATGCGGTTGCAGTCAATCTCCAGAACCGGCCTGAACTGCTTATCACGGCTATGGGCATTGCCAAGCTCGGTGCGGTTGCTTCGATGATCAATACATCGCAGACACGCGACGTGCTCATTCACAGTCTGAAACTTGTCACCCCCAAGCTGATCATTGCGGGCGAGGAAACAATCCCGAACATGGAGACAGTCTCAGCCTTGCTCAAGGCAGAATATCGGGACCGCCTGCTCTATTGGGCCGATGGCACGGACACCCCGCCGCCGGCAGACTATCTGGACATGGCAGACGTGATCCGCAACCAAAGCACGGAAAACCTGCCGCAGACTTTGGAGATTACGCTGGGCGCGCCCGTCTATCATATCTTCACATCCGGCACGACCGGCATGCCCAAGGCATCGATAGCAAGCCATATGAAGACGACGCGCGCCGGGCATTATATTGGCGCCTTCGTCCTGCAGATGTCACCGGACGACACGCTCTATTGCCCCCTGCCCTTTTATCACAGCAACGCATTGACGCTGTCATTTTCAAGTGTGCTTGTCGGTGGTTCGACAATTGCAATCGGTCGCAAATTCAGCGCCAGCCGTTTCTGGGATGAATGCCGGCACTATAAGGCAACGACCTTCTGCTATATCGGTGAAACGCTGCGCTATCTTCTGAACCAGCCACCGAGCAAGAAGGACCGGGATCACACCATAAAGAAAATCGTCGGCAACGGTCTCCGACCCGATATCTGGAAAAGTTTCAAGAAGCGGTTCGGGATCAGGCGCGTCCATGAGTTCTACGGGTCGTCGGAGGGCAATGCCGCCTTTGTCAATCTTCTCAATTACGACTGCACATGCGGCTGGGCGCCGGGCGCCGGAGAGACCTGGAATATTGTGGCCTATGATGTGGACGCCGATGAACCCATCAAGGATTCGCAGGGCCGCCTGATCGTGCTGGATGAGGGCGAGACAGGCTTGCTCATCACGAAAATTACAGATGCGAATCCCTATGACGGCTATTCCGATCCGGCCGCGAGCGAACGACTCTGCCTGCGCGATGTCTTCGAGACGGGTGACGCATGGATCAATACAGGGGATCTCCTCAAACGTCTGCCCTGCGGCCATGTCCAGTTTGTTGACCGTGTCGGCGACACCTTCCGCTGGACAGGCGAGAATGTTGCGACCACCGAGGTGGAGGCTGCCGTGATAGGCTGGGGGCCGGTCGAGGATGCTGTTGTCTATGGTGTGGCTCTGCCCGGTTATGATGGCCGTTGCGGCATGCTCGCGCTCACACCCGTCGAAGGCGCGAAGCCGGATATTGATGATCTAGCGCGCCACCTGCGCAAGACGCTCCCGGGCTATGCCGTTCCACGCTTTCTCAGATTGCGTGGCCATGCCGACGTCACCGTCACGTTCAAGCACCAGAAGAGCACGCTGAAGGCCGAGGGCATCGATATTTCGAAAATCGATGATCCCGTTTATCTGCTCGCCCCCGCCGAGCCAGCCTGGCTGCCGCTGACGCCGGAGCGACTGGCAGACATCCAATCGGGCAAAATCCGGCTCTAACGTCGCTGTTGCACCGCCAAGACTTCACCCAAGATCAGGAGAGACCTACCCATGACGACTGATTCAAATCCCATCAAGCTGCAGGGCGTACCGGGCAGTCCCTATACGCGCAAGATGCTGGCCGTGCTGCGCTATCGGCGCATTCCCTATCGCTTTATCATCGGCCAGCCGGGTCTCCCCATCGAATGGGGATATCCCGATGGTGCGTCGCTTCCCATGCCCAAGGTGCCACTCCTCCCGACCTTCTATTTCAAGGACGAGAATGGCGTGGAGCAGGCTGTGACCGACTCCACGCCCATCATCCGCCGGCTGGAATCGGAGGTGTCAGGACGCAGCATCATTCCGGGTGATCCGGTGCTCGCCTTCCTGAACTATATTCTCGAGGACTATGGCGATGAATGGCTGACGCGTTGCATGTTCCATTTCCGGTGGGCCTTCCCGGCTGATGTCGCGAAGGCGGCAACCATTCTGCCTTTCTATCAGGCCATGAATTTGTCTGATGAGTTCTCTGAGACCATGCAGAAGGTGATTTCGGAACGCCAGATCGGACGCCTCTATGTCGTGGGGTCGAACGAGACAACGCGCTCCGTCATTGAACAGAGCTATGTCCGCTTTCTCGAGAATATGGACAGACACCTGCACCATCATCAGTTTCTGCTCGGACAGCGCCCGGCATCAGCCGATTTTGCTGCCGTGGGCCAGCTGACCTGCCTGACCCATTTTGATCCGACACCGACCGATATAACGATCAAGACGTCGCCACGCACCTATGCCTGGGTGGAGCGGAATGAAGATCTCTGCGGGATTGAAGTCACCGATGCTGACTGGATTGCATCCGACGATATTCCCGACACTCTTATCGCGCTGCTGCGGGAAGTGGCGCGAACCCATATGCCCCAGATGCTTGCCAATGCGAAGGCTGTCGCTTCCGGCAAGGATCAGTTCGAAACCGTGATTGATGGCAAACAGTGGAAACAGCCAAGCTTTCCCTACCAGGCAAAATGCCTGCGCTGGACACGCGAGGCATATGCAAGCCTGAACGAAAAGGATCGGACAAAGGCGCTCGCCATTCTTGAAAAGGCGGGGCTCGGCGATCTTGTTACAGCGACAGTTTAATCGACCCGGGCTTTCACACAGTGACCGCTGACGCCGGTAAGCGTCACCTCTCCCCCCTGCCCTCGGTGCCGCTTATGGCTTCCGGGGGCTTCTTTTTGGATTGGAAGCAATACCTTTGGCCGCCAGCAGCGCCTCGATATGCGTGTAAAAAACCGCACTCGCCTCTTCGATCGTCAGCTTCCTGTCATGACGCATGCGGCGCCAGGACTCAAATGACATGGCACTGTCAAAAGCGGAAGCCCATATCTTGTCATTTTTCAATTCCGGCGGCAGCACCGCCATGGCACCCGCCACTTCTGCTCCCAACACACGTGCATAGCTGTAGGCTACGAAATCCGAGCGAAATCTTCTTACGCTTGAGAACACCCGATAGGGAAGGAATTGCTCGAAGGCAGCCATTCGTCGTTCCAGCAGCTCAAAGATACGGCCATACCAATCCGTGCTCTCAAACGGCGCCATGAACTTGTTGAGCATCGTGGTTTCGATCTTCTGCGTGCACTGGGCGTAGAGCGTTTCCATATCTTCAAAGTGCCGCGACACCGTGCGGAGGCTGACATTTGCCCTCTCGGCAACTTCAGCCTGACTGGGCTCCATATTGCCTTCGCCCGTAAGTTCTGTCAGTGCGTCAACAATACGCTCCCGACTGCGCTCTGAACGCATGTGCCGCCCATCCACTCTTTGCGGGGGCATGGCATTCACGTTTCCACTGTTTTTTCTGGAGCTCATGGCGTTCCTTGAATCTCAATATATGCGCCTTTGACTGCACGGGCCGCCGACCGTTTCATCCCCTTCAGTCGGGAGAGAGGATCGAACAAGTGAATCATCTCATATATTGACAAATAAATTGACAAAATATTCTCTCTGGCGCGATAGTCCAGGTGGGGGACCGGCGCAGAATGCGCTACGCGCTGCGTTCCAAGCGAGGGGGAGAGTGACATGCGAACAATTTTCGTCAATGGTGGCTTCGTGATTGCAATCCTGATTGGCATTGTACTCATTCTCGCCGTTTTGCAATACCGCAATTTCCAGGAGTTGCGCCGAACAGTTGTGCAAGACGATCAACCGGCGTTCTATCCCGACAAGGCGTTTCATGCCGTCGCATTCCTGAAGCTGCGCCAGGACGAGTCGGTCTTTCACGTCGTGAGGCAATTGCGCGATACCGTAAACGCCTTTCCCGGTGCCAGGATGGTCTATGCTGGCAAGGTCATCGTCAATGCGCTCAACTCGCAGCAACTCGTCTCACTCTATGGCTCGAAGGTTGATTGGGATGCCACGATCCTGATCCAGTTCGACTCACGGGACCGCTATGCGGCATTTATCGCGGACCCGGCCGTGCAGGCTCAGCTTGCAGCTCTGGAGCATGTTTATTGGCACGGCATGAAGCGGTCCGCCATCGGCAATATCATGATTTCGGAGGCAATAGGTCTGCGGCGTCTCATGCGTACCATGACCTTTCAGCCAAAGATCAGGCCGTTCAAACCGGCACCAGCCGACACAAATAATGAAAACCAGACACGCGTGCGCGCGGCACTCACCGCCAATGCGGACAATCTCGGACGTGATGCCATTGTTATCGTCAACCTGCTGGAACAAGGCACGCCAGAACAGCAGAAAGCGGATGCGGCCTATTCTGCAGCCATGTTTGACCTCATGAGCGAAATGAACAACGGGCCTGTGCATGCCGGCAAAGCAATTTCATTCCATCCGGAGACATCCTTTGATCAGGTTGCACTGGTCTATTATCCGGGTGCGGCCTATTTTCGCGATCTCAGTGCGAGCGAATTCTACCAGCGTATCCTGCCCATGAAACAGGTGCTGGATACGCAAGCCACGATCACGGCACCAATCCTGCATCGGCTTGACTGATGCTGTTTATCAGCTGGTGCGGCGCCATTTCCCGATGAGACGCAAAGCTGTGTAGACAGCCAGACCGATCATCGCCCCCAGCGAGGCGAGGATAAGCAAAAACCAGCCGCCATATTGATGCAGTATTGCACTCATCACATTGGAGTCGGCTTGTGCCATCGGGTCGTAATCTGCCGGGAGGTCAATCACCCCAACCCGCTTGGCATAAGCTTGATAATCAGCAAGCAGATCGTCGAATACCGGCTTCATGGCAACGGACAGGTCCTCGGCCTCCGCGGGATCTTTGGCCAGATCATAGAGCTCCCATGTCCGGTTCCCCAATCGTCCCAGATTGCGAACAATCTTGTAGTTACCTTTGTAGAGAGCCGCGCTGCCAGCCGCTTCCATCGCGACGGCTTCGTCTGCTGTATAGACTTCTGTCTTCTGGCCCAGCACCATCGGCATGAGGCTCCGCCCATCCATGGGGAGGGATGATGCCAATGGATCATCGGGCTTCACAATATCCAAAAGTGTTGGCGTCAGATCGGCTACAAAAGCCTTGCCCGCAAGTGCCTGCCCGCCGGAAGGAATGCCGGGGCCGGCCATGACGAGCGGGGCGCGAACGCCGCCTTCGGACATATAGAGCTTGAACAGATAGCTGGGTGCTGCCGCCCCGCTCGCATATTCCGGGCCGATAAAGGCAAAGCTCCCCCGCTCTCCGATATGCGCTATGCCCCGCTGATACCCATGCAGTGCCATCCACCAGCCAATTCGCGGATCGTCAACATCTGTTCCCTCCGGTCCATTGTCAGATGTCACGACGAAGATGGTATTGTCGTATCGCCCCATCTCCTTGATGTGGTCAATGAAGCGGCCAACTTCATGGTCCATGGCCTCCAGCATGCCCGCGTTGACGGCCATGCGTGCCGCGAAGAGTTCCTTGTGCTTCTGGTCCTGTGTCTGCCAGTCCCGCAGCGCCGGATGCATGCGCGGTTTGGCAGCCCCTTCACCAACCAGCCCGCGTGATTTGGCGCGCGACCAGCGCTGGGTCTGCAGATTGTCCCAGCCATCCTGATATGTGGCCCGATATTTGGCTGTATAAGCTGCCGGTGCCTGAACCGGAATGTGAATTGCGAGGAAGGGAAGATAGGCAAAAAACGGGGCTTCGTGATCGCGGCTGGAATCAAGATATTCAATCAACTTGTCGACAAGATAGGTCGATGAGTAGGTGCCATCGGGATAATCTGCAGACTTGTCATCCTCATACCAGGGCGCCTCTGCATTGAGCGGATTGAACGGCTTGTCTTCCCAATTGTCGGCGCCTGACGCATCAAGGGCAAAGGACCTGTCAAAGCCGTGATCAACGGGCAGATCGCCCGCGCCACTGCCGAGGTGCCATTTGCCAGCCATATAGGTTTCATATCCATCTGCGCGCAGGCGATCGGCAATCGTGAAAACGCCAGGCTCCAAATGCAGTGTATACCCCGGCTGGCCTTTCAGTTCGGGCGGGATCACTTCACGAATGGTCCCAACACCGGTGCGGTGACTGTCCATGCCGGTCAAGAGCATAGCCCGCGACGGGGCGCACATTGGTGATGTCCGGTAATGCGTGAACAGGACGCCGCGTCGGGCCAATGCGTCAATATTGGGTGTGTGGGCTTCTCCGCCATAGATGCCAAGATCCATCAAGGCGGCGTCATCAATCAGGATGATTACGATGTTGGGTTTTTGCTCCGGCGTGGCGGAGCTTGCAGCCGGGGCAGCGGCCCCGCCTCCCAGAAGCAGAGTGACCGACAAAACGATCTTCAGATATGAGCGCTGACTCAGGGACCGAAAAATATCGTTCAAGATTACGATTTTGGGTCCCTCCGCCATCTGCTTTTCCTTGGCAGGATATTCGAATCCAGCACGAGCATCCTTTACTTTTGTCTCTGTATTGTCAATAGTTCTGCCAATTGTTTTGGCGGTCGCCCATTAAGCTGTGTGCCGTAGCCGGGAGGAAACAGACGTGACGTCCAACAACAAAAATGAATTTCGCCTGATGGGCCTCGAAGCCTCGCCCTATACCATGAAGGTCGACGCCTATCTCACCTTCAAAGGCCTGCCCTTTAAGTGGATCAGCAGGAACATGAAAACGGAAGGGCTGTTCCAGAAGCATGCCAAGGTTCAGTTGATCCCCCTGCTCTTTTTCCCTGATGGCGAAACGATGCAGGACTCCACGCCCATTCTGGAGCGTCTGGAAAGTGACCATCCCGAACCGACCATTCATCCGGAAGATCCGACGCTATGGTTCCTTTCCTGCCTGTTGGAAGAATTCGGTGATGAATGGTGCAACAAGCTGATGTTCTTTCAGCGCTGGCTTTATAAGGCCGACCAGGAGGCGACAGCCAAACGGCTCGCGGGCCTGACGCTGGAAGGCCAATGGTATGCACTTCTCGCCCGCCCCTTCTTTGCGCGCATGATTATCCGCCGCATGGTTCCCCGCATGAGTTTTGCCGGGGCGACTCCCACAAATATTCCGATTTACAAAGAATCTTTCTTCAACCTGTCCAAACTGCTGGACCAGCATCTGGCAACCCGCCCCTATCTGCTTGGGGCACGGCCGTCATTCGGTGATTTCGGTATGTGGTGCAACCTCTATCAGGCATGGACGGACCCAACACCGCGCGCTCACTTCGAAGCCCACACGCCGCATCTTCTGGCATGGATTCACAGAATGCGGGCGCCGCGTATCGATGGCGATTTTGAATCGCTTGATACACTTCTGCCAACACTCAAGCCCATTCTCACTGAGGAGGTGGGCGCACGGTTCCTGCCATGGGTTGACGCAAATGAAAGAGCCTGGGTCGCCGGAGCGCCGGAAACAGCCTTCATCATGAACGGCGCCCCCTACAGACAGAAGACGTTCAAGTATCAGGCCTTCACACTCGAAGCACTGCGAAGCAAGTTCCGGACAGTGTCCGACAATCCGACCCTGCGTGGTCTGCTTCGCGAAACAGGTTGCCTTGATGTGCTCGCAGTAACTGAGACCACGTCGGCCTGATTGTTCGGCCGACGTGGTCTGCGCGTCAGTTCTGCCAGATCACATATTCGTCGCCCTTTTCGACCTTGTCGGCTTTTGTTTTGTCAACAAGGACGGGGGCGGCGATTGACCATGTATAGAGCGGCGGGCGGGCGCCAGCCGCATGATCACTCAACAGGCCTTCCAGCTGTGCCAGTTTGGCAGGCTCACTGTCGACCAGATTGACCTGTTCGGTGGGATCATTAGCGAGATTATAGAGCCATTTTTTGTTTTGACGGGGGCTGACCTGCAGCTTCCAGTCACCCTGGCGCACAACCTTGTAGTCGCCACTTTCCCAGAAAAGCGGATCATTCGGACCACGCACCTTCACGCCGTCCTCCAGGGCTGGCAGCAGATCCACGCCGTCAATCGTGTCATCTGACGGAATGGTCGCGCCGCCGGCCTTGGCAAGCGTCGGCATGATATCGATATGGGCCACCGGGGTATCGATTACTGTGCCCGGTTTAATTTTCTCTGGCCAGCGCACAAAGAGCGGCACACGAAGACCACCCTCAAACATGGTGACCTTCCAGCCGCGATAAGGCGCATTCAAGCCTGGCAGACCGAGATAGCCGGCACCGCCATTGTCGCTGGTGAAGACCACAATCGTATTGTCAGCCAGACCTTCCTCATCCAGCGCATCCAGAATTTTTCCAATGCTGCGATCAAGTGCATGCACCATGGCCGCATAAACCCGGAGGCGTTTCGGTTTCAGATCGCCAACCGCTTCGTAATCCTCACGTGTCGCCTGCAAGGGTGAGTGCGGGGCAAAATGCGCAAGATAAAGAAAGAAGGGTCGGTTCCGGTTCTCGTGGATCACCTTGACCGATTCATCCGTCCAATAGTCTGTGAGATAGCCCCTGGGCTTGAAATAGGGTCCTTCATCAAAGGAGGCTGCATATTGCATGCTGGCCCAGAGAAACTGGTCGATGGGATCGAAGGGCAGCCTCACATTGACGACATCGGGATCATCTTCCGGCAGATATCGCGCACTCGCCATGAGAAGGCTCTCGTCGAAGCCCTGCGCATTCGGGCCGAATTCCTTGCCGCGTCCCAAATGCCACTTTCCGATATGCACTGTATGATAGCCCGCGCCCTTGAGCAGTTCCGCGATGGTGATTTCGCTGCCGGGAAGGCCCTGATCGTCAAAAGGCAGCGTATCCGCCGACTTCTTTTTGTTGAGCACCACTTTTGGAAGTGGCGACCCTTCTTCATCGGCCAGATCGTTCTGGAACATAGCGACAATCGGCGCCATGCCATTGGGAAGGGGTGTGAACTCGAAACCGGTCCGTGTGGGATAGCGACCGGTCATCAGCATGGCGCGGGACGGGGCACATGAACCGGCACCGGCATAAGCCTGCTTGAAGATCG
This sequence comes from Hyphomicrobiales bacterium, assembly GCA_016124805.1. Classification (GTDB taxonomy): domain Bacteria; phylum Pseudomonadota; class Alphaproteobacteria; order Parvibaculales; family Parvibaculaceae; genus Parvibaculum. The sequence goes on along the minus strand of WGND01000016.1, from coordinate 39,516 downwards.
CGCCCGTCGCAGCAAGCCTGTCAATGTTGGGGGTGGGCACGGCACCGCCCGCGACGCCGCCACCGAAGGTAGAGATGTCATTGATACCCAGATCATCGGCCACGATAAAGATAATGTTGGGCGGGCGCTTGTCCGCTGGAAGGCTGCTTTCGGTAGGTCCGCTCTCCCAAATAACAGGCCGGTTCTCAGCGACTTCGCTTTTGGACATTTTGGCAATCGCAAAGAGAATGAGTTCCTTGCGAAAATGGTAGCCAGTCGCGCCCACCACCACGGCGACGATCACCACGCCAAGGAGAATTTTCCCAAGCCTGCTCGCCACAAATTTTTCCAGCACAGTTTCCTCCATGTGCAAAGGCGGTCTGAACAGATCGCCAACCATATTTTGTCTTTTCTCTCGTCATAATTTAAGGGCGAGCCACAAGATCCCCGCAGTTTGAACAAACCTATATAAATTGAATTTGCGGAAGCCCTTCCACCGGACACTAGAACATTTTTGCTTCTATTGACTAGTTTTTTGTCATTAGTTAGGTTCAACCCGCCCTTGCGCATGGCTCTCTAACGCGGACAACAACAGATGACCCAGATGGACTACACACCCCCCAAAATCTGGGAGTGGACCGATGAAATGGCCGCCAAGACAGGTGGCTTCAACCGGCCGACCTCGGAACCGCTGCAGGAAAAATCCCTGCCGGTGGGCAAGCATCCGCTTCAACTCTATTCAATGGGAACACCGAACGGCGTCAAGGTTGCCATTCTGCTGGAGGAGCTTCTGGCTCTCGGATTTGATCAGGCGGAATATGATGCCTGGCTCATCAACATCGCCATGGGTGATCAGTTTTCGTCCGGCTTCATTGAACTCAATCCCAACGGGAAGATTCCTGCGCTGGTTGATCGAAGTGGCGAAACGCCCGTGACGGTCTTCGAGTCCGGTGCGATCCTTCTCTATCTTGCCGAAAAATTCGCGGCCTTCATTCCGATCGAAAGCGCCAAACGGGCCCAATGCCTGTCATGGCTTTTCTGGCAAATGTCCAGCGCGCCACTTCTTGGGGGGGGGTGGGTTCGGCCATTTCTATGCTTATGCCAAGGAGAAGCTGGAATATCCCATCAACCGCTTCACCATTGAAATGAAGCGGCAGCTGGATGTTCTTGATCGCCAATTGGCACGAGAGCCCTTCATTTCCGGTGACAGCTACACAATTGCGGACATTGCAATCTGGCCCTGGTATGGCGGATTGATGAAGAACGCCGCTTTTAATGCCGCCGAATTCCTGAATGTAAGCAGCTATGAAAACCTGATGCGCTGGACCAATGAAATTGGCGCGCGCGAGGCTGTCAAACGCGGTCGCATGGTCAATCAGCTTTTCGGAGCCCCCTCCAAGCAGTTGAGGGAACGCCATGATGCGTCTGACTTTGAAACCAGGACGCAGGACAAAATCGAAGCCCAATTACAAGGAACCTGAAACATGACGTTGTACAAAACCGCCGGGATTGTGCTGTTGGGGCTCGCCGCTTTGGGGCTCGTTGTTTACGTGGCGCTTCCGCCGCTGCTCGGCCTGCTCGGTCTGCAGCCGAACTATAAAGTGCCCGCCATCCGGGCGGATGGCAGACGTGCACTCATTATCGCCACGAGTCACGACACGCTTGATGACAAGGGAACGCCGACAGGCGTGGCCGCGCTGGAATTGACGGGTCCATATTATGTTTTCTCAGATGCGGGGATGACGGTTGATCTTGCAAGCATCAAGGGCGGCGCCATTCCATTCGATGCCCAAACCTTGCGCTGGCCGATGGACCGGGCCCCTGATCGTCGTTACATGAAAGATGAAGCGCTCAGGCAGAAGGCAATGAATTCCCTCGCCGTCGATCAGGTTGATTTTTCCCAATATGACATCATCCTCATTGCCGGTGGCTGGGGGGCGGCTTTTGACCTGGCGACATCCGACGCACTGGGTGATGGCGTGACGAAGGCCTGGGCCAATGAGGCGATTGTCAGCAGCGTCTGCCATGGTGCGCTCGGTCTTTTGAAAGCCAGGGATGAAACGGGTGCACCTCTGGTAAAGGGACGCAAGGTGACAGGCGCCACCGACAAGCAAATCCGGGAACTGAAAATTACCAGCACGCCCTGGCATCCCGAACGCGACCTTCGTGCGGCCGGTGCCGACTTCGAAAGTGCAACCGGCTATATGGATATTTTCACGGGCGCGGTCGTGACGGATGGCCGGCTTGTAACCGGGCAAAACCAGAATGTCAGCGAGGAAACTGCCTATAAGACCATTGTCGCCCTGAACAAGCTATCGACTGACATCATCAACCGCGCCGAATGATGAAGCGGAAAAGGCGCCTTCTCACCAGAAGATGATGACCATTGCAATGGTGAGAATGGCGACGACTCCGGAATAGATCCGGTAATCCTGGAACCAGCCGAGTGTTTTGTGTGGGGCCGCGTCACTGGCAATCCACATGGTGTCTTCGGCAGGTGCTTTCGCAGGAACGGCCAGACTTAAGACGGCGCAAAAGCCCATGCAAATGAAGGTCACGATGCCTGCCACGATCGTGAAATGCGGCAGGCCGTCGGGGATACCCTGGCTGGCGTGATAGGCGCGCCAGGCAAATATCCCGGCGCCCAAGACATGGCCAAATATGAGGGTGGCCAGCGCTGCTGATGCACCCGTCCGGCGCCAGAACATGCCCAGCAGAAAGATCGCCACGACGGGCGGCACCGCATAGGAAAACACCTGCTGGATATAGTTGAAGAGGCCGGGAAACTCGCGAATGGCAAGCGGCCAAATCGCCGCGATGATGATCAAAAGGCCGGTGACCAGACGCCCGACACGCAAGATCCGCGCGTCATCCCAGCCCTGCCCGCGCACATCCATAAAATCATGCAGGACGAGAGTCGAAGCGGAGTTGAGAGTGGAATCCACCGTCGACATGATGGCGGCAATCAAACCGGCCAAGGCCAAGCCGGTGAAGCCGACAGGAAGATAGGTCTTGATGAGATTGGGGAAAACCATGTCGCCATCCGGCAGGCCGGGCAACAGTGTGGCAGCGAAGACGCCCGGCAGGACCATGATGAAGAGTGGCGTAATTTTCAACAAGCCGGCAAGAGCCGCGCCCCAGCGCGCTTCTTCAACATTGCGCGCGCCCAGCACACGCTGAACGATATATTGATTGGTCGACCAGTAATAGAAGCCGAGTATGGGCACACCGATCAGCGTCCCCAACCAGGGCAGCGTCGGGTCATCCATCGGGCGGATGAGAGACAGACGCCCTTCGGGCAGGGATGCCACGGCCTGATCCCAGGAAAAATTGAATTCGGCAAAGACGCTATAGGCGATGGCCGTTGAGCCAATGAGCAAAACGACAGCCTGCAGAATATCAGTATAGACAACAGCCTTCAGACCGCCCGCCGTTGTGTAGGCGCCAGCCAGAATGGCGAGCGCAAAACATGTCGGCACAAAGGGCAGCTCCGGGACGAATGTCTGCAGCACCAGCACGCCTGCATAGATGCTGGCGGCGGTATCCACAAAGATCGACAGGAAGATGGTCAGCGCAGAAAAATACTTCCGTGTCACCGGGCTGAAACGACGTTCCAGATATTCAGGCACTGTCGTGATTTGGGACTTCAGGAATACCGGGATCGTGGTGAAGGCCATGAACAGGAAAAGCAGGCCTGCCATCCACTCATAATTCGCAACCGATATGCCGGTGCTGTAGGCTTGGCCGGAAAGCCCGATCAGCGTCGTGCTGGAGACATTGGAGGCAAAGAGAGAAAAACCGATGGCTGCAAAGCCGAGGGAGCGACCAGCCAGAAAAAGATCGTCGCCACTCTTTAGACGCCGACTCACCGCATAGCCAATCACCAGCACAATTGCAAAATAGGCCACAATGATGGCCAGGTCCAACGGTTGCAGATGGAATGTCGGCATGGTTTTCCCCCCGTTTTTTCTCTCTTATCGGGAAGCGGTAAAATATCAGGCCGCCTCAATGTCATTATCAGCCGTCTTGCTGTAGCTCCGCAGGCCCTCAAAAAGCGACGTGACATGTTTGGACCAGGCATCGATATCCGCACTGGTCACCACTTCCAGTGAAGCTGACATGCGCCTCTTGCGCTCCGCAGCGGGCATATCAATGGCTGTGTCGATGGCCTCATCCATGCTGGTACCCGAATAGGGGTTGGTGGTCACAGCATGGGGCAACTCAACGGCGACGCCTGCAAATTCCGACAAGACAAGCACACCAGTTCCGTCTTTATGCGCCGCGACATATTCCTTGGCAACGAGGTTGAGCCCGTCCCGCAAGGGCGTGATCCAGCAGATTTCAGCGGCGCGATAATGGCTGACAAGCTCATCAAATTTCATCGGCCGCGTTGTCAGCATGATGGGCGACCAGCCAAGATTGCCGTAACGGCCATTGATGCCGCCAACGAGACGCTCAATCTCGCGTTGCGCTGTCTTATAGACCGTCATGCCTGCTGCAGGTGCCACGCAGATCAACAAAAGTTTGACCTTGCCCCTTAATTCGGGCCGCCGCTCGAGCAGGCGATCAAAGGCTTCCAGCATCTCCTTGGTGCCTTTCACATAGTCGACGCGCCCGACCGACATAATAAGCTGGCGGCCATCGACTTCCCGTTTGATCTCCGCCACGCGCTCGCCCGCCTCATAGGTCGACAGATGTTCGGTGATGACACGGGGATTGGTGCCGATGGGGCAGGTATCAATGATGACGCGGCGCTTGCCCGTTTGCAGCCAGGGCGTGACAGTTGGCTCGGACAGGGCCATGCCGGATGAGACCAGGGGTGGCTCCACATCAACACGCGGCCCCAGCTCTACGCCACGCAGGGCACGCGCGACGCCGGCAAAGTTTTCGGCATAACGGGGAATGTGAAACCCGACGACATCGCATTCAAGAAGGCTGTCAATGATCTCGTCGCGCCAGGGCAATACATTGAAGACATCCGCGCTCGGAAAGGGCGTGTGATGAAAGAAAGCAATTTTCACATTGGGCTTTTTTTGCCGAATGAAAGTCGGCACCAGCCACAGATTATAATCATGAATCCAGATGAGACCATCATCGGCTACCTGCTCACACGCTGCCTCGGCAAAGAGTCGGTTGACCTCGCGAAAGACCGGCCAATCGACAGCGTCATAGTTGAAGAGCCAGGGGAAGGAATGAAGGATGGGCCAAAGCGCCTCTTTCGATGTTACATGATAGAAGGATTTTACCTGCTTCGCGGTGAGCGGCATGCGGACGACAGAATAATTGCCATAGGCATCATCAATCGTGATTTCACGCTCGAAGCTTTTCTTCTCCTTGGGTGTGACCTGCTTCCAGGCCAGCCAGCAGCCCTTGTCAGCCGCACCAAGAAAACTCTTGAGAACTGGCACGATGCCATTCGGGCTCGCATTTTCTTTCAGCACGCGCTTGCCCTTCACCATGGTCTCTTCATAAGGCTCACGGTGATAGACCAGCACCAGATCAGATTTTTTCATACCGGTCACTCGACGTCTCCTTTGCATTTCGTGCATTGAATTTTCTGTGTATGGCGTCAAGAACGCCCGCTGCACCTTCACCCGTGGGGTAATAGACAGTGTCCAGACCCGACAGGGCTTGAAGCAACAAGGGTTCGGAATTTCCCACGGCGACGCCGTCCAGACCTGTCTTGAAGAGCGAAAGGTCATTCAGCGTGTCACCGGCGACGAGAACTTTGGCCGGGTCAATCTCCAGCGCGTCGATGGCCTTCATCAGTGTGGGGCCTTTTTGAATACCGCGTGGCAGCACATCGAAAAAGACGCCTGCCGACATCAGGACATCATAGCCGCATTCTTCCACATCTCTGGCAATCTGCCGGGCAGCGGTTTCGTCGCAGTAAAAATAGGACACACGACGCCCGCCAAAAACTTCCTGTTTTTTCAGATGATCGCAATCTGCGAGAGCCGCTTCTGCCGCCGACGGGCCCGGCCAGCGATCCTCTATCCAGCTATCAACCGGCGCAAATGGTTCATAGTCGATGCCGCTAACAATGGTCGTCCCGACATCGCCAATGATCAGATCCGGCGCGGGTACATTTTCAGACGTGGTGATGTAGCGGATAAAATCAACATCGCGTCCCGTCACAAAGATCAATCCCATGCGATCCCGATTGGCTTTGATGAAGGCATAGAGTGCCGCACGCTCGTCTTCCGATCCGCCCAGAAATGTTCCATCCAGATCGGTGGCCAGCACCAGTTCTTTACGGCGCAGGCTTTTCATATGCTGATATCCATCGCCATTTCCTCATTAGTCGACTCTGAGCGGAACATCTCTGCGACCATCTCGCGCGGTGTCACGTCCTGCTCCAGCAGGGCGCAGACCGCGCGAATGATCGGGGCGTCACATCCGTGCCGGTCAATCAGGTCAAGCACACGGATGGCGTTGGCTGCCCCTTCAAATGTCTTGCTTTTCTTGCCTTTTCCCGCCGTGGCCAATGAATTGCCGAGCGAATAGTTACGGGATTGGGGATCAGAGCAAGTCAGGGCGAAATCGCCTGAACCGGCGACGCCGAGAAATGTTTCTCGACTGCCGCCCATCGCCTGCGCCAATGTCGAGGCTTCTTCAAGGCCGCGGGCCATGACAGATGCGCGCGTGTTGGCACCATAGCCCAGCCCATCCACAACACCACAGGCAATCGCAATGACGTTCTTGATGGCACCGGCTATCTGAACGCCGATGACATCTGTCTCCGCTTGAATATGAAACTCATCACTGGTGAGACGCATGGCAAGCCACTCGGCTTCCTGACGCCTGCCCGCCAGCATGACGCTTGTCGGGTGTCCCTGTGCTACTTCCGTTGCAAAGCTCGGGCCCGACAGCACCATGGGTATCGCCTGCGGAATGATTTCAGACAGCATATCCGTTATGAGGCGCCCCTTGTCGGGGTCAATCCCCTTGGCACAGGAGACAACCGGCGTTTCCGGCGGCACATCATCCGCAATCGCGATTGCCGTTTCCATGATGATGGAAGACGGCACCGCCAGAAAAATGGTATCGGCGGATGCCACCGCATAATGGATATCGGCCGTCGGTTCGAGTTTTGGCGGGAAGGAGGCGCCCGGCAGATAATCGGCATTCACCTGCGTGCGGAACATGCGCTCCATGCGCGTGTCACTGCGGCCCCACAGGCGCACATTCGCACCTGATCGGGCAAAGGCTATGGCAAGGGCCGTGCCCCAGGCCCCCGCCCCCAGAACCGCGACCTGAAGCGGCAAATCCCTGCGCCGCCGAGCCGTCTTCCTGCTGGCGATACGCGTCGCCTGTTCTGCATCAGAGCTCAGCAAATCCCGCGGTCGCTGGATCTCGATATTACGCATGGACATTTTTCTCCTTGATCACTTTCAAACCTAGCAAACCTAGGCGGAAGCCGGGATCGGCTCATCATTCGTTTCATTCGCCGTTGCTTCACCGGATTCGGTATATTCTTCAGCCCGCGGATCGAGATGAAGCGCTTCAGGCGTTGCCTGACTTGCCTGGGCAAGGAAGACAAATTCATCCTTTTCGTCTTCAGACAATGTCGCTTTGGCGTAACGACGCCACACACCGAAGGCGATCAGACACAGCAGCACCAGGGCGATACCGATGAAAAGCGTGCCACCGCCGAAGAGCCCCATTGCAGTTGAAAAAACGACGGGCCCCAGAACAGCGCCAACGCCGAAGCAGAGCAACAGGGCCCCGGCAACAGATACAAAGCTCTGCGCATCTGCAGAGTCATTGGCATGCGACACGGCGAGCGCGTAGAGCGGCATAAACGACGCGCCGAAGAGGAATGCACCCGCCAGCAGAAATGGCCTCATCTCGGCGCCAAATGTGAGAAGCATGGCGGCGGCAATTGCCGTGGCGGCGCAGAACATCATCACGAGGCGGCGGTCTATCCTGTCCGACAGTCGTCCTATCGGCCATTGCGAGAGGGCGCCGCCAACAATGGCGATGCCAAGGAAAATCGCGACCGTGTCGGTGCCATAGTCAAACGTGCCCAGAAAGACGGGGGCCAGACCCCAGAAGCCGCCACTGACAAACCCAAAGCCGAGGGCAGCCGCTGCCGCCATGGGCGCCATGGCAAAGAGCTTTCTGACATCAATTTTCGCATTCGTGATCTGTGCCGGCCCTGTCGACCCTGAAAGGGTCAGCGGCAAAAGCGAGAGGCAGATCGAAACGGCAATCAGCGCAAAGACAAGATAACCACCATTCTGGTCTCCCAGCATGATGCCGAACTGGGCAATCGTGACGGATGTGAGGTCCACAATCCGGTAGATGGAAAAGGTCCGGCTTCGGGTCTCATTGGAGCTGACGGCATTCAGCCAACTCTCGGCGGTCATCTGAAGCATGGCGTGCGAGAAACCGCTGATGAAACGCAACGCGATCCAGAAGACGGCATCCGCCACTACCGAATGCAGCAGGGTGACAATTGTTGCGAGAGCAGCAAACCCTGCAAAGGAGCGGATGTGCCCGACACGGGCCACCAATTTACCGCCAAAGAGGCAGCCGGCGATAAAGCCACAGAAATAGAGCGACGTGAGAAGACCGATGGCTGCGGCAGGGAAAGAGAAATTGCCCGCCTGAATAATGAGCCAGGTGGTCAGAAGCGAATTGGCGCCGGTAAAGCAGAAAACACCGACCAGCAGGGTCGTCACGCCGAGAAGATATTGGGCTCTCGCTTCGTCCACAGACCCAGCAGATTGTCGCCGAAAGCCGTGAAAAATGCCGCTTTTTTGTAGCACAGAAGCCATGGCCTCCTACTCAGCTGAAAACGCTCGCTAAACCGCCGAAAATCAGCGAAATGAATCATATTGCTGCGTTGCAATATAAAACAGCATATATACTTTGATGTCAAATCTTTTGGCTAGAAAGCAATGGCGAGAAGGTTTATGAATTTTCGTATGAATTCTTTTGAAAACAGCAGGATAGCTGCACAAGGGACTGCCTCCGATGTCTGATATTGCTATGGAACGTGCTTCAGGGAATCAGGGCGAAGCTGTCCTGATCGAACTTCGCCGGATCATTCGCGCCATGGACATTCATTCCAAGAAGGCTGGCAGATATGCGGGCCTGACCACGCCGCAACTGGTCGTTCTGCAGGCCTGCGCCCGACTTGGTGATGTCACGCTGCGGCGCCTCTCGGATGAAGCCAGTCTGAGCCAGGGTACGGTTACGGCCATCATGGATCGTCTCGAAGCCAAGAACCTGGCGGAACGCTATCGTAGCCTGACAGACCGCCGTATCATCCATGCACGCCTGACGGCAGAAGGACGAGCGGCGCTGGAAACCTCCCCACCCCTGATGGAGCAGAAATTCACGGAGCGCTTCTCCCAACTCCCTCCGGCCCGGCAGGCCGAGATGATCGCCGTTCTCAAAGAGATTGCCGCGATGATGAATGCCGGTAGCGCAAACGCCCTGCCCCCGTTTTTCACCAGCAGTGGCTTTCTGGAGGGCGAACAGGACCCGGCATGATTTGAGGTGTCACGCCGGACAGTATCAAAAAAGGTCCGGAAGATACCTAGTGCATTTCGCTCATCACGATGTGGTCGCGGTATGTCTCCGCGCCTGTCAGGGCATTGCCATAGGTGGCAGAAATACCTTCGTCTTCCAGACGCGTGACCAGATTCCATGCCTCCGGCAGGCGCAGGCTCATGGGGCCGACAAAAAACCGGGGCAAGCACTCCGTGGTCATGCGGTAATCGACGGCCCCAAGATAAATCTCTCGCCAGTCTCTATCCTGTCCACCGATTGCGAGATCCCATGCGCCGAAGTCAAAAGGCGTCCAACCTGAATCGTCAAACCAGACCTCCGCCCAATAATGCGGATCACAGGCGTCGGGATAGAGCTTGATGCCGCCTCGAATGCGCGCGGGAATTTTTTTCGCGCGGCAGAGTGAAACAAAAAGCGCCGACCCCAGCTGGCAGTCCGACCAGACATGATCCAGCAGCCAATCCATTGGCTGCGCCATATCGATCTCGTGATAGTGGATCAGACCAAACATCAGCCGGTCCATCAGGTCATTCCAGAAAGAAACCGCACTCTCGCGAGGTGTATCACCAGGCCCGGTCAGGTCATCCGCCAGCGCCAGAACGGCCGGTGACACACGGATGAAGCCTTCACTCGGTTCCGTATAAAGACGCCGTTCATGATCATCCAATGCGGCAGGCGGGCCCTTCATTATGGCATCGACATCATTCATGGGAATGTCAAAAACAGCTTGATAGGAAAGGCTCACCTGCCGCGAGGCGGGCACATTGAGCCTCGCCTCCAAGCGGTCTGCCGATTTCCGGAGCTTGATTTCATCATCCGCTGTCTGCCCGATCTCAAAGGATGACAGAACCAGTTTTTCGTCCTCAAGCGGCACGGGCAATCGCAGTCGGACAGGCTTGCCCGGCTCCAATGTCGACAGGTTGAATGACCGCGTGAATGTGAGTTGGATTTTTTTGTCGGGCAGCAAACCGGCTTTGAAGGGAGGGCCTAATGCGGCCCATGCTGCATCCTGCGCAAGGGCGTGTCGTCTGGCAGTCTGAATATACTGGACAGCCCAGAAAGGGTCCCCTTGATAGCGCCCCGCCCATTTCATGAAATTGACAACCTCAAAGGGGGCGTAATGGTTCACCCCCCTTGAGTCTGTTGATCTGGGGAGGCCCATTTCAACCCATCGGGAAAGCGCGTTGCGTGCCGCCCGCATCGCCTGCGCACGCTCACCCGTCCGCACAAGCTGAGGGAAACCAAGCAAAAGGAGATAATCCAGAATACGGTCTTCAGCGACATGCCGGTACCGCGGGTCCCCCTTTGTTCCAATGCGATTCATGATTTGAGGATTCCAGACTGGACGGACAAATAGCGGACCTGAAAAAAAGACAGATCAAGTTTGTATGGGATAGTATCCGGCAAACAAAATTATACCAATGCATGACCAAAAGGCCGCTCAATGCCCCGGCTGAATATCTTCCTGAAAGGGAATCTTGACCTGCGGGATTCGCTTCACTCGTTGAAGCTGAATGGCGAATTGAAATGGAATGGAATCAATGAACTGGTCCGCGCGCGTTATCCCGATACGACGGTTCGGCTGCGCCACGAGACCTGGACCCGGTCAGACGCCCTCCTCCAGTCGGGTGGCAGCGTCCCGAAAGACCTGATGCAACACGATCTTCCCCTGGGTGCCTATCCGGCCGTCTCCCAGTTCAGTCAGGCCCTGTTCGAAACAAAATCGGATGCCATCATTCTTTCCGCCATGCCGGATATTGCCAATCCCCTGTGGCGCCACAAGACCGAGGGATATCTGATTTTTACCAATGCGCATGAGATTCAGGCGCCGGAACAAAAACAATGGCTCCGGACCTGTTTTGATCGTGTCAGCCTGCTTGATGTCGATCAGTCAATGGACAATTTTTCCCGGATCATTGATCGCTGCCAGGTTCAGGCAGATGCACCGATCCTGATCTACAATGTATCCTCCGTTGTGCCGAGCGATTCGATACATTGCTTTCTCGGCCTTGAAGACAGTCTTTCAACCCGTATCAAACGCTTTAATCTGGGCCTCATCGAACTTTCCCAAAAAAAGGGGATATCCATTGTGGATGTCGACACGATACTTGCCCGTCATGGTACGGATCATCTCAAAATCGACACGCTGCATCTGAACGGCGATGGTTGCCGTTTGATAGCCGAAGAAGTCGTTCGCATATTGGATGATCTCGGATGCCTATAGGTCACGTCAGCAAAAAGCCCTATCTGAGCGTTGTCATCCGGTCCAAGGACGAGGCGGATCGTCTTAAGCTGACGCTGGCGTCCCTTGAATGTCAGACCTCTGACTGCGAGATCATCGTCGTTGATGACGGCTCAAGCGATCACACCGCCTCGGTGCTTGCCGATGCGGCAAGGCGTCTTCCGCTCAATGTGGTTCGACATGACGCAGCGCAGGGCCGTTCAGCAGCATCAAATGCCGGTGCCCGCGTCGCGCGTGGCGAGATATTGCTGCTTCTCGACGGCGACACGCCGGCAATGCCCGAACTGCTCTCCAAGCATATGGACGCGCATCAGAAAGAACGGCAACTCATCTGTCGTGGTGATCCACACCACCTTCGCTGCACGCGGATATTCAAAGACCCTGATGCGGGAACAGCCTGGCCGGATCGTGCTGAAGACCTTGCCCGTCGTCCTGCTGCCGAGCTTGACCGTTCGCGCGTGACCCTGACACAGGTGTATGAAGACTTTCAGGCTATTCACCGCCGCGCAGAGCCGGGAATCTATCCAGGTGCAGGGCCGCGATATCTCTATGAAATCGAAACAGATGCGTTGGTCAATCACCCTGATTGCGATGTGCTGTGGAGCGCGTCATCCGGCAGCAATATGTCGATGCGACGCGATGCTTTTGTCGACAATGGCGGATTCGACGAATTGATCGACAATAATGAGCACCGGGAGATGGCATTGCGGCTGACCCAGCATGGACACAGGATGGTCCCACTGATGGGTGCATATAGCTATCACCTGACCCATCGAAGCGGCTGGCGGGACCCTCTGAAAGAAGCAGACTGGGAGCCAGTCTTTCTTCAGGCCCAACCGAATCCGGCTGTGGCCTTGCTTGCTGTCTTCTGGGCCTCGATATCTTCAACTTCCCGTGTGCCGCCAGAATATCGCATCTCCTCATTGCTGGAACTGGCAGCCGCCGCACGCGGTGACACTGGTCTTGACTATGATATAGCGCGGCAGGCGATCGGTTTTGTCCCCCTTGGATCGGACTTCTGGCACCAGACGGCATCAACATCACCGAAGGTGGCTCGCGACGCGGCCCTTCCTGGGGGTAATCCCGCATGACCGCCCATCGAACAGCGTTTTTCATTCAGGCTCTCGTCGACACACCTGTTGAACGGCCTCCTTTTATCATGGCGGCGCGTCAGCTGGGTCGCCGTCTTTCGGTTGCCACAGGTGAAGCTCACAAAATCGAGACGCTATTTGAGAATGCCACCGCGTCGGGCAATGAGACCAAAACGCCCGACATGATCATCATGTCGCTGCTCGGCGGACTGACCGCTGTTGATAAGTCGATGACGGAGCTCGAAACAACTTGGCGCCTGCGAATTGAGGCGCTGATGACACAACATCAATGCCCCGTCTTTATCTGTACGATTTTCCGACATGTCCCAAAGGACCAGATAGGTGTCGGCCAGCCATCGCGTGCGTGGACACTCGAACGCATTCGCCGCATCAACCTGCTGGCCCTGGAGCTTTCACAATCGCTGGGCGTCAATGTCATCGATATTGATCGCGCATTGACCTATATCGGCGCCCGCAGTGCCCAGACTGACTATCGTCTCCGCGGCAGGCTGGGCACCTTTATTGCCGGTGATGTGATCGCAACAATTCTTGCCACTGCCGGGCTTGATGATCTGGTTTCACCTGATGACCAGATAAAGCTGCAAAGAATGTCCGGCGGCATTCAGGGCATTGTCTATCGCTTGCCCCAATGGCAGAAACAGCTCCGCTCGGAAGGGGACCAGCATGTCGGCGCATGAGCTCTTGCACGACATGCTCCTCATACGCACATTTGAGCAACATCTCATCAAGCGCAGAGACCACGGGTTCCAGCTTTTTTCCAGTGGGGAAGAAGCTGTCTCAGTCGGGCTGTGCAGCGTCCTGAATCGCGATGACCAACTGCTGTGCAGCGGGCGCGCCATTGGCCCCGCCCTTGCGCGCGGTCTGGAACCAGGTCTTGTTCTGGCGGAACTGCTTGGCAAGGTTGCGGGCCCCTGCCGTGGCCGTGCGGGACGAGGGCATATGGCGTTGCCCGCGCAGGGCTTCTTTGGGGCCCATGCCGTTGTCGGCGGTAATCTGACAATTGCAGCCGGTGTTGCGCTCGCCATGCAATCCGAAGGTAACCAGAACCTTGTGGCCTGCATGTTTGGAGATGGTGCCTGTGGTGCCGGCGCATTGCACGAGACCCTCAATATTGCGGCCCTATGGCATCTGCCGCTGCTTCTTGTCTGCAACAATAATCAGTATTCCGTTTCGACGCCGCGCGCCGCCGCACTGGCGCCCCAGAAGCTTTCTGATCTTGCCGTGCCCTTCGGCATGCCCGCCCTGACCGTGGACGGCATGGACGTCACGGCCGTTCGGGATGCAACACGGGAGTTCTCAGACCACATTCGGGCCGGGAAAGGCCCTGCCTTTCTTGAATGTATTTCATATCGTTTCACACCCCACTCCACTTCAGCGCGTGAGAGCCGTCCGACTGCCGAGATAGAAGCGATACAGGCGCTTTGTCCCATTGTCCGACTCTCTTCCCAGATGCTTATGGATGGTGAGATCAGTCAGGCAGACCTCGACCAGATGAAGAAAGACGTTAACGCGGCCGTGCAGGCGGCGTCCGTCTTTGCGGAGGCAGCCGCCTTCCCCGATCCTGCAGAGGTGCTTCATGACATTGTCTGATGAAACAGCTGCAGCAACGAAAATATTCTTCCGTGAGGCCATTATCCGCGCCCTGCAAGAAGAAATGCAGGCGGATCCGAAACTGACCCTGCTGGGTCAGGATATTGGTGCCTTTGGCGGCTCTTATCGCGAGTTTGACGGACTCTTCGATGCGTTCGGCGCAGAGCGCGTGCGCGACATGCCGGTCGCCGAGGCGGCCATGGTTGGTATCGGTGTTGGTGCAGCGGCGGCGGGAATGCGCACACTTGTGAGCATCACCTATATGGATTTCCTGATGCTGGCCCTTGATCCGCTCGTCAACTACGCCGCCAAACTCCGCTTCAAAACAGCGGGACAATTGCGTGCACCCGTCGTTGTGAAAACAACGGCAGGTGCGAAAGGACAGGGCGTTGCCCATTCACAATGCATTGAAGCATGGCTGATGGCGGTGCCCGGCCTCAAGGTTGTGGCTCCTTCAACGCCGGCGGATGCTTATGGTCTGCTAAAGACAGCGCTGCGCGAAGAGGGCCCGGTCGTCTATATCGACCACAAGCGGCTTTTTCCGACCGCCGGTCATGTACCCGTTAAAGCGGCATGCATCCCGTTCGGGCAGGCGCTGCATGTCCGCAGCGGCAGTGACGTCACTCTCGTGAGTTTTTCCTATATGATGACGCCCACATTACAAGCCGCAGAGCGGCTCAACGCCCAGGGTGTTTCCTGCGATGTCATCGACCTGCGAAGCCTGGCGCCGCTCGATATGGCCACCATCTGCACGTCGGTGAAAAAGACAGGTGTCATGGTGACGGTGGAGGAAGGGCAACTGACATGTGGCGTCGGCAGTGAAATTTCTTTCCGCCTGCGCGAGATGCTTGATGGAGTCAAAATCGCGCGGATCGGCGCCGTTGCAGCGCCGGTGTCTTCCAACCGCGTTCTGGAAGCAGCCAGCCTGCCCGATGCCGATAAGATCGTGACGTGTGTTTTGACCCTGCTGAACGGCAAAGGAGGGTGACCTTCATGATTGAAACAGGCATAAAGAGCGTCAAAAAACATCACTGTCGGAGAATCCATGATCTACCAATTGCAAGTGCCCGGGCCCGTTCCCGATGTTGAGGAAGTCCGCATTCTTGAGTGGCATGGTGAGGTCGGGCGGGCATTTGAACCCGGCGAACTTGTTGTCGAGCTTGAAACACACAAGGCGATTGTCGAGGTTCGTGCAAGCAAAATAAGCGTGCTGCGTGATATTCTTTGTGCTGAAGGTGACTGGCAGAAGATTGGTGCGGCGCTTGCGCTTTTCAGTGATGAACCTGATGAACCCATACCTGATGATGCCGAGCAGTTGACCGCGATGCTTGTGGATTTTGAAATTACCTGATGGCGCTGACCGGCGATTTCCTGGGCTGATATGTGTCCATCACGCGCAGAATTTCGTTTCGGGCCTCGTCCTGCAGAGAACCGCTTAAGTGCACCGCGTCCGGGAGATGGCGTCTTTCCCCCAGTTCGGCAGCGAAAGCGTCTATATCGATAATCGATATCTCATGCTCACGCGCCAGATCGTACAACATGAGATTCATTTCCTTGTTGTGGATGCTTTCAAGCGTGTTTCCCATTGGCGGATCAAAGGGAGCATAATTGAACAGGTCTTCCGTTCCCCTGCTGGACAGTCGGTTGAGAATAATGAAATGCAGGGCTGATCGCTGGTGCATATATTTTATCAATTCGCTGTAATCCTTGCGGATATCTTCAGCTTCGCGACGCACAGCCACAAAATTATCCCGCAGCCACTCCTTGAACGCCTGTCCCATGACTTTCAGACGGTGATCCATGAAGCAGATCGCATAGCCAAGACGCCGATGCCGGAATATGCGGGGTGGTTCGGCAATAAGTGACATGACGACCGCATCAGGTCCTGAAATTGTCTGCAGCCCGGCGCGCGTCAGGACTTCGGTGGGTTCAGTCAATGGTGAGCGCTTCAGCGATCCCAGCAGCACACCTGCCAGCATCCAGTCTTCGGATGACGGTGTCGAGGCGACCTTCGGCAAGGTGTTTGCCAGATCCTGCGCAATCGCGTCAAGCTCCGAAGGTGTTCGACGCACCTGCTCCAGAACAACACGCGCGCAAGGAATGAGAAAATCATCCGGCACCAGAACAACCTGCATGGGACAGCTTGAGCCATTCAGCAGTTCCATATAGCCGGCATTGTCGCCCCTGATCATCAGCGTCGTTTCACAACTGCCCAGACTGATCAGTGTCCGCTCCACACCCCTTGGGCCGCTGGTCCAGGCGCGCGTGCGGTTATGCCAACCGGAAATGAAACCGGAACGAATTTCCGCAACATCCGTCACCCTTCGACCGGCGGCGAAAACGAGCCGCGTAGCGTTCTTGCCCCTGGGCAGATCGCCTTCTGAAACGGTCAGCGAGCCCAGCACATATTCAGCGTTCCATTGATGAAAATGTACGAGCTGATCAATATATCCCCCGCGTGAACTTTCAGGCGCCCGATGGACGACACCATCACTCTGCAGGACAAAGGCGACCTGAAAATCAAACGTCTCCTCGGCAAACCCCTCAATTGATTTGTAAGCTGTGCCGGCCTTTGTAACGCCAATATTGCAATAGGCGACGGGCTCGCCGGCCTTCACCTGTGCACCATCTGCACAGAGCCAGCGAAATCCGGACCGTCGGACAATGCATCCCTCCGGCACCAGAGGACCCAGCTTCAAGGCAATGCTCGGCATGAGGCTAGTCCCAATAATCTGTTTGCTGGAGAATGCTGGCCATACTGGTTCTCACCTCGCGGGCAGGCGCAACGTCGAGGCTTTCATCAGCTGTGGTGCTGAAGAGCGCGAGTTTCGTTCCCACCGCAAGCTCGGCATTCAGAGGCACCAGCAAACGACGCAGCCAAACGCGATCGCGGAGCGCAATACGGTGGAAGCTCACGGGCGGACAATCATGCGAGGCCGCAAGGCTGAGATCGACCTTGATATCCAGCAATTTGCTTCCCGGCACCATGAGCGTGCCCTCCATCGGGTAAATAACCTGAATGGTGGCAGAGCTCATTTGCGGATCTGTTTTTGGGAGAGCAAGGCTGTATATCATCGTCGTTCGAACTCATGTGGCGTCGCCAGAATCAATTGGAGGATTTTGCATCCCCTCACGTGGCACTGAAACCCGGATAAGACTTTATCTCAGGGCGGTTTATTGTCATTAGTGATTTTGCAGACGACAAAAGCCCTGAGCAAAAACTACCGAGAGACCCGGTGGCCTGTCGGCATCATATGCTCAGCAATCCACCCTGATTCATTGCAGTATCAGACTAAACGGAGGTCCCAACATCCGATGACCATGTTTCTTCCCGACAATTCAGCCAAATCAC
This sequence comes from Hyphomicrobiales bacterium, assembly GCA_016124805.1. Taxonomy (GTDB): domain Bacteria; phylum Pseudomonadota; class Alphaproteobacteria; order Parvibaculales; family Parvibaculaceae; genus Parvibaculum. Next base: position 21,719 of record WGND01000016.1, on the reverse strand, counting down.
CGCGTCACCAGAAAATTTGGGCCCGCTATGAAGTTGTGTACACGATTGTGGATTTTTCCGCAGCCGTTGCTTTTGTCATTGGTTCCCTGTTTTTCTTCTTTCCCGATATGAGTTATCAGGCCGCCTGGCTTTTCCTCGTCGGCTCAATCTGTTTTGCCATGAAACCGACAATACGCCTGCTGCGTGAGCTGCAGTACCTAGCGATGGGAGAGACGAAAAACTAGCCTTTTGAAATACCAATCGTTTGTAGAAAGATCAATTCAAGCTTGAGATAAGTTGACCATATGGCAGTGAAATTAATCCCAATCAAGGGAGATAAGTGTTAGCTGGCGGTGGCACTTGCCATTATCATGAAAGTACAATTCCGCATTTTTAGAAGTCTGTGTTTGAGGTCCCCTTGAGAGTCAATTCTAAGGTTTCAGTGACTCATCTCGTCCGCCAGTGCAATCCAGACCGTCTTTTTGACCGTTTTCTGGACAGCTATCTGGCGCATGATCCCGGATATGATCATGACCTCGTCATTCTGATGAAGGGCTTCGACCGCCGCGGGCGCGAACGCTTCAAAGCGATGGCGTTGAGCCGGGTACCAGAAACCAGATTTCTGGAAATGGCTGACGAAGGCTTTGATATCAATGCCTATAAATTTGCTGCTGAAAATCTGGAGAGCGACTATCTGGTGTTTTTGAACTCATATTCAAAGATCGAATGTGACGGCTGGCTCGCCAAGATGCTGCACCCATTTGAATTTGAGTCAGCAGTCGGCGTGACGGGCGCGACCGGCAGTTGGGAGACCATTAATGATGAGGTGTCCTATCCTAATGCGCATATCAGGACGAATGCCTTCGCTGTTCAACGACATGAATTTCTGTCTCTTGATTTTGGCACACTCCAAACAAAATGGTGCTGTCGCCTGTTTGAAGCCGGCCAAAACAACATGACGCGCCAACTTCAGGCACGTGGGCTTCAAGCCTATCTCGTTGGCTGTGATGGTGTCGCCTATCCCAAAGAATCCTGGCCCAGGGCGAATGTGTTTCGATGCGGACGGCAGGAAAACCTGCTCATATCAGACAACCAGACGACCACATATATACACTCGATCCAGTACTGGCGCCGCAAACAATCTCGGGCGAGTTGGGGGGAGGATGCAGATCCCTATATCGCAAACATTCGGGAAAAACTGATCAGCCTGGGTCGTTTCATAACATGGAAACAAGGCTTCTGGCGGCTGTTGAGGATCATCAACTAGCGCGGCGCTCGCCGCCTATAGCCGCAAGGCGTCATAGACATCAGTCATTGAGCGGAACTGGCCCTGCACCTGAAGCGGCACCCGCCCCTTCTTTCGTGGATACTGGGCCAACGCTTTCACAACACGCTTATGTGCCAATTTGTAAAGCTGCCGGTAAGGCAGGTATTTGAGAAGCTGTGTGAAACGAAACGCCAACACTGCCGTTTTTTCACGCCACGCAAGCTTTGACCAAAGATCAGCAATCGTGGTGTCAACGGCGTTGGGGGTTCCCTCTCTCTCGATGATATAAAAGAGTTGCAGCAATCTGTAGCGGTCAACACCGACGGCCAGATTCATTCTATCACCAAGAACAGCTCTGACCTGATCCACCGAAATCAGCCAGGACGTATTCATATTGGTTCCCGGCAGGAGACTGTCCCTGATCGCGTCAGAGGGCTCCATGCTTCGTTCAGCATTGAGAAAAGCCATGCCGCCTTTCTCCTGCTCGTTGAAATGGAAGAAGCCATATGACTTCGGCGAGATACCGATAAAAACAACAGGTTCGGGCAGCAAGCCAATACGGTCGGCGATCAACATCGCCAGATTGGCGGCATAGAAATCCGGAAAAGGCCCCTGAAAAACGGGACCATATTCACGCATGCGTTCAAGAAAAGGCCGACTGAAAAGAAAATATTGCATGTTGAAGCCATAGACAGCCTGCATATCAAGGGCAGCGCGTGCTGCAGCATGTGCTTCGACCTTTGGCAGCAGAGAAGGATTGTCGCGGCCGACAAAGAAACTCTGATAAATGCTGACATCTTCGATCTTGCCATCCGGACAATCCGCGATGACTCCGGGAAATGTAAAATTGAACGCACCGGTAAAAACAAAATCTGGCTGTTCGAGTTGATCGAGTACTTCGTTCAGGCGGTCAAAATAGCCATGGATGAGCCCATCATCGTCACCCAGCATCACAACATAGTCACCGGTGGCAGCCTCAATGGCACGGTTCCAGTTTTCGGTGACGTGGAGCGGCGTGTCGGACCGGATGTATTGGATCCGCGGATCATTGAGCAACTGAACATATTCAGCCACATTCTCACGCGAACAATTATCTGAAAGGACCAGTTCCCAGTTTTTGTAAGGTTGACGGCGCACTGTCTCTATCGCGCCCTTGGCCAGTTCCAGGCGATCGCGCGTTGGCAGCAGAACAGAAAACTTCCTCGACATCGCCATTCAGCCTCCCGCGTCGAATTCAAAATATTCCTCGACATAACCGCGCCGCGGCCCATAGGGATAGCGTTGATATTTTATGACCCCGGCTGGATGCTCCCGAGCGATCTGCGCCATGGTGAAGGGATTGATCTCGTGATTGATGGAAAGATAGCGCGAAGTTGAACGCTTGATCTTTTCCCAATAGGCGAGCGCCGCATCAATGCCGATCTCTGTCATGGAATCCACATTCACAATCAAATCATATGATTGATCGGAATTGAAGAAGGTCTCCGGTCGATGGAGTTTGATTGTCTCGGCCATCTCACCCGCCTCTTCGCCATGCATGGAAACCCTGTCTTCGCCAAGCGTGGGCATGAGAAACAAAGCCTGAGCGACCGCCGCCAACGGAAGATCGACAATCGCATAATCATGCAGCCCAAGGGAACGGGCATAATAGGCTGTTCGCCCCATGCCGCCGCCGATTTCAAGGATACGCGGATGGGCAATATCCTTGACCAGTTCCCGGATACGCCAAGCCTGATAGATGGCATGCAGGGCGCGCGGCGAGATGATGCCACGTGATGTGACAACGCCCACTTCACCGGGATAGGGATTGGGGAAAGTTAGCGTGCTGCCCGTCAACTTTTCCAGGGCATCAATGAAGTCGTCGGTCGGCTGGCCTGCATATTTTGCAGCAAGTGGACCAGCCTGCGGATTTTCGTAACGAACAGCCCCCGTCACTTCAGCAACGCAAATGGCGTGATCATGCGCCACAAGGGCGGCACCCATCACTTGCTCGACACTCTCTGGGTCAAGATGCACCACACCGGGGAAAATACCATCAAAGCCAATGAAAAGATTGGCTGCACGAGGGTCTTTCAGCAAGGCCTGCACGGCCTGAATATCGCCTGTTCTTAAAAGTTCAACTGTCGGCCTCTGGAAATCATTATAGATGCGGTCCCATATATCGGCAGGCTGAGATGCATCTTCGGAAGGCAGGCGGAATGATTTGACGATCCTTTCAACAATCCGCCGGTCGTCGCGATCCACCGCTTTTGTGATTTCAGGCTTGGCCCTGAGTGTCGTCACATCGCGATGCAGAAGATACTGAATTTCGAGAAGGACAGGTCCTGGATTTTTAGATTGCTTGCCACGAAGGACACGCAGTGCATTCTTGAGGCGATTGGACATCGGGGGCTTTTTGTTGCTCTTGGTCATCGCGGGGTCCCGGGTCCGTCATTCAGTAAAGGCATGAATATGTTGAAACAAGCTTAGCAAGCAACCGCTTTACCGCAAGCCATAAGGTGCTGGCTCCTTCTTCGGCTAAGTATGAGGGCAGGTTTTGACAAAGCCCTCTGACAGTCTAGATTCCGTACATCGGGGCGGATTTACCAGAGGGATTGAGGACGTGCCATCAGCACCGGAATTTATAATTGTTGGCGCACCCAAATGCGGAACAACCTCGCTATATCATTACTTGCAGCAACATCCCCAAATATTCATGCCGGCCAACAAGGAACCCCGGTTCTTCTGTAACTACCCTGTTGAACAATTTGAATTTGGCATCAAGCAGTTTCACCCGGGTATCGTGACGGATGCCGAATGCTATAGCGCCTTGTTCTCCGGCACCTCCGATGAGGCGATCTCTGGAGAGGCTTCGACCGACTATCTCTCCACGCCAGGCACGGCCGAACGTATATATGCGTGGAACCCGCAAAGCAGAATTATCATCATGCTGCGGAACCCTGTGCTGCGTGCCTATTCGGAATATCGGCATGCCTTTGCCGCGAAATTCCAGACCCAAACATTTGCGGAGTCGCTGTCAATGGAGGCAGAGCGACACAAAGAAGGTTATGATCCGATTTTCGCCCATGTCCGGAGAGGGCTCTATTACGAAGGTGTGAAGCACTATCTGGAAGTCTTTGGCTGCGATCAGGTTCACATTATCTTTATTGAGGATTTTGAACAGAAACCCGCTGAAACGCTCGAAGCGGTCTTTGCCTTTCTGGGTCTTCCACCCATCAATATAGATGCAACCGCGCGACATAACTCAGACACGGCCCGGATGGCCCCACCAAAGCGACAAGGTCTGGCAAGACAGCTCGGCAAAATTTTCGGCCCGCGCCTTATGGATCGGCTATTCCCGCTTCCGGCGCCTGAACGACCTACGCTTCGCGATGAACTGAATCGTGAAGAATATGGAACCCTTCAAGCCGCGTTTACAGAGGATATTGCCAAACTATCCGCGCTGCTGAATGTTGATCTGAGCCGATGGCAGGTCGCATATGATGATCTACCATCGGTCCAACAACCCCTCAGCTCAAATAGGTCTTGAACCAATCAAGAGTCCGCTGCCAGGCGAGTTCTGCAGCGCTTTCGTCATAGCGCGGCGTGGAATCATTGTGGAAGCCGTGATTCACATCCGGATAGATATAGGCCTGATATGTTTTTGAATTGGCCTTGAGCGCGGCTTCATAAGTCGGCCAGCCTGCATTCACGCGATCATCCAGACCCGCATAGTGCAGAAGCAAAGGCGCCTTAATTTTTGACACATCTTCTACCGCTGGCTGGCGTCCATAAAAAGGCACCGAAGCGCCGAGCTCAGGATAGGCAACGGCCAGCGCGTTACAGACACCACCACCATAGCAGAAGCCGACAGCGCCAACTTTACCCATCGATTGTTTATGGCTCATGAGGTGTTCAAACCCGGCGAAAAAATCATTCATCAATTTTTCGGGGTTTACGGATTTCTGCAGCTCCCTGCCTTCGGCATCATTGCCCGGATAGCCGCCAACCGACGTCAATCCATCTGGCGCAAGAGCAAGATAACCTGCTTTTGCCAGACGCCGCGCCACGTCCTCAATATAGGGGTTGAGGCCGCGATTTTCATGTATCACCAGCACGGCAGGCAGCGGCGCTTCAACTGTCGCAGGGCGCACCAAATATCCACGCACCTCGCCATGGCCGTTGGGCGAGGGATAGGTCACATATTCCGGATAGATATCCGGATCATTGAAGGAGACCTGTTCGGCCAGCGCATAATCTGGGCTCAGCATATTCAGGAGCGCCGCAGCAGTAACACCGCCGACCGCCCAGCGGCTGGCCTGATTGAGAAAGTCACGCTTGGTGATCTGTCCATGCGCGTAGAAATCATAGAGTTCAAGCAGCGCCTGATCAAAATCCTTGGCTGTCATCCGGGTCATATCCTTCCCCTCCTTCTCATTGCGAGACTTCAAAGCCGACCTTCACTCAAAAGTGAGATGTTCCGGAATTGTTGCAAAGCAAGACAAATCATCTCCGCAAATCAATTTACTCAAACGCTGCCGCCCGCTTCTCCTGAAATAGCTTTCTTGCGAATTGATAGAGTGCGACATCTTCTTCAAGAAATGGGGCCAACACATTCCGGATAGCCGGATCCAGATAGTCCAGTTTCCGGGATGATGATTCCGTGTTGGATCGGGGCGTTTCCGATAAAAGATCAAACCCAAAATCGGCAGCCATGGGCGCGACACTGTCTGCAAATTCTTCGCTCAGGCAAAGATAATCAAATTTCGATAGTCTTTCGCACGCCTGCTCAAGCGCATGTTCCGGCAACTGCGGCAGATAGGGCGTGATCGCACTGGATTCGAGATCGCAAACAAGAAAACGCGTCTGACAATTATGATAGGCGGCATTGCCCCAGTCTGTGAGATCAGAGAGATAGGTCTCGATCTCACGGGGCGAATTGAAATCGACCTGCGCGAGTTTTTTGACGATACCTTGTAGCTCGGGACGCAAGACAGCAAAGCCGCGTTCGAATTCGGGCTGATTATATCGATCCATATAGCGCAGATGAGAGGCGAGGCGGGCATAGGGATCGCGAAGAAAAATCGCACGCTTGCAATCCCCGATATAAGGAAGTCGCATCATCTCATCGTAAAAAATATGTCCTGAAACAAATCTCTTCTTGCCAAGTTTCTTCCGGGCGGCAACTGGCCGTCCCTCAATATAGTTTGCTGAATTTTTCTGGCCAAACCAGCGCACACCGAGGTCGACAAAACTCGTGCCCGCCGTTTTCGGTATGTGCAGGAAGAAAAGACGCGGGATATCTTTTTTTGCTTTTAGTTTGGAAAACACAAAAGCCCCCACCCGAAAAATGCCGACCCAAACCTGTTTCTGCGGCTAGGCCGCGTTGCTCTCCTCAGCCACAAAACCCTTCCAGTTGGCCATATAGTCGATGAAAGTCGGGCTCAACCGCTCATGACCGAGATAGTCGCGCGTCACCGGCAGGGAGACAGCCTGGAAGGCAGGATCTTGTGCAACGCAGCCCGGAAAATCATGATGCAGAATGGCGCCACGCCCGATGATGGCAAAATCAGCACCATGAGCAAGCACATGTTCACAATCTGCAGCCGACATCAACTTGCCGGCAACGCCAAGACGTGTTGCCCCGCGCGGCAAATCGGCAAACCAGTCAATCAGCGGCCGATCGGCAAATGCTGCATCAACCGGTGCCTTGAAGACATCCCAGAGCGACATGTCGAGATAATCAAGGTCACCGGCAGTCAGAAGCTGGCGGGCAAGCTCGCGCTGCTCGGCAAAAACCAGTCCGAAGCGCTCGGGTGACAGACGCAGACCGAGCTGGAAAGAGGGACCGGTTCGGGCCCGGATGCCCTTGATGATTTCAAAAAGAATGCGAGAACGATTTTCAAGCGAGCCACCATATCGATCCGTGCGGCGGTTCAGTTCAGGGCTCAGAAAAGCACAAAGGATATAGCCATGCGCGCCATGGATTTCGACACCGTCAAATCCGGCCTTCTCGCTGCGAACGGCGGCAGCGATAAAATCCTCAATCAGCTCCTCGACTTCCGTCTCGCTCAGGGCGCGGGCGCCGGTTTCGGCATCTGCGGAGGGGCCGCGTGGCGTTTCGCCTATCAGGCTTTCGGGGCAGCGAATGCCGCCATGATGCAGCTGCAGGCTTGAGATCGCCCCGCCCGCCTTCAGCGCTGAAGCAAGGCGCGTAAGCCCGGGGAGATGAATATCTGAAAAGACGCCGAGCTGACCGGGAAAGGCATTGCCCGATGGCTGGACATGCGCCGCGCAGGTCATCACAAGTCCAAAGCCGCCTTCCGCCCGATAGGTGAGCCAGTTAAATTCGTCATCTGACAGGGTGCCGTCTGCGTGGCTCTGGCAATTGGTCAGCGGCGCCAGCATGAACCGGTTCTTCATCGCATGACCATGCATGAAGGAAAGGGGCCGAAAGAGATTTGTCATCGGTGAAGTCCTGCAATGCGTTTCTTATTGTAAGAAAGTCGTTCTGATTGGCGGCAATTCTTGTTATGGCTATGAGACCATATTCCAGAGCCGATGTCAGTCTCACCAGACACGCCGATTTCGCGCCCTGTTTGACAATTCAACCGCTTCCTCCGAATTTAGCCGAAACAGGATCAAGCCATTTGATCCGGCAATGCGTTCACAAAGACGCCAAGAAGAAGACAGTTCATGGGATATATATTTGTCGTCGGCGCCTGGGGCGGGGGCAGTACCGAAGTTGCAGGCGTCCTCAACAGCCTTGGCTGTCCAAGTCTTCCCCCCTTTCACCAGAGAGAGGCACAGGCAGCGGGCTTTGAGTCAGAAGCATATCATCGTCTTCTGCTTTCCTTCCTCGATGAAGAAAAGCTCGACTACAAGATCAAGGACCGCACAAAGGTCATTGACGCATTGACGGTTTTTCGGGACAACCTGCCGCAGACCACCCTGCCCTTTTTCCTGCAACATCCCCTCTCGGCCCTGATCCTGCCTGAAATCTCAGAGGTCTTTCAGCCGCGTTTCATCTTTATTTACCGACCCTTCAAGGAAATTGAAGCCAACCGGTTGCAGCATAAACGGCCCGCCCATATGGGACGCGAGGGCGCGCAGACCCTCTATACCCATATGATGCGGTTCTATGTGGAAGCGCCCGACAATATTCTGATGCTCCGCTATCCGGGTCTCCTGAAGCGGACACGGGCCGTGGTTTCAGCGATCATCAGTTTTGGCGGGCTTAAGAATAAAGCCGCCATACCTCAAGCCGTTCAATATATCGAAAAGCTTTCCTAGGACCACGGCCTGCTCAAAATCGGATGCATCGGCAGACGGTTCAGATCAAGACTTCTGACCTGAAATATCCTTGTCCTGCAGCACGGTTTCAATATTGAGCTGGCCTGCCAGACCGGCCTCGCGGTGCACGGCAATCTCGCGCCATTCAGCGGAGGTCGACATATCTACCAGTGCTTTGCGATTGGGATAGGTGGCGATGGCAATTTCATCCCAGAGTTCTTCGACCTGACCGAGCATCAGGAAGGTGACATCCCCGGCGAAAATGGCCTTGCCGCCGAATTTTGGCAACAGGTCAGACACGGCACGCCCGTAAATCATATAGGCGTCGCGGCCAGACAGGTCGGTCTTGCGGCCATCCTTGTATTCCGCCTTTTCTTTGAACTTCAGCAAATTGACCATATAGATCGGCGCATCCGGCCCAGGCTGCAGCATCTGCTTGATGCGCTCAGGATCCGTTGTAGTCACCTCATTTACGACCTGCATGATGTTTCTCCCCCTGCAGCAGCGGTTTGGTTTTACACTTTCGTAAATATATTGGCACCGTTAATGCCATATTACAAGAACGCTCATGCATTATGGCAGGAATACTCAGGCCGGGCGGCCAGGGCATAAGGGTCGCTTAGGGGCTTTGACAGAATGCGCAGATGAGGTTTGGAATCAGAATTCCATGTCGAGTTCTTCGAACTCTTCCGGCTCTGATTTTGCCGCCTTGATCCATTTCATCATGGCGGGCAGGGCAAGGATTTTCTTGCGATACGCGTCGCAGGCTTCATCCAGCTCCACATCATAGGTTGTGAAGCGTGTGCAGACCGGCGCATACATGGCATCAGCCATGGTAAGGTGCTCACCAAAAAGGTAAGGGCCCTTGTAGCGGCTGAAGCAATCATTCCAGATCGATACGATGTGGTCGATATCGGCCTGGGCACCAGCCCAAATTTTGAAACCCGGATAATGCGCTTTGAGGTTCATGGGCAGCGCCGCGCGAAGATTGGAAAAACCCGAATGCATTTCGCCAGAAATGGCACGGCAATGGGTGCGCGTTTTCAAGTCCTTGGGCAGCAGGCCGGAATCGGGAATCACTTCCTGCAGATATTCAGCGATTGCCAGGGTATCCCAGACCTTGATTCCATTATGTTCAAGACAGGGCACCAGAAAAGAAGGGGACAGCAGCAGCAGCTCGGCCCGGGTGGCCGCATCGGAGCTGGAAAGCAATTTTTCCTCAAACTCAAGACCCGCCATTTCACAAAGCAACCACCCCCTGAGAGACCAGGAGGAGTAGTTTTTCGAGCTAATTGTCAGCGTCGTCTTGGTCATTTATCGTTCCTCCGGCGCGAATACGCCCAGTCTGGCCATGTTGGCAGCCGCTTTAGGGGAACGTGGACCCATCCCTCCTTGGCCAACAGAAGGACCGCTTCCCGCGTTCCCATAAAATCAGCTTAACCCTCGTCTCGCACTGCAGCAAATTATTCTCGCACTGCGCAAATAAAAGCACTAGCATTTTCCTGCGTGAGTTTTTGTACCTGCGACGGGCCCCCGTCCGGCAGGCTGGGGCTGGTGAATATCTATGAAATACTTGGCCTATCAGGCACAAGCCGACCTAATGGTTCCCATCCGATTTGCTGCTGAAACCGCAAAGCTGGCCTTGGACGGTCCCTTTGCCGGTTTGTTGGGCGAGGTCGTCCGTCCCTATGTGTCGGCCAGCCTGGAAATGCTGAGCCGGGCCACCCTGACCCATTCGCGCCCCTCCTATGAAATTGACAGCGTCATGGTGGATGGCGAGGAAGTGCCCGTGGTCGAAGAGGCAACGCTTGTCACGCCCTTCTGCACGCTTTTGCGCTTTGCCAAGGAAACGGATGTGCCCCAGCCACGCGTGCTCGTGGTCGCCCCGCTCTCAGGCCATTTTGCGACGCTCCTGCGCAACACGGTGGAAGTGCTGCTGCCTGATCACGATGTCTACATCACCGATTGGCACAATGCGCGCGAAGTTCCCGTGGAGGCCGGTCGCTTCGGTTTCGACGAATATATCGATCATGTCATTCTGTTTCTCGAGACACTTGGTGAAGGCGCGCATCTTCTTGCTGTCTGTCAGCCCTGCGCCCATGCCTTTGCCGCTGTTGCGGCCATGGCGGCGAGCGACAATCCTTACCAGCCCGCCAGCATGACGCTGATGGCCGGCCCGATTGATACACGCATCAATCCAACGACCGTTAACGAGCTTGCCACCACACATTCCATTGAATGGTTTGAGAAGAACCTCATTGCCACTGTGCCCTATGGCTTCAAGGGTGGCGGGCGCAGAGTGTATCCGGGCTTCGTCCAGTTGACCGCCTTCATGAGCATGAACCCGAAACGCCATTTCGACACCCATGTCGATCTCTACGGGAATCTGGCCACTGGCAATGATGACAAGGCCAATTCAACCAAGAAATTCTATGATGAATATTTTGCCGTGCTTGACCTGACAGCTGAATTTTATCTAGAAACGGTCAATCTCGTGTTTCAGGAACATGTGCTGCCCAAGGGCAAGCTCACCTGGCATGGCGAGAAAATTGACCCGCGCGCAATCAAGAAGACCGCTTTGTTTACGGTCGAAGGCGAGCGCGACGATATCTGCTCGGTTGGGCAGACCCTGGCCGCGCAGGATCTTTGCACGAGCATCCGGCCCTATAAAAAGCGCCACCATCTCCAGCCGGGCGTTGGCCATTATGGCGTATTCAGTGGCTCCAAATGGGCTAACCAGATTTATCCCATCGTGCGCAATGTCATTCTGTCGAATGATTAAGGCGCGCTGAGCCTTTTCTCCCGTGAACACCCCGCCCCACCCTGCTAGGCTCTCTCAAAACAAGCCTTGAAGGCGAAGGCGCATGGACATGCGCGCGGGGGAACATGGGGACGGACCGTTTTCAGATTTCAGGTGGTGGCGAGCGGCTGGTTTTCATCAGCGAGGATAAGGCGCCACCCAGCCTGCTCTATTGGGGATCTGCCGACGGTGCGCCACAAATTGATGACGCGCTGCTTCACGAACGGCCTGTGCCGCAAGGCCAGCTTGATCGCGGCGAGAGATTGGATTGCCTCCCGGAAGCCGGGCGCGGCTTTACCGGCCATCCGGCGCTGATTTGTCATCGTGCCGATGGTCGTTTCGTTACTCAACTCGCTTTGTTGTCGGTTGACCAGGATGAAACGCTGATCACCTTTCATCTCGTGGACAAAGCCTTTGGCATTGAGCTGAGGCTCACCTATCAACTCGACAGTTCCACTGGCGTCATGACCGCCTCAAGCTGCATCCGGAATTGCGGCAAAGATCAGCTGCATCTTGAATGGCTGTCAGCCGCGACTATCCCCGCCCATCACGAAGAGTTCCTTTTTTTTGAGGGACGATGGACCCGTGAATTCCAGCCCGTGCGCTGTCGCATTGAAACCGGTCTGACGATCAAGGAAAGCCGGAGCGGGCGCACATCGCATCATGCGCCGCCCTTCATGATTTATGGCAGTCACGGGTTTGATGAGCGACAGGGTGAGGCCTATGGCGTGCATCTGGCATGGAGTGGCAATCACCGGCTGCTTGCCGAACGCTTGCGGGACGGACGCATCCAGATTCAAGCCGGTGAACTCTTTCTGCCCGGCGAAATGATCCTTGCGCCGGCGGCGAGCTACGAGACGCCGAAATGCCACGTGGCGCGCTCCACGACCGGCACGAATGGCCTGACCGCGCGCTTCCACCCCTTTGTTCGGGAAACCATTCTCGGCAACCGGCTGGTGGATAGACCGCGACCGGTGCATTTCAACACATGGGAAGCGATCTATTTCAATCACGACATGCCCAGGCTGATGCATCTGGCAGAGCTTTCCGCAGCGCTGGGTGTTGAACGTTTCGTGCTTGATGATGGCTGGTTTAAGGGTCGCCATGACGACACGGCTGCGCTCGGTGACTGGACCGTCGACCGCGAGAAATATCCGGACGGTCTGATACCCCTCATCAATCATGTAAAAAAGCTCGGCATGACATTCGGCCTCTGGGTGGAGCCGGAAATGGCTAATGCCAATTCAGATCTGCTGCGGGCCCATCCTGACTGGATATTGGCTGCTGACGGACGCCAGCAGCCGTTGGGGCGCGGACAATATGTTCTTGATCTGACGCGGCCCGACGTTTTCGACAATATTCACGGGCAGATCGATGCCCTTCTTCGCGCATATGATATCGGCTATCTGAAATGGGACATGAACCGCGACCTGACGCATGCAGCAAGCCGAGGCCGACCGGCGGTGCATCACCAAACGCAGGCGCTTTATGCACTGATGGATCGACTGCGGTCAGACCATCCGCATGTCGAAATTGAAAGCTGCAGTTCCGGCGGCGGGCGCGCGGATTATGAAATCCTCAAGCGTACAGATCGCATCTGGACATCAGACTGCAATGACCCGATCGAGCGCCAGCATATACAGCGTCATTTTTCGATTTTCTTTCCGCCCGAAGTTATGGGTGCCCATGTCGGCCCCCGCCATGCCCACACCACGGCGCGCATCACCTCGCTGGAAATGCGCGCCGTGACGGCACTCTTTGGTCATATGGGAATCGAGGGAAACATTGCTGATTTTTCGGAAGGAGAGAAAAGTCAGCTCGCCACCTGGATCGGACATCACAAGAAATGGCGCGATCTGTTGCATCGCGGTCGCCTGACTCGCCTCGCGGCAGAAGACAAAGGGCTTCTCTGTCTCATGGTCGAAGACCGCGATATCCTTGTCAGCGCGGCACAGGTGGAATCGCCTGTCTATGCGACGGCGCCCCATCTTCAGCTGCCAGACCTGCAGCCAACCGCAAATTACCGCGTGCAACTCATCAACCCGCCACGCAATCCAGCCCTTACGATGAAACAAACGCCCGCACTTATCAAAGGCAACGCATTGACGGTTTCAGGCGCGCAACTCGCTCATGGCGGCCTGCCGCTTCCCGTGTTGCGGGCCGGCGAAATTGCCCTGTTCCACCTGCAAAGATTAAACTAAACCAGTCATTGAACCATACCGTCACAGAGTCTGTTTTGACATCATGAAGCTCGGCGTCTGCTATTACCCGGAACATTGGCCTGAGACATGGTGGCAGGATGATGCCCGCGCCATGGTGGCCATGGGTCTCTCATGGGTACGCATCGGCGAATTTGCCTGGAGCCGCATGGAGCCGGAACCGGGGCACTTTAACTGGGCGTGGCTTGATCGCGCCATCGACACGCTCGGCGATGCCGGGCTCCAGATCGTGATGGGGACACCGACCGCGACCCCGCCCAAATGGCTGGTCGATCAGCATCCCGACATGATTGCAATTGATGAAAACGGTCGGCCGCGCCTTTTTGGCTCGCGGCGCCATTACTGCTTTTCAAGTGAGAGTTATCGCGCCGAGTGCTTGCGCATCGTCACCGCCCTTGCCGAACGATACGGGCAGCATCCGGCTATTGGCGCGTGGCAGACCGACAATGAATTTGGCTGTCACAACACCACCATCAGCTATTCCGAAGCCGCGGCCACCCGCTTCAGGCAATGGCTGGCGCGTCGCTATAATGATGTCGACAGCCTCAATCGCGCATGGGGCAGTGTCTTCTGGTCGATGGAATATCGCAGCTTTGATGAAATCGACCCGCCTCATCTGACTGTCACCGAAGTCAATCCAAGCCACCGATTGGATTACAACCGCTTTGCATCGAATGAAGTGGTGAGCTTCAACAAGCTGCAGGTCGACGTGTTGCGCCGCCTCTCGCCCGGTCGGGACATCACGCATAATTTCATGGGTTTTTACACCGAGTTCGATCACTTTGACGTCGGGCGCGATCTGGACGTGGCGACATGGGACAGCTACCCGCTTGGCTTTCTCGAACAGTTCTGGTTTTCTCCGGAGGAGAAGCAACGCTATCTGCGGCAGGGCCATCCCGATGTGGCGGGCTTTCATCACGATCTCTATCGCGGATGTGGACAGGGCCGCTGGTGGGTCATGGAACAGCAACCCGGACCGGTGAACTGGGCGAGATATAATCCTGCGCCACTGCCGGGCATGGTGCGCGCATGGACCTGGGAGGCCTTTGCGCATGGGGCGGAAGTGGTTTCCTATTTCCGCTGGCGACAGGCGCCCTTTGCGCAGGAACAGATGCATGCCGGGCTAAACCTGCCAGACCGCAGTCTGGACATAGGCGGTCAAGAGGCACGGCAAGTTGCCGATGAAATCGAAATTCTCGGGCCGATTGCCACCACAGAACAAGCCAAAGTTGCCCTGATATTTTCATATGAGGCCGACTGGATGAGCCTGATCCAGCCACAGGGCCGCAGCTTTCGCTGGCTCCATATGGCCTTTGAAACCTATTCAGCCCTGCGTGGCATGGGGCTGGATGTGGACATGGTGCCACCGGGTGCCGATCTCACGGCCTACAAGCTCGTGATTGCACCAGCCCAAATCCATGTCAGTAACGAGCTTGTTGAAGCCATCTCGAAAAGTGAGGCCGTGTTATTGCTCGGCCCGCGATCGGGTTCCAAGACGAAAGACTTCCAGATTCCTGACACGCTTCCCCCTGGTCCCGTTCAGCAGCTCTTGCCCATCAAAGTGACGCGTGTCGAAAGCTTGAGGCCCGGAACCTTGAGCGATGTGATTTACAAGTCACGCGATCTGAAGGGTCACATGTGGCGCGAGGATATTCGCAGCCAGCTGATACCGCATGCGACTTACAAAAATGGCGAAGGTGCCTGGTATCAGCAGGGGCGCGTCAACTATCTCGGGTTCTGGCCCGACCGGGAGGCGCTGGCGCATATCCTCTGCGAGCTCGCGGAGGACGCAGGTCTGGAGGTCCAGTCGCTGCCGGAGGATGTGCGGATCAGTCGGCGCGGTGGCTTTGTGTTTGCCATCAATTACGCTGCGGACACCCGCAGTGCCCCGGCACCCGAAGACGCCGATTTTCTTGTCGGCGGTCATGAGATGTTACCTGCGGGAGTTTCAATCTGGCGGGATGTGACCGCATGAGCAGTTCCACCCTCCCCCCTGTCGACCCGGAGTCTCTGGCCACGCGCTTCAAACGCCGTTTTGGCACCACACCCCGCCTTTTTCACGCGCCGGGCCGCATCAATATCATTGGTGAGCATACGGATTATACGGGCGGTCTCGTCATGCCAGCCGCTATCGACCGCTGGTGTGTCGTGGCTGCCGCGCCCAATGACACAGGGCATCTGCGGCTGGTCGCCACGTCTTTTGCCGAGAAGGCGGATTTTCCGCTGGCTGATCTCAAGCCGCGCGGTGATTGGTGTGATTATGTGGCAGGTGTCGCCGACACATTGCTCAAGGCAGGCATCAAGCTGACTGGCGCAGATATCTGGATTGAAAGTGATGTCCCCATGGGGGCAGGTGTCAGCTCCTCTGCCGCATTGGAAGTCGCCACCCTGATCGCGCTCCTGGCACTGAATGGCGAGACAGCCCCCGGTCAACAGATCGCCCGATGGGCGCAGGCGGCGGAAAATGATTTCGTCGGGATGCCTTGCGGTATCATGGATCAGTTTGCTTCCATGAACGGCATCAAGGACCATGCCCTGATGCTTGACTGCCAGAGCCTTGCGGCAACGCCTGCACCGCTCCCCGCGCGGGCGAGCTTTCTGCTGGTGAACAGCATGGTTCGCCATGCCCATGTCGAAGGGTCATATAAAAAACGCCGGGACGACTGCGAAAGTACCACCCGGAAACTTGGCGTGGCAAGTCTGCGCGACCTTTCCGTCGGCGACCTACCGGATGTTCTTCAGAAACTTACAGATGACGAGGCCAGGCGCTGCCGTCACGTCGTCACGGAAAATGAGCGCGTGCGACACGCCGCCATTGCTATGGGCGCAAGCGACCTTGATGCGCTCGGCCAGATCATGCAGCAGTCCCATGCCAGCCTGCGCGACGATATGGAAGTGAGCGTTGAAGCACTTGATCAACTTGCTGCGATCGCTAATGAAACGGAAGGCGTATATGGCGCACGCATGATGGGTGGTGGCTTTGGCGGCAGCATCATTGCACTGGTCGACCGCAACAGGGAAGACAGTATCCGCAGCGAAATTCAATCACGCTATGGCAATATCGTCCACAAGCTGCCGGACGCCTTTGTGACCCATGCAGTCGATGGTGCCCGCGAGGTGATTTTGTGACCTCCCCTGCCTCTGCTCCCGAACGGCGGCTCAATCTTCTCACAGGTGACTGGGTGCTTGTCTCCTCCCATCGCATGAACCGCCCCTGGCAAGGCGCGCAGGAACAAGCAACATCACAACGTTCCGTCAAACATGATCCGGCCTGCTATCTCTGCCCCGGTGTGGCGCGCGCAGGCGGGGTCCAAAATCCGGTCTATGAAGGCGTCTATGTTTTCGACAATGACTTTCCGGCCCTTCTCCCTGGCATGGAGACCGACGAGAACGCGGACCCTGTTTTCGTTCGCCAGACCGAGAATGGCATTTGTCGCGTCATCTGTTATTCACCCGACCACAGCCGCACCATGGCGCATATGACGGCTGCGGAAATTACTCCGGTGGTTGATGTATGGGCCGAGCAATATGCCATGCTTGCCGAGCGCGATGATATTACCGCTGTCACGATCTTTGAGAACCGGGGTGCGATGATGGGGGCGAGCAATCCCCATCCACATGGACAGATCTGGGCGACGGGTCATGTGCCCAACGAACTTGCCCGTGAGGACGCACATCAGAAGGCATGGCTGTCGAAAAATGGAGAAGCTTTGCTGACGAGCTATCTGGTGCGCGAACTCGAAGACCAAAGCCGCCTTGTGCTCACCAATGACAGCTTTGTGGCCCTCGTGCCCTATTGGGCGGCATGGCCCTTTGAGACGCTGGTATTGCCGCGTCGGCAGGTCACCTCGCTTGACGAGCTCAGCCATGGCGAACGACTGGATCTTGCTGATGTGTTGCAGCGTCTGACAGCCTGTTATGATCAGCTCTTCCAGGCACCATTTCCCTACACCATGGGTTTCCATCAGGCACCTTGCAACGGGCAGCCGAGCGATCATTTCACATTGCATGCCCATTTTTATCCGCCACTTTTGCGTTCGTCGAGCATACGCAAATTCATGGTGGGTTTTGAAATGCTGGCCATGCCGCAGCGCGACCTAACAGCCGAGGCAGCTGCGGAAAGACTCCGGGCTGCTCTATGACGTCCGCCTGTCGGGTCAAGACATTCGGCAACATGCCGGACGGGCGAGAGGTCCATTTCGCAATGCTGACCAATGCCAATGGACTGAGCGCGCGCATCCTGACCCTCGGTGCGATCCTGCAATCAGTTGAAACGCCCGACCGGCAGGGTCGATTTTCTAACATCTGCCTTGGTCATGACTCGCCGGAAGAATATCTCGCCGATACGAATTACATGGGTGCAGTCATCGGGCGCTATGCCAATCGCATTAAAGGCGCCGCCATCAGGATTGATGGCATTGCCCATGAACTCAGCGCCAATGAAGGCGCGCATTGTCTGCACGGCGGGACGGCAGGCTTTGACAAGGCGCTCTGGCATATCGTTTCAAGCGGGCCGGATGCATCCATCACCCTTTCCCATGTCAGCCCGGATGGCGATCAGGGCTTTCCCGGTGAGCTGACCGTTGAAGCGCGCTATGAACTCAATGACCGAAACGAATTGCAACTCGACATCCGCGCGACAACAACTGCGCCAACTGTCGTGTCACTTGCGCCGCATCCATATTGGAACCTCTCGGGTCATGCCGACAGACCGCTCCGTGATCACAGCCTGCAGATAGCGGCAAATAAGATTCTTGCCGTGAGTGCTGACAAGTTGCCGACGGGCCGAATCGAAGCCGTTCAGGAAACGGGTTTTGATTTTCGTCAAAGCCGCGATCTCGACACAAGCATGCCGCTTGATCATTGCTTCATCCTGAAGCATCCGTCAGACAGCAAGCAGCCCGTGGCGACCCTCAAACATGCGGACTCAGGACGCATCATGCGGCTCACCACCACTGCACCGGCCCTTCAGGCCTATGATGGCCACTTGCTGCCGTCGCCTCTCACGGGCATCGCGCTTGAACCGCAGCAATATCCGGATGCGCCCAACCAGCCCTCGTTCCCCTCACCGCTGCTGCGACCGGGAGAGATCTGGCGGTCGACAACTGTCTACAGCTTCGGATTGGACGCCTGAAAGGCTTAATCTGTCACATTGGCTGTGTTAGCCTTGGCCGAAATCAGGGAGGGACCAATGCGCAACAGGCTTTTGAAGAAGATCGGCACGGCGCTCGCCGTCAGCAGCTTTCTGATGGGTGCCAGCATGGCAACCGCGCGGGCTGATGCCTTTATCAATATCCTGACAGGCGGCACGAGCGGCGTTTATTATCCGCTTGGTGTCGCGCTCTCCAAAATCTATGGCGAGAATATTCCCGGCGCGCGGACACAGGTACAAGCGACAAAGGCCTCGGTTGAAAATCTCAACCTGCTGCAGAAGGAACGCGGCGAAATTGCTTTCGCACTGGGTGACTCCGTGCAATTTGCCTGGGAGGGCAATGCCGAAGCAGGCTTTCCCAAGAAGCTCGACAAGCTGCGTGGCATTGCGGCGATCTATCCCAATTATATTCAGATCGTCGCCTCAAAGGAATCCGGCATCACGTCGCTGGACGGTCTCAAGGGCAAGGCCCTATCCGTGGGGGCCGCCAAATCCGGCACGGAACTCAATGCCCGCGCCATTTTGGGTGCCAGCGGCTTGAGCTATGACGATCTCGGCAAGACGGAGTATCTCCCCTTTTCGGAATCGGTCGAACTGATCAAGAACCGCCAGATTGATGCAACGCTCCAATCCGCAGGTCTTGGCGTGGCATCCATTCGCGACCTGGGCGCATCGCTGCCAATCAACATTGTGGCCGTGCCCGCCGATATCGCCGCCAAGCTGGGCCAGCCCTATATTCCCGCAACGATCCCTGCCGGCACCTATCCGGGTCAGGAGAGCGATGTTGCAACTGTTGCTGTCACCAACATGCTGGTGACGCATGAGGATGTGCCGGAAGAAACGGTCTATCTGATGACCAAGCTTCTCTATGAAAACCTGCCGGAGCTTGTCGTGGCGCACAAAGCCGCGCTCGGGATCAAACCGGAAGCGGCGCTTGACGGCATGGTGCTGCCGCTCCATCCGGGGGCCTTGCGCTATTATCGCGAGATTGGTCTTGTCGAGTAATCCACCTGCGCCCGGAATGACGCCGGAGGCAGATCAGGCGTTACCGGCTTCACATGAGGCCCTCACGCAAAAATTCGGCCCAGACCTTCAGGGTCGCTTGCTTTTTGCCATCGCCTTTGTCTTTGCCTGCTTTCAGCTCTTTACGGCTGCCTATGCGATCCTGCCGAGTCAGATCGTACGCGCGATGCATGTCGGCTTTCTGCTGCTGCTTGGCCTGCCACTGATTGCACAGCAAGGCCATCGCCTGTCGCAAATTGCCGGTTGGGCTCTTGGCATTGCGGGTATGGGCGTCGCGGCCTATCAGTGGACAAACTATAACGATCTGCTGCTGCGTGCCGGTGATCCACTGCCTATCGACATGGGCGTCGGCATTCTGGGTATTGCCGTCCTTTTCATTGCTGCCTGGCGCATCATGGGGCCCGCGCTGCCGATCATTTCATCTGTGTTTCTCGCCTATTGCCTTTTAGGCCAGGACCTTCCCGCACCCCTCAACCATCGCGGCTACGGGCTCGACCAGATCGTCGATCACATGGCCTATGGCACGGAAGGCATTTACGGCATTCCGACACTGGTGTCCTCGACCTATATCTTTCTTTTCATTCTCTTTGGCGCCTTTCTTGAACGCGCAGGCATGATCTCCCTCTTCACCGATGTGGCGCTTGCCCTGGTCGGCCAGACAAAAGGGGGAGCGGCAAAAGTTGCGATCACCACATCTGCGCTGATGGGCACGATCTCGGGTTCGGGCGTTGCCAATGTCGTTACGACTGGACAGTTCACCATTCCGCTGATGAAGCGCTTTGGGTATCGTGCCGCCTTCGCCGGGGGTGTCGAAGCCACCGCTTCCATGGGAGGGCAGCTCATGCCGCCTGTCATGGGTGCCGTGGCCTTCATCATGGCAGAAACCATCGATGTGCCTTATGCCACCATCGTCAAGGCAGCCATCATTCCCGCGATCCTTTATTTCGTTTCGGCCTTCATCATGGTGCATCTGGAAGCAGAGAAGCATCACCTGACTGGTATTCCGGATGCCGAGCGCCCCTCCGCCATGCAGGCTCTTCGCGCGCGCTGGTATCTGATCCTGCCGCTGGTTGCGCTCGTCTATCTGCTTTTCAGCGGCTATACGCCTCTCTTTGCCGGGACCATGGGTCTGGCCCTCACCGTGATGCTCATTCTCGGTGGCAGCATCGCGCTTGGTCTGCCCTCAGCGCCTGTGCGTTTCCTCTTCTGGATCGGCCTTGGCCTGATCGCCGCTTCATTTCTCGAATGGGGTGTCGGTGCGCTCGTCTCAGCCATTGCCGTGCTGATTGCCTGGAATGTCTTCTCCAAAGGCGGGCGCGAAACGCTGGCCCTTTGCCGGGACAGCCTCGCCGAAGGTGCCAGGACCGCCCTTCCGGTGGGTATTGCCTGCGCGCTGGTCGGCATCATCATTGGCACGATGACACTGACGGGGGCTGCGACAACATTCGGACAGTTCGTTGTCTCGATTGGCGAGACAAGTCTTTTCCTCTCGCTCGTGCTGACCATGCTTATATGCCTCGTGCTCGGCATGGGTATTCCAACCATACCCAACTACATCATCACCTCGTCGCTTGCCTGTCCGGCCCTGCTTGCCCTTGGTGTGCCATTGATTGTCAGCCACATGTTTGTTTTCTATTTCGGTATTCTGGCAGACCTCACGCCACCTGTTGCACTTGCCGCCTTTGCAGCCGCACCGATCGCGCGTGAGTCAGGCCTCAAGATCAGTCTGCAGGCGGTGCGTATTGCGCTTGCCGGCTTCGTCATCCCCTTTATGGCTGTCTATGCACCTGCCCTGATGCTGCAGGATGGGGGCGCATTTGCGGCCAAGATCGGTTATGTCCCTGCTGTCATTTACATTGTTGCCAAGGCGCTGATCGCCATCACGCTTTGGGCCATTGCAGCTACGGGGTACGGACTGGTGCCCCTCACTGTGACGGAGCGTATTGCCGCCACGCTTATCGCTCTCACGCTGGTGGCAGCTTTGCCCCTGACCGATGAAATTGGCCT
>WGND01000001.1 GCA_016124805.1 Hyphomicrobiales bacterium | reverse complement strand
CTACGCCTCCCTGGTGCAGGGCGACAAGGGCGAGCACAAGCTCATCTGGTCGCGATGACCGGACAAGGGCGCTCCGCTCACGGCGGGGCGCCCGCCCACAAAGCCCGCGATTATGCGGAGCAGAATCCGCCAGAACAGCCGGAAAACCGGGCCTCAAAACCCGGCACTCCGCATAATCCCGCGCTCAGCATAATCGACGTTATGCGGTGCACCGCATAACGTCGAGATCGGCGCCGCCTGGTCCAAGCGCTCCAACGAGGGCCGAGACTATCTTGGCCTCAAGCTCGACGATCCGAGCTTCACCGCCCCGATCTTCGCCAACCTCTTCGATGACGAGGACGGCGAGGGCTACAGCCTGATCTGGTCCCGCCCCAGCCGCCGCAACGGCGACTGAGGCGCCCGCGACGCCCCGCCCGGACGATCCGGGCGGGGCCTCTTCCATTGCCGGGCGACCGAATCAGTCACGACGCCGATCGCTCCGATGGACGCCAATACAGTGTTTTGTATCTGGTCGCCCGCCCATAGAGCGACTATTATAGTCGTAGTTCTGGCGTGAGCGTTCGTGCCGGTGGGAGGTGATCATGCATGATCACCGCCCGACAGACGCGGGCCGCACGCGCGTTGCTTGGTTGGACGCAGGAGACGCTCGCTGAAAAGGCCCTGGTATCCCTGACCGCGTTGAAGCGCCTCGAGTCCGAGAGCGGACTCAAGGTGTATGAGACGACGCGCGATCAGGTGCGCCGGGCGTTCGAGGCCAACGGCATCGTCTTCCTCAACTCCGATCAGGGGGAAGGGGTGATGTTCGTTCGTGCGAAAATCGACAGTCGCAAATCACCCTGACATCGCCCGCAAGGCACCTTGGCGATGCCTGCCATGCATCACGCGATGCGCCAATGTCCTCTCCCACTGCCCGTCGAGCGCTTGGTTAACAAATGGGGCGCGAGCGGATATGGTGTGGCTCTGGGGGCTGACGTGATGCAGGTACATTTCCTCGATGAACCGCCGCAGAGCGCGGCGCTCACGGCCTATGACCGTGAGCACATGAAGCTCTACATGCGCCTGCTCGACGCGGCGACCGACGGCGCCGACTGGCGCGTGGCGGTCACGATCCTGTTCGGCCTCGATCCGGACCTCGATCCGGATCGCGCGCGCCATGTCCACGACACCCATCTCGCCCGTGCCCGCTGGATGACCGAGCATGGCTACCGCCTGCTCGTCCGCGAGGGCCGTCCCCACTAGCCGGAATTGCGATGCCTCGGCCGCATCGCCTGTTGCCGCCTTCGGGGCTTCCGGCAGCCTCTGCAACCGGGAATGGTGCGTCTCCCGGTAGACAGCGCGCAGAGGACGCCCATGACCCCTGACATATCCCGGTGGCGGTCGACTTCGACCTACGACTATCTCGACGATCTCGCATCACCCGATCTTGGCTGGGAATGGCTGCGGCGCAACGGCGACTATCAGCGCGATTATGCCGAGACCAGGCGTCCGGCGTGCGATCTCCGGGAACTGACGGACCTGGTGCGGAAACGCTGGGGGTTGCAATTTCCTTATCCGCCCAACTTTCAACGCGGCCGAGGTTCCGGTCTTCTGGTGTCCCGAGGACGACACCAGCACCGTGCTGCTGACGGCCGCGCCTTCCATACTTCCCGCCAATAGCAATCTCTTCTCCGTCGTTCAGAAAACCGCCGCCCGCTCCGACGAACAGGGCGTCCATTTCCTGCACGATCCCGGAAATGGGCAGGTTCTCCATCTCCTGCGGCTGGCAGGCGTTGCCGGCAGCGAACCCCTTGCCGCGCTGATCCCGCTCGATCTCGACGGCCTCGACCGGCTCGAAGCCGTCGAGCGTCTGCTCAAATCCCTGCTTGGCCGTGCTGTCCCGCCCGATGCCCGCCTGACCAAGCAGCAACGCCGGCGTGCCCGCCACATGCTGCAAGCCGTCGACGGGCGCATGAACGGCGCGACCTATCGCGAGATCGCTGGCGTCATTTACGGCGTGTCCCGCGTTGCATCCGATCCCTGGAAGTCCTCGGCGCTGCGCGACGCGACCATGGACCTTGTCAAGGACGCCCTCGCCATGATCGCCGGGGGCTATCGCGCGCTTCTGCGCCATCGCCGCCGATCCTGACCTGATGTCGGAAGGGGGGTGCGAATTTGGCACGCCCTTCTTCGCACTCCCCCCTCGCGGCTCTCCTTCGCCACCGTGGCCTGCATCCGCCGCTCACTGCCAGCGGCCTCAACGAACCCACGGAGGCCCGATCATGTCGCCCAATCTCGCCGGTTTGCCGCCGCGTTATCTCAGAACTCCCGAAGCCGCGCGGTTCCTCGGCCTCTCCGGCCGGACGCTGGAAAAGCACCGCACCTATGGAACCGGCCCGGCCTATCGCAAGCTCGGCGGCCGCGTCGTCTATGCGATCGAGGATCTCCAGGCCTGGGCCGATCGGGGCGCCGTCACCTCGACCTCCGACCCGCGTGGCTCTGTGCTGCCCGCCAAGCGCCATGAACCCGCACCGACGGCCCACGCCGGCCGCACCCGTCGCTGAGACGTCCGATCATGAAGCGGCGTCGCCTCATCACCTCGACCGAGCGGGCCAAGCTCGATCCCTTCATCGTTGCGACCGGCGACGCCAGCCCGCGCGACCAGCGCGACCTCATGGAGCGGCCCTTTTTCTCGCTCGCCAAAGCCAAGCGCATCGCGCCGATCCTCTATGAGGCCGGCGGCGTCCGCGTCGAGGTCTTCGCCGTGCCCGAGCACGGCATGGCGACCATCTGGGATGCCGACGTGCTGATCTGGGCCGCCTCGCAGATCGTCGAGGCCGAAAATCTTGGCTTCAAGACCTCGCGCTTCCTGCGCTTCACGCCCTATCAGCTCCTGATGGCGATCGGCCGTGAGACCGGCGCGCGCGACTACAAGCTCCTCAAGGGCGCGCTCACCCGCCTGCAATCGACCGTCATCCGCACCACCATCCGCCAGGGCGAGCATTGGCGCCGCCACCAATTCTCCTGGATCAACGAATGGGAGGAATGCGTCACGCGCGATGGCCGCGTCGAGGGCATGGAGTTCGTGCTGCCCGACTGGTTCTATCGCGGCGTCACCGACCGCTCCTTGGTTCTCACCATCGACCCCGCCTATTTCCGGCTGACGGGTGGCATCGAACGTTGGCTCTACCGTGTCGCGCGCAAGCACGCCGGCCGCCAGCCGCGGGGCTGGATTTTCGAGTTTACCCATCTCCATCAGAAGTCCGGCAGCCTCATGCGCGTCTCCGACTTCGCGCTCCAGCTCCGGCGCATCGTCCCGCGCCAGCCGCTGCCCGGCTATCGGCTGCGCATCGAGCGCGAAGGCCGGCGCGAACTGCTGCGCATCTTGCCGATGAAGTTATCCACAGGGCCTGTGGATAGCGCTGTGGAAGCACCCGGGACTTCGCACGCAAGCGGCATCGGGATTTCGCACGCAGGACCATCGGGACTTCGCACGCAGAGATCGCAGTTAAGTCTCTGGCCGGAAACGACGATTCCGGGCCTTAACTTAGAATCTAACAGAGAATCTAACTCTTATGTTGCGCGGAGCGATGTGGAAAACACCGTCGCCGCCGCCGTCGACGGGCTCCTCCGAAAGGCATCCGGGGTGCGGCCATCCGGCAGTGACGCTGCTCACCCATCGCGACTCTCCCTCGGGCGTAAGCCGGGAGGGGCGCGATGATCGTCGCATTCCTCAATCAGAAGGGCGGCGTCGGCAAGACGACGTTGGCGCTGCATCTCGCCGGGCAATGGGCGCGGCAGGGAAGACGCGTCACCCTGATCGATGCCGATCCGCAGGGCTCGGCGCTGGACTGGTCGCAGCAGCGGGCGCGCGAAGGCCTGCCACGTCTGTTCGGCGTCGTCGGCCTCGCGCGTGACACGCTGCATCGCGAAGCGCCGGAGCTGGCGCGCGATGCCGATCACATCGTCATCGACGGACCGCCTCGTGTCGCCTCGCTGATGCGCTCGGCGCTGCTCGCCGCCGATCTGCTGTTGATCCCCGTACAGCCGTCGCCCTTCGATGGCTGGGCATCGGCAGAGATGCTGTCGCTGCTTCAGGAAGCGCGCATCTATCGCCCGCAGCTTGCCGCCCGCTTCGTGTTGAACCGCTGCGGCGCGCGTACCGTCATCGCCCGCGAGACGGCCGAGACGCTTGCCGATCACGATCCGCCGGTGCTCGCGGCGACGATTGGCCAGCGCGTCGGCTTCGCCGATACGGCGCAATCCGGGCGGCTCGTCTTCGAGATCGATGAGGACAGTCCGGCCGCGCGTGAGATCGCGGCGCTCTGCATCGAGGTGGGGAGGCTCGCGCCATGAGCGGGCACACTCCGAAGCGCGGCTTCGCATCGCGCCCTGCCGACCCCGAGCGCTGGATCAAGGCGTCGGATGCACCGCCGGCGCGCGGCGTGGATGCAGCCGGCTTCACCGCCCGGCTGACAATCGACGTCACGCCCGAGCTGCGCGGCCGGATCAAGATCGCGGCGTTCCAGCGCGGACAGACCGTCGCCGACATGCTCCGCGACCTGCTCGCCCGCGAGTTCCCGCCAACCGAAGGAGACACCCCATGACCGGCAGCGCGGACCCTTGCAGGCGCGGCGGCCACTCGTCAGCCGGCCCCGTACCATTCACCACGCTCGTCGAGCTGACCTGGCATGAGAAGAGGATCGAACACTGGATCCGCTTCGGTCGGGAGGTTTACGAGCAGATCCTCGACCGCCGACGCCGTGTCGTGGGCTTCGCACCGAACAGCCTTTTCGCCTTCGTCCGCTGGGCGTCCAACGACTACGGCACGATCATCTCGCGCATCGACATCGTGCGCGCCATCGACCGCGGCGAGCCCTGTCAGACGCTGCCTTTCGTGCGGCCCGGCGGCGACATCCTCTTGAAGATCGAGGGATGGCCCAGGGTCGAGCGCGTGCTTCAGGTCATCGACGCCATCGAGGCGCTCGGCATCGATCCGGCCGAGGTTTCGCCGGACCACTGGCGGCACGTCCACAACCGCCTGACCGCCGGCCATGAGCCGCGCGCCTACACCGCCGAACGCCATCGGGCCTTCCTCCTGCGCCGGAAGACCGCGCCATGACCCGCTTCGGCTATGTGACGCTCACCTGCCTCATGACCATGGGCGTCGCCGCTTCGGCACTCACCGAAACGCCGAAGAAGCTGATCTGGAACGCCTCGGCGAGCGCCCCGATCGGGCTTTATTCGATCGAGCCGGCCGACCGGCTCGAGGTGACGGACCTGGTCGCCGTCGATGCGCCCGAGCCGCTGGCGCGCTTTCTCGCTGAGCGCGGTTACCTGCCCCCCGGTGTGCCGCTGATGAAGCGTATCGCCGGTCTGCCGGGACAACGGGTCTGCCGCGTGCGATCCGCCATCACCGTCGACGGGATCGCCATGGGCGCCGCGCTGGAGCGCGACCGGCGCGGTCGCGGTCTGCCCGTCTGGCAGGGCTGCCGGCGCGTCGCTGACGGCGAGGTCTTCCTCATGAACTGGGAGATCCGCGACAGTCTCGACGGCCGCTATTTCGGCCCGCTTCCCATGAAGTCGATCATCGGCCGCGCGGTCCCGCTCTGGACCGATGAGGACGGCGCCGGCCGCTACGAGTGGCGCGCGCCAACTCGATGACCGGCCCGATGACTGCCCCTGATCGGCGTGCCGTGTGCGCCGAGCTGTTCACCCACCGCAGACGAAAGGAACCTGCAATGTCACAGATCGGTCGATTCACCCGCACCAAATCCGGCTATTCCGGCCGCATCCATACGCTTACGCTCGATGCCGAATTAGTGCTCGTTCCCGCCGAGCATTCCGACGCCGAGAACGCGCCCGACTATCGCATCCATCTCGGCGATGCGGACGGTCCGGAAGTCGGTCCGGAAGTCGGCGCCGCCTGGAAACGCACCGGCGAGAAGGCGGGCGAATACGTCTCGTTGCTCGTCGACGATCCCGCCTTCCTGCAGCCGATTCGCGCCAACCTGTTCCAGTCCGGCGACGACAAGTCGGCCTGGTCGCTGCACTGGAACCGCCCGCCCAGGCGCGGCGAGCGGGAGTGACGCCATGCCGATCTTCCGCGGTCTCGATGTCGCCGGGCGGTTTCGCGCCGCCCGGCGCATCGCCCTTCTTCTCCTTTCCGGCCTCGCATTCACCGTCACGCCGACAGTCGCCACGCTGGCGCAGATCGCGCCGCTGGAACGGCCGGCGTCGGCCGATCCCTACGCCGCCCATGTTGCCGAAGCCTCGCAGCGCTTCGGCGTTCCCGCCGCATGGATTCGGACGGTGATGCGCGCGGAGAGTGCGGGCGACGTGCGCGCGGTCTCGTCCGCCGGCGCCATGGGCCTGATGCAGATCATGCCCGATACCTGGGCGGAACTGCGGGTGCGCCATCGGCTCGGCAGCGATCCTTACGATCCGCGCGACAACATTCTGGCGGGCGCGGCTTACTTACGCGAAATGCACGACCGCTACGGCTCGCCGGGTTTTCTCGCCGCCTACAATGCCGGCCCCGGCCGCTACGAGGAATATCTGTCGGGAAAGCGTTCCTTGCCGGTCGAAACCCGCGCCTATGTCGCGGCGCTCGCACCTTTTGTCGGCGGCGGAGACATCGCGGGTCCCGTCATCGTTGCCACCGCCGAGCCGGTGTCATGGACCCGTGCGCCGCTCTTTGTCGTCCGCGCGGATGCCGCATCGGCTGCCGATCCTGTGCCGTTCGACGGTCGTTCCGAGGACGCATCGGCTGCGCCCGGCGCGCGCGATGTTTCGGCCATCGCGCCGCAATCGAGTGGGCTGTTCGTCGCCCGATCAAGTACGGGAGGCCCGTGATGACGGCGTTCTCCCGCAATCGCAGTCTGGCGTGGCGCGGCGCATCATGGAGCGTGCGGGGGTGGGAGGCAGGCAACACGACCGGACGATGGCGGGATAAAAGGCCGCGAGGTGCGGCTTGGCCCGGTCGTGGTTTTTCAAGGACTTGCATGGCGAATACGCGAGGTGCGCCTGATCGCCGAACCTCGCGTATTCGGCGTTATCACAGGAATTTCCATGCGTTGATGCGATGTGCGGGATTGTGGCCATGAGCGGCGAGGACGATTTCCGCATCCGGCCAGGCCGTATCCGCTCTTCTTCCAATCAGCGCGCAAGGCCCTTCATCGCCCAGGCGCTCGCCGCCGCTCAGAAGGCCGGCGGCCGCGTCTCGCGTTCGGGCAAGATCACGCCTGGCAACCGCTCGCGCTTCGGGCGCGGCGTGCGCGCCAGCGTGCAGGCGAACCGTCTGCTGACCAGCCGCTCGCGCGGCGCCGTCATCAAGACCCGCGTCGTGCGCCACACGGCACGGTCCGCGCCGCTTGCCGCGCATCTTGGCTACCTCCGGCGCGAGGGCGTCACCCGGGACGGGGATAAGGCGCGGCTGTTCGGTCCCGAGGCCGATGACGCCGATCCCAAGGCCTTCGCCGAGCGCTGCCAGGACGATCGCCATCACTTCCGCTTCATCGTCTCGCCCGAAGACGCGGTGGAGATGGCTGATCTCAAGAGCTTCACCCGTGAGCTGATGGGCCAGATGGAGAAGGATCTCGGCACGAAGCTCGACTGGGTCGGCGTCGATCACTGGAACACCGGGCATCCCCATATCCATGTCATCGTGCGGGGCCGCGCTGATGACGGCCAGGACCTCGTCATCTCCCGCGACTACATCAAGGATGGGATGCGCGCCCGCGCCCAGGATCTGATCACGCAGGAACTCGGACCGCGCACCGATCACGAGATCCGCCGGACGCTCGAACGCCAGATCGATACCGAGCGCTGGACACAGCTCGATCGCCAGCTCGCCCGCGACGGCTATCGCACCGGCGTTGTCGACCTGGCGCCGCATCCCGACCGGCAGCCCGACGAATTCCATGCGCTGAAGGTCGGCCGCCTGCGCAAGCTCGAATCCCTCGGCCTCGCCGACCAGATCGGCCCGGGCCAATGGGTCCTGTCCGAGAACGCGGATCCGACGCTGCGCCAACTCGGCGAGCGCGGCGACATCATCAAGCGCATTCACCGCAGCCTGATCGAGCGGGGCATCGAGCGCGGCGCGTCGGCCTATGTGCTCGCCGGCGAGAGTCTCGATGATCCCGTCGTCGGCCGGCTGGTCGATCGCGGCCTCGACGACGAATTGAAGGGCACGGCCTATGCCGTGGTCGATAGCGTCGATGGGCGGACCCACCATATCAAGCTGCCCGACCTCGACGCCGCCGGCGACAGCGCGCCGGGTTCGATCGTCGAGCTGCGGAAGTTCGACGACGCACGGGGGCGCCGTCGCGTGGCGCTCGCCGTCCGTTCCGACCTTTCCGTCGAGCATCAGGTGACGGCGACCGGCGCCACCTGGCTCGACCGTCAGGCCATTGCGCGTGAGCCCGTCGCGCTCGGCGGAGGTGGATTCGGCGGCGAGGTCCGCGAGGCGATGAACGCTCGGGCGGAGCAACTGATCGAACAGGGTCTCGCCGAGCGGCAGGGCCGCAGCGTGATCTTCGCGCGTAACCTGATCGATACGCTGCGCCGCCGTGAGGTGGACGCGCTTGGCGAGAAGCTCGCTGTCGAGACCGGTCGGCCGTTCAGCCGATCCGCCACCGGCGAATATGTCGCCGGGACCTACCGGCAGCGCTTCGCGCTCGCCTCCGGCCGGTTCGCCATGATCGACGACGGCCTCGGGTTCCAGTTGGTGCCCTGGTCACCATCGCTGGAAAAACAGCTCGGTCGCCATGTCTCGGGCATCGCGCGCGGCGATGGAGGCATCGACTGGAGCTTCGGCCGGAAACGAGGCCTCGGATTGTAGAGAAGCGTCAGCTCAGGCGACGGTGAGTCAGCCAATCTTGCCCAGGGTATCAACCAGCGCAGCAGGAAAGTTTCGTCACATCCTTGTCGAAGCCCTGTGCCGCGAGCTTCAATCCCTCCACAGTCGTAAGGTAGGGAAAGATCGTCTCGCCAAGCTCCTTGGTCGTCATTCCATATTTGATCGCCAGCACCATCGTCTGGATACTGTCGGCGCCCTCGGGCGCGAGGATCTGCGCCCCGAGCACGCGGCCGGTATTCCTGTCGGCCACCAGCTTGATGAGTCCGCGCGTGTCGCGCGCAGCGAGCGCCCGCGGCACCTGGTCGAGCGGCGCAACCGACGTCTTCACATCGAAGCCGCGCTGTCTTGCCTGGCGCTCGGAGAGTCCAACGCCCGCGACCTGCGGATCGGTGAACACCACCCAGGGCATGGCGGTATTGTCATAGACGAGACTGTCGCCGTTCAGCGCGTTGCGCGCCGCGAGCTTGGCACCGTAAGCCGCCATATAGACGAACTGATCGCGTCCGGTCACGTCGCCGGCGGCATAGACGCCGGATTTCGAGGTGCGCATCCGGTCATCGACGACAATCCCGCCACCGGGCGCTAGCTTTACGCCGGACTCCTCCAGACCAAGGTCCGCCGTGTTGGGCGTGCGTCCGGTGGTCACCAGAACCTGCTCGGCGGCCAGCGTCTCGGCGCGACCATCCACATCAATGGTCAGCGTGATTTCACCGTCTTGCTGCTCGATCCTGGAATAGGTCAGTTCGGTGCGAACCGTGATGCCTTCGTCGGCCAGATAGCGAGCGAGTGCTTGCGCTATTTCCGGTTCCGCCTCGGGTAGCAGGCGCGAGCGCGTGACCATGGTCACGGCGGTCCCGGTGCGGGCGAACATCTGCGCGAGCTCGCAGCCAATATAGCCGCCCCCGATGACCAGAAGCGAGCGCGGCGGCTGGTCAAGTTCCAGCGCCGTGGTGCTGGTGAGGTAGGGAACATTCTCAATGCCAGGGATGCTCGGCATGGCCGGTGACGCGCCGGTGGCGACGATGATCTTGCCGGCAGCAACGGGGCTGTCGTTCACAAGCACACCGGCGCCATTCAGCCTTGCTGTCCCCTCCAGATAGGCGATGCCGTTATATTCTGGTAGCAGATCGACATATTTCTTCTGCCGCAGCGTTCCGACGAGATCGTCCTTGGCCGCGATCAGAGCTCGCCAGTCGCTGACATGGGCCTCACCGGCGAGGCCAGCGAATCGGCTTGCCGCGCGTGCGCCATGCAGAGCTTCGGCGGCGCGGATCATGGTCTTGGACGGCACACAGCCGACATTGACGCAGGTGCCGCCGATAAGCCCATGTCCGATGAGAGCCACATTCGCGCCTTGCTCGGCGGCTGTGATCGCGGCGGAGAAACCCGCCGAACCCGCGCCGATGACGGCAAGATCATAGCCACCCTTTCGGCTTCCGTCGGTGCTGCAGCAATCGGCCATGTCAGGCCCTTCCCTTGTTCGATTGTGTCTTGCTTGATTGCGTTTCTGGGGCACAGCACGCCGCCTCCCGCTGCTGCCGCCAGAGTCCATAGGCGGTGATCGCGAGAAAGAGGACGAGCGCTGGAATGAGCACATAGTCGACCCAGCCGAGCCATGCCGACAGGCCAAGAGCGCCGAGCGAGATGACCAGGATCGGTGTTGCGCAACAGACCGCGGCGATGATCGATCCGACGATACCGGTCCTGAAGATCGTCGCGTCCTTCATCGGACTTAGCCTTTCACCGTCGCCGGGTATCCGGCATTGGCCGAAGCGGCGGCAATGGCTTCGATGGTCGTCACCGACGGATCGAACTTCACGGTCGCCGTCCTGGCATTGAAGTCGACCTCGACTTGTCTCACGCCTTCAACGCCTTCCATCGCCTTTCTCACCGTGACGGGGCAAAGCGCGCAGGTCATGCCCGGCACGTCGAAGGTAGCGGTCTGTTGGGTCTCCGCTGCCTGCGCGGCCGAAACGAGAACCGGCGAGGGGGCCGAACCGATAAAGGGAAGGCCGGACACGCCGATAGCCAGCAGTCCCGCCGCAGCGATGAGAAGTCGTTTCATGTCAGTTCTCCTAATAGAAAAGAGGTGCCCACCAGTTGATCGTCAGGGCGAGGACAACCAGCACGGTCGACAGCCAGAGGGCGGACTTGGTGATGAGGGACGATTCCGGGCGGGCACAATAGGATCTGTCCGCGCAGGCCGGCTTGGCCTTGAAATAGACCTGCCGGAATCCGAGCCCGATGAAGACGAGCGCCACGCCGGCGAAGAGCGGCTTGTAGTGCTCGAGCGCGGTGAGGTTGCCGATCCACGCCCCCGACACGCCGAGCATCAGCAGCACGAGCGGCGCAATACAACAGGTGGAGGCGAGAATCGCGCCGATCACACCGCCGGCGGCAAACCACCCCTTCTTCCGATCAGCCGTTTGCGTTGGCGCATCCAACGCAATGGTTTCCATTTTCGTCTCGCTCATACGGTCTGCCCTCGAATTTCTGATGAAAACAAGCTACGGTCTGTAGCAACTACAGACTCAAGAGGATTTTGCATCAATGGCCGATCACGTTTCCGGGAAGCGGTTGCAGCGCGCCGAACTGGCAAGGCGTACGGGCTGCAATCTCGAAACCATCCGCTATTATGAGAAAACCGGCATGATGCCCGACCCGCCGCGCACAGCGTCCGGCTATCGCGTCTATGACGACGGCCATGTGTCGCGGCTGCGTTTCATCCTGCGCGCCCGCGAACTCGGCTTTTCCATCGAGCATATCCGCGGCCTGCTCGAACTCGTCGATGGCGGCAAGCAGACCTGCGCGGAGGTGAAGGAGCGGACGGAGCGGCACCTCGCCGATGTCCGGGCTAAGATCGCCGACCTGAAACGGATCGAGAAGGTGCTGGCGGAAACGGCCGAGCGATGTTCCGGCGAGGACGTGCCGGAATGTCCAGTGCTGGAGGCGCTGGCATCGTGATGGCAACACTCGCAATCTATGTCGGCGCGGCGCTGGCAGAAATTGCCGGCTGCTTTGCTTTTTGGGCCTGGTTGCGCTTGGACCGCTCGCCGCTCTGGCTCGGGCCGGGTATGGCCAGTCTTGCCCTCTTCGCCTGGCTTCTGACGCGCATCGACAGCGATTTCGCCGGCCGTGCCTTTGCGGCCTATGGCGGCATCTACATCAGCGCGTCGCTGTTGTGGCTTTGGACGGTTGAGTCGCAACGACCCGACCGCTGGGACGTGACAGGCGCTGCGGTTTGTCTGGTCGGCGCCGCAATCATTCTGTGGGGTCCGCGATCCATTTGATGGATAGAAACCGTATCGATAGGCAATGCAGCCGGCGCGCCGAATTCATGACCTTCCAGAGCCGCAGGTCCCGACCAGATCGCGATAGGCATCGATCAGCGGACGATTGCTTGCGACAGAGTTCACGCATTCGCTGTCCAATTTCTCCAGTGCTGCGAGCATGAATTCGGCGATGTCTGGCCGGTCTTGCTGGCAGGCACACCTAAATACGCGCAAAATATCACGCTCCAACTGATCGGCATTCGAGGTCATCGCCGTCGGCTCCTTGCCTGAGTTCGAGCCTGGGCTATCCAGCGATGGCAACGTCAAATCACGATTTCTTCAACTCTCCCTCGGTCGAACTCAGCCGATTGAAGACAGTATCGGAAAGGTCTCCAGGAGCCAGAAGGCGAACGCGGACAGATATCCCGTCATCATGGCGACGCCCATGACGATCAACGCCACTCCCGCCAGCATCCTCAGAATGCGCCCGAGGCGTCCGAACGCCTTTAACCTGGCGGATAGCGTGTCGGTGAACAGCGCGGCAAGCAGGAACGGTACGCCAAGGCCGAGCGAATAGATCGTGAGCAGCGCAATACCGTCAGCGAGCGTCGCCGACGCGGCGCCGACCGTCAAGATGGCGCCAAGTATCGGGCCTATGCACGGTGTCCAGCCAAACGCGAAGGCCAGGCCGAGGATATAGGCCGAGACGGTTCGTCCGCCGGGCAGATCGATGTGGAAGCGTGCCTCGCGCGTCATCCATGCCGGGCGGATCGTTCCGAGCATGAACAGCCCGAACAGCGTAACGATCCCGCCCCCGACGATGTTCAACTCGAACCGGTAACTGAGCAGTAACTGGCCAAGCGCTGAGGCGCTGGCTCCGAGGATCACGAATACCGTGGTGAAACCGAGCACGAAGCAGAGGCTGAGACCGAGCGTCGCGCTTCGGGCCACAGCGATCTCACCGGACGGCGAATCAAAGGTCGACCGGCCGGCCACGTAGGAAACATATCCCGGCACCAACGGCAGCACGCAAGGCGACAGGAACGAAATAATGCCGGCCACGAACGCGCTGAGGATACCGATATTGGAGAGTTCAGGCATTTGGAAAAACTTTCAGAGGCGACTCCGACTTCATCGATTCTGATCCTTCCGAGCTTGGTCGATCAGCCGCTGCATGGTTTGCAAGTCGGTGGCGCCGCGCAGGATCTCGTCTCCGATGACGAAGCCCGGCGTCCCGTTGATCCGCAGTGCCCGGGCGAGAGCGAGATTGCGCTCGATCTCGGCATCGATCACGGGATCTCGCATGTCGGCCCGGAGCTGTTCGATATCGAGGCCGATTTCTTCAGCGACAGCGATGACCTGCGCTTCGTCGGCAGCACCTGAGACCTGCATCATCGCTTTGTGGAACTGCGGGTAAAGGTTCTGCCTACGGGTCGCGAGCGCCGCCTTGGCCGCGAACACGGAATTCGGTCCCAGAATGGGGAACTCCTTGTAGACGATCCGCAATTGGGGGTCGCCTTCTTCAGCCGCCACCATCGCCGGCGCGACCTGCCTGCAATAGGGGCAATTGTAGTCGAAGAACTCGACCAGGGTCACGTCGCCTTGCGGATTGCCACCGACCGGGCTTTCGGGGCTGTTGAGCAGTTCGTCACGGTGCGCGGCAAGGGCCGCCTGAGCTTCCGTCTGCTCCGCCTCCCGTTGCTTCCGTTCGAGGTTCTGCATGGCCTCGACGATGACCTCCGGGTTGGCGACAAGATAGTCGCGCACCCGCCGCTCGAACGCGTCCTGCGGCAGGTTCTCCGACGTGGTCGTGAGCGGCTGGCCTGCCCTGAACCCTGGATCGAGCAGATACCAGGCGCCTGCCGCGAGGATCAGCAGCAGGGGCAGGAGGAGAAAGCCGAAGCGACGCCCCGTGAATCTTGAAAACTGCGTCAATTCCCTATTCCCGCTGTTCAGAACCAGCCTGTCAGCCATTCCCACCACCCCTTTTCGGTAGGCGGCTTTGGCGCATGCGCGTTGTTGATGAGTTGGTTGATGTAGAGGGTCAGATTTGTCTTGCTGAAATCGGAACCATGAAAGATTCCGGCATGCCGTCCGTTGCGGTCGATGACATGCGCCATCGGCAACTCCTGGCCGCGGCTACTCAGCGCGGCAAAACGATCCGCGGCGGCAGTTGTCTCGTCGTCCGATGGGATCACGAGCCGCCAGTTCGCCTCGTCCCACGGAGCCTCAATCGAGGCAGCAGCCTCCCCGACCGTTACGAACGTGACCATCTCCTTCATCGGTGAGTTATTCACTTGGGCCTGGACGCCTGCGAGAACGGCCTGCTGTTTGGCACATGGACTGTCACAGTTCTGCGGAACGAAGCTCAGCACGATGATCTGATCATGGAGATCGCCAAGGCGCAGGACGTTGCCGCCCGGTTCTTCGACATTGAGATCGGGCGTGGAAGGGCGGTCCGCGACCTCGAAGGCCGGCTCCTGTTCGGTCATCACCTCATCGATGCGCTCACCGGGATGGTTTGCAAATGCCGGCTGTGCGATCAGCAGGAAGGCTAGGATCAGGAAGCGCTTCATTGAGTAGCCTCCCTTGGCCCCTCGGCCGCTATTCCGAGCACGGAAACCTCAACCGTGATCTCTCCGGCGTTCTCGAAGCTGAGCGTCATGGGGAATGTCGTGCCCTCGCTGAGTTTGTCTTGCAGCCCCATCAACATCAGGTGCATGCCGCCGGGTGCGAGCGTGATCCGCTCACCCGCCGGCAACTCAAGCGTTTCGATGTGTTTCATGCGGCTTACGTCGCCGTCCTTTTCGACTGCGTGAATCATGACCTGCTCGGCAACAGGCGTGCTCGCGCCAATCAGCGTGTCGTCCGACGTGCTCTCGATCGTGACATAGGCTGCGCCGGGACGGGAGGCGAGGACAGAGGCCCGTGCCCACGCATCGAAGACGCGGACACTCTCCTCAGCGAGTGCCGGCGATGCGACCGCCCAGACCACCACCACTGTTGCAATCAGTTTTCTCATCATTGTTTTCCGTTCATTCTTGCAAGGACATCGGCGGCCATCTCTTCCGCGGACTGTTCACCTTCGCGGAAGACATCCTCAAAGCGGCCTTCGGGTGTCATCAGGTAGATGTGCCCGGAGTGCGCCATCAGGTATCCGTCGGGAGCTGTTTCCTCTTCCATTCTCTCGTAGTAAACGCGGAAGGCTTGGGCAGCCGCGGCGACCTCGGCTTCCGATCCGGTCAGTCCAACCAGTTTCGGGTGAAAGGCCTGGACATATTCCGCCATCACCTGCGGCGTGTCGCGGGACGGATCGACCGTGATGAAGATCGGCGCGACGCGCTCGACCTCCCCGCCAAGCCGATCCAGCACATTCGCCATATAGGCGAGCGTGGTCGGGCAAACGTCCGGGCAATGGGTGAATCCGAAGAACACGAGTTGCCAGCGCCCGAGGAAATCAGCCTCGGTTACGCGATTTCCGTTGTGGTCGATCAACGAAAACTCGGAGCGAATTGCGGCTTCGCCGACGGTGACCGGCGACGGCGGCTCGCGGACCCCAATCGTCCGGACGAAATAAGCGCCACCGAGCGCCAGTACAGCAGCGGCCACGAGGATCCATAGGCTGAAGCGTATGCGTCTGAGCTGCGTTGTTTTGGTTGATGTCATCAGTCTTCCTCGAAAGCATCAGCCCATGCATGGCCGATAGCGTCCTCACCCATTCGTTTCTGGGAGGCCGTTGCGGTCGAGCGATTTCTCGCGCCACTGCTCGTTGGGCCGCTCGGAGCCGCCGTGGCTCATGGACTGCATCATCCTGTTGCAGCCCTCCATCATCTCGCTCATTTCGCCCATCATGTTCATCATGCCGGAGCCCATCATGGAGTCATCGGACTCCTTGGAATCATGGGCATAGAGCGCGGGTGCAGCCGCGAGGCCCGCGATGATGGTAGTGGTGATGGCAAGCGCTTTGATCGATTTACGCATCGGTCGGTCTCCTTTCCTTGGAGGGTTGCGGTTCGGGGCTTGCAAGAATGGTGGCGTCACCACTCATGGGAGCCGCGCGGTCAGGCGTTGTGTCGAGAGCAACGGCCTGCGTGACATACCCTGCGTCCTCGATCGCCGCCGGGTCGGAGTTGCTCGCGGCGGTCGAACAGGACTTGCCGCCCGACCGGTTCATGCACAGGCCGAGGGCGCACATGGCCAGGCAGGGCAACACGCTGATCAGGATCGGCGCGATGCCGGCAGCGGCCAGCCAACTCCAGTTCAACGCCAGACCCGCCGCGATTGCCAGCCCGGCGAGCACGAGCAGACCGCGGCGACTGCCGAGGTAGTAGCGAAGCGCGTAGAGCAGGTCGCGACCGAGCGAGCCGTCTTGAGATTGTGACTGTTGTGTATCGGCCATGGAGGCTTCCTTCTCAGTTTGACGTCAGATGGTTTTTGAGAAATGCGATCATCTCAGGCGTGTCCCACTCGGCCGGACCGACGAGCCTTCCCAATTCTCGGCCGTTGCTGTCGATGAGAAGCGTCGTCGGCAGTCCTGGCGCCTGGAGGTCGAACGAGGCCCGCATGGAGGCATCGATGTAGAGGCCAAGATGCTCGATGCCGATCTCGGCGTAGAACTTCCGAACCACCTCCGGCCCTGCCCGGTCGACCGAAAGCGGCACGACCTCGAAGCCTGGGCCGCCGAGCTTCGCCTCAAGCGCGTCGAGCGTCGGCATTTCCTCGCGGCAGGGCACGCACCACGTCGCCCAGGTGTTGAGCAACACGGTCTTGCCCCTCAAATCGGCCAGCGTATGAGCCTCACCGTTCCCGTCCTCAAACTTGATTTCGGGGAGCGACCGCGGTGCCTCGTGCATCACGAAAGACCGGGACGAAGCCGTCTCAGCCTGTCCTCCGCCTTGAGGCGCACGCATTGGCGGGCCTGCGCTGAAATAGATCACGCCAACGATCGCGATCGCGGCCAGAGCGAGCGTGCCTGTTGCTAGAACTACGATTGCGCGCTGTCCCTGCAGGAGGTTCCTCATTGGCCGTCTCCCAGGGCGTTGTCGCTTTCCGCCTGGCGGCGGAGCGAGTCCACGAGCGGCAGGATGGTGCCGGTGAGTGCCTCTTCGCTCACCGGGCCGATATGCTTGTAGGCAACGCGTCCGTCGGCGCCGATGACGAACGTCTCAGGCACGCCGTAAACACCCCAATCGATCGCCACGCGCCCGCTGATGTCGGCCCCGGTGCGTGTATAGGGATCACCAAGGCTGTCCAGCCACTGCGCCGCGTCGTCCGGCTGGTCTTTGTAGTTGAGGCCGTGCAGCGGCACGGTGCCTTGCGCCGCCAGCTTCATGAACAGGGGGTGTTCCGCGCGGCAGGCAACGCACCAGGACGCGAAGACATTGACCAGCGACACCTCGCCCTTCAGATCAGTGCTCGACAACCCGAGTGTCCGCCCCTTGACCGGCGGCAGATTGAATTCGGGCACCGGCTTGCCGATCAGCGTGGACGGCAGGTTGCTTGGATCACGCGTGAGCCCCCAGGCCAGCACCACGGCGAGCATGGCGGCGAGAGCAAGCGGCAGGAAGGCCAGCACATTGCGGCGGCGCATTGGGACCGTGGTATATTCATCAGCCCTGCTCATGATCCACCCCCTTCCTTGGCCGTTATGCGAGCCTGGACGTCCCGCTGGCGCTCGGGCCAGGTGCTCTTGATAAAGGCGAGTACGGCGGCGATCTCCTCGTCGCTCAGGATTTCCCCGAAGGCGAGCATGTCGCTCTCGTAGCCCGGGACGACACCGCCGACGCCGAGCTTGGTGATGGCGAACAGGTCCTGGTCCGAGTGGTGCCAGGTGTGACCGCTCTCATCGTGCGGCGGCGCCGGCATGCGGCCGTTCTCCAGCCGACGCTTCCAGTCCGGTTGGCCCTCGAGGTTTACGCCGTGGCAGGACGCGCAATATTCGCCGTAGACTTTCTGACCGAGGGCGATCTGCTCGCTCGTCACGGGCTGGCCAAGGAAGGTCACGTCCTGCGCCCGTACATCGCCACCCTGCAGTTGCGCAGACGCGGCGATGGCTGCCAAGGCCGAAACGGCGATAGCGGAAAGGAGGATCACGTTGCGCCTCATCGCGGTCCCCGCAGATATTTCACGAGCGCGAAGACGCCAAAAATCAGAACTGCGAGGACCAGAAGCCCTACGAGAACGACTCCGGCCATCATCAACATCATCAAAGACCCATCCATCATTGTTAGATTACTCTTCGGAATAGACGGTGACGCCGCCATCGCCGAAGGCGTAGGTCTTCAGCGTGCCGGTCTTTTTCTGCGCCATTCCGGGAGCGTTGGCCGGCATACCGGGCAGGGTAATCCCGGTGATGTCCGGGCGTTCGCTGACCAGCCTCTCGATGATCTTGACCGGCACGAGACCGCTCACGATATAGCCGTCGATCTCGGCCAGATGGCACCCGATGCCCCTCTCGGGAACCCCGGCCTCGATCGAGCGCTTGTCGAAGTCGCGGTCATCGACGCGCGTCACCTCGTAGCCATTGCCCTCCAGATAGTCGGCATAGGCATCGCAGCACCCGCAGCTGGGATCACGCCAGATGGTGATCGCCTTGTTGCCCGAGGCTGCGGCGGCGGATGATCCTTGCAGCGGCGCGTTCGCTGAACCCAGCGACCAGTAGGCGATACCGGCAATGGCGACCACGGCGACAAGGGCTGCGGCAATTGTTTTCTTGTTCATGATATTCTCCGTTATGCACGCCCGAGCGCTGTCCAGTTCGCGCCGCCATCGCGGCTCTCAACGAGGCCATCGCGGGTGATGGCGACGACATGATCGGCATTGGTGGGGTGGACAGCGACGGCCAGCGCGCGCGTGTTCAACTTTTGGGACCAGACGACTCCGGCGTCCTGCGATTCCCAGATGCCCGAAGGCAGCGCGGCGTAGAGCCGAGTGGGCAGCGAAGGCGCACTGACCAATCCGTTGATCGTTTCGCCTTCGGGAAGGGGCGCCTCCGACGGAGCCGGTTTCCCCGAGGCAAGCGCGTCCATCGCATCGCCCGGCTGCACGTCCTGCCAGCGGCAGAAGCAGTCGGGAACCCGGGTTAGACCCAGCTCGGTTCCGGCATAGATCCAGATGCCACCCATGCCTGTGGCGAGATCAACCGAGGCCAATGCCGTCAGATCACGCTCGGCGTCTGCCAGCCACGGCCGGTCCATCGCGAGGGCCCATGATCGACCGGCATCTTCGCTTTTCCATAGGCCGTCGCCGCGAATGGCGGCATAGATGGTATCCGGCTCGGCCGCTGCTACGGTGACTGCTGCTGCCGGGGCGTCGGGCAAGCCTTGGCTTCTCGCTTCCCACCGGTGTCCGCCATCTTCGGATAGGGCGATGCCGCCGCCCGCGAGACCCGCCGCTATCCGGCCGGGCCGGCCCGGATGCGTGGCGAGCGAGAGGATGCTGCCTACCGCCGGAGCGGACAGCTCGATCCAGCCGCCGTCGCCATCGCTGCGGGACAGAGTGTCTTGAGCGAGGATCAACGCATCGCCATCGAAGGCGATTGCGGGACCGGTTGCTCCGGGTGCGGCGCGAAGGCTGAACGGCAGGCCGATCAACCCGGCGCCCGTCACCATCGCGCCAAGGAAGGCACGTCTGGAAAGACGAGTGGAATATCTGGGCGTGGTTGTCATGTTGGTGTCTTTCATGTTCAGCGAGCCTCGCAGCTTTCCGCGATAAGGTTCTTCAGCGCTGCGAGGCTCGGGAAGATCACCGAGAAACGGTCGCCGCCCATGCCGGCTCCAAGGATCACGGCGGTCCCGGCCGGCGGGCCGGTTTCGACGCTGTCGATCTTGAGCCGGATGTTCTTCTCCCAGTAGGGCGTTTCCCGGCCGTCGCCGGTGGTGATGAAATAGCTGTCGCCGCAATGGCGGACTGCCGTGACACGCATTTCCGGCGATGGCTCGCCGATCGGTTCCGGCGCCCCGGCGCGAAGCCAACCAGCGGGGATGAGACCTTCATCAACGACCTTCTTGCCGCCGCCGGGCTGGCCGGCGATTTCGAGGAAGGCGACGAGATCTGCGCGCGCCTGAGGATCTTCGATCCCGCGAAACGTCATGTAGGTGTCGGGAATCATGCTCGCCGGGTCTTTCAGCCAGCCGTCGAGCGCGGCCGCGTTCCAGGAGAAGCCCGCGTCCTTCAGTCCCGTCGAATAGCGCACGAACCCCACCGCCTCGCCCGCCATGCGCCCCATGAGGCCGTCGAGGCTCGGGCCGCTGAGATGCAGGCCGGGTTCGAGGGCATGGCAGGCGACGCAGGCGCGATAGACCTGTGCACCACGCCCTGCGTTCCCGTCGGCAAGTGCAGCCGAACTTACCGAAAGGCCGGCCAATGCGGCGAGGCAAAAGACTATCCGGCTCATATCCGATCCTCCTTCCCGGAAACACGGATCACCCCCATCATCCCGGCGGCCTGGTGCTCGAGGATGTGACAGTGGAACATCCAGTCGCCCGGATTGTCGGCAACGAACGCGATCTCGACCTTCTCGCGCGGCGCCATCAGCACCGTGTCCTGCCACTCGCGATGCGCCGTAGGCTGGCCGTTCCGCGACAGGACGCGGAAGGAATGTCCGTGCAGGTGGATGGGGTGATGCCAGGCTGTCGCGTTGGTCATCGCCAGGACGCATGTGCGACCGCGCGGGAGCGTCAGCAGCGGGTCCATGACATGGCCGGTGGCGGCCTTGCCGTTGATGAACCAGATGCCCTCGCCATGCATCATGTTCATCATGTTGCCCATCATGCCGCCGGAGGACCCGTCCCCCATGCTGCCGCCCATTTCGGTCATGGCCATCTGCCCCATCATCCCCCCGTTAAACGTGACCTCGTGGCGGATCGCCTCGCCGAGGCTCGGCTCGGCAAGTGGATTGGCCTGCAGTCCGACGGGCCAGTCCGGCGCCGCGTCCCGCAGAGGCGTTTCCGCATAGGCGAGATCGACCAACCGGTACTCCAGTCCCTGGTAGAACCGGTCCACCACGGTGATCCGGCTGCCCGGCCGGTCCTTCATGTCGAGGATCAGGTCCACCCGCATGGCCGGACCGAGCGTGACGAGCCCGTCCGACGACGCATGGGGTGTCACTGGCTGGCCGTCGAGGGCGATCACGACCGGTTCGAGACCGGCGAAGTCCAACCCGAAGATGCGGGCATTGGCGGCGTTGATCAGGCGGAGCCGGATCCGTTCGCCCGCGCGGACGGAAACGCTCTCCGGAACCCGGCCGTTGATGGTAACCGTGTTGCCGATACGGCCGTTGTGCATCAGGTCATGTCGACTGCCGAAATCGTCGCTGATCGCTGCGTCCCTGGTTAGCCGCCAGTCGTCCAGTATCCAGGTCAACTCGCGATCTACGCGAACCGGTTCGGCTTCCTCGATGATCAGGGGGCCGTAGAGACCACGCCCCACCTGAACCGTGCTGTTCTGGTGCGGGTGATACCAGAAGGTCCCGGCATCGACGGCGTCGAACTCGTAGGTGAAGGTCTCGCCCGGAGCGATCGGTGTCTGCGTCAGATGCGGCACGCCGTCCATAGCGTTAGGCGTGCGCACCCCGTGCCAGTGGACGGTGGTTTCTTCGTCGAGGCCGTTTTCAACCGCGACGCGCAGACGGTCGCCCTGGCGCACACGAATTTCCGGACCAGGCACCGTGCCGTTGAAGCTCCAGACCGGCGTATCTCCGTAAGGCTCTGGAACGAGGCGTGTCCGGCCCGGTGCCGCCTTCAACCGGAACTCCTTGATAGAAGCGGCCTGAGCGCTCCGCAGTCTCGAAAC
This sequence comes from Hyphomicrobiales bacterium, assembly GCA_016124805.1. Classification (GTDB taxonomy): domain Bacteria; phylum Pseudomonadota; class Alphaproteobacteria; order Parvibaculales; family Parvibaculaceae; genus Parvibaculum. Next base: position 545,684 of record WGND01000001.1, on the reverse strand, counting down.
CGGAAGCAATGCACTGGCCACGAAGGCTGCGGTGGATGTGAGAAAGGCCCGACGCGTCGGCGTCGGCAAATGTAAGACCATGATGTCCAACCATCCTGAGAGGGCGCTTGAGCACGCGGCGCGCTACCTGCGCGAAACGAAGCGGAATCACGGGCGGCCAGACTGACCGCGCATGATTTCAGACGCCGCTAGCCGGAACGAGTCCGGGCGGCGTCAGCTCAGGGTGATGGATCGTGGAGGGTAAGGGTCTGGCGGTCCGGTGCGCCCGGTCACACCTTGGAGAACCAGGCTTTCGGTAGTTGTCTCGACTTCGGGCAGGCCGGGTTGGCCGGATGGCACGACGGCCAGTATGGGGGATATGCAGACATTGTCGCACGGCTGCATGTCGTCACTGCCGTCAGGGCAATCTTGGCAGTCGCCCATGTCGCCGCTATCGATAGCGGCAAGTGCCATCTTCATGCTCATCGTGGCGGCATCCGCGGCATGCGCAACCGTTCCCGCCGCGAAAGCGGCGAGCACCATGATCATGAAAATGCGGACATACCTTACCATGTCATATTGAATACCCCGAAACCCTATGCCCTGTCGATATGCGCTCTGTCGCATCTCCCGCACCGACCCAAGCGTTGATCAATGCTCGAAAAGAAAGAAATAGTTTCGGAACTGAATATTTTGCGACGATTGTTTGGCCGCATCACGTAATCGTGATCTGAGCCGACGAAGCCGAGGCCCTTAATTTTTTCGTGAGTTGTCGTTCGGCGGTTCAATGCGTGATTGGCTTGGCCACATGCTGTCGAGAGGCAAATGGCGAAGCTCGCCTTCCAAATCGGCATCAGCCCGGAGGCACTTTTGCCGGCAGATGGTCAGACGCCGACGACATAGAGTTCAGGCAACCTCAAAAGTTTCGCTCCCATGATCAGGCTTGCTCGACCGGGAGCCCAGCCGCCCGCCATTCGGGCAGACCGTCTTCCAAGCGCCGCACCTTGAAGCCGCGGGCGCGCAGGGCGGCCACAGCCTCGAAAGACAGCACGCACCACGGACCGCGGCAATAAGCGACGATCTCGTGATCCTGATCGAGTTCGGTCAATCGTTCCTCCAGTTCGCTTAGCGGAATGTTGATGGCGCCGGGGACGTGTCCGACTGCAAATTCGTCAGGCGGGCGGACATCGAGCACCGTGACGAGATCGTCGCGTGTCCTCTGCAAGAGCTCCTTGCGCGAAACCGGCTCCATGCTATCGCGATCATCGAAATAGGTCCGCTGGATGCGGTCGACCTCGGCGAGATTACGTTCCGCGATGCCGGAAAGCGCCGCCATCAGCCCGAGCACACCATCGTCAGCTAGCCGGTAGAGCACGAACTTGCCGTCCCGGCGCGAGGCGACCAGTCCGGCGCGTCGCAGTTGCTGCAAATGCTGAGAGGCGTTGGCGGTCGACAATCCGACGCGCTCCGCCAGCGCCTCAACGCCGCGTTCGCCCTGGGCCAGATGTTCGAGGATTTCTAGGCGGTGCGGCGATCCGAGCGCGCGCGCGACTGATGCGAACTCGGCATAGAGCGCTTGCTTGGGGCCGATTGACATTTCCTCATGCCTTACATTATATCATTCAAGATAGTGATTGAATATAATCTGCCCGAATGGGCTTGGCAAGGCCTCTGACATCCAATGACCGACCTCTTGCTGGCAAACGAGCCGTTGATCCGCATGGTTTTCTTTATCGGCATCCTCCTGGCCATGGCGCTCTGGGAGGTGGCGGCGCCGCGCCGGCGGCGGGAAATCCCGCGGCTTCTCCGCTGGAGCAACAATCTCGGCATCGTCGTTATCGACACGCTGCTGGTGCGGCTGACATTTCCGATAGTCGCCGTCGGGCTGGCGCTGCTGGCGCAGGAGCGCGGCTGGGGGCTGTTCAACATCTTGGATGCTCCTGGCTGGCTTGCCTTTATCGTTTCAGTACTGGCGCTCGATCTCGCCATCTATCTACAGCATGTGATGTTCCACGCGGTCCCGGCGCTCTGGCGGCTGCACCGCATGCACCACGCGGATCTCGAATTCGACGTGACGACGGGACTACGCTTCCATCCGGTCGAGATCCTGCTGTCGATGGGTATCAAGCTCGCCGTGGTCGCGGCACTCGGGCCGCCGGCTGTCGCGGTGCTGGTCTTCGAGGTGCTGCTTAACGCGACGGCGATGTTCAACCATTCCAATATCCACATCCCAGCGGCCATCGACCGGGTCCTGCGGCTTGTCGTGGTGACGCCGGACATGCACCGGGTTCATCACTCGATCCATCCGAGCGAGACCAACAGCAATTTTGGCTTCAACCTGCCCTGGTGGGACCGGCTTTTGGGGACCTATCGGCCGCAGCCGCGGGAGGGCCACGAGGCAATGACTATTGGCATCGAGCAGTTCCGCACCCGCCGCGATCTCTGGCTCGACCGGATGCTGATCCAGCCGCTGCGCGGCCCGGCCAGCGGCTATCCAATCAATCGCGAGAAAGGAGACGAGCGGTGAACGCCCGGCGGGTTCTTCCGCGCCTCGTCCTATTTGCCAGCGTGATTGCGGCCATCGTCTGGGCAGCTCTCGACCGCGACCGGCTGGACCTTGAAGCGCTCGACGCCTGGCTCTCTGGGCTCGGGCTCCTCGCGCCGCTGGCCTATCTCGGACTCTATGCTGTCGGAGCAATCGCCTTCCTGCCGGGCGCCCTGTTCGCCCTGGCGGGCGGCGCCCTGTTCGGTCCAGTTTGGGGCGCGCTGCTCAATCTTGTCGGCGCCACGATCGGTGCCAGCTTTGCTTTTCTCATCGCTCGCTATCTCGCGGGCGGCTGGGTGGCGGCCCGGGCCGGCGGCAGGCTGAAGCGGCTGATCGAAGGCGTCGAGGCGGAAGGCTGGCGTTTCGTCGCCTTCGTGCGGCTCGTACCGCTCTTCCCGTTCAACCTGACGAATTACGCGCTCGGCCTCACGCGCGTCCGATTCACCTCCTACGTTGTGACGTCCTTCATCTGCATGGCGCCGGGTGCGATCGCCTATACCTGGCTCGGTCATGCCGGGCGTGAGGCGCTTGCGGGCGACACCTCCGCCATCCGCTATGGGCTGATGGCGCTTGGTCTGCTCGCGGCAATCGCCTTCCTGCCGCGACTGGTCCAGCGACTGCGCGGTGAAAAGCACCGTTGGATCGACGCGGACACTCTGGCGGACCGGCTTCACGAGGGCGGCGTCACCGTCGTCGATGTGCGCGGGCCAGATGAGTTCGACGGCGCTCTCGGCCATATCGCCTCTGCACTCAACTTGCCGCTCGGTGAGCTGCCCGATCGTTTGACCGAGATCAGAGCATCTCGGGACCGGTCTGTCATTCTGGTCTGCAAGACCGACAAGCGTTCGGCGGCTGCCGCAACATTGTTGGGCGATGCCGGCTTCCGCGATGTCAGCGTTCTGCGCGGCGGCATGGAGCAATGGAGCCGCAAAGGCAGGCCGGTCGAGAGCGGCAAATCCGATGAACTGGCCCTGACAACTATAGGCCGAACGCGGGCGGCGGGCGGCACAACCCCCGAAGGAGCAGGAACATGACAGGATTTCGGATATCGACTGCAGTAGCTACAGGCGCCGCTATTGCCCTTCTGCCAGTTGCGGCGTTGGCACAGGCATCTTCCGATCCCGATCGCTACGGCTGGGGACCGCATATGATGGGATGGGGTGGCGGATGGTTCGGAATGATCTTCGGGCCGATCTTCATGATTCTCGTGCTCGCCCTGGTGATCGCGGTCGCGGTTCTCCTCGTGCGCTGGCTCGGTGGGCCGTGGCAGGCCACTACGCCACAGCCGCCGCAACAGTCGGCTCGCACGCCGCTCGACATCCTTAAGGAGCGCTTCGCTCGCGGCGAGATCGACAAGGAGGAGTTCGAGGAGCGTCGCCGCATCCTCGGCGAATGACCCTCATCCATACCGGGGACAACGCGCATGAAGACTCTGTTCATCCTCAACGACCCGCCATACGGCACCGAGCGCTGCTACAACGCCCTTCGCCTTGCCCACACGCTTCTAAAAAAGGAGCCAGAGGCAGAAATCACCGTCTTCCTGATGGCCGATGCGGTCATCGCCGCACGCAAGGGCCAGAAGACGCCGGAAGGCTATTACAACATGGAGCGCATGCTGAAGCGCATGCTCGCGAAGGGCGCCGTGTTGCTCTGCGGCACCTGCATGGACGCGCGGGGGATGACCGATGACGACGTCATGGACGGCGCGAGGCGCAGCACCATGGACGAGCTCGGGGGTGCGACGCTTAACGCCGACAAGGTTCTGGTATTCTGAGCCATGCGGAAAATCTATCTCGACCACAACGCCAGCACGCCGATCGCACCCGAGGTCGCCGCCGTCATGCGCGACGCGATGGAAGGGGCATTCGGCAATCCTTCCAGCGGACATTGGGCGGGTGCGCCTGCGCGGAAGATCGTCGAGACCGCCCGGGGCCAAGTGGCGGAGCTTCTCGGCTGCGACAGCCAAGAGGTGGTGTTCACCAGCGGCGGCAGCGAGGCGAACAATTTTGCCATCAAGGGCCTGTTCTTCAAAGGCAAGCGGCCACAACCCCACTTCATCACCACCAGCGTCGAGCATCCGGCGATCATGGCGCCGTTGCGCTTTCTGGAAAGCCTGGGCGCGACGGTGACCTGGCTACCGGTCGATGGCACCGGTCGGATCAATCCCGACGACCTCCGCCGCGCGATCACATCCGACACGATCCTGATCAGCGTCATGCATGCCAACAACGAGGTCGGCACGATCCAGCCCGTCGAGGAATGTTCGGCGATTGCGCGCGAACACGGTATCCCGTTTCACACCGATGCCGCGCAATCGGTCGGCAAGATCCCGACGCGGGTCGACGCACTCGGCGTCGATCTGCTGACGATGGTGGGGCACAAGTTTCATGCGCCGAAGGGCGTGGGCGCTCTCTACATCCGTGACGGCCTGCAACTGGGGCCGTTCATCCATGGCGCCGGGCATGAGAACGGCCGTCGCGCCGGTACGGAAAGCGCGATGCTCACGGCGGCACTCGGCGTCGCTGCCAGTCTTGCCGTTGACCTTGCGCCCATGGCGGAGGTCCAAGGCCTGCGGGACCGCTTCTGGGTCGCCCTCAAGGACGCGTTCGGCGAAGGCGTGGTTCTCAACGGTCATCCCGAGTACCGACTGCCCAACACGCTCAGCGTCTCGTTCGTCGAGCGCGTGGGCGCGGAAATCCTCGCGGCCATGCCGGAGGTTGCGGCCTCTACCGGGTCTGCCTGCCATTCGGGACGGGTCGAGCTGTCTCCGGTTCTGGCAGCGATGGGCGTCGCGCCGGAGGTCGGCATGGGCGCGATCCGCTTCAGTTTGGGACGGGGCACAGGTAGGGACGATGTGGATGCGGTCGTTTCAGGATTGGAAAAGGCGCTCACCCCGACGGGCCACGAGTCAAGGTTGTGACGGCGCAGGACACGAGCGGACGCGACGACCTTGAAGGGTTGCCCTCTGCTTATGCAGCGTGGCGCGCGAGCACACTCGGCCAGGTTACCGACGCCCGTGAACAGAATCTGATCCTGGACCTGATCGGCCCTTCGGCGGGCCTGCGCATTCTTGATGTGGGATGCGGCGACGGCAGTCTCGCCGTGGAGCTTGCCAGGCGCACAGCGTACGTCACCGGCGTTGACGCCTCTCCCGAGATGATTGCTGCCGCCCGGCGACTGGCGGATCGGCAAGGACGCGACATCTCCTTGGAGATTGGGAAGGTAGAAACGCTATCCTTTGAAGCCGACACGTTCGATGCGGTACTCGCCGTCACGGTTTTGTGCTTCGTCGAGGACGCCGCCGGTGCGCTCTGCGAAATGTTCCGTGTTCTCAAGCCGGGCGGCCGCTTGATCGTCGGCGAACTCGGCCGATACAGCTCTTGGGCGGCCATTCGGCGCGTCAAAGGGTGGCTCGGCTCTCCCGTCTGGCGTCGCGCAAGGTTCCGTAGCGCTGCCGAATTCAGAAGCCTCGCGTCCGATGCCGGTTTGGTCGATGTCTCGGTGAAGGGCGCCGTCTTCTATCCGCCGAGCGGACTCGCCGCACGACTGCTCGGACCCATCGACCTCAAGATTGGTGCCTTCACCACGGCGGGTGCGGCTTTCCTTGCCCTCTCGGCAACGAAGCCCGGAGCATCCCAATTGGACAATGGAGTTGGATATGACCACTTCTGACGATGATCCGACGCCCATTCTGGCGGACAAGCACTTCTGGTCGGCATCGATCTTCACGCCGGACAGCCTTCTGCGCGAGGCGCGGCGTCAGAAGGGGGTACCGCTCCTTCCCGTCCCCAAGGTCTGTCTGCTCGATCCGGACGGGGATATCGTTCGCCAGTTGAAGGCGGCAGGACGGGCAGAGCGGCACGATGGATGGGTTTGCTATCACACCGACCTTTACGTCTTCGAAGAGAACGGCCTGACCATGGGTGTGGTCGGATGCGCCGTGGGCGCCCCATTCGCCGTTCTGGTGGCTGAGGAACTCTTTGCCTGCGGCTGCCAACTTCTGATCAGCATCACGTCGGCGGGCCAGATTACTCCGGCACAACAGCCGCCCTATTTCATCCTGATCGACCGCGCTCTCCGAGACGAGGGGACAAGCTACCACTACCTGCCGCCATCGGAATGGAGCGAGGCTCCCACTGAACTCGTCGCCTGTCTGAGCGCAGCCTTCGACGACGCCGACGTTCCCGTGCTGCAGGGTCCGACGTGGACGACCGACGCCCCGTTCCGCGAGACTGCGCAAGCCATCGAAGCGATGAAAGAGCGCAGCATCCTTGCGGTCGAAATGGAGGCAGCGGCTCTCTATGCCTTCGCAAGAACCTGCAAGCGACCCGTCATCTGCTTCGCTCATGTGACGAACCAAATGGGGCAAATCGTCGGTGACTTTGAAAAGGGCGAGGCGAACGGCTCGTCTGATGCTTTACGCATTGTATGCCGGGCGGCCGGGCGCCTAGGATACGTATAACCTCTAGGATACGAACCAGACCGCTATTCATGCAGGTTGCACCAACCCCGACACCAACCCAATTCCAATAAGCAACATCGCTACCGCCACAATGGTCTGCACGGGACGCAACGTGATCTGCTTCAATACACGCTTCCCCGCCAGCGAGCCCGATGAATGCACAGGCCGTGCCGACCACAACCGGCGGGACCAGTTGCTGCGACTGCGCAAGGTGACCCGCCACGATGCCGGTGCCATAGGTGACCAGGCGCGCAACGTCCACGATATCCGCCATAGCGGGCCGGAGCATGAGCTGTGCTTCGCGCCGACCCGAATCCGGCAAGGACGCTGCCAACATTTCGTGCTGTGCGGGTTGAGGACGTCTGAGCAGTAAATATCCTTCCCACAGCACTTTTACCGGCCAATGGGTATTGACCCCGTACTATAGTACGGAGTCTAACGTCCTTATTTTGCGAGACACGCCATGGCCACCGGAATGACTATCAGCCGAGCCGCCGAGCGGGCGGGCGTCGGCGTCGAAACCATCCGCTTTTACGAGCGGCGCGGGCTGATCGAGCAACCCGTCCGGCCAAGGACCGGTGGCTATCGTTTCTATGACAACGAGGTGGTCGAGCGTATCCGATTCATCCGGCAGGGGCAGGAGCTCGGCTTCTCCCTGCGCGAGATTGCGGAACTCCTCTCGCTGCGGGCCGATCCGGGGGCCGATTGCGGCGATGTCCGAACGCAGGCGGTGAGCAAGCGCGAAGAGGTCGACCGCAAGATCGCGCAGCTTCAGCACATCCGGGCGGCACTCGATGAATTGATTGCCACCTGCCCGGGCGGCGGCGCCTTGCGCGCCTGCACGATCATCGACGCAATGGCCGGTCGCCGAGTGACGCAGGCCCTCCGACCATCCGGCAAGATAGCTCGTCAGAACAGAACAACGAAAGGACGGGATGTGAAGACAGCAACCTTCAAGATCGACGGCATGCACTGCGACGGCTGTGCACGCACCATCGAGGCTCTCGTTTCAACGGAGCCCGGTGTGCGCAAGGCGACCGTCTCGTTCAAGGCGCGGGAGGCGCGCATCCTGTTCGATCCGCAAGCCTCAAGCGAGGACCAACTCGCGGCGGCGATCCGCAAAGCCGGATATTCCGTCGCGAGCCAGTCATCGTGACGGAATTCGGGTTCATCAATCTCCTTGTCGTCCCCGCGGCGCTAGGCCTGTTCGGCTTCATCGAGCCCTGCTCGATCGGCTCGAGTCTCATCTTCATCAAGTATCTCGAGCGCAAGGAAGCGGCGCGCAAGCTTTCCGAAACCGTGCTGTTCGCTGCAACGCGCGCCGTTTTCATCGGCGCATTGGGTATTCTGGCGGTCCTTCTGGGCACGGCTTTCCTCGGGCTGCAGAAAGGCGCGTGGATATTGCTTGGTGCGGTGTACCTCGTCATCGGCGCGCTCTACGCCACGGGGCGGGCGCGACTGCTGATGCAGTCGATCGGACCGCGGCTCAGCAGTCTTTCCGGCGTGCGTGGATCCGTCGGCCTCGGCGTGCTCTTCGGCCTCAACATCCCGGCCTGCGCGGCGCCGCTGCTGCTGGTCCTCCTCGGGGCCGCAGCGGCTGGTGGCGCGACAGGCACGACATTCCTCGGCGGCTTCGTCTCGCTCGCCGTGTTCGGCCTCGCGCTGTCGCTGCCGCTTGTCCTCGCCGTATTGTTCGAGCCGGCCAGACGGGCGCTCGACTGGCTGGCCGGTCTCTCAGGACGCATGCCGTTCTGGACCGGCATCGTGCTCATCGCACTCGGCCTGTGGTCGATCGGTTTCGGACTGTTCGCCCACCTGCCCCAGCCGGCGTGACGCCAGTGCGGTCCCACTTACTCCAGGCCATCATCGCCCCTTGACTCCGTACTTTGGTACGGGGCGTAGACTTTCGTCGAAATCGCCCGAATCGAAGCCGGCAAGGGCATCCTTCCCGGCCAACAGCCTCGTGGGAGGCCACCATGACCATTGCGACAGCGACGAAACCCGCAGTCCTGCCATTGTGGACCGAGGAGCCCGCGAGCCGGCCGGATCGGGCGCGCATCCGGGCCCGCATCGGCGGGCTCCACTGCTCGCTCTGCACTAGCACCATCGAAAAGGCGCTGGGCCGCAGACCCGGCGTCGACAAGGTCGCGGTGAGCCTCACCCACGAGCAGGCGCTGGTCGAGTACGACCCAGCCGTGGCTAATCCGGCCGAACTTCTGCAGACGCTGCGCGACATCGGTTACACGCTGCACGATCCGCGCAAGCTGCGCGCCTTCGAGGAGGAGGAGCGCGATCTCGTGCGCGAGGGCCGGCGCTTTCTCGTCGCCGTCACCTTCAGCCTGGTCGCCATCGCGCTCATCGCAACGCCGACAGGCATCTGGTCGACCGCGCTGCCGTTCGTTGCCGCGCTCGGCCTGATCGCCTTCGTGTTCCTGGTGCTGCGTGCGCAAGGGCTATGGGTCGCCGGTGCAAGCGCCGTGGGGCTCGGCGTACTCGCTGGCGTACTGCTTCTGTTTCGCGACGCGCTTGGCTTGACGCTTGTCACGTCGTGGCTGGTCGGCGCGCTTGCGGCTGTCCTCGTCTTCGGCGTCGCCCGTCACATCCTGAACATGGCTTTCCAGGCTCTTCGGCGTGGGATTCTGAACCAGCACGTGCTCCTGGAAGCAGGCGCGTTCGCCGGCCTCACGGGCGGCCTGATCGGGCTCGTCTTCGATCCGCCCGGATTTCCGACCGCACCGTTCTTCGCCGTATCGGTGATGGTCACCACCTACCATCTCTTCTCCGAATGGCTGTCGCTCATCGTCAAGACGCGCAGTTCGCAGGCGGTCAAACGGCTGCTCGACCTGCAGCCGGACGTCGCCCGCGTTCAGCGTGACGGCCGGGAACTGGAGATCCCGATAGCGGACGTCGCGGTCGGCGACCTCGTGCGTATTCGCCCGGGCGAGCGCCTGCCCGTCGATGGCGAGGTGGTAGAGGGCCATTCCTCGGTCGACCAGGCTCTCGTCACCGGCGAGCCGATCCCGGTCGAGCGCGCGACAGGCGACACCGTCATCGGCGGCTCGATCAACGGCATGGGCACGCTACTCGTCCGGGTCACCGCCGTCGGCGAGGCGAGTTTTCTGCAACGGATCGCGCGCGAGGTCGAGGATGCCCGCGCGCTGAAGCCGGGCCTTCTGCACCTCGTCGACCGCGTGCTCGTCGTCTACACGCCGACGGTGCTCACGATCGCGGCGCTCGCGACGCTCGGCTGGATCGTTGTTCCTTGGCTGCTCGGCAGCGCGCCCGACCTGCAGCGGGCGGTTTTCGCTGGCTTGAGCGTGCTCGTCATGGGCTATCCCTGCGCCGTCGGCATCTCGGCGCCGCTGTCGATCGTGCGCGGTGCCGGTGAAGCGGCCGAGCGGGGAATCCTCATGCGCACCGGCGAGGCGTTTCAGGGCTACCGCCTGGTGAACCAGGTCGCCTTCGACAAGACCGGAACCCTGACCGTGGGGCGGCCGCGCCTTATCGAGATCGAGGCAACCGGCGTCGCCGAAGAAGAGCTGCTCGCCGCTGCGGCCGCGGCCGAGGCCTCCTCCGAGCATCCGCTGGCCGACGCGATCGTCACGGCGGCCTTCGAACGGGGCATCACGCCGCCCGAGGTGGAACACTTCGAGGCTGTTCCGGGCAGGGGCGTTCGCGCGCGCATCGGCACGGAAACGGTGCTGGCTGGCAGCCCGCGCTTCTTGACCGAGAGCGGCGCTGACCTGGCGCCGCTGTCGATCCGTATCGAGGCGCTCGAACGCGCCGGGCGCACCGTCATCGTGATCTGCCGCAACGGGCGACCTCTGGGCCTTCTCGCCCTTGGCGACATGGTGAGGAGCGAGGCCGCCCAAGCGGTGGCCGCACTCGAGGATGCGGGCCTCAGAACCGTGCTGGTGACCGGCGACAACGAGCGCGCCGCCCGACGGGTCGCGGCCGAGGTCGGGATCGACGAGGTTCACGCCAGCGTCCTGCCCGGCGAAAAGGCGGCGCTCGTGCGGCGGCTTCAGGAACAGGGCCGAGTGGCTATGATCGGCGACGGCATCAACGACGCGCCGGCGCTGATGCAGGCCGACGTCGGCATCGCCATGGGCGGCGGTACCGACATCGCCATCGATTCGGCCGACATCATCATTCTTGGCAACCGGCTCGATAGCGTGGTCACCGCTCGCGAGATCAGCCGCCGCAGCTACCGAAAGATGGTGCAGAACGTCTCGCTCGCGTTCCTGTTCAACGGCATCGGGGTGCCGCTGGCGGCGACCGGGCTGATTTATCCGGTCTGGGCGATGGTCGCCATGGCAGTGAGCGTGACGACCATTTTCTTCAACTCGCTGTGGGGCCAGCCGTCGCTGTTCTTCCAGGCGATCTTGAGCGTCGGCAAGCCGATCGCAAGTGAAACGGCATGAGCGCTTTGGTCATGCGAGTCGACGTGGTCGCCATCACCAATGCAGAGCCGCTGGAGGCGGCGGATCCGGTGCCGTATCTCCGGCACGGACGGATCCTCGCATGATCGAACTCGAGCCGCTGCTGGAGAACGTTACCGCCCTCACGCCGCTCGCCGTGGCGTTGGTGGCTCTCGCTGGCCTCATCGTCGGGATTGCGCCGAGCTCCTTCCCACTGATCTCGGTGGCGGCCGGCCTCGCAGCGGGACAGGGCGCGGCAACCTCCGGCGAGCGGCGCATCGAAGGGTTATGGCTATCGGTGGGCTTCGCGCTCGGCATTGCCACAGTCGACGCCGTGCTCGGTGCCCTGTTTGGTCTTGTCGGCTTCGCCGTGCTGCGCGTTTTGGTCAGCTACCTCGCTCTCGCGTACGCCCTGCTCGCAGTCATGCTAACGGTGGCCGGGCTTGCGCTACTTCGCGTCATCCACATCGTCGTGCCAGTGCTCACGCCATCGGCCAAACCGACCCGGAGTTTTCTTGGCAGCTATTTGCTTGGACTTCCGTTTGGATTGTCGACCTGCCCGGCCTGCACCCCACTCCTGCTGCCCGTCGTCGCCGCGGCCGCCGCGACGGCCGATCCGCTGATGGGCGCGGTTCTCATGGCCACTTTCGGCCTTGCCCGCGGCGTTCCGATTGTTGTGGCTGGCACCGCGGCTGGGAGCCTCGCGCATCTCAGGCACACGCGTCGGTTCACGCTGTGGGCGGAACGCATCGGCGGGGCGCTGATGCTCGGCGCAGCACTCTATTTCCTCTATCAGGCCGCTCTCTACGCCGGGTGGCTGACGCCATGAGCCGTGGGCTCAGTTTCGATCGGAGGTTCAACGCTTCCCGCGCCATTCCCTGTATTTGCACGCCAGGGTACGACGAACTCGCAAAGAACCCATCCGGGTATTGAAACCAACCTCCATCACGGCCGACCTCTTCTCCGGAAGGAGAAGAACCTGTGTCCGCAACCAAGATTCTCTGGGGCCAGATCCTCGTCGTCTTCCTCATCGTGCTCACCACGACCTGGGCGTCGACGCAGTGGACGGCATGGCAGCTCGGTTTCCAGCCTCAGCTCGGAACACCGTGGTTCGAGCTGTTTGGCTGGCCAGTCTACTATCCGCCCGCTTTCTTCTGGTGGTGGTATTTCTACGACGCCTATGCGCCGGAGATTTTCGTCGAGGGCGCATTCATCGCCGCGTCCGGCGGCTTCATCTCGATCACAGTGGCGATCGGCATGTCGGTCTGGCGCGCCCGCGAGGCGAAAAACGTCGAGACCTACGGTTCGGCCCGATGGGCACGGCCGGACGAGGTGAAGGGCGCTGGTCTCCTCGAACCCGACGGCGTCGTGCTCGGCAAGCTCGATCGCGCCTATCTTCGTCACGACGGACCGGAGCATGTGCTGTGCTTCGCACCGACCCGCTCCGGCAAGGGTGTCGGCCTGGTCGTGCCATCGCTGCTGACCTGGCCGGGCTCGGCGATCGTCCACGACATCAAGGGCGAGAATTGGCAGCTTACCGCCGGCTTCCGCGCGCGGCATGGCCGGGTGCTGTTATTCGATCCGACCAATGCGAAGTCTGCCGCCTACAATCCGCTGCTCGAGGTCCGCCGCGGGGAGTGGGAGGTCCGCGACGTCCAGAACATCGCCGACATTCTGGTCGACCCCGAAGGCTCGCTGGAGAAGCGGAACCATTGGGAAAAGACCAGCCACGCGCTTCTCGTCGGCGCGATCCTGCACGTCCTCTATGCCGAGCCCGACAAGACGCTGGCGGGCGTCGCCGCTTTCCTCTCGGACCCGAAGCGGCCGATCGAGTCGACACTCGCAGCTATGATGAAGACGGCGCATCTCGGTAAGGCCGGTCCGCACCCGGTGATCGCCAGCGCCGCGCGCGAACTCCTCAACAAATCCGACAACGAGCGTTCGGGCGTGCTGTCCACCGCCATGTCGTTCCTCGGCCTCTACCGCGATCCCGTCGTCGCCGAGGTCACGCGCCGCTGCGACTGGCGCATCACCGATATTGTCGGCAGTGCGCGGCCGACAACGCTCTATCTTGTCGTGCCGCCTTCCGACATCAACCGCACCAAACCGCTGATCCGGCTGATCCTCAACCAGGTCGGCCGGCGGCTGACCGAGGACCTGCAGGCGAAGGCCGGACGTCATCGTTTGCTGCTGATGCTCGACGAGTTCCCCGCCCTCGGCCGCCTCGACTTCTTCGAGAGCGCGCTCGCCTTCATGGCGGGCTATGGCCTCAAGAGCTTCCTGATCGCGCAGTCGCTGAACCAGATCGAGAAGGCATACGGCCCCAACAACTCGATCCTCGACAATTGCCATGTCCGCGTCAGCTTCGCCACCAATGACGAACGCACGGCGAAGCGCGTCTCCGACGCACTCGGCACCGCGACGGAAATGCGGGCGATGAAGAACTATGCCGGGCATCGTTTGTCGCCCTGGCTCGGCCATCTCATGGTCTCGCGCTCGGAGACCGCACGGCCGCTGCTGACGCCCGGCGAGGTGATGCAGCTCCCGCCCGCCGACGAGATCGTCATGGTCGCCGGCACACCGCCGATCCGGGCGAAGAAGGCCCGCTACTATGAGGATGCCCGCTTCCAGGAACGAATCCTGCCGCCACCGGCGATGGAGAAGCCCAAGGTGGCCAAGGCCGACGACTGGAGCGCGCTACCTTTGCCGCCGCGCCCTGAAATCGAGGAGCCACAGCCGCGCGACAGCCAGGACGATGACGATCCGACCGAATCGGAACGCCGGCATCAGCCCGAATTGAGCAAGTCGAAGACGATCGAGAAGAAAGAGCCGATCGACAACGAGTTCGCGCCCGATCCGGACGATGACATGGAGGACGATGCCACCCGCGTCAGCCGGATGAACCAGCGCATGCGCCAAGTCGCCCGTCAGGCCTCGCTCGATCCCGGCGACGGCATCGAGATGTGAGACCGCCATGAAGAAGCCACCGAAGAAACAGCGCCTGTCCGTCTATCTCGATCCCGACGTCATGAAGAATCTCGCCGACTATGCCGCGCGGCGCGATCATTCCCGTTCGCTGATCGCCGAGGCCGCGATCGCCTCCTTCCTGTCGCCCGACGCCGCCGAGCGACAGGAAGCCGCGACTACCAGACGCCTCGATCAGCTCGACCGCCGGATGACCCGGATGGAACGCGATCTCGGCATCGCCGTCGAGACGCTTGCGGTCTTTGTCCGCTTCTGGCTGACGACCAACCCGCCACTGCCGGAGCCGGCACAGGCGGCAGCCCGTGCCAAGGCCGGCGAGCGCTATGACGCTTTCGTGACCGCCCTCGGCCGCCGACTCGCCAAGGGACCGAAGCTCCGGCAGGAGATCTCCGAGGACGTTGGCGGCGCACAGGAAACGGAATAGTTGAGAGGGCGATCATCGCGCTGATCGTTCAGCCGGGCCGCTCCATGAGATGCGTTGGCGTTTCCATGTCTCAGGCGGGTAGTCGCCCCTTGGATACCCAAGTGTCGATGCACCTGGATTTTCCTATAGAATGGGGAACGACTCTACATCGAAAGCATGATGAAGACTTGACGAGATGGGCAGCGACGACTGGCGAAACAGCAGCGATCAAAACGTCTATGAGATGTGTGTCGCCAATGGAGGCCCCGGCTTCTGGATACGTCGGACGACATGGGGCGCGACCTGTGCGCGCATTGTCGGTGTTGGTCCCATGACGAAGCCCGGCCCATATTTCGGCAACCCTTCCGTTTTGATGGACGTCTATAGCTTGGCCGGGGAGTTGAAAGAGGGCTTGGCGCAAGTACCGGTCCCGGGCACATACAAAACCTGGCGAAGAATTCCTGCGCCGCCGTGGGCCGAGCATGGCGACTTGCGATCGCTTGACGACCCCGCCATCGACGCGGGTCTCCAAGCCCTCGATAGAAAACGCCATAGAGCATCGGGAAAGGCCCAAAGCGAGGAGGAACGGGTGTTTCTTTCAGTGCCCTTCTCGCGCAAAGAGGAGGCCAAGCAACTCGGGGCGCGCTGGTCACCGGCGGAAAAGCTTTGGTGGCTTCCGGCGAGCAACGAACGGGCGCTCTCCGAAGCACGCGCCTTGGGTTTTCTTCCCGGCAACGTCTGAAGAGACAGCAAGCGGGCTCACGGAACTGACGTTGCCGGATTCGGCCGCCCGCGCGTCCATCCTTCTATCGCGAAAGAGGCCAGGGTGCTGGCCTCGCGCGGCCGGTCTCTCGCCGTTTCCCTGTATTTCTACTCCACATCACTACTACGCCCACGGCATTGTTGCCGTGGCCCAACTTCTGCCTCTTCTAATCATCCCCGATCCAGGGCCGCGCGTGTGCGGTCCCGCAAGAGAACGGGGACGACGTGGCGGTTTCTCAAGCAAAATCCGAGGCGATACTGCGGGGTGCGCGCATGCTCCGCACCGCGCTCGGTTCCACCATAGCCGGCTTCCTGGAAGACCCGTCGATCGTCGAGGTGATGCTCAACCCCGACGGGCGGCTCTGGATCGACCGTCTTTCCGAGGGGCTTTCTGACACGGGCGAGCGGCTCTCACCGGCCGATGGCGAGCGCATCGTCCGGCTCGTCGCCCACCATGTCGGCGCCGAGGTCCATCAAGGCGCCCCGCGTGTTTCGGCCGAACTGCCCGAGACGGGGGAACGGTTCGAGGGTCTTCTCCCTCCGGTAGTCGCCGCGCCCGCCTTCGCCATCCGCAAGCCGGCCGTCGCCGTGTTCACGCTCGACGACTATGTGCGCTCAAGCATCATGGCCACCGATCAGGCCGCGATCTTGCGCGAGGCCGTGTCCGACCGGCGCAACATCTTGGTCGCCGGCGGCACTTCAACCGGCAAGACAACACTGACGAACGCATTGCTGGCGGAGGTGTCGAAGACCTCCGACCGCGTGGTGCTGATCGAGGACACCCGCGAACTGCAATGTGCCGCGCCGAACCTCGTGGCGCTGCGCACCAAGGATGGCGTCGCTTCGCTTTCCGATCTCGTGCGTTCGTCGCTGCGCCTGCGACCCGACCGCATCCCGATCGGCGAGGTGCGCGGGAGCGAGGCGCTGGATCTGCTCAAAGCCTGGGGCACCGGCCATCCGGGCGGCATTGGCACCATTCATGCCGGCAGCGCCATTGGCGCACTGCGCCGGCTCGAGCAGCTCATCCAGGAAGCCGTCGTCACCGTGCCCAGAGCGCTGATCGCCGAGACAATCGATCTCGTGGCCGTCCTCGCCGGCCGCGGCGCGTCCCGCCGTCTTGCCGAACTCGCTCGCGTCGACGGGCTCGACTTGGCTGGCGATTACCGAGTCACCCCCGCAGTCCCAGCCACAGGAGATCCCGCATGATCCATCGCCTTTCGCGTATCCGCCGTCACATCGCGACTGCGACCTCGGTCGCCGTCCTCAGCATGATGCTGGCGCCGGCCGCCCACGCCTCCGGCTCGTCCATGCCATGGGAGGCGCCCCTCCAGTCGATCCTTCAGTCGATCGAGGGGCCGGTGGCCAAGATCCTCGCGGTCATCATCATCATCGTCACCGGCCTCACGCTCGCCTTCGGCGACACCTCCGGCGGGTTCCGAAGGCTGATCCAGATCGTGTTCGGCCTGTCGATCGCGTTTGCGGCCAGTTCCTTCTTCCTGTCCTTCTTCTCCTTCGGTGGCGGGGCGCTCGTCTGATGGAAGAGGTCCCTGGATTCTCCGTGCCGGTCCACCGGGCGCTGACCGAGCACATCCTGCTCGGCGGCGCCCCGCGCTCGATCGCCATCCTGAACGGGACGCTGGCAGCGGCCCTCGGCCTCGGCCTGCGCCTGTGGCTGGTCGGGATCGGCCTCTGGGCCATCGGCCATTTCGCGGCGGTGTGGGCGGCCAAACGCGATCCGATGTTCGTCGACGTGGTGCGCCGGCATCTGCGCATCCCCGGCCATATGAGCGTGTGAGACCGGCCCATGATGAACCTCGCTGAATATCGCCGCACCGCCGCCCGTCTCGCCGACTTTCTGCCCTGGGCTGCCCTCGTGGGTGAAGGTGTGATCCTCAACAAGGACGGCAGCGTCCAGCGCACGGCGCGCTTTCGCGGCCCCGATCTCGATAGCGCCGTCCCGGCCGAGCTGGTCGCGGTCGCAGGGCGGCTCAACAACGCCTTTCGCCGCCTGGGCTCGGGCTGGGCGATCTTCGTCGAAGCTGAGCGCCATCCCGTTGGCGCCTACCCGGCAAGCCGCTTTCCCGATCCAGCATCGGCATTGGTCGACGCCGAGCGCAAGGCGGATTTCGGGGAGGACGGCTCGCACTTCGAATCGAGCTACTTCCTGACCTTCGTCCATCTCCCGCCGGTCGAGGACGCCGCGCGCGCCGAGACCTGGCTCTACGAGGGCCGCGAACAGACCGGCGTCGACCCTCACGAGGTCCTGCGCGGCTTCGTCGACCGCACCGACCGCATCCTCCAGCTCATCGAAGGCTTCATGCCCGAATGCGCCTGGCTCGACGACGCCGAAACGCTGACCTACCTCCATGGCTGCGTCTCTTGTCGGCGCCACCGCGTGCGCGTCCCCGAGATTCCGATGTATCTCGACGCGCTGCTGGCGGATCAGCCGCTCACCGGCGGCCTCGAGCCGCGCCTCGGCAGCGCGCATCTGCGGGTGCTGACCATCGTCGGCTTCCCGACGGCAACCACGCCCGGCATCCTGGACGAGCTCAACCGGCTTGCCTTCTCCTATCGCTGGTCGACGCGCGCCGTCCTTCTCGACAAGACCGACGCCACCAGGCTGCTCATCAGAATCCGGCGGCAGTGGTTCGCCAAGCGCAAGTCGATCGCCGCGATCCTCAAGGAGGTCATGACCAACGAGGCCTCGGCCCTGGTCGACACCGATGCGGCGAACAAGGCCGCCGACGCCGATCTCGCGCTGCAGGAGCTCGGGCAGGATTTCGCGGGGCAAGCCTATGTGACGGCAACCGTCACCGTCTGGGACGACGATCCCCGGATCGCGGCGGAGAAGCTGCGGCTCGTCGAGAAAGTCATCCAGGGCCGCGACTTCACGGCGATGCCGGAGACGATCAACGCAGTCGATGCCTGGCTCGGCTCGCTGCCCGGACACATCTACGCCAATGTCCGCCAGCCGCCGGTCTCGACGCTCAACCTCGCCCACATGATCCCGCTGTCGGCGGTGTGGGCGGGGCCGGAACGGGACGAGCACTTCGCTGCTCCCCCCTTGCTCTTCGGCAAGACCGAGGGCTCGACCCCGTTCCGGTTTTCCCTTCACGTCGGCGATGTCGGCCATACTCTCGTCGTCGGCCCGACCGGCGCCGGCAAGTCGGTGCTGCTGGCGCTGATGGCGCTCCAGTTCCGGCGCTACGCGCAGGCCCAGGTCTTCGCCTTCGACTTCGGCGGTTCGATCCGTGCTGCGGCACTTGGCATGGGCGGTGACTGGCACGACCTCGGCGGCGGGCTGACCGAAGATGCGGAGACGTCCGTCTCGCTCCAGCCACTCGCGCGCATCCATGACGTGCCGGAGCGCGCCTGGGCGGCCGACTGGATCGTCGCGATCCTGATGCGAGAGGGCATCTCGATCGATCCGCAAGTCAAGGAGCACCTCTGGTCGGCGCTGACCTCGCTCGCCAGTGCGCCAGTCGGCGAGCGGACGATCACGGGGCTCGCCGTCCTGCTGCAATCGAACGATTTGAAGCAGGCGCTCAGGCCCTATTGCGTCGGCGGCGCCTACGGCCGGCTGCTCGACGCGGAATCCGAGCATCTCGGCAGCGCCTCCGTGCAGGCGTTCGAGACCGAGGGGCTGATCGGCACGGGCGCCGCGCCGGCCGTCCTCGCCTACCTGTTCCACCGCATCGAGGACCGGCTCGACGGCAGCCCGACGCTGCTGATCGTCGACGAAGGCTGGCTCGCCCTCGATGACGAGGGCTTCGCCGGCCAGCTCCGCGAGTGGCTGAAGACGCTCAGGAAGAAGAACGCTTCCGTGGTCTTCGCCACGCAATCTCTCTCCGACATCGACGGCTCGGCGATTGCGCCGGCAATCATAGAGAGCTGCCAGACCCGGCTGCTGCTGCCGAACGAGCGGGCGATCGAACCGCAGATCACGGCGATCTACCGGCGCTTCGGCCTCAACGACCGGCAGATCGAGATTTTGGCGCGGGCGATGCCCAAGCGCGATTATTACTGCCAGTCGCGCCGCGGCAACCGCCTGTTTGAGCTAGGCTTGAGCGAGGTCGCGCTCGCGCTCTGCGCCGCGTCATCGAAGACCGACCAGGCCGCCATCGCGCGCATCTTCGAGAGCCAGGGCCGCGACGGCTTCCTTGCCGCGTGGCTGCGCCACCGCGGCGTCGGCTGGGCCGCCGACCTCATTCCCGACCTCACCAACCTGGAGATCAAGCCATGATTATCCGTCGTTCCCGCGCGGCGCTTCTCGCCGCGACCATCTTTGCGCTGCCCGTCGCCGTCTCTCCCCTGTTCGTGCAGCCGGCGGCCGCCGCCTGGATCGTCTACGACCCGACCAACTATGCGCAGAATGTGCTGCAGGCGGCGCGGGCACTGGAGCAGATCAACAACCAGATCACCTCGCTTCAGAACGAAGCGCGGATGCTGATCAATCAGGCCCGCAACCTTGCCAGCCTGCCCTACTCGTCGCTTCAGCAGATCCAGCAATCCGTGCAGCGCACGCAGCAGCTCCTGAACCAGGCCCAGAATATCGCCTTCGACGTGCACCAAATCGACCAGGCGTTCCAATCGACCTACGGCAGCGCCTCGCTTACGGCTTCGGACCAGCAACTCGTCACCCAGGCGCGCGAGCGCTGGCAGAACACCGTTGCCGGGCTTCAGGATGCGATGCGCGTCCAGGCGGGTGTCGTCGGCAATATCGACACCAACCGCGCCCAGATGTCGGCGCTCGTCGGCCGGAGCCAGGGCGCGACAGGCGCGCTTCAGGCGACGCAGGCCGGCAACCAGCTTCTCGCGCTTCAGGCCCAGCAGCTCGGCGACCTTACCGCCGTGGTCGCCGCCAACGGCCGGGCGCAGGCGCTCTCCGAAGCCGAGCGTGCCGCAGCCGCCGAACAGGGCCGCGAGCAGCGCCGGCGCTTCCTGACGCCGGGCGTCGGCTACCAGCCCGGCAATGCCCAGATGTTCCAGAATGGCAATTGAGGCCCCACAAGAGGATCGTGTCATGGACGGCAAGATGCTGGCCCGCCTCGGCGCCATCGTGTTCGTCGCGGTAGCGATCACCGCGACGGCGATCGAGCTGACCCGGAAGGGGCAAGAGCCGGCCGCCCGGCCTGAGAGACCGGCGGGGACATCCTCCACCGATCCGCTGCGGGACGAATTGAGGCGCTGTCAGCGCCTCGGCGAGGCGGCAACGCGCGATCCCGCCTGCCTGCGCGCCTGGGCGGACAACCGCGAGCGCTTTCTCGCACCCGGCTCATCGCCCGCCGTCCCGCCGCCGGCATCACCTTCAGAGACACGATAGGCATCATGGGCGGCACCGGCGTCATCGACCATTTCCTCGAGGTCTTCACCCGCTACATCGACAGCGGGTTCGGCCTGCTTGGATCCGAGGTCGCGTTCATCGCGACCACGCTGATCGTCATCGACGTGACGCTGGCCGCGCTGTTCTGGAGCTGGGGCGCCGACGACGACATCATCGCCAGGCTCGTCAAGAAGACCCTGTTCGTCGGCGTTTTCGCCTACATCATCTCCAACTGGAACAATCTCGCCCGCATCGTCTTCGAGAGCTTCGCCGGCCTCGGCCTCAAGGCGAGCGGGACCGGCTTCTCGACCGCCGATCTCCTGCGACCCGGCAAGGTGGCGCAGACCGGCCTCGATGCCGGCCGGCCGCTGCTCGACTCCATCTCCGACCTGATGGGCTACTGGTCCTTCTTCGAAAACTTCATCCAGATCGCCTGCATGTTCCTCGCCTGGGCGCTGGTTCTGCTCGCCTTCTTCATTCTCGCCGTCCAGCTCTTCGTCACGCTCATCGAGTTCAAGCTGACGACGCTCGCCGGTTTCGTGCTCATTCCTTTCGGCCTCTTCGGCAAATCCGCCTTCATGGCCGAGCGGGTGCTCGGCAACATCATATCGTCGGGCATCAAAGTCCTGGTGCTTGCCGTCATCATCGGCATCGGCTCGACGCTCTTTGCCGAATTCACCGCCGGCTTCGGCGGCGCGACCCCGACCATCGACGAGGCGATGGCAATCGTGCTCGCCGCGTTGTCGTTGCTCGGCCTCGGCATCTTCGGCCCCGGCATCGCCGCTGGCCTCGTCTCCGGCGGCCCGCAGCTCGGCGCGGGCGCCGCGGTCGGTGCCGGCCTCGCCGCTGGCGGTGCGATGGTGGCGGCGGGAGCGGCGGGCGGCATGGCGCTCCGCGGAGGTGCTGCCGCCCTGTCCGGCGGAGCCGCCGCCGCGCGTGGCGGGGCCGCGCTCGCGGGCGGCGCATCGACCGCCTACAGCCTCGGCTCCGCTGGCCAAACGGGCGCCGCGAGTGTGGCTTCCGGCCTTGGCGCGGTTGCCCACGCAGCGGGCGGCGCGGCCATATCGCCCCTTCGCCGTGCTGCCACTCGTACCTCCCAAGCCATGAAATCCAGCTTCACCGAGGGCGGCAAGTCGGCGTTTGAAGCCACGGGCGGCACTTCCACCATGGGCACGATCGGCGGGGGCGCGGCCGAGGCGTCCGCGCGGGCCGACGGCCCGCCGGATTGGGCCAGGCGGATGAAGCGCTCCCAGACCATGAGTCACGGCGTTTCCGCCGCCGCGCATGCCGTCCGTGCGGGCGACAGCCATGGCTCCGGCTCTTCAATCAACCTTTCCGAAAGTGATCGCTGATGTTCAAACGACCATCCACCCATTACGGCAGGACGCCAGAGCCGGAAACGCCCTACCAGAAGGCCGCGCAGATCTGGGACGAGCGCATCGGTTCGGCGCGCGTCCAGGCGAGGAACTGGCGGCTGATGGCCTTCGGCTCGCTGATCCTCTCGGCCGGATTCGCATCGGCTCTTGTCTGGCAGTCGGGGCGCGGCACCATCGTCCCTTGGGTGGTGCAGGTCGACAATCTCGGCCAGGCGCAGGCGGTGGCCCCGGCGGTCGCCGACTATCGTCCGACCGACCCCCAGATCGCCTGGCACCTTGCGCGCTTCATCGAGCAGGTCCGCTCGATTCCCGCCGACGCGATCATCGTTCGGCAGAACTGGCTGCGCGCCTACGACTTCACGACCGACCGGGGCGCGATGGCGCTCAACGACTACGCCCGCTCGAACGATCCCTTCACCAGGGTCGGCAAGCAGCAGGTCGCCGTCGACGTCTCCAGCGTCATCCGGGCATCGCCCGAGTCTTTCCGCGTCGCCTGGACCGAACGCCGCTATCAGGACGGCTCGCTCGCCGAGACCTCGCGCTGGACCGCCATCCTCACCGTCGTCGTGCAGCCACCGCGCGACACCGAGAAACTCCGGGCCAACCCGCTCGGCATCTACGTCAACGCCATCAACTGGTCACGGGAGCTTGGGCAATGAAGCCGCATTTCCACAAAGCCGGAAACACGGCTTTCCCCACAATCGTATTTCTGCCCTTGCGCAAATCCGCGCTGCCGCTTCTGCTGCTTTGCACGACCGCGCTCGCCGGTTGCGCGACGACGCACAGGCCGCCTGAGATTTCCTATGATGATGCAGCGCCGGCGACGCTGCGCGCCGATCCGCCTGCGCCGGTGCAGGTAGTGGAACTGCCGAAACCCTTGCCGTTGCCGGGGCAGATGAAGCCCGTCGAGGAATCACGCCGCACGCCCGAGCCTGCCGACCCTGCCGCGCGGGTCAATCAGGCCAACGCCGCCGCGCGCGTGCAGCCGGTGCGCGACGGCTTCATCAATGCGATGCAGGTCTATCCCTTCACGGGAGGAGCCCTCTATCAGGTCTATACCGCCGTCGGCCAGATCACCGATATCGCACTCCAGCCCGGCGAGCAGCTCGTCGGCTCCGGTCCCGTCGCCGCCGGCGACACCGTGCGCTGGATCATCGGCGATACCGAGAGCGGATCAGGCGCGACGAAACAGATCCACATCCTGGTGAAGCCGACACGCGCCGACCTCACAACCAATCTCGTCATCAACACCGACCGGCGCACCTACCATATGGAACTGCGCTCGACCGAGCGGACCTATATGGCTTCGGTCTCCTGGCAATATCCGCAGGACCAGCTCATTGCGCTCCGCCGGCAGAATGCCGAGGCCCAGGCTGCCCAGCCCGTCGCCACCGGCGTCGATCTCGCCAATATCAATTTCCGCTATGCGATCGAAGGCGACCGCGCTCCGTGGCGACCGTTGCGCGCCTATGACGATGGCCGGCAGGTCTTCATCGAGTTCCCGCGTGGGATCGGCCAGGGCGAGATGCCGCCGCTGTTCGTCGTCGGCCCGGAGGGCAATACCGCCGAGCTCGTGAACTATCGCGTGCGCGGCAGTTACATGATCGTCGACCGGCTGTTCGCCGCCGCCGAACTGCGCTTCGGCGCCGGCAACTCCCAGAAGCGCGTCCGCATCGTGCGCACCGATGGGAGGCCCGCGTCGTGAGTGACAATGATCCCCGGAAGGAGGAAGGGTCGGAGACTGACGAAGCTCGGCCGCTGACCGGCGAGCCCGCGGCGGCGCCCGCCATGCGTCTGCGCGCCGAGCCGCCGCGCGTCACGCGGCTGTCGCCAAAGGTGCTGGCCGGAATCGGCCTCGTCGCCTGCGCCGGGATCGGCGGCGCGCTGATCTACGCGCTCCAGATCCGCGACGGCGGCAACCAGGCGCAGGAACTCTACTCGACTGAGAACCGCACGACGGCGGATGGCCTCGCCGGGCTTCCGCGCGACTATACCGGTCCGATCCTGGGGCAACCGCTCCCCGGCGATCTCGGCCGCCCGATCCTCGACGCTCAGAACCGTGGCCAAGCCGTTCCTGTGCCCGGAATGGCGGTTCCGGACCCGGGCATCAGCGCCGAAGAGCAGCGCCGACGCCAGGAGATCGAGACCGCCCGCACGAGCCGGCTGTTTGCCGCGACCGAGACCCGGCCGCCTTCAGCCGCCAATCCCGATCCCACATCGTCCAATCAGCCGGTCCTGCCGGACCTCACCAGTCTGGGCCTGGCGCCGCAGCCGGCGACACCCTCGGCGCAGGAGCGGCAACTTGCCTTCCTCAACGCGGCCGTCGACCGCCGCACCGTCTCGCCCGACCGCATCGCCGCGCCAGCTTCTCCCTACGTGCTCCAGGCGGGCGCCGTCATCCCGGCGGCTTTGATCACCGGCATCCGCTCCGACCTGCCGGGCCAGATCACCGCGCAGGTGACGGAGAACGTCTATGACAGCCCGACCGGCCGGCTGCTGCTCGTGCCCCAGGGCACCCGGCTGATCGGTCAGTACGACAATGGCGTCGGTTTCGGCCAAAGGCGCGTGCTCCTCGTCTGGAACCGGCTCATCATGCCGAACGGCCGCTCGATCGTGCTCGAGCGCCAGCCGGGCGCGGACGCTGAAGGCTACGCCGGCCTCGAGGACGGCGTCGACTATCATTGGTGGGACATCGCCAAGGCGGCCGCGCTCTCGACCCTGCTTGGCGTCGGTGCGGAACTGGCCGCCGACGACAACGATCGCCTGATCAGCGCCATTCGCGGCGGCGCGCAGGACACGATCAATGATGCCGGCCAGCAGATCGTTCGGCGCCAGCTCAATGTCGCGCCGACACTGACCATCCGGCCCGGCTTTCCCGTCCGTGTGATCGTTACGCGCGACCTTGTCCTCGAACCCTATGGCGGATGATCCATGGCGAAACTGAAACTCGGCCCCATTGCCGACGACAGGCCGGTCAAGCTCACCGTCGAGCTTCCCGCCGCGGTACATCGCGACCTCGTCGCCTACGCCGAGGTCCTGGGTCGGGAGACGAGCCAGCCTGTCGGCGAGCCGGCCAAGCTGATCGCCCCGATGGTGGAACGCTTCATGGCGACCGATCGCGCATTCGCGAAGGCGCGGCGGAACCCTCAGTCGCCATTGGACAGCAAGGGATAGCGCTCCTCGAGCAGCTTGAGGAAATGCGCCCGCGCCGGATTGTCGTTGTCGCCTTGCCAGTAGGCAGCATAGCTGATCTGGCTCGGGCCGTTGCCATCGCACGCCCTCGCACATCAGGCTGATATGACTGAGAAGGAAGGTCTCATCCTTGAGGCCGGTCCAGCTTGCGTGTATTTCTCAAGTCACAGGCAGAGAATGGCGAGGGGACGCGCCAATGAATTTCGTGGCAATAGACGTGGAAACCGCCAATGCAGATATGGCGTCAATCTGCTCTATCGGAGCTGTGAAATTCGAGCATGGCAAGATCGCGGGCGAATGGTACTCGCTGGTCGATTCGCAAGATTACTTCGACGGCATCAATGTCTCCATCCATGGCATCGACGTGGACATGGTGAGGGGCGCGCCGACCTATGCGGATGCGTCGCGGACACTTCACGACATGCTTCGGGACGCTGTCGCCGTCACCCATACCCACTTCGACCGGGTCGCCACGCACCAAGCGTCAAGCCGCTGGGCCGTTGCCGAGCCCACCTGCACATGGCTCGACTCAGCCCGCGTTGCCCGCCGCACCTGGGCGGAGTGCGCCAGCAGCGGCTACGGTCTCGCAGACGTTTGCAGGCTGATCGGATACGAGTTCCAGCACCACCATGCCCTGGAAGATGCGAAGGCGGCCGGACACATCCTTCTGACTGCGATGCAGAAGACCGGCCTCGACCTCGACGGCTGGCTATCCCGTGTTCGGCAGCCCATCGACCCGTCCTCCAGTAACGCTGGCGCTGCTATCCGGCGCGACGGCAACCCGGACGGCCTGCTGTTTGGGGAGGTAATCGTGTTCACCGGGGCGCTGGCGATCCCGCGTCGTGAAGCCGCCGATCTAGCTGCATCGGTCGGGTGCGAGGTTGATTCCGGCGTCACGAAGAAAACGACGCTGCTGGTGGTCGGCGACACAGACGTGCAACGCCTCGCTGGGCACGAGAAGAGCTCCAAACATCGCAAGGCGGAGGAGCTGGCCAGCAAGGGCTTACCCATCCGCATCATCCGCGAAACGGACTTCCGCGAGCTAGTGGCACTGGCCTGAGCCGTCGAGCTTCCCGCCGCGGTGCATCGCGACCTCGTCGTCTATGCCGAGATCCTGGGCCGGGAAACGAGGCTGCCTGTCGGTGAACCAGCCAAGTTGATCGTCCCGATGGCAGCGCGCTTCGTGGCGACTGATCGAGCCTTCGCCAACGCGCGGCAGAATCCTCAGTTGCCGTTGGACAGCAGGGGATAGCGCTCCTCGAGCAGCTTGAGGAAATGCGCCAGCGCCGGATTGTCGTTGTCGTCCTGCCAGTAGGCCGTATAGCTGATCCGGCTAGGGCCGTTACCGTCGCGCGCCTCGCGATAGACCACGCCGGCATAGTTGGCGCCGATGCACGCCTCACACATCAGGCTGACGCCGAAACCCGCGCCGACCAGACTCTTGATGTTCTCGCGGCTGATGTCATGGCTGATGACCTTCGGCCGCTCGCCGGGCGCGGCGAGCTTCGCGAGAAGGACATCCTGGATCTCCGGCCCCGGATCGCGCTGGCTGAGAAGGAAGGTCTCGTCCTTGAGGTCCGTCCAGTAGACGATGTTGTTCGCCGCCAGCCGGTGGCCTTCGGGCAGAGCGACCATGACACGCTCGCTCCAAAGCGGCATGGCCTTCACATTGCGTGCGGTCGGCGCTCCGGTGACGATGGCGACGTCGAGCGTGCCGCGCTCCAGGCCCGTGAAAAGGCTCGCCCGCGCTCCCTCGACTGTACGGATCTCCACCTGCGGAAACCGTCGCGCATGTTCCATCAAGCTCGCGCGCAAGTTCCCGGCCGAAAGAGAAGTATAGAATCCAACGGTCAACCGGCCAGCCTCGCCCCGGCCGGCGGCCTTGGCCGTCGCCATCATGTGGTCCAGCCCTTCGACCAGATGCCGGGAGGTGCGCAGTATCTCGGCGCCGGCCGCTGTAAGCCGCACGCCGCCGCTCGACCGCTCAAATACCGCGACACCCAGACGGTCCTCCATCTGTCGAATGCAGCGGCTGAGCGTCGACTGCTTGACACCAAGCGCTTCCGCCGCACGCCGAAAGCTGCGGTGATGCGCGGCCGCGACAGCGTAACGCAAATGCCTCAATTCAAGCGGTGCCGCCAGCGATCCGGTCTCCCTTCTTGTAGGCTCCGCGATCGGTTCGGCATCGTCTTGCTGATCGCGGTAACAAAATGCCTGTGGGTACCTCCAAGTATATGTGATGAATCTGTGGCCCTTTCGGGATGATCCCAAACCCCCTGACCAGTAGGATTCGATGGCTATCGGCCCATTATGCTAATAAGACGCATTCGCAACAAGATAGTTCCTGCGATGGCGGAAATATTCCCAATGGGGCGGCCCGGACCGCTCGGCCGCGCCGGCATAGCCAAGCCGGCCAGCGCCAACCCACTCCTGGCTCCAGTTCCCGAATCCATCCCACTCGAACAGGGATAGGTCAGCAATGCTCCACCAGATCGTCGATCTTCATCGCCTTTGTGACGGGCGAAGTTGGATCGTCGGATTGTCGGCGCCGCGAGATGCGCGCACGGGTAGTCTTCACTGTCTGCTGATCGCCGAGATCGACTGAAATCGGCTGAGCGGATCGTATCAGTTCAAACTCGCTGATGTCGCAATCCGCTGCATCATTTCGCGAACGTAAATCGCCTTGTCCTCATCCTGGAAGAGGATGTTGCGCGAGTCCATCGCCGGTTTCTCGACAGCCCAGAGGAGCCGCATCACGTGTGACGGCGTGTTTGAGATGATGAAGCTGCTGAGCGTCACGGAGGGCTCGGCAAGGCGGCGTTCGATGTCCTTGATGGTCTGGAAGAATTGGATTTTCGGATCGTTGAATCCCAGATTGCGGATGCCCTTGGGATCGATGAACGCAATGTACTGATGTCCTCCGACGATCAGCCACAAAATGAAATCGGGATGAAAGTTGCCCGCTTCGAAGAAGCCAACGCCGCGGCCCTTGCTCAGGTTGCGCAGCAGATACAGTTCCTTGTCGGCGAAAAACTCCGGCGCACCGTCATGGAATGCCTTCACATCCTCAACCAGATTGCGCTCGCCCTTGTTAAGCGGCACCGGACTGACCTCGACGATGTTCTGATCGAGATAGAGGAGCGGCTCGTACAGGTGCCTGCCGAACCAGATCGCCTTCATACCGCTGAACTCCCACGACTTCAGATTCCCACTCTCGATCAGGCCTTTCAACTCCGTGAGCTTGGTAACGATCTCTTCCTGCGACCGATCGAGGAGGATGCGGTAGTACCCTTCGCCGTCTTCGTCGCGGCCTTTGGGGAAGTTCGGATCGTTTTCCGTCAATTCCTGATATTCGAGATGGGGTAGTTCCCATTCACGCTTGCGGAACGTGTAGTAGCGTTCGGTGAATTTCTTCAGCAAGGACAGCGCGATCTCTTCCCAGAGACGGACCTTCTCGAACGAGTCGCACACCAGTTCTTCGGCCGGAATGAGAAGCTGATACCAACTCTGGTCGGCAAGGAGTCTGGCAATCCCATCCGGGGACAGGTTGAGATTGTACCAGCCGCGCTCAGCCTTGAATCGCTCCAGCTCGAAATAGAGCCGATCGAGATCGAGGAACGCGACATGCCTCGCATTCAGGTGGGCTTGGTTCGGCGCGGCCTCGACATCGCCGCCGGCGACGCCGCCCGATTTCATGGCCTGGATTTTTGGATACCAGTTGAGAACGACCTGGTTCCTCTGAAGGTATGCCGTCGCCTCTTCCCTGGCCGGATCGGGCTTCGCCAGTGTCGGGATCGGTCCCAAGCGCCGAAACGCATCGCCGAACTCGGTGCTGACACCGTTGATCGTGTTCTTGAGGCGGATCGTCTTGAGCTTCTGGGTTCCCAGGTTCTTGATGATCGGCAGCATGAACTCGATGCGGTCATCGTTGACCGGCAGCCCTTCCTCTTCGAGGAAATCGCGGAACTGTGCCATGTAGTCGGCTCGAATTCCGAAGATCGAAAGCGTTTCCAGCACCCCGATGTGCTTTGGACGCTCCATCTCATCCGGCAATTGCGCTTTGCCGCTTCGCTTCAGGCTCGAACCATAGCCCTTGAGACGAACGCCGCGGCCGAAGAGCTGGATGATCTGCGAGCCCTCCGTCTGGCCGACATTCATCAAGCCCATGGTGCTCACGCGCCAGCTGTTCCAGCCCTCGGTGAACTTCTTTGAGCCGATCAGCAGGTTGACGGTCGATTGCGGCGTGTTGATTGCATGGAAGAGCGAGCCAGCAAACTCGCTGTCTTGGGTGGCGATCCCGTTGTCTTCACACAGTTTGACCAGCTTGGCGTCGTCGCCCACGTTGATCACGCCGAAGGGATCGTTGTCGCCTACGCGCAGTGCGATCTCGCCGGTCGCGCCTTTCAGGTTCTCGACATGGAGCGCGCCGCCACCTGCAGCGTTGAACAGGATCGCGAGCGTTTCGTCGAACACCTGCGCGGACGACAGACCGATCGTGTTGAGATAGGTGAAGCGGCCTGCGAAAAGGTTCTTCCCGCCAGCGGTGACAAGGCCCTGATTAAGGACGCGGTCGATGCGTTCAATGCTCGCGGAGCGATTGGACACGTAGCGCGATAGAAACTTCAGGATCTCGATGATGTCGGATGCATCGCGCGAGGCGAGCGTCTTGGTCACGCTGCCGCCGACAAAAATCCAGAGTGGCTTGTCGATGTTGAACGGGCGGAACGCGAAGCCCTGCTCCTTGAAGAGCCGCTGCTGTTGAAAGAACGCCAGCAGGCAGGCGACCAGATAGGCGTCGAGATGGTTTGCCTGCGTTCCCTCGTCGAGATTGAGGATCTGGTAGTCCTTCCCGAATCCGTCACCGTAAAAGTAGCGGTAGGAATAATCGAACAGGATGCTTTTGGCGTAGGTGTCGGTGAGCGCGCGACTGCCCTTCACCGCCTGCCCGAAAGTCGCGGAGTATTCGAAGGAGAAACCCTTCTCGCAGAGCGCGTTGCGGAAGCGCATCCAGGCGCCTTCCTCGCCGCCCGACGCGCCGCGGTGACCCTCGTCAACCAGCACGAGGTTGTTGCCCTCAAAGGCATCGATGGCGATGGTCTTGTCGCCCATCTCGTCCTTGAGCTTGTGGATGTCGAGGATCTCGATCCGCTGCCCGGTGAAGAGCCCGGTGCCGTCCTTCTGGAACAGCTCGGCTGCCAGGCCCGCCGCCTCGAATTCCCGCAAATGCTGCTGGCTGAGGCCTTCGTTCGGCGTCAGCAGGATGATCCGGTTCAGTTCGCGGCGCCGGCCGTGTTTGTCGAGATAGAACTGGTACTGCAGGATGTTGGCATGCATCAGCAGCGTCTTGCCGCTGCCAGTCGCGCTCCAGTAGGCGATCTTGTTGATCTGTGACCACGCCTCTCCGTCTTCCTTGAAGGGCGAAATGTGGTCCGCTTCCGGCTTGTCGGCATTGCAAGCGGCGACCTGCTCGTTGATCGCCTTCAGTAGCGCCGCGGGATCATTGAAATAGCGATCGAGGTAGATCTCGGTGAAGAGCAGCGTCAGGTATTGGAAATACTTCCAGACGATCGGCGCTTCGCCGCGGGTGATGCGGCGCTCGTTCAGGCGCTGGGTGTGCTTGACGATGTTCTGGTCGTATTCGAGCAGCAGCTCGGTCGGCAGCTTGGTCAGATTGAAAAGCTGCGCCGTCAGTGCGTGATGGAAATGATGGACGTTGTTCTCGTCCATGCCTTCCAGCTTCTCGTTGCGCAGATGTTCGGCCAGTTGCTC
This sequence comes from Hyphomicrobiales bacterium, assembly GCA_016124805.1. Lineage (GTDB taxonomy): Bacteria > Pseudomonadota > Alphaproteobacteria > Parvibaculales > Parvibaculaceae > Parvibaculum. The sequence continues at coordinate 514,467 of WGND01000001.1, read as the reverse complement.
GAACCGCTTCACGTCAAACAGCGAGAGTAGCCACTGGTTCAGAGCCAGTTTGTGAACGAAAGGAACCTGGGGTCTCCCGTTCGCGCGTCGGCGCGTGGTCGTTGTCGCGGCGCGGGCCATCACAGACCCTCCGTGTCGAACATCAGCCGGTGGAAGTCCTCTTCGATCAGACGGACCTTCCAGGTGTCATCGGCCGCTTTCAGGTTCTCCAGATTGTTGTCGCCGTTGACGTAAATCAGGCCGAACTCGCTGTCCTTGGCCGAATAACCTGCGCGAGTGAACCACGTGTCGAGCACGAGATTGTCCTGTTCGGCATTGCCGGTAAGCTTGCGCCAGATGATCAGCGCGCGGCGCCCATCCGTGGTGGTGCCGGTCACCGTGCGGAACCACCACGGGCCGCCCGCATCCTGGCGCAGCCGCCCCTTGAGGCCGAGCCGTCCCTCGGTGTCGCGCTCGAATTCGGCGCTGAAGGTCTGCGGCGCGGCGATGCCCTGCACGGTGAGGCCGATCAGCCAGTTGAACGTCTCCAGCAGGTCGACGTTCACCTCCCGGTTTTCATCCGATCCCGGGCGCTTGACCTTCAGCTTGTAGCCGGTCGGGTCGGCAAAGGCCTTGACGTTCAGCAGCGACTGGCTGCCGCGCGTTTCCACGTCGAGCATGTAGCGGAGCATGTAGTGCTCCTTGAGGCGATCGGCGCCCTGTGCTTCGGCGGATTCCAAAAGATCGTCTTGCTGTGCCGAGCGACGCGGGACCAGATTGTTGAGGGCGTCTTCGTAGGACTCGAGGCGCACAACCTTGATAACGGCGCTCCCTCCGTCATTTGAGCGCGGTGCGCCGCCTTTCCAATCACTGGCGTAAATTGCTTTGAGAATGCGCGGCTTGGTGAGCGTGTCAAAATAGTGGCCCATTTCAACTGTCAGAAATTTCCGTCGCCCGCCATCTTCCCGGTTGGCCTGAATGACGGCATGCGCCGAACTCCCGCTTCCACCAAAGAAGTCGGAGAACCAACTATCGGCCTTGGTTGATTGGAGTACAAATTTCTTGACGAACTTCGAGCTCTTTGGAGACAGGAAGAGTCCAGACTCGCCAAACATACTGGCTAGTTCGGCCTCACCGTCGTTGTACTCGTAGAATACGCTTGTGCCGATGTTAGTCTCGACTTCGTGGAGGAACCCTTTTGTCCTCGGCACTTTGTTTTCGTCGTCTCCCCACGCTATCCGTTTATCGGCTTCCAGCGATTCGAAAGACCGGCGATCGCCATTGTTTTTGTCCGGCTTTGCCGGGAACTTCCAACCACTTTGTGGATGCGGACAAGGCTTTCCTGTTACCGGGTGAATGGGCTTGTAGTATCGATAGTTCGGATGGTTGGGATCCTTGGTGGTTGGCGACTGTTTGGAAGCGGGAGCGCCAGTAGGGATTTCACTCCATACCCATAGCTTCGCCTTGCGCTGCCTGGCCTCCTCTTCGGGAACATACGTCCCGGCTGCATCGCGATACTCCGCACGGTTGTAGGGATACAGCCCGCGCCACGGGTCCTGCCGCTTCGCGTCGGCGTCCCACTCCTGGCCGCTCGCCTCGATCTCGGCGCGGTACTCCTCTTTGTGCTTCTCGAAGAGCGCCTGGAGCGCTTTCGACACGTCGCTGAGCGGCGGATAGTCGGCGTCCAGTACCGCGACCAGCTCCATCACTTCGGAGAACCCGGGCTTGGGCTCACGGAACATCGCCTTGTCAGCTTCCACGGCAGCGCGATTGCTCGCGTAGACCTCCACGTATTCGTGGTTGGTGGAATAGTTCGGAAGCTGGCTGTTGGCGGTGGCCTGCGTCCAGATCAGTTCTTCAATGTGGTTCTCAGTTCCGAATACCTCATCAAGAGCGTGCTCCAGAATAGTTCTCTCAGTCTTGTCGATGCTCACGAAGATTGCCCCGTCCTGTCTCAAGAGAGGATGGCAGGCGGCAATTCGGTCCCTCATCAAAGTAGCAAACGAGGAATGCTTGTAGTTGTTTTTATAGGGGATCGAGCTGCTGGCCGTGTTGTAGGGAGGGTCGATGTAGATCGATTTAATAACGTCGCTGAAGCGCCGGCTGGCTAGCGTGAGGGCGTGAAAGTTGTCCGAGTGAACCATGATGCCACTCAACGCCTCGTCCAATTGATCTTGCAAGACAACGATGTTCTCTAAAAACGCAATACCGAATAATGCTGTATCTAGCACGAGTGACTGGTTTTGCTTCAAGAACTCAACGGATAGCGGAGCCGAGTATCCTTCTTTCTCGTTAATCGCAAACAGCCGCACCCACTCCTCGCGCTGCGCGTCGTTGGCGGCGATCTCCGGATAAAATTCTTCCGGAATCCGGTCCAGCGTGATGCAATATTGCGTCTCCACGACGAACTTCTTCTTCAGCCACAGCTTTTTCTGGAAGTCCTCAAGCTGGGCAAGGAAGTCGATGACCTTGCCGGCGATCCGGCGGATCACCTTGATCTTGGAAAGATATTGCTCAACGCGCGGCGCGGTGTCGCTCTCGATATCGTCGAGATGCATCACCTCGTTCTTGACGTAGAAGTCCAGCTCCCGGCGAAGGAAGCCGCCAAGGTCCTTGTGGATGAAATAGTCGAAGGTGTTGCGGGCGGTGTAACGCTTCAAATGCCCTTCGAGGCGGGAATGGCCCGGCTTTTCGCCGTTCAGGTTCACATGCGGCTTGGCGAGTTCGGCAATCCACGACGTGACGGCGACATCCGTGACCGCCAGAATGCGACTGACAGCGGAAGCCGAGAGGTCCTTCTGCGCCGGCGGTTTCTTCTTCCCCTCGCGCTCGCTCTCCGGCCAGTCGGCCAAGGTCGCCGGGCGATAGGCAAAGCGCAGAACCAGATCGCCATCTTCCTCGGCGATGAAATCCTCGCCCGCCAGGATGAACACTCGATCCTTGCCTTCGGCCGCCTTGACGTTGCCATGCTCGCCCTCGGCGGCATCCACCAGCCGGAAATGCACGCGCATGGGTTTGGTGGCATCGTCCGGCTTCAGCCGAAAGGCGTAGTCGCGCAGATACTCGCTGGTCTTGATGTAGTACTGGTCGCGATTGGCCCAGTGGAGTTTGACTTCCTCGCCTTCGTAGGGGATCGCGTAGACACCCGGCCGATAGACGCGCTTGGCCAGGAAGTCGCCTTCCGAATAGTAGCGGCGGAAGAAGCTGAACAGATGGTCGTAGACCTCGTTCTCAAGCCCGCCGATATCGACCGCGTCATTGGCGAGCTTTGCCCGCAGCTCCTTCACTTTCGGCAGCGCCTCGGGATCGGCGCCAAGGCTTTGCGCCTGCTCGATCGCCTTGGCGAGTTCCTTTTCCAGCTCCGCCTTGTCGGCCGTCTTGTAAAGGCCGAATGCCTGCTGCACCTGCGGCAGCAGGTCCTTGTCGAGAAACTGCGTCACCTCGGCGCTCTTGGCGTGCATGATCCGGTAGAGGCCGAAATCGAGATCGGGCTGGTCGAGCTGGAACAGCTCCTTCAGCAGGGTTTTCAGCTTCTCGAATTTCTGGCTCATACGCGTCTCGTTTCTTGTTCAAGTTGCATGGCTGGCGGATCAAACGACCCGCCAACGGATGGTGAATAGGGTTTCGGTCTCGGTCCGCTGCGCGAGCCGGCGCTCAAGCTGGTCGATGAGCGAATCCCGCTTCTCCATGATCTCGTCTTCCACCGTGAAAATCTCCTGCCGCTGGCGGCGCTGCTGGTGTTCCAGCGTTTGGATTTTCTCTTGGATAGAGTGCTGCTCCTCAAGCGTAACGGCCTGGCGCGCCTGGCGGCGCAGCACCTTGATCTGTTCCTTGGTGTCGGCCAGCGCCTTTTCGGCTGAAAGCACCATGTCGTCCGCCCACTTCTCAAGCTTGTCGCGCGCCTGGTTGAAATGGGCGCTGTTCTGCTCAAGGGAGAGGCTGATCGTTGCCTTGGCGTAGCGCTGCGCTTCGGCTTCAAGCCGTTTGGCTACCGAGTCCGGGATATCCGTCGGCGCATCAACGTGGCCCGAGCAGCCGAACAGCTTCTCCATGGTCTCTTGATCCAGCGTCGTGCCATCATCGTCAAAGCCGGAGAAGAGGAGATATTCCTCCCGCTCATAGGACTCGATCTGCAACCGCGTCAGAATCAGGTGCCCCGCCTTGCCGCGAAGAGCCTCGACGACATGAACGCGCGTGCCGTGGTTCGTGACATCGAATGTGATGGCGGCCGCGGGCGCTGGGAGCGATTTTCCGCCCTGGACAACCTTCTCTCCGAGAGGATGTGACAGGCGATACAGGAAACGGCTCGGTTCCTCGCTCCGGTCATGGCCAGGCTCTGGCTGTGACTTCGAGATGAGGTGGTAGCGGCCCGGCGATATCTCCGGGCTCGGCGGGACCTTGAGATCGAACGCAAGCGCTTCATCGTCAAAGCGGGCGCGATCCGCCAGAACGAACCGTGTCAACGACCAGAAACGCTGGCCGACCCGGTCGAGCTGGGCTTTGGCATCGGCAAGCCGAATTCGTAGCCGCTGGTGAACATCCTCATCGAAGCGCTCGAAGAGCTTGCGCCGCGTATCATCCATGCGTGCTTGAATGCTCGCGTCCATCTCCTCCTGGAGTTTCCGGAATGCCGCCTCAATCTCCTCCGACGTTCGGCATTCCTGATAGATCGCGAGGATACGCTTCTCAAAATCGACACCGGATTCGATGCTACCGAGGACATCATCGGACGCGCCAAAAACGCCGTTGAAGAGGCTGAACTTCTCGCCGAGCAATTCGAGGACGCGTCGATCAGCTTCGTTGCGCTCGTTCAGGAAGTTGATCACGACGACGTCGTGCTTTTGCCCGTAGCGATGGCAACGGCCGATCCGCTGTTCGATCCGCTGCGGGTTCCAAGGCAAGTCGTAGTTGACGACCAGCGAGCAGAACTGAAGGTTCACGCCTTCCGCTGCGGCTTCGGTCGCGAGCAGGATCGTCGCATCATCCCTAAAATGCTCGACCAAGGCAGCGCGAACATCAATGCCGCGCGATCCTGACGAACGACCGGTCAGTCTATTTTTTGCAAGCCAGGCTTCATAGATCTGCGTCGCTTCAGGCCCGGTGTTGGTCCCATTGAAAACGACGACTTCACCCTTGTAGCCGTGGCTCTCAAGAAAGCTCTTGAGATAGTCCTGCGTCCTGCGGGACTCGGTGAAGATGACAGCTTTCCGCGCAGCGCCCGTTTCAGCCATCTGCGCAAAACCAATGTCTAGCGCCTTTAGAAGTGTCTCGGTTTTGGTATCGACAGGAATATCGCGCGCTCGTGCACTCAGGCGCTCCAAGAGTTCGATTTCCTCTTTCAGCTTCGATCGGTCGATCGGCGCCGCGTTGGCTTCCGACGACTCCGGTTCAGTGTCATCTGCCAGGATGTCGTCAAGGAGCTCGTCTTCGATGTCTTCCGATTCAATAAGCCGCTCGGCTAATTCCGGATCGTCTTTGATCTGATCGTCGCGCAGCGTTTCCAATCTCGCTCGCAGCGTATCGAGCGTGCCGGCGATGGCGAGTGACGACGAGGCCAACAGCTTCCGCAGAATGAGTGCGGTAAGGTGCCTCTGGCGTTGAGGGAGTGCGTAGCTGTTGGGGCGCTGCAAGAAGGCCGAAACCGCCTCATACAGCGAATGCTCGGCATCGCTCGATGTAAAGGGACGCGTAATGGCTCGCCGTTCGGTGTACCGAACATATTCAACGACCTGATTGCGCAACGTCCTTTTACAGAAGGTCGCAAGCCGTTGTCGCAGGTCGGTCATGCTGCTTCCGGCGCTGGCATAGCGCGCCCTGAACGCATTGATGTCGCCGAACAGATGCTCATCGATGAGCGTCGAAAGCCCGTAGAGCTCAACGAGCGAGTTCTGCAACGGCGTCGCCGTCAACAGCAACTTCCGGCAATCTTCTGTGGCCCAGCGGATGCCCTGACCGACCTTGTTGCTCGGACGATAGGCGTTCCGAAGCTTGTGGGCCTCGTCGATGACAACCAGATCCCACGCGATCGCTTTGATTTCTTCACGCAAGGCGCTGGCATAGTTGAACGAGACGATGAGAATGCCCGTCTCGTTCAGCGGCGCGCGGCCGAGCCGGAGTTCATCCCGGTAGGTCTTCGCATCCAGGACCCGGGACGGAAGATTGAACTTCTCGGAAAGCTCCAGAGCCCATTGCTTCCTGAGCGAAGCCGGGCAGATGACCAGTAGGCGTCGTTTCCGCTCGGCCCAGAATTGGCATAGGACAATTCCCGCCTCGATCGTCTTGCCCAAGCCAACTTCGTCCGCCAGCAAGACGCCTTTTGAAAGGGGAGATTCAAGCGCGAATAATGCCGCTTCGATCTGGTGAGGGTTCAGATCAACAGCCGCGTCGAAGAGCGACATCGAAAGCCGATCCAACCCGGTGGAGGCTCGGCGAGTCAGGTCATGAGCGTAGTATCTAGCGTGATAGGCAGTGACATTCATCGGTCGCCGCCCGTCCGGCCGCCATGTGGCGCTTTCTGCTTGTCTTGGGCCTTGGGCGTATTTTCGATGAATTGCCGGATCGCCTGTCGGATCACCCACGAGAGGGAAGCGTCACGCGCGACCGCAATCTCATTCAGCATCCGATAGTCCTGCTCTTCCAGGCTCACCGTCAGCCGCGTTGCCTTGCGAGGACGCTCGGTCATATCACCCCCCAAATTCTGGAGGATGATATCCATTGCTGCATCAGATTGCAACGAAGTGATGCACTTTTCACCGGACTTGGTGCCCAAAGCGCGAAAACCCTACCCACATTTTAGATGGGTGTATGATGCTGAGGCGTAGCTTCTTCGCCCTGCCGCCTGGGCTCTCGAGCCATCGCCGCGGTCATGCGGCCGGGCACATAGCCTCTGCGCATTTTTCGGTGGCTCTTTTTTGGCGGCGACCGACGTCGCAAGGGAGCCACTATGATTTGTGGTGCGGGTGGTCGGAATCGAACCGACACTCTGTCACCAGAACTGGATTTTGAATCCAGCGCGTCTACCAGTTCCGCCACACCCGCATATTGCCGCCGATTCTATCCGCCGCACTTGGCTCCTATACTGCACCTAGCGCGACTTTCTAGTTTCGAGGCCTCAAACTCCTACTTCACCAACCCATTGAAACCACGGCGTTTTCAACTCACCGTGATAAAACGTCGCATGGAAGACAAACCCCTTTTTGAGTCTGCCGCGTCTACCATTCCGCCACAGGGGCCTGGCGGGTGCCGCGCACGACCGCCGAGGCGCGCATCATAGTCAGGCGTGAGGCGGCTTCAATGGAAAACCCCATCAATTTGTTAAAAAGAGGCGTGATAGACAGCTTCCAGCGGCCCTGATATGCCCAAATGGCACCCCGAACGGAGAAATGGACATGCTGCGCGGTCTCTATGAATGGACGATGGATCTGGCAGCCCATAAAAATGCCCGCTGGGGCCTTGCCCTTGTTGCCTTTGTCGAGAGCTCAGTCTTCCCCATCCCGCCTGATGTGGCGCTTGTGCCCATGGTGCTGGCCAAGCGGGATAAGGCCTGGGCCTATGCCGCCATTTGCACTATCGCCTCAGTCCTGGGTGGCGCCTTTGGCTATGCCATCGGCTATTTCCTGTATGATTCCGTCGGCCTGCCCATCCTCAATTTCTATGGCTACACCGAGGCTTTTGAGAGCTTTGCCAGCCGTTACAATGAATGGGGCGTCTGGATCGTGCTGATCGCCGGCATCACCCCCTTTCCTTACAAGGTCATCACCATTGCCAGCGGCGTCACGGGCTTGAGTTTCCCCGTCTTCATGATCGCGAGCCTTGTCGCACGCGGTGCCCGCTTTTTCGTCGTTTCGGGGCTTCTTTACTGGTTTGGCCCGCCCATCAAGCGTTTCATCGACAGGTATTTCGGCATCCTCTCCATCCTCTTCATGGTGCTGCTCATCGGGGGTTTTCTGCTGATCGGCATGATCAAGCTGTGAGAGGCGAAATGTCCCATCCGCGCGGCCATGGTCAGAGGGGACAGCGAGGCCAAGTCATGATTGAATGGCATCCATGTTGAAGAACCTGCCGTCCAATAGCATCCCCTGGATCGTTCTGGCCCTGAGTGTTGCCACACTCGGCACGGCCTATGTTTTCCAGTATGGCTTCGGCTATGAACCCTGCCACCTCTGCCTGCAGGAGCGCATTCCCTATGTCTTTGCCATTGGTGCCGCGGTCATTGCCGGCATTCTCTCGCGCGAAGCCAATCTGGGCATTGCGCCCGTGATCTTCATGGCGCTCTGTGCGCTCGCTTTCGCCATTGGCACGGTCCTCTCCGGCTATCATGCCGGTGTCGAATATGACTGGTGGAAGGGCCCGTCCAACTGCACAGGCAGCGGCCTTGTTGCGGACTCGCTTGAAGCCCTTCAGCAGTCACTGCAGGGCGGCGTACATGCGCCCCGCTGCGATGAAGCCGCCTGGTCCATTTTCGGCATTTCACTCGCGGGGCTCAATTTTTTCGTCTCCCTTTTCCTGGCCGCCCTGTCCACCATACCGGTGCTGCGCTATCTCAAGGAAAGAGGAGGAGTGGCCTGATGAGTGAGACCCAGAAGAACAAGGCAGCAACGCGTCTCACCGCACAGCCGGGTCAGACCCGTAGCCAAGCGATTGAAGAGATGATCCGCGTTGATCATGCCGGTGAATATGGAGCGGTGCGCATTTATGAAGGCCAGCTTGCCGTCTTCCGCAATCTGCCGGGAAAGAAAGATATTGCCGCCTCGCTTGAGCATATGGCCAGGGATGAAGAAATCCATCTCGACCGCTTCAACAGCATCGTCAATGCGCGCAATGTCCGTCCCACCGCGCTTGCGCCTGTCTGGCATGTGGCAGGCTTTGCGCTCGGCGCGGCAACCGCCCTGATGGGCGAAAAAGCCGCCCATGCCTGCACGGCCGCAATTGAAGAAGTCATCGACGATCATTATGCCGAACAGGTGCGCAAGCTTGATGAGCTCGGCGCCGACGAGGCCGAGCTGCGCGATACCATTGAACAGTTTCGTCTGGAAGAGGTTGCGCACAAGGAAGAAGCCATCGCGCTGGGCGCCAGGGAAGCCCCCGCCTATCCGCTTCTCTCAGGCGCCATCAAGGCGGCCTGCCGCCTCGCCATCAAAATCTCCGAAAAAGCCTGATTTCAGGCGGCCCCGATATTGCGACCCGTGCCATGGAGGAGAACCCCATGGCCGATATGACCTATTTTGACACAACCCGGCGCGACCAGCGCCCGATGCCGGACAATGCAATCTCGCTGCGCATGGCAGGCAATGTCCTTGTGGCAACGTCACTTGTTGTGATCGCGCTGGGCCTGTTTCGCGAATGGTTCGTCTATCATTTCGGGGAGGAGACGGTATTCCAGGACATGCGCCACATTGCGCTGGATGCCGAACAATGTCTGGCCGCCTGGTACAGCTCCCTGACGATGGTGGTCTGTGCCGGTCTTCTCGCCTGCATCACACGCATGACCTATCGTCGGCAACAGCCCGATGTGGGCTATTGGCTTGTCCTCACCATCGTCTTCATCGGCTTGTCGCTTGATGAATCAACCAGCGTGCATGAACTGGCGCTTGAACCCATTCAGGGCGCCCTTCACACGAGCGGGCCTTTCCTCTTTGCCTGGGTCATTCCGGCGCTCATTCTCGTGCCGGCCTTTGGCATTTTTTATCTGGGCTTCCTGCGCCGTCTGCCTGCGCCTTATGGGATGTGGTTTTTCCTCTCCGGGGCCGTCTTCGTGGCTGGCGCTCTCGGCATGGAAATGGTCGGCGGTGTCACATATGAGGCCTATGGCGCGACGGGTCTGAAATACATAATGAGCTTTGCGCTCGAAGAAAGCCTTGAGATCATCGCGATGACGAGCTTCCTCGTCAGCCTGCTGAGCTATGTAAAATACATGTACGGGCGACTTGAACTGGAGCTCTGAAAGCGTGGCTCTTACGGCTCGAGTTCGCTGTCCCAGTAAAGATAGTCCTGCCAGCTGTCATGCAGATAATTTGGCGGGAAGGCCCGGCCATTCTTGTGCAGGTCTGTGACCGTCGGCCGGAAAGCAGGCTGCATCGGAAACATTTCAGCCTGGTCGGGCATCTTGCCACCCTTGCGCAGATTGCAGGGGGCACAGGCCGTAATCACATTTTCCCATGTCGTCTGGCCGCCGCGCGAACGCGGTATGACATGATCAAAGGTCAGGTCATGCCGTGCGCCGCAATATTGGCAGGTGAAGCGGTCACGCAGAAAGAGATTGAAGCGTGTGAAGGCGGGATGGCGGACGGGCTTCACATAGGATTTGAGTGACACGACGCTTGGCAGCTGCATCTCGAATGTCGGTGAGCGCACAAAGGTGTCGTAGTTGGAAACAATATTCACGCGATCGAGGAACACGGCTTTGATGGTGTCCTGCCAGGACCACAGCGACAGCGGGTAGTAACTGAGCGGCCGGTAGTCGGCGTTCAGCACGAGGGCCGGACAACTGTCCGGTGTAGCAAACGTTCCGTGCACGACACCCTCCTGGGCTGTTCACTCGAATTTGCGGGATGACCCCAGTCAACGTCACCTTACTATATATAGTGCAACGTCTTTGTGAAGCCACTCTGTCTTGGCGCGGTCAGAATTCAGCCCGCAGACATGATTTCCCTGCGCCACGCAGACGACCAGATAGGGCGGCCTGCACAAAACGGCCACCTGTCCCCAGACCTTCCGGATCGATTCCATGACCGACGCCTGGCGAGACATGCCATTGAACGCTGACACCAGCTTCGCCCAGTTCACGCACAGCCAGATGCATCTGTGAAACAGGCAGCATGTCGTCGGCATCGCCATGGATCATCATCACAGGTGGCGGCGACATCAGGTCTGCGGGCGGCGGCGACGCCATCAGGCCGGAAAAACCGAGAATGCCTGCCGGCGCACCTGCGCGCCGCAGTCCCACATGCAGGGACATCATGGTGCCCTGACTGAAGCCAACCAGCACAAGACGCGAGGCATCCAGTTTGAGCCGGTCCAGCTGCGTTTCGATATATTGATCAAGGGCCGGGGCAGCCATTTCCACGCCTCTGGCGATTTCCTCAGGCGCAAGACGCGTCAGCGCGAACCATTGATAGCCGGTCGGACTCCCCGGGCATCGCTCAGGCCCGTTGGGCGCGGCAAAAGCGATGTTGGGCAGGCGTTTTTGCCAATGCGGCACAAGCCCCATGAGGTCCTGCCCGTCCGAGCCATAGCCGTGGCAGAGAATGACCAGACTGTCGGTCTTGCCCGACGCGGAGGATGCCATCGGCCCGCTCAATGGTTTTGTCATAGCTTCTCCTTAATCCCCCACTCGCATTGCGCTATAAGAGGCGCAACCGGAGTGTAGGCGTCCGCACGGAGCATACAATGACGCATCCCGTAAAGCGCCTGCGCTTTGCACCGAGCCCGAATGGCTGGCTTCATCTTGGACACGCCTATTCAGTGCTTTTCGGCGCTGATATCGCCGCGCGTGAAGGCGCGGAATATCTGCTGCGCATAGAGGATATCGATCTCGGGCGCACACGGGCGGAATATATTGAAGGCATATTTGAAGATCTTGCCTGGTTGGGCCTTTCATGGCCAAAACCTGTGCTGCAGCAGTCAACGCGGTTTGATGCCTATGCCGCAGCGCTGAAAACACTGCGCGATATGGAGCTTGTCTATCCCTGCTTTGCCACGCGCAAGGAAATCACGGACACCATCCAGCAAAGCGGCATCGGTCTGAAGCATTGGCCGACGGATCCTGACGGCGCCTATCTCTATCCCGGCCTCTACAAGGATATTTCCCTGCAGGAGCGCAACCGCCTGATGTGGGAGGGGCGCTCCTATGCCTGGCGACTGGACATGGAAAAGGCAAGACAGCTGGCCGAGGACATGGCAGGCGGCCCCATCACCTTCCTTGAGGAAGGGGCCAGCGCGACAGGGCTCACCGGTCGCCTGCTTATCAAGCCGGAATATTTCGGCGATGTCATTCTGGCGCGCAAGGATGTGCCGACCAGCTATCACATCGCCGTGGTCGTGGATGATGCCCATCAGGGGATCACCATGGTCACGCGCGGACAGGACCTCTTTCCCGCCACCTATATCCACCGTCTCCTGCAGGTGCTGCTGGGCCTGCCCGAACCGCGTTATCACCATCACGGGCTCATCCGTGATGAAACCGGCCGTCGCCTCTCCAAATCTGCAAGAGATCAGGCGCTGCGTGAATATCGCACCCAGGGCATGACGCCGGAGGATATTCGGCGTCTGGTGGGTCTGGAACACGCCATTCGCTAGGCAAAACAGCCCTTTTTGGCGCAGTTTCTGCAGATTGATCACCAACAGACATGTCACGTCTCTCAGCGGGACGATTATGTCCCGTTTGGGATCAGGAAGGCAGAAAATGGCTCAGGCACCTGGCAAAACCAAAGGTCGGATTGACTGGATTGACACAGTCAAAGGGTTGACGATTGCTCTCGTGGTGATCGAGCACACGACTTACGGCGTTCAGGCCTCAACCCAGCATTTGCCTGAAATCTTCGGCGTCATATCCGAATTCGCCAAGCCCTTCCGCATGCCGCTTTTCTTTCTGGTGGCGGGTCTTTTCGCCCAGAAAGCCCTGTTTGCCGACCGTCGGACATTCCTCGACGGCAAGGTAGTGCATTTTGCCTATTTCTATTTTCTCTGGTCCGTCATTCAGATCGGCATCAAGATGATCCCGCATAGCGGGGGCAACTGGGACATTACCTATGTCAATCTGCTGATGATCCCCATCCAGCCCTTCGCGGTGCTCTGGTTTATCTATGAGCTTGCCATCTTCTTTCTGGTGCTGCGCGCGCTGCGCGATGCTTCAAAGCTTCTGGTCTTCCTCTTTGCCATTAGCCTCTATTTCCTGCAGCTCGACACTGGCTGGATGCTGATTGACGAGTTCGCCTGGCGCTTTGTCTGGTTCGTTGCGGGCATCTATGGCTCCCGCTATGTCTTCGACCTTGCCGCCTGGGCGCAAGGCCGACCCTGGCAGGCTGCAGCGCTTGCCTTGATGATGCTCGGCAGCGTTGGTACGACTGTCTTCTCGGGTCTCATCAATGTGCGCGCTGTTGAACTGCTGATGGGTTTTGCCGGTGCCGGTGGCGCGATCATCCTGATGACCCTTTTGGCCTCCCGCGGCTGGACAAAGCCGCTTGCCTATCTCGGCGCGCGCTCTCTCTATGTCTTCCTGGCCTTCTTCCTGCCCATGGGCGTGGCACGCATTGTCATGTTGCGCATGGGTATCGAGAATGGCGACCTGATCACGCTTGTGGCAGCCGGACTCGGCATTGTCACGCCACTTGTCGGTTATGCAATGATCCGCAATACACCGCTGGCTTTCCTCTTCACACGCCCGCAGATGTTCCGCCTGACAGGCAAGAGTCCGGCCACGTCATCCGGCGTCGCCGTCAATGCCTGATAAATGCGAAAGCTAGTGAAGGAAGAGCCGCAGCAGGATCGTCAGCGTGACGATGCTGAGACCGGTTGCCAGCACCACCGCGCTTGATGCCGCACCCGGTGCGACCTGGTAGCGATTGGCAAGGATGGAAGAATAGACGCCGGTCGGCATGCCAGCCAGAACCGTTGCAACCGCCACCCAGAGATCGGGCAATCCGAAAACATAATAAGACAGCACGAAAACCAGCGCCGGCATCATCACGAGCTTCATGATCACGGTCATCGACGCTGCGCCGATGGAGCGGCGAAGATGATAGCGCGTCAGCGTGCCGCCAAGCACAAACAGCGCGCAGGGGATGGCCGAGCGACTGACCATTTCAAAAGCCGTGTCAACGACACCGGGAAGCGTCAACCCGGTCTGGCCATAGAGGATACCGGCCCCCAGTCCGATAATGACGGGATTGCGCGCCGAGCTTTTCAGCCCCTGCATGAAAATTTCCACACCACTCATGGCTTCCTCGCCGCGCGACTTTGTCATCTCAAGCAGGAAGGTCGCCGTGGTGATAAGGATAAGACCGTGAAAGGCGAGCAGCAGAAAAAGCGGCACGCTCGCCGCATCACCAAAGCCGGTCAGGATGATCGGAATGCCGAGCATCACCACATTGCCCTGCCCGCCACCAAAGCCAAGCATGATGGCGTCGGGCGTGGATCGCCCGAAGCCATACCGACCGATCAGATAGCCGACCGCCCAGATTGAGAGCATGGCACCATAGAAGGAGAGCCATAAACCCCAGGGCAATGTGTCAGGCAATTCGGTTTTGGCCAGATTGCGAAACAGAAGCGAGGGAATCCCGAAGGTGAAAACATAGACATCCAGCCCGTCAATGGCCGCCGGACTCATGAACCCGCGACGCGCGGCAAAATAGCCAAGGCCGATGACGCCAAAAATCGGCAGAACAAGGCTGATTGCAACAAGCATGATGAGGCCGGATGAGGAGGAGGAAAGAGAGGGAAGGCTCGTCAGAACCTAGCCCTGCCCTCAGGGCAGCGTCAAATCGACAGACGCTGCTTACCAGTCGTAGAGACCGGCATAATGTTCAAAGCCTGCCGTCTTCGCCCAACCGCGCCATTCTTCACGCAGGTTTTGCGTGGCACTGGGGCTCCCCCCGCCCTGACCGATACCCAGAATGGTCAGGCTGGCGCAACCCTTATACATGGCCGTGGAGGGTGCCGGCAGCCTGCCACCGCGCGACGTAAGATGGGCATATTCGGAATCCTCAAAGCCGTCCGTCAGCAGGATCACATGCACTTCGGCATCCTGACAGTCGACAACCTGCGACATGGTTTCGAGGAAGGGCACGATATTGGTCTTGCTTTGCGCCGCCAGTTTGCCCGAGCGCACAAGCGTCGGCACATTGGCTATGATCGTCGCAATGCCTTCGGCCACCTGATCGGGCTTGGCATGCGATGAAATGCGCTGATCAATCTTGAGACCGTTCGACGTCACTTCATAGCTGCCAAAGGTGCGCAGCAACACGCGCGACTTGAGCGGCAGCTCATAGAGATCTTCGACAGCCTTGGCGCCAGCCCGCGCCGCATAGGCATCATCGGTCACCATCGGATTGCTCTTGGAAAGATCAAGCCCGATAATGATGGTCTGCGGTCGAGGCTTGGGAGCCGCGTCATTGGCCTGCGCCACATTGTGACACGGCATCACGGCAATGAAAGCCGCCGCCACCAGCGACAAGGCAAGACGATGCGTCGCCAAGTGACGCGTCATTGAGCGGCCTTCCCGACGGGCGGCAAATGACGCAACCCGACGCCCCCGCGTGAGGGCGGCAGCACTTCGCCATGGGGTTCACGCACACCATCAATGCTGGAGGGCCCCGCCTTCATGGCGACACGCGAACGACGCTCCCACCATTCATCAAACAGGGTCTCGTAGCGACCCAGTTCACGTGAGGCTTCGCATGATTTCAGGCGATCAAGTTTCTCGGCCCGACCGGCAAAGGGATCAAAATTTGTCTGGGGAGCGACAGCCACCTCATTGCGGCGGCCAAGCAACCCGCGCGAAGGCGCAGGCGCGGCAACGGGGGGCGCCTTGCGCGGCGACTGCGCATCCCGTCGCGCTTCATCGAGCCCCTGTTCATAGGCACGGCATTCGCGCATCAGACCTGTCCAGAGCAAGTGACGGCGATTGTCGGGCCCTTCCATTTCGGAAAGCGTATGGCGGTTATTGTCATATTCGGCTTCAAGCATCGCCAGACGTTCCATGTCAGCCTTGCGGTGCTTGTAGTCACGCGCGTCAAAAACGCTGCGCAGCGCTTCAATCGCCTTGTGAATGCAAAGCGCGGCAACGCCCGTCACCACCAGAAACACAATGCCGAGCGCACCGAGCCAGAAATAGGGCTGGTAGCCCTGCATCTGCGATATTTCATCCGCCGCCGTGTTGGAGGCATCCAGTCCATCTGTCGAAAGCCCAAGGCCTGCGAGAGCCGAACCGAGCGAGGAGCCGACGCCACCATTGCCCGCGGCCGCCATGCCATTGGGCAGCGACATCTGCGCCAGCAGCAGACCCACGCCAAGAAGCATGACCAGCGCCAGCACAAAAACGATGCGCACAAAGGCCGCCCGGCCAAAACGGCCCATGCTTTCATAAAGGATGTGGGCCGACACGGTTGCGAAGAGAACCTGCATCGACTTGAAGGCGACGGAATTGGAAAGGGCGCCGGGCAACTCGAGATATTCATTGGCGAGCGCCCGCGTCCAGAATTCGCTGACGATCATATAATCGACAATGATCGCACCCATCGCGACAGCGGCCAGCAGCATCACCGCCCCGGCATAAAAGGGCGCATAGCGCGACTGGCGCTGGCTCTGCACATAATTGCGTGCAATCTGTACGCGCATCTCTTCGGAAATGAGAGAAACAGAAGCGGTCATGCTCACGCTCCTTCACTATCAAGAGAGCGCCCGAAAAGGCCGCGACGTTTTTTGGCTTTGGCCGTGGCATCGGGAATGGGCCCATCAAGAGGGGCCGTCAGCCGCTTGGCGATTT
Source organism: Hyphomicrobiales bacterium (assembly GCA_016124805.1). Classification (GTDB taxonomy): domain Bacteria; phylum Pseudomonadota; class Alphaproteobacteria; order Parvibaculales; family Parvibaculaceae; genus Parvibaculum. The sequence goes on along the minus strand of WGND01000001.1, from coordinate 498,005 downwards.
CGACAATCTCGCGCTCGAGTGTTTCCTGACGCGCGCGCCGCTTGGCTAGATCGCTGGCATAGGCCCCATCCAGTTCGGAAAGACGCGAGAACACATGCAGCTCCGGCAGGGGTTCGGCATTGCGGCCATAAGTATAGGCGCTCTGTCCGCCCGAGGGGCTGACATTTACCGGTTTCTGATCGACGCTCTCACTCATCGCCCTATCCTTTGCAACTGTCGCTCCGGTCGTACCCCGGAGGCATGAACACGTGTTAACGGATTAGCAACCATAATAGCGGCCCGAATATAACATGCGATGAACAGAATCCGGACCCCGAAAACCCGCAGAAACGCAACAGTTTCAACAATATTCATGCTCAAGAAAAAGGCATGATGATCCCCGCTGCGCATTCACCCGCATCCCGTTTCGGGACAGGGTAAGTGAGACGCAGGAATGCGGCACAAAGATTATGGCAATAAGGCAGGAATGTGATTTGGACGCTAAGCGCGCGACAAACCCCGTCAAGCCGCCTCTTCCGAGTAATCCACGATGCGGCAAATGTCGGCCATGATATCCGTGATCTGGAAATCCTTGGGCGTATAGACCGCCGCCACGCCGGCCTTCACCAGCAGCTCTTCATCTTCGGGCGGAATAATCCCGCCGACGATAAGCGGGATATCGCCAATGCCGGCCTCCTTCATGCGCTCAAGCACATCTGTGACAAGCGGCACATGCGAGCCGGAGAGAATCGAGAGCCCCACCACATGCACACCCTCTTCAAGGGCGGCATTGACGATCTGGGCCGGCGTCAGGCGAATGCCCTCATAAACGACTTCCATGCCGCAATCACGCGCGCGCACGGCGATCTGTTCGGCGCCGTTTGAATGGCCGTCAAGACCGGGTTTGCCAACAAGGAACTTCATGCGACGGCCCAGCTTGCTCGACACCGCATCAACCAGCGCACGGACTTCGTCAAGGTCACCGGCATCATTGCGCGCCGATTTCGAAACACCCGTTGGCGCACGATACTCACCGAAGATCTCGCGCAGCGCCGTGCCCCATTCGCCAGTTGTCACACCTGCCTTGGCGCAAATGATCGAAGGCTCCATAATATTTTCACCGCTCTTGGCGGCCGCCTTGAGACCGGCAAGGGCATCGGCCACCGCCTTGTCGTCGCGCTTGGCGCGCCAGGCTTCAAGGCTCTTGATCTGGGCTTCCTCAACATGGCTCTCAACGACATGAATGGAGCCTGCCCCGGTTGCCAGCGGCGAAGGTGCTGACTCTTCATATTTGTTGACACCGACCACAACCTGACGCCCGGCTTCAATGCCTGCCAGTCGCAGCGAGTTTGATTCCACAAGCTTCTGTTTCATGTAAGCCGATTCAACAGCAGCCACAGCGCCACCCATCGCCTCAATGCGCTGCAGTTCCTCGCGAGCTTCGTTCTTCAGTTCTTCGACACGTGCATCCATCACATGGCTGCCATCAAAGATGTCGCCATATTCAAGAAGGTCGGTTTCATAAGCGAGAATTTGCTGTGCACGCAGGCTCCACTGCTGGTCCCAGGGACGCGGCAGGCCGAGCGCTTCGTTCCATGCAGGCAATTGCACGGCCCGCGCCCGCGCGCCTTTGGAGAGCGTCACGGCCAGCATCTCGATAAGGATGCGATAGACATTGTTTTCCGGTTGCTGCTCGGTGAGGCCCAGCGAGTTCACCTGCACGCCATAGCGGAAACGCGACAGCTTCTCGTCGGTCACGCCATAGCGCTCGCGGCAAATTTCGCTCCACAGATCCACGAAGGCGCGCATCTTGCAAATCTCGGTGACGAAACGCACACCGGCATTCACGAAGAAGGATATACGCCCGACAACCTTGCCAAATTCTTCTGCCGGCACTTGCCCGCCCGCCTTCACGTGATCAAGCACGGCGCAGGCTGTGGCAAGCGCAAAGGCCAGTTCCTGCACCGGCGTCGCACCGGCTTCCTGCAGATGGTAGGAGCAAACATTGGTCGGGTTCCATTTGGGAACCTGGGTATAAGTGTAGGACACAATGTCGGTGATGAGGCGCATGGAAGGCTCCGGCGGAAACACATAGGTCCCGCGCGACAGATATTCCTTGATGATGTCATTCTGCACGGTGCCCGACAGCTTGGCGCGGTCCGCCCCCTGCTCATCTGCCACCGCGATGTAAAGCGCCAGCAGCCAGGCCGCCGTCGCATTGATCGTCATCGAGGTATTCATCTTTTCGAGCGGAATGTCGTGGAACAGCGCGCGCATGTCGCCAATATGGGAAATCGGCACGCCCACCTTGCCAACCTCGCCGCGTGCCAGCACATGATCTGAATCATAACCGGTCTGGGTCGGCAGATCGAAGGCGACCGAGAGCCCCGTCTGGCCACGCGAAAGATTGGTGCGATAAAGCTCGTTGGACGCCTTGGCCGTCGAATGCCCCGCATAGGTTCGGAAAATCCAGGGCTGGTCTGCCTTGTGAGTGGTGCCCGTGTTCCCGGATTTTTCGTCTTTGACCGTCATGAACCCTGTGCCTTTGGCTGCTTTGGTGCGGAGCTGCACCCGAAGAAAACCATGTTACAGCCATTGTTGCGACGCAAAAAGCCCTAAGAAAACCCGTGGGTCCTTCAAGTTCTTTGGAGGCAGCCGCTTCCGTTGCGGCGACTCCTCGGTTTATGATCGGGAACATTAAATGTTGCGGTGCAAAAAAATCTTGCATCTCGGCAGGCAAGCGCCAATCATCCCGAAAAGTCACCGTCACCCCGTCCAAAGCATGGTGACGAGCAAGGAATGAGAAGATGAGTCAGACGAGCGCAGCGGCCATCATTGATAGCCCGCTCCCCAAGAAGGATCTCTATGAGATCGGTGAAATTCCGCCATTGGGCCATGTTCCAAAGAACATGTATGCCTGGGCCATTCGCCGCGACCGTCACGGGCCGCCCGAGCAGGCCATGCAGGTGGAAGTCGTGCCGACCTGGGAGATCGATTCCAACGAAGTGCTCGTGCTCGTCATGGCCGCCGGCGTCAATTACAACGGCGTCTGGGCTGCCCTCGGCTCACCCATTTCCGTTTTCGATGTTCATTCCGTGCCCTATCACATCGCCGGGTCAGATGCCTCAGGCATCGTCTGGGCCGTCGGCTCGAAGGTGAAGCGCTGGAAGGTTGGCGATGAAGTTGTCATCCACTGCAATCAGGATGATGGCGACGACGAGGAATGCAATGGTGGCGACCCGATGTTCTCGCCCACCCAGCGCATCTGGGGCTATGAAACACCCGACGGCTCCTTTGCCCAGTTCTGCCGCGTCCAGTCGCAACAGCTCATGCCCCGCCCCAAGCATCTGACCTGGGAAGAAAGCGCCTGCTACACGCTGACGCTCGCCACTGCCTATCGCATGCTTTTCGGCCATGCCCCGCATATCATCCAGCCCGGCCAGAATGTGCTCGTCTGGGGCGCCTCAGGCGGCCTCGGCTCCTTTGCCGTGCAGCTCTGCGCCACGGCAGGCGCCCACGCCATCGGCGTCATTTCCGATGACAGCAAGCATGACTTCGTCATGTCGATGGGCGCGCGCGGCGTCATCAACCGCAAGAATTTCGATTGCTGGGGACAATTGCCCAAGGTGAATTCCGCCGAGTTCAATGAATTCATGAAAGAAGCACGCAAATTCGGCAAGGCCATCTGGGATATCACCGGCAAGGGGATCGATCCCGATATCGTCTTTGAACATCCCGGCGAAATGACCTTCCCCGTCTCCTGCATGGTCGCCAAGCGCGGCGGCATGGTGGTTTTCTGCGCCGGCACCAGCGGCTTCAACCTGACCTTTGATGCCCGCTTTGTCTGGATGCGCCAGAAGCGCATTCAGGGCTCGCATTTTGCCCATCTCAAGCAGGCCTCAGCGGCCAATCAGCTCGTCATTGAACGACGCATTGATCCCGGCATGTCGGAAGTCTTCTCATGGGATGACATCCCCAAATCCCACATGATGATGTGGCGCAATGAGCATGCCCCCGGCAACATGGCCGTGCTGGTTTCGGCCAAGCGCCCCGGCCTGCGCACATTTGAAGACGCGATCGAAGCCGGCAGCCGTTAAGGCTGCCGGTCTCGGCATTTCATTTGCAGACGGGCCTTGAGCCCTTCCGGTTCAGTGATAGCTGTGGACGGCGGGATATTTCTTCTTGCGCTTGACGGGAACGACTGGCGCATCATCAATGGTCGTCTCGTCAACCACCTCTGAGGCGGCTGTCCCCTCGGTCTGATTTTCAACCGACGCGTCATTCGATGTAGATGTCTCCGGACATTCTCTGTCCGCTTTCATGTCTGAACGCATATCAATCTCCACCAACTCAAATACATCATGCGGATCATCAGGCAAGGCCTTTTGGTCCGTAGGCAGACCGTCTGGACGACGCACAGAACGGTCTTGTTGCCGCCTGATCAGGGCATCGAAGGAAAACCAATCGTCCCGACGACATGCCATCAGCAGCAAAACACTCGAAAGCATGAGCAGTAAAACACCCTGCTCCAGATAAACCTGTTTCTCGCGCAGATGAATCAGGGCGATCAGAAACAGGGTCCCCCAGAAAATCATCAGCAGGGGGAATGTGAAACGGCCAAGCAATCCGACTGCGATCGCCCCGCCAAACATGATCAGGCCAAAACCAAGTCCGGAGACGACACCCAGAGACACGTCGGGAATCCCCAGACCCTCAAGTGACGCCTGGCCAAAACCTGGATCCGTGACGCATTGGAGGCCGATAAGGATGGCAAAGACGCCCACCAGAAGCCGCGTCAGGAGAAGGAAAAAGGCCGACATAGACGCCTCTCGCATTTGCGATATCGCGGCGCAATATAGGCCCTCTGGGTGGCTTTGACCACCTCTTAAAGATGACAGGACCGTAAGGTAAAATGGCTCAGCGTTGCCAGAAATCGCGCGAGAACATGATGAGCACCGTCATCAGCTCCAGGCGTCCAAGCAGCATGGCGAGCGACAATATCCATTTGGCACCATCCGGCAGGGTCGAGAAATTGCCGGAGGGGCCGACAATCGCGCCCACCCCTGGACCGACATTGCCAAGCGCGGTGGCCGAGGCCGAAAGCGCCGTCACCAGATCAAGTCCGAAAGCGGTCAGCGCCAGTCCGATAAACAGCACTGTCGCCACATAGATGAAAACGAAAAGCGCCACGGAGAAGACGACATCCCGGCTCACCGTGCGGTCGCCAAAGCGCAATGTCTGCGCAACATGGGGATAGAGCGTCTGCCTGTTCTGGCTGCGCAACAACATGCCCAGAATCTGGAAGCGGAAAATCTTGATGCCGCCCGCCGTGGATCCTGTGCAGCCACCGACAAAGGTCAGGATCAGAAAAGCCATGGAAGCAAAAGGACCCCAGATCGTATAATCCGTATTGGCAAAGCCCGTGGTGGAGACAACAGAGGCAACGCTGAAAGCTGTGTAGCGCAAGGCACCCACAAAGGTGTAATCCCCGCGCGCCGAAAGCCATATCGCCATGACAATTGCGACGCCAAATGTCATGGTTACAAAACTGCGCACCTGCGTGTCATGCCAGAGCGTCTCGCCCGAACCACGCACCGACTGCACATAAAGCAGCAGCGGCAGTGAACCTGCCAGCATGAAAATCACGCCGATCCAGTCGATCATCGCGGAATTGAAATAGCCAAAGGACGCGTCATGGGTGGAGTAGCCACCCGTCGCCAGTGTCGTCATGGCATGGGTAATGGCATCAAATGAATTCATGCCCGCCGCCGAATAGGCAAAGGCGCAGAGCAAGGTAAGCAGCAGATAAACCTCGCCAATCGCCACCGCCGTCTGCCCCGGTCGCGGCATCACCTTGTCGGAACGGTCTGAGGATTCGGTGCGGAAAAGCTGCATACCACCGATCCGCAGGAAGGGCAGAATGGCCACGGCTGTCAGAATGATGCCCACGCCCCCGACCCACTGGATAAGCGCGCGCCAGAGCAGGATGCCCGGCGCCATGCTGTCCAGACCCGACATCACGGTCGAACCTGTTGTCGTAAAACCTGACATCGATTCAAAGAAGGCGTCGGTATAGCTCATCTGGGCTTGCGAGAAGCAAAGCGGCAGCGCGGCAAAACCGGAGATCACAATCCATGCAAGCGTCGTCACCACAAAGGTCTCACGCTGCCCCAGATCGCGCTGATCGGTCTCATTGGCGAGCATCAAGGCCCCGCCGGCAAAGCCGGTAATGACGGCGCTGGAGAAAAAGGCCTGCCAGTCGCCGCTCTGGGCCACGACATCGGCGAGCACGGGAACAAGCATCAGGAAGGACAGCGCCACGAGCAGAGCGCCAATCACCAGTCCGACGAGTTTGGTATTCTCCATCTCAGCCCCTGCTGCCCGCGGACAGCCTTCCCATGCTCACAAACTTGTCTTTTCGACCGGACCCGGCCCCGAAATCGGGAGGTTGACTGGTCGCGCCGCAGGGTTCGAGATATATAGGACTGTGTGCGGCTGTGCCATGACCTTGATCAAGACCCCCTGATCAGCCGTTCTGCCCGACCCTTCCTTCCCCTGAGTAACCCGAGGGTGCTGTATTATGAGCCTTGCAACCGAAGTCCCCACTAATGATGCGGTCATTCTGCCCGGCCTGCTGGATTTGTCCCGCGAGGCTGTGAGTGCGGCCGATCGTCTGCTGACAACCGCCAAATCGCAGGTTGCCGCCAAAGTGACGACCGGTGGCAAGATGTCCTCAGCGGCCCTTGAGCGCGAACAATTCGCCGTGCATGGCCTTGCCTGGCTGGCAACCTATGTCGAAGCGCTGCGCCAGCTCTCAGCCTATGCCGACCGCATGAGCGCGGAAGGTCGCCTTGGCGAGATGGAACAGATCATCGTGCAAATCGCCTTTGGCGAATATCTCACCCAGATCACGGGCGGCATTCCCATGAGTCAGGGCGAAATCCTCCGTCCCAGAGATATGGGGCTGGGCGAGGTTGATGAGAAAGCCTTCCACACCGAGGCTGTGCTCACGCTTGTCCGCAATGGCAACACCGCCCTTGCACGCGCCAGACTGGCCGCCCTCATTGCCGAACAGGCAGGCGCCGCTACCTTTGGCGATACCGGCCTTGAAGAGACATATGACGCGATCCGTGACCAGATGCGCCGCTTTGCCGATGCCGAAGTCATGCCCGATGCACATGAATGGCACCTCAAGGACGAATATATCCCGCTCACCGTTGTCTCGCAGATGGCCGAACTCGGTGTCTTCGGCCTGACGATCCCGGAAGAATTTGGCGGGCTCGGTCTCGGCAAGGAATCGATGTGCGTCGTTTCCGAGGAGCTTTCACGCGGCTATATCGGCGTCGGCTCGCTCGGCACCCGGTCCGAAATCGCAGCCGAACTCATTCTTGGCGGCGGCACGCCGGAACAGAAAGCGCATTGGCTGCCGCTTATTGCCAGTGGCGAAGTGCTGCCAACAGCCGTCTTTACCGAACCCAATACGGGCTCGGATCTGGCCAGCCTGCGCACACGCGGCAAGCGCGACGGCAATGTCTACAGGATCAATGGCAACAAGACATGGATCACCCATGCGGCGCGTGCCGATGTCATGACCCTGCTTTGCCGGACCAATGACGAGCCCGGCTATAAGGGGCTTTCCATGCTGCTGGCTGAAAAGCCTCGCGGTGATGATGCCGACCCCTTCCCAGCAAAAGGCATGAGCGGCGGCGAGATCGAAGTACTCGGCTATCGCGGCATGAAGGAATTTGAAATCGGCTTTGATGATTTTGAAGTGAAGGCCGAAAACCTTCTTGGCGGCGAGGAAGGCCAGGGCTTCAAGCAGCTGATGCAGACCTTTGAGTCAGCCCGCATCCAGACAGCCGCCCGCGCCGTCGGCGTGGCCCAGTCCGCCTTGGAGCTGGGACTGCGCTATGCGCAGGAACGCGTCCAGTTCGGCAAGCCGCTCTTCAGCTTCCCGCGGGTCAACGGCAAGCTCGTCATGATGGCGGTCGAAATCATGGTGGCGCGCCAGATCACCTATTTCGCTGCCCGCGAAAAAGACGGTGGCCGTCGCTGCGATCTGGAAGCCGGTATGGCGAAACTGCTGGCTGCCCGTGTGGCCTGGGCGGCCGCCGACAATGCGCTTCAGATTCATGGCGGCAACGGCTTTGCCCTCGAATATCCGGTCAGCCGTGTGCTATGTGATGCGCGCATCCTGAATATTTTCGAGGGTGCGGCTGAAATTCAGGCGCAGGTCATTGCCCGCCGTCTGCTCGACAGCGCCAATTAGACCCGGACGCAGGAGATCAAAATGGACAATCTTGTCGGTTATCTGGGGCCAGTGGCCGTTCTGGTGGTCACGATTGTCCTCTTCATGGGCCTCTGGAACATGCTGCGGGGCGGCTCTCCAAACCGCTCCCAGCAATTGATGCGCTGGCGTGTGGGCCTGCAATTCGTCGCAATCATCATCCTGATGGCCGGGCTCTATCTCACATCAAGCTGAGATTTCCCCACCCCTGTGGTTGCTTTGCAACGCTCTGCGGCAAATTCATCGCGTATATACAAGAATGTAATCCGATGATTCCGGTAACGTCTTGGTGCGTTTAAAACAAAACAACGGCACGCAAGCGAATCACATTTGAGTTCGGCATTGCCGATGGCCACATACGGAAAGGCTCGACCGTGACTTTCAAAAGCAAAATTCTCCTCAGCGTTGCCGCTGCCATGACATTGCTCGGTTTCTCCGGGCAGGCATTCGCCGGCGACATCGTGAATGAAGTACGCCTTGGCATTTATGACCATGACTCGCCGGTTTTCCGGTCGCGTCAGGAGCCCAGCGAGCCCGACATCAATGTTGAAGTCCTCTTCAACTCTCCTGATTTTCTGAGCTGGATGGCCAATCCGCGTCCGCATCTCGGTACCACCATCAACACAGGCGGCGGCACGAGCATGGCTTATGCCGGTCTGACCTGGGATTACTTCTTCACCGAGGCGCTTTTTGTTGAAGGCAGCTTTGGCGGCGCAATCCACAATGGCGAAACCGACAAGTCCACATCAAGCAGCCGCAATTACGGTTGCCGCGTGAATTTCCACGAGAATGCTTCGCTCGGCTACAAATTCACGGGCGGCCAGAGCCTGATGCTCACACTTGAGCACATGTCCAATGCCAGCCTCTGCGACGACAATGACGGCCTGACCAATCTGGGTGTGCGCTACGGCCTGAGCTTCTGAGTCCGGCCCGCAGGGATTGCAAATTTGTATGAAGGCGCCTCTCGCAAGAGAGGCGCCTTTTCTGTATGGCTTTGAGCGGTAGATTTGGGAATGCTTGATTACCCGCCGCCGACGGGCAAAGCTGTATCCGATGACAAGAGGAGCAAAGCCATGACAGATGCAACTTCCACAGAAGTAACGGGTCGTTTTTCAGCTGGCAGCAAATTGCTCCACTGGACCATCGCCATTCTCGTTTGTCTCATGCTTTATGGCGGCTTCACGCTGAGCAAGGAAACCGTCACCACCCATGCCAGCATTGGCGTTGTCGTGCTCGGCCTCATGATCATCTGGCTGACCTGGAATCGCCTGAACCCGCGCCCGCACCGCGTCTCCGGCCCACGCTGGCAGGAAATTCTTTCGCAGGCCGTCCATCACCTGCTCTATCTCTGCATCTTCCTGCAGCCGATATTCGGCCTCGCGATGGCATCCTCATCCAAATATAATTTGATGGTCTTTGGCACTTTCGGTTTGCAAATCGGACAGAACGACACAATTCATGAAGTGTTTGAGACACTGCATGGCGCTAATGGTTTTCTGATCGCGGGCCTCGTTGCGGTGCATATCGCCGGCGCGCTCTATCATGCCGTCATCCTCAAGGACAATGTCCTCAAGCGCATGCTGCCCTTCGCCAAGGTCTGAACCTATGGTCACGCTGAACCGGATTTACACGCGCACAGGCGACGATGGCACAACATCGCTCGCCGATGGCCAGCGTGTGCCCAAATCCGATCTGCGCATCGAAAGCTACGGGACGGTTGACGAAACCAATGCCGTTCTCGGCATGGCGCGGCTCCATACGCCCGCCTGGCCCGAGCTGGATAAGGTCCTGGGCCGGATTCAGAACGATCTCTTCGATCTGGGTGCCGACCTTGCCACCCCGTCCCAGGGGCCCGATGAGGCGGCCAAACTCGGTTATGAACCGTTGCGCATCGTGAATTCACAGATCGATTGGCTGGAATCGCAAATCGATTACCTCAATGGGAGCCTCGAACCGCTGCGCTCCTTCGTGCTGCCAGGCGGCACGCCAGCCGCCGCCCATCTGCATCTGGCGCGCACGATCTGCCGCCGCGCCGAGCGACTGATCGTCGCGCTGTCGAAACAACCCGGCGAAATCGTCAGCGAACCGGCCATTAAATACGCCAATCGGCTCTCTGATTTCCTCTTTGTCGCCTCACGCTACGTCAACCATGCCCCTGAACAGGGAAAACAGGCTGCCGGTCAGGGCGATGTGCTATGGATTCCGGGGCAAAACCGCTGATCGCCTTGCTTAATTGACAGCTAGGGGCTCGGGCTCTAGGTTGCCGCACCGCTAAGGCGGCTTACGTCTTCTATGAAGTTGTGTGATAGGGATTGCCCCTCTCAGGTCGGGTTTGACCGCTCTGGGATATGGTCCGGACGCACGCTTTGCCTTTGGTGGGTTCGCCCGCTTCTGACGATTACCCCGCGATGGGCTTTGCCCATCTATGAAGATTACAAAGACCAGCGCCGGGTCCCAGACCCCGGTCACGCTCAGGGAGTTCGCTTCAATGAAAGTCCTCGTTCCGATCAAACGGGTGGTCGACTACAACGTGAAGATCCGCGTGAAGTCGGACCAGACCGGTGTCGATCTTGCCAATGTCAAAATGTCGATGAATCCGTTCGACGAGATCGCTGTTGAAGAAGCAGTGCGTCTGAAGGAAGCCGGCAAGGCCACAGAAATTGTCGTGGTGTCGATTGGCGCCGCCCAGACAACCGAAACAATCCGCACCGCCCTCGCCATGGGCGCTGATCGCGGCATCCTCATCAAAACCGATGAGCAGGTTGAACCCCTCAATGTCGCCAAGCTGCTCAAGGGCGTTGTCGAAGCTGAAAAGCCCGACATCTGCATCCTCGGCAAGCAGGCCATTGACGATGATTGCAATCAGACCGGCCAGATGCTCGCCGCCCTTCTGGGCTGGGCTCAGGGCACCTTTGCTTCCAAGCTGGAAGTCGAAGGCGACAGCCTGAACCTGACGCGCGAAGTTGATGGTGGTCTGCAGAAGCTCAAACTCAAGATGCCCGCCATCATTACGACGGATCTCCGTCTCAACGAGCCCCGCTACGCCTCGCTGCCCAACATCATGAAGGCCAAGAAGAAGCCGATCGATGAAAAATCGACCGACGATTATGGTGTTGATGTGAAGCCACGCCTCGAAATCGTCAAGGTGACGGAGCCGGCACAGCGCCAGGCAGGTATCAAGGTCGAGTCTGTTGAACAGCTCGTGTCGAAGCTCAAGGAAGCAGGAGTGATCGGATGACCCTTCTGGTTGTTGCAGAACACAATACAGAGTCCCTCAATGACGCCACGGCCAAGACAGTTTCGGCCGCTGCCAAAATTGGTGGTGACATTCACATTCTCGTCGCCGGTGAAGGCGTTGCGGCCATTGCCGACGCCGCAGCCAAACTGGAAGGCGTGAGCAAGGTCCTTCTGGCCGATGATGCGCTTTATGCCCATCAGGTCGCAGAGCCGCTTGCAGCCCTCGTTGTGAGCCTGGCTGGCAGCTATGACGCCATCCTTTCGCCCGCAGGTACGATCGGCAAGAATTTCATGCCGCGCGTGGCTGCCCTTCTCGACGTGGCGCAGATTTCCGAAATCACTGCCGTGCACGGGGCCGACACATTCGAGCGTCCGATTTATGCCGGTAACGCCATACAGACCGTGAAGTCAACCGATCCCAAGAAGGTCATCACCGTCCGCACCACAGCCTTCCCGGCTGCCGGTCAGGGTGGTTCGGCCACTGTCGAAAAGATTTCGGCAGCCGACAATCCGGGCCTTTCGGAATGGGTCAGCGAAGAGCTCACCAAATCTGATCGCCCCGAGCTGACCTCTGCCAAGATCATCATCTCCGGTGGTCGCGGCATGCAGAATGGCGAGAATTTCGGCATGCTCGAAAAGATCGCAGACAAGCTCAACGCCGCTGTCGGTGCCTCGCGCGCCGCCGTCGATGCCGGCTTCGTGCCCAACGACTATCAGGTCGGTCAGACCGGCAAGGTCGTGGCGCCCGATCTCTACATCGCCGTCGGCATTTCCGGCGCCATCCAGCATCTGGCTGGCATGAAAGACAGCAAGGTCATCGTGGCCATCAACAAGGATGAAGAGGCACCGATCTTCCAGGTTGCCGATTACGGCCTGGTCGCTGACCTTTTCAACGCCGTTCCGGAACTGGAAGCCGAGCTGACCAAAGCAGGCATCTAAGCTCCAAACGACCTCAAAATGGCGCTCTTCGGCAATGAAGGGCGCCATTTTCATGTCTGGAGGGATTTCCGGACACATTGCCGCGTTTTCTTTGCTAGAGTTTCAGGGCGCAGACAGGCAATCTCCCGGCAGTTGCGTGCATAGAAGGTATCGAGGCTCATGAATATTCGGAAGGTCGGTGTCATTGGGGCTGGTCAGATGGGCAGCGGCATTGCCCATGTCTGTGCGCTGGCCGGCTATGATGTGATCCTGCATGACGTCACGCGCGAGCGCATCGAGACAGGTCTCGCGACAATCAACGGCAATATGACCCGTCAGGTATCCGGCCAGAAAATCACAGCCGATGAGCGCGAAACCGCCCTCGACAGAATTACACCCGCTGACGAACTTGCCGCATTTGAAGTGGCTGACATCGTCATTGAATCAGCCACTGAAAACGAAGCCATCAAGCGCAAGATTTTTTCCGATCTCTGCCCGCATCTGCGCGATGATGCGCTGATTGCGACAAACACCTCTTCCATCTCCATCACACGTCTGGCCGCCTCGACCGATCGTCCCGAGCGTTTCATCGGTGTTCATTTCATGAACCCCGTGCCTGTGATGGAACTTGTTGAACTTGTGCGCGGCATTGCGACGGATGATTCAACCTTCGACCTGATGAATGATTTCGTGCAATCACTCGGCAAGAACATTGCCAATGCCGAAGATTTTCCCGCCTTCATCGTCAACCGCATCCTGCTGCCCATGATCAATGAAGCCGTCTATGTGCTTTATGAGGGCGTCGGCTCGGTTGAAAGCATCGATAAGGCCATGCGGCTTGGTGCCAACCACCCGATGGGTCCCTTGCAACTTGCCGATTTTATCGGTCTTGATACCTGCCTCTCCATCATGCAGGTACTGCATGATGGCCTGTCGGACTCCAAATACCGTCCCTGCCCGCTGCTGGTAAAATATGTCGAGGCCGGCTGGCTTGGTCGCAAGACCCAGCGTGGTTTCTATGATTACCGCGGCGACAAGCCTGTTCCGACCCGCTGAGCACCATTCGTTAATGAGTTCTGCGCCAGACTGCCGTCCTGATTTCAAGCGGGATGGCGGGCAATGCTGGCAACAGACAAACAGGACAAGCACTTCCATCAGATGTCGGCGCAGAGCATCGGGCTGCTGAACCAGCCCGAGCATGAAGCCATTGCGGAAATCTGGGCGTACTGGCACAGCAAATGTCAGGATGGTCAGATACCGGCCCGCAGCGACATCCATCCGCGCGAACTTGTCCGCCACATGCCCTACATCATGCTGGCCGACAGCTTCAACAACGGCGCTGATTTTCGTATCCGCCTTATGGGGACAAGCCTGATTGAGATGATCGGCGAAGACCGCACCGGCAAAACACTCCGCGAATTTGGTGGGGCAGGCGCCTCGCCTGAGGCGCAAGCCATTATACGCGGACGATGGCTTGTCATGACCCAGCGCGCCGTCCAGACCCGCGCCCCTGCCCTTTTGAAAGCGCGCATGCAGGCCAGCAAGAATGCCCTGCTCACCGCCCATTCCATTATCGCCCCGCTGCGTGGCGACGGCCATGAGGTCACCCAGCTCATCGGGGCCATGTATGCCGTCCGTGATGCCTATGACGTCTAGCGCGTTTTAGTCGCCGCGTTGATCAGGGCTTCGGCCTCGGCTGTGTCCCAATGCGCAGGGCCGACAAGCCGCCCCAACTCATGACCATCGGGCGAAATCAGGATTGTCGTGGGCAGACCAAAGGCCTTGTAGACAAAGCTCGCCTTGGAGGTGGGTTCATTGAACAGGCGCAGATTTTTGATTCCGGTCTCCTGATGAAAGCTGCGGGCAAGCTCAAGACCTTTGCTGTCGGTGCTTAGCGCAACCACCTCGAAATCATCACTGCCCAGACGGGCCTGCAGCGCATCAAGGGCCGGCATTTCTTCCCGACAGGGGCCGCACCATGTTGCCCAAAGGTTCAAAAGCACCGTTTTACCCTTGAAATCGGTCATATGCAGGACCTTGCCCTCGCCATCTTCAAAAGCGATGTCGGGGACCAGTGGCGTGCCCTGGGTGGGGGTAAATTTGGCCATCTCGCCCACGGCAAAGGAACGCAGGCTCTCTGACAGCTGCTCATCGGGCGTCAGCCGAGTAGCGGACTTATCCCCGCCATTGCCCATCTGACCTATGATCAGATATACCCCCGCAACGGCCAGAACGACGACCACAGCGATCAGCATGGCAATTTTGGGGGTTGATTGACGCGACGAGGTTTCAGTCATCAGTCTTCTCTAATATAAGCCCTTGAGACGACAAGACTGTCTCGGAGCGTTAGGTTGCTTGACCATGCAGACACCAGATAACAACCGGCCCGGAGACGATCAATGAGCAACAAGATGTGGGGCGGCCGATTTGGTGAGGGCCCCGACAAGATCATGGAAGAAATTAATGCTTCCATCGGCTTCGACCAGCGCCTTTTTGCACAGGATATTGGCGGTTCCAAGGCACATTGCGCGATGCTCGCCAAAGCCGGCATTATCACGCAGGCCGATGCTGCCGAGATCACGCAGGGTCTGGAAAAGATTCTGGGCGAGATCGAATCCGGCAAATTCACCTTCAGCCGCGCCCTTGAAGACATCCACATGAATGTGGAATCGCGCCTGGCCGATCTGATCGGCCCCACAGCCGGCCGCCTCCATACCGGCCGCTCGCGCAATGATCAGGTGGCGCTGGATTTCAAACTCTATGTCCGGGATGTGCTTGATCATTTCGATGAGCAGCTTGCCGCTTTCCAGGCAGCGCTTCTCGCGCGCGCCGAAGAACATGCGGCCACGATCATGCCGGGCTTCACCCATCTGCAAAGCGCCCAGCCGGTCACCTTCGGCCATCATTGCCTCGCCTATGTTGAAATGGCAGGCCGCGACCGGAGCCGCTTCAGCGATGCCCGCAAGCGGCTGAATGAATGCCCGCTCGGGGCCGCCGCGCTTGCCGGCACATCCTTCCCTATTGACCGGGAGATGACCGCCAAAGCCCTCGGCTTTGACGGCCCGACGCGCAATTCGCTCGACAGTGTTTCCGATCGCGATTTCGTTCTGGAGGCGCTTGCCGCTGCCGCCATCACGGCCACGCATCTCTCGCGGCTGGCCGAAGAAATCGTCATCTGGTCAACGCCGCATTTCAACTTCGTGCGCCTGACAGACAGCTTTTCGACGGGCTCGTCGATCATGCCACAGAAACGTAATCCCGATGCAGCTGAACTGGTGCGCGCCAAGACGGGCCGCGTCGTCGGTGCCTTGACGACGCTGCTCATTGTCATGAAGGGCCTGCCGCTTGCCTATTCCAAGGACATGCAGGAAGACAAGGAAGCCGCCTTCGACGCGCTTGATGCCCTGTCGCTTTCCATTGCCGCCATGACCGGCATGGTGTCATCACTGAGCGTCAATGAAGCCGCCATGCGCGCAGCCGCCTCGCGCGGGTTCTCGACAGCAACCGATCTTGCCGACTGGCTGGTGCAGAAACTCAACATGCCGTTCCGCCAGGCCCATCACGTCACCGGCACGCTGGTCGCCATGGCCGAGAAAAAGGGTGTCGACCTCGACGCGCTGAGCCTTGAGGACATGCAGTCGGTTGAAGCCGGCATCACAAAGGACATCTTCACGGTGCTCGGGGTGGACAATTCGGTGCGCAGTCGCACAAGCTTTGGTGGCACGGCACCGGACAATGTGCTGGCATCTGTGTCATGGTGGAAAGCACGCCTCGGCAAAAACACCTAAACCTGCGTGAGACCTGAACAGATCAATGGGGAAGGCTGGGACATGAAACGGTTACTGACAATGGCGCTACTGGGCACGGCGCTGGCGCTTTCACTGAGCGCCTGCGGCAAAAAGGGAGCGCCCGAATTGCCTGTGGGTGCCGTGGACACAAGCCCGCCCAGCCGCGATTCAGCCGCGCCTGAAGGGCCCGACAGCACCGACCCCATCGATATGCGTCCGATCATCGCCGCACAGGACCCCGCCACAAGCACGCGGGCGCCCTGACACATTGCCCGCAAGGGCCACTAACAGAGCCTGAGACATGCATCATTTCGAATATCGCGACGGCGTCCTTCATGTGGAGGATGTGGCGATTCCTGAAATCGCCGCCGCCACGGGAACACCCTTCTACTGCTATTCGAGCGCCACGCTCGAAAGGCATTACCGCGTCTTCTCCGAAGCCTTTCGCGGCCAGCCTGCGCGTGTCTGCTATGCCGTGAAGGCCAACTCCAATCTCGCCGTCATTGCAACACTCGCCCGCCTCGGCGCCGGTGCCGATGTTGTCTCGGAGGGGGAACTGCGCCGCGCACTCGCTGCCGGTGTCCCGCCACGCAAGATCGTTTTTTCAGGCGTCGGCAAGACGGATAGCGAAATCATCTTTGCGCTGGAAACAGGCATCGACCAGTTCAATGTGGAATCCGAACCCGAACTTGAGCGTTTGTCCGAGCTGGCAACGGCGCGCGACATGACGGCGCGCATTGCCATTCGCGTCAATCCCGATGTCGATGCCAGGACACATGAAAAAATTTCGACCGGCAAGGCCGAAAACAAGTTCGGCATTTCCTGGCAACGCGCACCAGCAGTCTATGCCCGCGCCGCTGAACTGCCCGGCATAGAAGCCACCGGCATTGATGTGCATATCGGCAGCCAGTTGACGGATCTTGCCCCCTTCGAAGCAGCGTTCCGCCGTGTCGCCGACATGGTCGAAAACCTGCGCGCGCAAGGACATGACATCACCCGCATCGATCTGGGTGGAGGCCTCGGCATTCCCTATCGCGGCGATAATGATGTGCCACCCCATCCCGATGAATATGCCGCCATGGTCAAGCGCTGCATCGGCCATCTGGGCTGCGAACTGACCTTTGAGCCGGGCCGCCTGATCGCCGGCAATGCGGGCATACTCGTGTCGCGCGTCATCTATGAAAAGACCGGTGATGACCGTTCCTTCCTCATCATTGATGCAGCGATGAATGATCTGATCCGTCCCACGCTCTACGACGCCTTTCATGAAATCCGTCCCGTCATCGAAGCCGCAGGGACCGCCGAGAAAGTCACCTATGACGTGGTGGGGCCTGTCTGCGAGACGGGCGACTTCATGGCCAAGGGCCGCAGATTGCCGCGCCTCAAGGCAGGCGATCTCATCGCCATCATGTCGGCAGGCGCCTATGGGGCTGTGCAGGCCTCTGAATACAACACGCGCCCGCTTGTGCCTGAAGTGCTGGTGCAGGTGGATCGCTTCGCACAGGTGCGCGCACGCCCCAGTTATGACGCAATCCTCAAGCAGGATATGATCCCATCCTGGCTCGAATGAATATGGCATGAGGCATCAGAGGCGTTGAACCCCTCCCATACCCCGGAACAGCCTGTGGAAGGCCCCCCCAAGCTTCCCCGACGCATCGAGTGGCGCATTCGGGCGGCGATGGTGCTGCTCACCTGGGAGCGTCTGTGGCCTGCCATGTGGCCTGCCACAAGCATGGCCGGAATTTTCATTGCACTGGCGCTGCTCGGCACCTTCACCAATATGGCACCAAGCCTGCACTGGACGATACTGGCAGGCTTTGCGCTGGCCATGACGGCCTCGCTCTGGCACGGGCTGCTGGATTTCCGTCGCCCCACACGCGCCGATGCCATGCGGCAGATCGAAAAGGCTTCCGGCCTGACGCATCAGCCCCTCTCGGCATTTGAAGATGATGCCGCCAGGGGAACAGGCGATGTCGAATTATGGGTGGCCCATCGCGCCTGGGTAAATGACAAGCTCAAACATCTGCGCCTTGGCTGGCCGGAACCCGGCGTCTCGGCCGCCGACCCGCTTGCGCTGCGCGCAGGCGTGCTGCTCGTCATCATCGTGGCCTTTTATGGCTCGGGGCCCGGCCGCATTGACCGTCTGAGCGAAGCCTTCATGCCCGGCATCGGCGCAATGAAGACCTTGTCGCTCGAAGCCTGGCTGACGCCCCCCGGCTATACCGGCATCCCGCCCATATATCTGGATCAGGCAAGCGAAACCGACGCGGCCGATCGGGTGCCCGTCAGCGTCCCGACAGGCACCGTGCTCTCGCTGCGCGTGACGGGTTTGAAAAATCCGCCAGCACTTGAAAATATGGGCTCAGGTCGCGGCCATCCCGAAGAGATGACGGAAATCGCCGACCGCAACTACACGCTCGACACGCCACTGAGCGAGAGTGCCGATTATGCACTGACACAGGGCGGTCGCCTGATCCGCGCCTGGCCCCTGACCGTCACGCCTGACACGCCGCCCAAGATTGATTTCACCGCACCAATCGAGGAAACGACCCGCGGCACGCTCAATTTCAAATATGCGTTGCAGGATGATTATGGCATCGCCAGCGCGCAGGCCGTCATCGCGCTCGACAAGGCGATGATCCCCGACGGCATGCTGCCGCCAACCTCGCTGGACACGCTCATCATGCCGAAGGTGACGCCGCCTGAGGTCGCCCTGACATTGCCCCGGCAGCGCACGCGCAAAGGCGATGGCCAGAGCTTTGCCGATCTTTCCTCGCATCCCTGGGCCGGTCTGCCGGTCACTATCACATTGGTCGCCCGCGATGATCTGGGGCAGGAAGGACGGTCCACGGCCTACGCCATGGTGCTGCCCGCGCGCAAATTCACCAAGCCGCTTGCCCGCGCGATCATTGAACAACGCCAGCGTCTGGCGCTGGACCCGCGCAGCGTCGGATCGGTTGCCCGTTTCATTGATGACTTCTCACGCGATGGTGAAAAATATATTCAGGACACCACCGTCTACCTCACTTTGCGCGCCGCCTATTGGCGCCTCTCCGAAGCCCATCGAGACGAGGACCTGACGGGCATTTTTGATCTGCTCTGGGATATTGCCCTGCGCATTGAGGATGGCGAGCTCTCCCTTGCTGAAAATGATCTGCGCAAAGCGCGTGACGAACTTGCCGAAGCCTTGAAGAACGGCGCCGGCAGCGATGTCATCGACCGCCTCATGAATGAACTGAAAGATGCCTTCAACCGCTATATGGAAGCGCTTGCGGAACAGGCCGACAAAATGGGCGCTGATATGACCCAGACGCCTTTCTCGCCGCAGAACATGCAAACCATTGAGCGCCAGCAGCTTGAAGCCATGATGAAGCAGATCGAACAGCTGGCGCGCACCGGTGCGCGCGAACAGGCCGAAGCGATGCTCAAGCAGTTGCAGCAGATCATGGAAAACATGCAGACCCCCCAGCAGGCCGGGACCATGAGCGAGGGAGAGCAGGCCATGTCTGAGGCGATTGACAAGATCGGCGAGCTGATCGACCAGCAGCGCGCCCTGATGGATGAAACCTTCCGTCAGCAGCCCGGCCCCGTGCAGGAGGGCGAGGAAACATCGCCCACAGGTGAGGGTGGCGAAGGCGCTGAGGGCGGCGGCAAGGCATCGCACAAGCCGGGGGAAGGCAATGCCGAAGCGCTTGCCAAGCTGCAGGCCGATCAGAAAGCCCTGCGCGAGCAGCTTGATGCGCTGATGAAGGAACTTGGCAGCAAGGGGGAAAAGGCCCCCGACAGCCTTTCCGAGGCCGGACAATCCATGAAAAATGCCGAGGACCGGCTGGAAGCCGAACGCGCCGACCGCGCAGCAGCCGCGCAGGGTCAGGCCATTGACCAGATGCGCGCAGGCGCCCAAGGCCTTGCAGACAAGCTGATGCAGGGCATGGCGGGACGCATGGGCAATTCAGGCCGTGGCAATGGCATGGCGCAGGGCAGCGACCCCCTCGGCCGCTCTACGCCCAATGGCACGCCGCAGACAGGCTCCGAAGTGGCCGTGCCCGACAAGATCGAGGCCGAACGCGCCCGCGACATCATCGAAGAGCTGCGCAGGCGCGCCACAAAACTCGGACGCCCCAAGATCGAGCTGGAATATATTGATCGCCTTCTGAAACGTTTCTGAGCCGCGAAGCTAGGCGGCCGGCGCGAGCGTCTGCGTCACGCGAGACGTAAGTTCTTCCAGCGTGAAGGGCTTGAGCAGAATGTCATCAATGATCGCGTCGAGACCATGTGCTCTTTCGCGCTGATCGGAATAGCCCGTCATCAACATGATTTTCATTTCGGGCACACGCTGTGATGCGGTGAGCGCCAGCGAAATGCCATCCATCACCGGCATCAGAATATCGGTCAGCAGCATGTCGTAGCGCCGCCCGCGCTCCGATGCCGTTGCCAGCGCGGAGAGCGCCTCGCTGCCATCAGCCGCCGCATCCACCGCAAAGCCCGCACCTTTCAGCGCGCGCGTCAGAAATTCGCGCACGGAGGGTTCATCTTCGGCAATGAGGATTTGGGACATGCTCATGTTTTGATATAGCCGACATAAGGCAATTGCCGATAGGCATGGGCGACATCCATGCCATAGCCGACGACAAAATGATCGGGACAGTCAAAGCCTGTGAAATCAGGCTTGATGTTCACCACCAGCTTGCCGGGCTTGTTGAGCAGCACACAGCTGCGCACTGACAGCGCCTCGCGCGCCATCATCAGATCCTGTGCAAAAGCGAGTGTGCGCCCGGATTCCAGAATGTCATCGACGAGCAGCACATCGCGTCCCGCAATGGGTGCTTCGGTGTCCCGCACGATGCGCACCTCACCACTTGATTCCGTGTTGCGGCCATAGCTCGACAGGCTGATGAAATCCATATCGGGTTCGCCGCCCGCATCATGCAGGGCGCGCAAAAGATCGGCGGCAAAAATAAAACTGCCCTTGAGAACAGGAATGACAAGAAGGTCAGGCCCCATGACGGCAAGAATGTCACGCGCCAGACTGTGCACGCGCTGCGCAATCTCTTCAGCGGTATAAAGCACGTGGAGCTGGGTCCCCTTGCGGGCAAGCTTTCCCATCAGCTCAGTGCCCGCCTTCGACGGGCACATCGACAGGGGCCTCGACGTCCGCTTCAGGTTCTGCGGAAGCCGCCTCGTCTGACGCATCAGTTGTAGCCGCATCTTCCTCAGCAGGCGCGGCGGCCTCATCAACAGTCGTTTCATCACCCGTCATTTCAGGTGGCGGCAGCGAGGCTTCATTTTCACTTGGCAGGACGAAACGCACTTCAATGTCGCGCGCTTCAATGGGCGGGCTGGAAAGGCGCGTCACGAAGGGGATTTTGGCATCGGCGGCAAGCGAACGCTCGGGCAACGCAAATGTCCAGTGATAGAGTTCGTTTTGATCCTTGTCGCGCAGACCGACACGAAGGCGCGGCAGGGTGCGTGTTTCGCCACTGACATTGACGACCTCACCCAACACGGCGAGCACGGGCAGATCATTTTCGGTCTGCCGTTCATAGGTCACATTGCGAAATTCGATGCCCTGCAGATTGACCGGTGCGCCAGCCGCCTCATAGACCTTGGCGGTGCCCGGGATCATGGCAACGATTTCCTTGCGGTAACTGAAAATCGCCATCAGGGTGCCGAGCACAAAAAGACCCAGCAGGCTCCAGCCAAGAAGCAGCAAAATGCGGTCACGGCGGCTGGTCGCCGCCTCATTCACAAACGCCCGCAGCCGGCCACCTGTGCCAGACTGCATCTCTGTCATGACGGTCGGCACAACGCGCGCACGGCGCTTGTTGGGATCTTCGACAGGCTCTTCCGGAGCCTTGACAGGCTCAGCCGGGGCCGCTTCGTCGGCAAAATCAATATCGTCTGCAGATGTTTCAGGCTCGCTCGGCTTGGCGGGCGGCGCGTCTTCGGCAACAGCTTCGGGCGCGCTCACCGCTTCAGGCTCGGGCGCCGTCTCATCTTCAGCGGGGGCGGATTTAGCCGCAGGCTTCGCCGCCTGCCTGGCAAACATGGGGGGCTTGCTGGGATCCATGCGGAAAGCAGCCGGCGGCGGCTCCACAACGGGTTTCTGGTGCCAGCTATTGCCGCATTTGGCACAGCGAACCTTGCGGCCTGAAGGCGGAAAAGACGCCTCATCAACCGGGTAGCGCGCCGAACATGACGGACAAGTGATAATCATCAATTGCAATCTGACACGTAGTGAAACCGGAAAATCGTCCCGATGGCCCCGAACTTAGCTATTTGCCTTATCTCTGCCCATAAGACCCGCTTTATTCTCAATCTATTGATCGCCGACCTATGGTTAAAGGCCGGTTAAGCAAATGCATCAAAATGGCAAAAGATGCGGCGGCGGCAGGGATGAGCTTGGATTTTTCCATGATAGCGTTGCCTTCATGATTCGCTTTGAAAATGTCGGCATGCGCTATGGCATGGGCCCCGAGGTGCTGCGGGATGTGAGTTTTCACCTCGCGCCGGGCTCATTTCACTTTTTGACCGGGCCGTCGGGGGCGGGCAAAACCTCCCTGCTCAAGCTCATGTTTCTGGCCTCACGCCCCTCGCGCGGCCTGATCACCATGTTCGGGCGCGACATTGCCACCCTGCCGCATCATGAATTGCCCGCGATCCGGCGGCGCATTGGCGTGGTGTTTCAGGAATTTCGCCTGCTGGACCACCTCACAACCTATGAAAATGTCGCCCTGCCCCTGAAAATCCAGGGCCGCACCGAAGACAGCTACCGTGACGATGTGCATGAACTGCTTCATTGGGTGGGGCTGGGCGAGCGCATGAAAGCGCGACCCCCGACGCTGTCGGGTGGCGAAAAGCAGCGCGCAGCCATCGCCCGCGCCGTGGTCGGCCAGCCCGACCTGCTGCTTGCCGACGAGCCGACCGGCAATGTGGACCCGGAAATGGGCCAGCGTCTGCTGCGCCTCTTTGTGGAACTCAACCGGCTGGGCACATCCGTGCTCATTGCCACGCATGACCACGCGCTTGTCGAAGCAGCCGGCGCGCCGGAACTCATGCTCCATAATGGGGGGCTGAGTGTCCGTGGCTGAGAAACCGGAAAATCTCGACCCGATGGAACGCCGCGGCCTGAGCGGGCTGCTCGCCTCATTGCTGGTCGAAACCCGCAGCGTCATGCCGGCCGCCGGGGCGACCGGTGTGTCGCTCGTGCTGGTCATTGCCGCCATGTGCTTTCTGGCAAGTCTCACTTTCGGGGCGGCTCTTTCTGTGGGCCGCGCCGCCGACAGCTGGACCAGCGAACTGGCAGGCGCACTCACCGTGGAAATCAAACCCTCGCCCGACATGGACAAGGATTCGCAGCTCGACGCGGTGATGTCAGTGCTGGCCAAGACACCCGGCATCAAGACCGCGCGCCCGCTTGATCAGGAAGACATGCGCGCCCTGCTGGAGCCCTGGCTCGGTCAGGGCAATGTGACCGACGACCTGCCGCTGCCAACGCTGATTGCCGTCGAGATCGACATGCAGTCGCCGCCCGACATGGCAGGTCTCGCGTTCCAGATCGCCGCCTCGGCCCCCGGGGCCCTGCTCGACACCCATCGCCAGTGGCAGGCGCAGCTGCTGCAGGCCGCCCGCACCGTTGCCTGGCTTGCCTATGGCGTGCTCGCCATTGTCGCGGCCACGACCATCGCCATCGTGACCTTTGCCACGCGTGCCGGTCTCTCGGCCAATCGCGAAGTCGTGGAAGTGCTGCATCTGATCGGCGCGAAGGACCGGTTTATCGCCCGCGAAGTGCAGCGCCATTTCCTGCATCTGGGCCTGCGCGGCGGGTTGATCGGCCTGGCGCTCTCGGCGCTGACCTTTCTGGCCGCCGGTTTTTCGGGCCAGTCCGAAAGCCTCTTTCTCGTGCCGGTCTGGGGCCTGCCTGCCGAACTCTATCCCTGGCTCCTGCTGGTGCCGCTGGCCGCCTCGCTTGTGGCCGTGCTGACAGCCCGCGTAACCGTCTTCAGAACGCTCGAGCAAATGCTCTGATCCGCGTTATGAATCAACACATTGTTGCCCTTTGATCGACGCAAAATGGGCTATGATGACCCGTGAACAGGCCCGTTTCAGGCCATAACAGGTGATGCAATGACCACGTCCCCGGGACTGGTGACAAAGATCAGGAACTATCTGGCAAAGCTGGTTACCAGCCTGCTGGTGCTCATCATCTGCGCCTATGTCTTCGGCTTCTTTCTCTTTACCGCCCTGCTCGAGCGGACCCCGCCCCAACACATGCCTGAAGCCGATGGCATTGTGGCGCTGACCGGGGGTCCCGACCGCATCACGGAAGCCTTCAAGCTGCTGACCCGCGACAAGACCGGAGCCCGCCTGCTTATCACCGGCGTCGACCCCAAGGTGAATGACAGCGCGCTGAAGAAGCTTCTTCATGACGACAAGAGCGGCAAGTTTGAATGCTGTGTCGATGTTGGCCATCAGGCCGAAGACACGATCGGCAATGCCACCGAGACCGCGCAATGGGTGCGAAACAATAATTACCGCTCGATCATTCTGGTAACCTCGACCTATCACCTGCCGCGCGCCCGGCTGGAACTGCAGCGCGCCATGCCCGACATCACCATCACGCCCTATCCTGTTTTTCAGGCAACGCTGCATCTCGACGGCTGGTGGGCCTATCCCGGCACAACAAAACTTCTCATTGCCGAATACACGAAATATCTTCTGACGCTGGCCCATGCGCGGCCCCTGCTCACCGCCTGATCGCGCGCCTTAAAGGACCCTGTTTTGCTCTGGCTCAGATCTTTCAGCTTCACCCTCGCCTTTTATCTGATGTCGGCCGTGGTCAATATTGCCGCCACGCCCCTCTTTCTTGCGCCCCGCGGCTGGACCGTCTGGGCCATGCGCGGCTGGTCAAGACTGACACTCTGGCTGCTGCGCCATCTGGCCGGCACCGATTATGAAATTCGCGGGGTTCTGCCCGAAGGCGGTGTGCTGGTCGCCTCCAAGCATCAATCCATGTGGGACACGATCATCATGACGGCGATCCTCAATGATCCGGCCATGGTGCTGAAGCGCGAGCTGCTCTATGTGCCCTATTATGGCTGGTATTCGATGAAGGCCCGCATGATCGCCATCGACCGTGGCGCGGGCGCCAAAGCCGTTCGGCGCCTCATCGCACAGGGCAAGGCGGCCATCGCGGCGAAGCGCCCCATCGTCATCTTCCCCGAAGGCCATCGCATGTCGCCCGGCGAGGCCCCGGACTACAAGCCCGGCGTTGCCGCCCTTTATCGTCAACTCGGCGTGGCCTGCGTGCCCGTAGCGGTCAATTCGGGCCTCTTCTGGGCCCGGCGCGGCTTTGCCAAGCGCCCCGGCACGATTGTCATCGAGTTTCTGCCCCCGATCCCGCCCGGCCTCGACAGGACCGCCTTCATGACGGCGTTGCAGGACAGCATTGAGACCGCGACAGCCCGACTGCTGGCCGAGGCCGGTCATGGTGATTCCGCCGCCAAAGCCATTGTGGATAAGTCAGACCGCTAGGCCGGAAAACCGGGGATAACTCGAATATTCTTTATATTTCAGTGATATATATGAGAACAGAATGTGTATAAGCCTGCACAAAACAGGAACATTGACCCCTTATTCAGCCGGACCTAATCTGCGCCAATGAACAACATCATGAACGGCATTGCCGAACAAATCTGGGACATGAAATACCGCTTCCGCAGCCCGGACGGCACGCCGATTGATGTCCGCGTGGAAGACAGCTGGACGCGTGTGGCGACAGCGCTGGCAGAGGCTGAAAAGCCCGAGGACCGTGCCGCCTGGCAGGCCCGTTTCTATGACGCCATGGCCGGTTTCCGCTTCCTGCCGGCCGGCCGCATTCTGGCGGGCTCCGGCACGGGCCGCGATGTGACGCTCTTCAACTGCTTCGTCATGGGCGAAATCCCCGACACCATGGCGGGCATTTTCGACAATCTGAAAGAAGCCGCCCTCACCATGCAGCAGGGCGGCGGCATCGGTTATGACTTCTCCACCCTGCGCCCCAAGGGCGCGCGCGTGGTGGGTGTGGGCGCGGATGCCTCCGGTCCGCTCTCCTTCATGGATGTGTGGGATGCCATGTGCAAGACCATCATGTCGGCCGGCTCGCGCCGCGGCGCCATGATGGCGACCATGGCCTGCGACCATCCCGACATTGAAGATTTTATCGATGCCAAGCGCGAACCCGGTCGCCTGACCATGTTCAACCTCTCGGTGCTGGTGAGCGATGCGCTGATGGCGGCTGTGAAGGCGGATGCCGACTGGCCGCTCGTCTTCAAGGGCAAGACCTATCGCACCATCCGGGCCCGCGACCTCTGGGACAAGATCATTTCGGCCACCTATGCCTATGCCGAACCGGGCGTGATCTTCATCGACCGCATCAATGCGCGCAACAATCTGCGCTATGTCGAAACAATCCATGCGACAAATCCCTGCGGCGAGCAGCCCCTGCCGCCATATGGCGCCTGCCTGCTCGGCTCGATCAATCTGGCCGCGCTTGTCCACGATCCCTTTGAAAGCAATGCCCGCATCGACGAGACGGAACTGGCCGAGCTTGTCGCCACCGCCGTGCGCGCCATGGACAATGTGGTCGATGTCTCCCGCTTCCCGCTCGAAGAACAGGCCCATGAGGCCCGTGCCAAACGCCGCATCGGCCTTGGTGTCACGGGTCTGGCCGACGCCCTTCTCATGTGCCGCTCGCGCTATGGCGCACCCGAAAGCCTGACGCTCATCAATCGCTGGATGAAGGCTTTTTCGCGCGCGGCCTATCTCGCCTCCGTCGAGATCGCCAAAGAAAAAGGCCCCTTCCCGCTTTTTGACCGCGACGCCTATATGCAGGGTGAAACCATCGCCACGCTGGATGAGGATGTGCGCGAGGCGATTGCCAAACATGGCATCCGCAATGCGCTCGTGACATCGATTGCGCCGACAGGCACGATCTCGCTCTTTGCAGGCAATGTCTCCTCGGGCATCGAGCCCGTCTTTGCCTATAGCTACACGCGCAAGGTGCTGATGCCTGATGGCACGCGCCGCGAGGAACGCGTGGTCGATTATGCGGTTGCCGCCTTCTACAAAAAATTTGGCGAGGATGCCACCCTGCCTGATTATTTCGTCAATGCGCAAACGCTCTCGCCCAGCGAACATCTCGCCGTGCAGGCCGTGGTGCAGGATCATATCGACAGCTCCATTTCCAAGACCATCAATGTGCCTGAAGACATCTCCTTTGATGCCTTCAAGGATATTTATTCCAGGGCCTATGAAATGGGTCTCAAGGGCTGCACGACCTATCGCCCGAGCGATGTGCGCGGCTCGGTGCTGACATCGGATGATGCGCCCAAGGCAAAGCCCGAAGAAGCGGTCGCCTCGCGCGAGCGGCCCTTCGAAAAGGATGGCATCGTCTATATGTCGAAGCCGCTGGAGCGCGAAACCGTGCTACCCGGCTATACCTACAAGCTGCAATGGCCTGAAAGCGATCACGCCATCTATATCACGGTCAACGACATCATCCATGATGGCCGCCGGCGTCCCTTCGAGGTCTTCATCAACTCCAAAAACATGGAGCATTATGCCTGGACAGTGGCGCTGACGCGCATGATCTCGGCTGTCTTCCGCCGTGGCGGCGATGTCACTTTCGTGGTGGAGGAATTGAAGGCCGTTTTTGATCCGCGTGGCGGCAACTGGATGAAGGGCCGTTATGTGCCGAGCCTTCTGGCGGCCATTGGCGAGATCATCGAACAGCACATGATCGATACCGGTTTCATCGCGGGCAAGGAAAAGAAGCCCGACATGGAAGCCATGAAAATGGTGGCGGGCGATCCCGCCATACCGAATGCCGGCCTCAAGGGCTGCCCGCGCTGCGGTGAACGCGGCATGGTGCGTCAGGAAGGCTGCGAGACCTGCACCTCCTGCGGCTATTCAAAATGCGGCTGAGGTAAAGCGCATGCGCGGCCTGATCCATCATCTCGACCTCACCGTTTCCGACGTGGCCCGCTCGGCCCCCTTCTATGATGCCGTGCTGAGCTTCATGGGCTATCGCCGCTGGTCGGAAGACAATGACGGCATCGACTGGGAACATATGGGCACGCCGGACCTTTTGCCCACCATCGGCATTTTCAATGCGCGCGGTGAAAACGCCAACCGTCGCCATGACCGCTATTCACCGGGCCTGCATCACGTTGCTTTCAATGCAGAAAGCCGAGAGGAAGTTGACAGGCTTTACGCGCTGCTCATCGACATCAATGCCACCGTGCTCGATCCACCCGCCGATTATCCCGAATATGGCAAAGGCTATTACGCCATCATGTTTGCTGATCCCGACGGCCTGAAACTCGAATGTGTTTACGAGCCGCGCTGAGCAGCGTCCACAGCCTGCCACAGCCGCTCCAGACCCGCATCGGGAATGCCTTCGCTGTGAAGATGTTCGACCGTGCTTTGCAGATAGTCCGGATTGCGGCCTGATTGCCCTTCCGCGCCCGCAATAATGGCCACCTGCGTCTCAAAGGGCAGGCGCCCGGCATATTGATGATGCTTTCGATCCACCAGAAAACATAGCGCCTCGACTTGTCGGCCCGTTTCCACCAGTGTAACGGGCTTGTGGGCTTCGGCATAAACAGCAGTGACCTGCTCCCGCTCGACAAGATATTGCCTCACTTCGTCGGCATGATGCGCGGCAACACGGAAGGCAACGCCACGACAGGCGCCGCCTGCGTCGAGTCCAAAAACGAGACCGGGGCGTTCAGGCGTCCCTCTGTGGACGTGACTATAGACACAGAAGGCCCGGTGATAGCCATGCAGGCGTGCCGGTTGTCTTTCGATAAACGCAAAGCCGGGGCGCCACATCAGCGACCCATACCCAAAGACCCACAAATCCTGCATTCTCATCCTCTTAACTGTAGCGCATCCTAAAGGCAGTATGACGATCACTCCAAACCAGCGTGAGGCCATCAAAGGCGGCGGTTCCCGCAACACCCTTATTTTCGGGGCGATCGTGATCGCGACGCTGCTCATCTATGCGGGCTACTGGGTCTATGTCTCGCGCGCGCTGAAAGCCAATCTGGAGGCGCGTCTGGCTGAGGGACATCTGGGTGCCGTCAATATTGCCGCCGAAGATCTGACCATGGGCGGTTTTCCCTATCGCATCGAAGCCCGCCTCGCAAAGCCGAAGGCCGATGCGCCCAAAAGCCCCGAGAAATGGTCCTGGACGGCACAGCAGATCACAGCCGAATTGCTGCCCTATGATCCGGGCCATGTGGTGCTGAAAATCGATGGCCCCCAGACCATCAGCTATACCGACATTTCCCGGTTTCCCCAACTCGAGGAAAGCTGGCTCATTGAGAGCGAAGGCAACTGGGCAAGCTATGTCGCCGAAAAAGGCTCATCCTTCGGGCGCCTTGCCGTCGATCTGGATCAGGTCAAAGCCACCCGCCAGAACAGCGATGCCAGCAAACCCGTCAATCATTTCAGCGCCGGACGGCTGCAGCTGCATACCCGTCCCGCCGAACAGGAACCCGGCGCCTTTCTCGGCAATGGCAATCATCTTGATCTCGCCTTGCAGGGCGATGATGTGAGCATGGACAGCTTCAATGCCCTGCCCTTTCTGGGGCCCCGCCTCACCCAATTCGTGCTGCAGGCGCGGCTCCGCAATGTCGGCAATGATGACGAACCCAGCCCCTCGCGCTGGCTGCATAAATGGGTCAACCAGAACGGCTCGCTTGCCATTTCCGATCTGCTCATCAAATGGGGGCCCCTCGACATGGCCGCCCATGGCGAATTGACGCTTGATTCAAACCGCCGCCCGCAGGGTCGTCTCGATGCCGAGATCGCCAATTATGGCGAGCTTGTCAAAGCGCTGATCACGGCGGGCCGCATCACGGCGCGCGACGGCAATCTGGCCATGGCCGGCCTCGGGCTGATGTCGCAATTTCAGGGCAATGAGGAAGGCCGCATCAATGTGCCGGTCATCTTCAGCGAGGGCCGCATCTATCTCGGACCGCTGGTCGTCGCCCAGCTTGAGCCGCTCTACTGATTATTTTTTGGCCGCCGGATTGCGACCGAAATTCGGTGCCGCACTGTCCTGCCCGGCTTCAATGATCAGGCGCCGCACATTGCGCGTCCGGTCAAAGAGATTATAGAGCGCATCGCCGTCGCCCCAGCGGATGGAGCGCTGCAGGGCGGCCAGATCCTCGGTGAAGCGACCGAGCATTTCCAGCACCGCGTCCTTGTTATTGAGGCAGATATCGCGCCACATGGTCGGGTCGGAAGAGGCCAGGCGCGTGAAGTCGCGAAAACCACTGGCAGAATATTTGATGACTTCCGATTTCGTCACCGTCTCCAGATCATCCGCCGTGCCGACGATATTATAGGCAATGAGATGTGGCAGATGGCTGACGATGGCAAGCACCAGATCGTGATGCTTGGGCTCCATCGTATCGACCTGCGATCCGCAGGCACGCCAGAAAGCCGAAAACTTTTCAAGCGCCTCCTGATTGGTGCCGGGCACCGGCGTCAGAATGCACCAGCGACCGTCGAAAAGTTCGGCAAAACCGGCATCAGGGCCCGACTGCTCGGTGCCCGCGATGGGATGGCCCGGAATGAAATGCACCCCATCGGGAATGAAAGGGCCGACATCGCGCACCACGGCATTCTTGACCGAGCCGACATCGCTCACCGTCACGCCCTTTTTGAGCACGGGCTCAATCGCGGCGGCCAAATCCCCATAGGTGCCGACAGGCGTACAAAGCACCACCAGGTCAGCCCCGCGTGCAGCGTCTGCCGCGCTCTCGCAGGCACTGTCGATAAAGCCGAGTTCCAGTGCCCGGTCACGCGTTTCTTTGGAGCGCGCATAACCGACAATGTGATCGGCAAGACCGGCGCGCTTGATCGCATAGGCCAGCGAGCCCCCGATCAACCCCAGACCGATCAGGGCGACGCGGCCATAATGGCCCTTCTCGACATCGCTCATGCGCCCGCTCCCTTGTAACCCGACATGAAGTCGCGCAACGCATCGACGACAAGGCGATTGGGCTCTTCAAGACCCACCGTGATGCGCAGACAATCGGGCAGGCCGTAAGACGAGACCTGCCGCACGATGAGACCGCGCTTCATCAAAAAAGCATCCGCATCCGCGGCCGTGAAGCCCGCCTCATGAGGAAAGCGCACCAGCACGAAATTGGCCACACTCGGATAGACCGTCAGGCCGATCTGCGCGATTTCGCGCTCCAACCAGGCAAGCCATTTCTCATTATGGGCACGCGCCTTCTCGACATGGCCCGCATCCTTGATCGCTGCAATGCCGGCCATCATGGCAGGAATGGAAACATTGAAAGGACTGCGCACGCGATCAAGCGCATCGATAATGTCGGCAGGCGCATAGAGCCAGCCCAGACGCAGCGCGGCGAGGCCGTAAATTTTTGAGAAGGTGCGCGTCATCACGACATTTTCATTGGTCGCCACGAGCTCGATACCGGCTTCATAAT
This sequence comes from Hyphomicrobiales bacterium, assembly GCA_016124805.1. Classification (GTDB taxonomy): domain Bacteria; phylum Pseudomonadota; class Alphaproteobacteria; order Parvibaculales; family Parvibaculaceae; genus Parvibaculum. The sequence continues at coordinate 466,287 of WGND01000001.1, read as the reverse complement.
CATTGCGACGGACATATTCCGAATAGGCCGCATCCACGACAAAAAGAATGTCGGGGCGCAGGCCTGCATGAAGCCGCTTCATCTCGTCGACTGGCAGATAGCTGCCTGTCGGATTATTCGGATTGGCGAGAAACACAATTTTCGTGCGCGGCGTGACAGCGGCAAGAATGGCATCAACATCGGCGCAGAGATTTGTCTCGGGCACCTGAATGCAGGTCGCGCCCGCCGCTTTGGTGATGATGGGATAAACCGTAAAGCCATGCTCGGTGGCAATGGTTTCATCGCCTTCGCCAAGATAGACCTGCGCCAGCATGTGCAGCAATTCATCCGAGCCATTGCCGCACATGATGCGGTCGGCACTCAGGCCATAGCGCGTGGCTATGGCTTCGCGCAACGCCCGCACCGACCCTTCGGGGTAAAGCGCCAGGCTGGCCGCCGCCTCGCCAAAGGCCTGAACGGCATCCGGGCTCGGCCCGAGCGGCGTCTCATTAGCCGACATCTTGAAGACACGCGCCACGCCTGCCGCTGTGGAGCGGCCAGGCACATAGGGGGATATATCCAATACGCCCTTCTGGGGTGTCGGCTTGAGATTTTTTGGCTGCTCGGTCATGGCGTCAGGCACCGGTTTCACTCAGGCGCACGGGATTGGCAAAACCGCCGATCACGCGCACATCAAAACCGCCAGCTGGACTGTTCAGCTTGTCGAGCCGCACATCATCGCTCGCAACATGGCCAGGCACGGCAAAAAGGTTCATATGCTGGGCCGCGCCATCCTTGGTCGTCACAAGGTCCAAACGCTGCGGTTCAAAGCCCGCCTCCTTGAGCGCGGCAATCATACGCGTTTCAGAGGTCGCCTGCTGGGTGATCATGGCAAGCAGGCTCGTATCATCACCCGTCGGCTCAAAGGCGGCCTGTGCAATTACATAGGCCAGAAAAGGATCGCTGCCAGGCCCCTCGATAAAGGGGAGGCGCGCAACAACACGCGGGCCGCTCGCCCCGGCAGAGGCAAGCGCGGCCCACCAGTCGCCGCCCGGTACCGAGCCTGCGGCAGGCAGAATGCCGATCGCATAGCGATCAAGCGAGACGCGACGCAGAACATCGCGCGCATTGTCGTGGCGCTCCATCGGGGTGGAAGAGCCGTAATAGCTGCGTGCCAGATCCCACAAGCCGACGCCGTCATCAGCCGCGCCCCCGAAAACTTCGACGCGGAAGGGCGTCTGAAGCTGCGTCATGGCCGAGATGATTTCTCGCCAGAGCCGGAAAATGACGGGAAGCGGCAAGGGTCCCTTGTGCCGGTCTGCAAGGCTGCGCAGGATTTCGGCTTCACGGCCGGGCCGGAAGGCAATGAAGTTTTCCTCCCCGGCAGCGCGTGCAGCCTGCGCCTTGGCATCAGCCACCTTCATCACCACCTTGGCCCGCTTCATCAGCTGCTTGTGAATGGCAGCATCAATCGCATCAAGTTCCTTGCGGACTTCGACGAGAGATAATTCAGGACTGGAGACGTTAGTGGTCATTTTGATCTCATGTGCCGGGAGCCACCGGTTACCAGGCGTCAGGAATGACGCCCCGGGGACGCCACAAGAGCGGTATTCATAAGCGGCCAACCCATTAAAATCAAAGAAAACATTGACATTTCAGGGGTCCAGTCACTAGCTATGCAGCCTGTTTTGACCGCTTCCCCAGAAAGCGGCGGCAGCGCGGCTCCCACCGGCCTATCATCCGGATCGGGAGGCAACCCGCGAGCCTTTGGGTCTGGGAACGGATCATCCAATGAACGAGACGGAAAAACGGCAGCCTGCAAAGGGCCCCGCAAAGGAGGAAGAGGCGACAGCACCCCTTGACGGGTTGCAGCGCCACATCATGCCTTTTGGCCCGGAGGCGCCGCTCAGGCTTGACAGTGGTGAGTCCTTAAGCCCGTTTACCATCGCCTATGAAACCTATGGCGCCTTGAATGCCGACCGCTCCAATGCGGTGCTTGTTTGCCATGCACTGACAGGCGACCAGTTTGTCGCCGGGCCAAATCCGGTCACGGGCAAGCCCGGCTGGTGGCCCAATATGGTCGGCCCCGGACGCCCCATCGATACCAACCGCTTTTTCGTGATCTGCCAGAACGTCATTGGCGGCTGCATGGGCACAACCGGACCCATGGAGATCAATCCCGCCACGGGTGATCCCTATGGCAAGGATTTCCCCGTCATCACCATCGGCGACATGGTGCGCGCGCAGGCCATGCTGATCGACCGGCTCGGCATCGACCAGCTTTTCTGCGTCATCGGCGGATCCATGGGCGGCATGCAGACGCTGCAATGGGCGTCTGCCTATCCTGGGCGCGTCTTCTCGGCAATCCCGATTGCTACTGCCGCACGTCATTCGGCCCAGAATATCGCTTTCCATGAAGTCGGTCGTCAGGCGATCATTGCCGACCGCGAATGGCGCAATGGCAATTATATCGCCGAGGGGACGAGCCCGGCCAAGGGCCTCGCCGTCGCGCGCATGGCCGCCCACATCACCTATCTCTCGGAAGCCGCCCTTCACCGCAAATTCGGTCGCAATCTGCAGGATCGCGAACGGGTGAGCTATGGCTTTGAAGCCGATTTCCAGATCGAATCCTATCTGCGCCATCAGGGCTCAACTTTCGTCGAGCGCTTTGACGCCAACTCCTATCTCTTCATCACCCGCGCGATGGATTATTTCGATCTGGCGGCTGATTATGATGGTGTGCTGGCCAATGCCTTCCGCGACACCAAAACACGCTTCTGTGTCATGTCCTTCACCAGCGACTGGCTGTTCCCGACATCGGACAACCGCCAGATCGTGCATGCGCTGAATGCGGCCGCCGCCAATGTCAGCTTTGTCGAAATCGATACCGACAAGGGCCATGATGCCTTTCTGCTGGATGAGCCGGAAATGATCTCGACCCTGCGTGGCTTTATTGACTCCGCCGCGCAAAAGCGGGGGCTTGGCAAATGAGCACCGCTGTCAGCACCACAGCCAATGGACGCGTCGATCTCGCCCTCATCGCCGAAATGATCGAGCCCGGCTCGCGCGTGCTTGATGTCGGCTGCGGCGATGGCGATCTTCTGGCGCTGCTGGCCGCGACAAAAAATGTCGATGGCCGGGGCGTCGAACTCAGTCAGGAAGGCGTGAATGCCTGCGTGGCCCGCGGTCTCTCCGTCATTCAGGGCGACGCCGACACGGACCTGCGCGACTATCCGGCCAATGCCTTTGACTATGTGATCCTGAGCCAGACCATTCAGGCAACGCGCAATCCGCGCGAAGTTCTCGAACAGATGAAGCGCATCGGCAAGCGGGCCATTATCTCTTTTCCAAATTTTGGAAACTGGAAGGTGCGCTCGCAGCTCTTCTTCACCGGCCGCATGCCAGAAACGCGCGCGCTCGGCTATTCCTGGTACAACACGCCCAATATCCATCTCTGCACGCTGCGCGACTTCGTCTATCTCTGCGACGAACTTGGCCTGACCATTGATGATGCCGTCAATGTGACGGGCAATCGCGCGTGGAAAGTCGGACGCCCCGGCCATCTGATCAATCTGATCGCCGATGAGGCCGTTTTCCTGCTGTCAGACAAGCGGCGCTGACGCCTCAGCTTTCATGGCCCGGCTCGACAAGCGGCAGCCGCGTGGCGATGGGCGCCAGGGCGCGCACGCGCTGACGCTTTTTCGATACCTGCAGAGGTGTCGCGGCATAAATCTGCTTTGTTGCTTCGACCAGAATGACGCCGGAAAAACGCGGCCAGAGCAACTGCCCGACACGCTCCCAGGCAGAAGATGACCGCAGCAGGGGCCGCCAGTCGAAAGGCGGCACGAACAATGCGCTTTCCCATTGCGAGGGGCTGAGCATGGATTCACGCAGGAGCTGCGTGATCTGGCTGCGGGAGAAGGGCTGCCCCTGACCAAAGGGTGTCGCCTCGCGCCGCGCCCATAACCCGCGTCTGTTCGGCACCACAATGAGCAAGCGACCGCCCGGCGCCAGCACACGCCAGATCTGGCGCAGCATGACACGCATGGCTTCAGAGCCTTCCAGCCCGTGCACCAGCAATACGCGATCCATGCTTTCATCGGGCAATGGCAACTCGCGCTCATCCACCAGCCCTGTCAGGCAGCGCCCGTCTGTCGGCCAGCGCAGAACACCCTGCTGGGCCGGCATCAGCCCCAGCACGCGCTCAGCCTCGCCCTGCAGGCCACCCAGATAGGGCGTGGCAAAGCCGAGCCCCATAACGTTCAACCCCGTTACATTGGGCCACATGGCATGGATGCGGTTCTGGATGAGACGTCGCGCGACGCGCCCCAGCGGGCGGCCATAGAAATCGCGCAGGTCAATGACATCCATATGCATGCGGAAAGCCTAGCAGATTCCGATTAATTTGGCCCATGGGTTCAATATGCCCCCCGGGCGTACTACCTTGATGGAAGAGTGCAAATGAATCCTGAATGTCCGCCGGAGGCCCCATGTCCAAACTCGAAATCCAGCAGATCGCCTGTCTCGAGGACAATTACGGCTATCTGGTCCATGACCCCGCCTCAGGGGCGACCGCATCCATCGACACACCGGAAGTGGGCCCCATTCTTGCCGCCCTCGAAAAGCGCGGCTGGAAGCTGACCCATATCCTCAATACGCATCACCATTACGACCATGCCGGCGGCAATGCCGAGCTGAAGGAAAAAACCGGCTGCAAAATTATCGGCCCGCGCGGCGAACAGGAGGCCATTCCCGGCATCGATATCGCCGTGGGTGAAGGCGACATTGTCGAACTGGGGACGGCACGAGCCCGCGTCATTGAGGTGCCCGGCCACACACGCGGCCATATCGCCTACAGCTTTGACGAGGATCATGTGGCTTTCGTCGGCGACACGCTTTTTGCGCTGGGTTGCGGACGGCTCTTTGAGGGCACGCCCGCGCAGATGTGGACCTCGCTCAACAAGCTGATGGCGCTGCCCGACGACACCATCGTCTATTGCGCCCATGAATATACGCAGGCCAATGCCCGCTTTGCCTTGAGCGTCGAGCCCCAGAACACCGCGCTCGTGGCGCGTGCCAGGGAGATCGACGAGAAGCGCGCCAAGGGCGAATGGACCGTGCCCACGACCATTGCCCTGGAAAAAGCCACCAACCCCTTCCTGCGCGCCGCCAGCCATGATCTGCGCGCCACGCTCGGCATGGCCAACGCCAAGGATGTCGATGTCTTTGCCGAGACACGCCATCGCAAGGATAATTTCTAGGATGCTGAACGCCGATGAGGTCATCGCGCAGCTTGAGCTTCAACCCCATCCAGAAGGCGGCTGGTTTCGCGAGACTTTTCGCGATACCGCCGCTGATGCGGCGCGGGGCCATTCCACAGCCATTTACTATCTGCTGAAGGCGGGCGAGCATTCCCACTGGCACCGCGTCGATGCCGCCGAGGTCTGGCACTGGTATGCAGGCGGGCCGCTTGTCATCACGACATCGCCCAACGGGCATGATGCGCACGCCCAGCGCCTCGGCACCAATCTGGCGGCCGGTGAGCGGCCCCAGATCATCGTCCCGGCCCATCACTGGCAGACCGCTGAACCCTTGGGTCGCTGGACGCTGGTCGGCTGCACCGTCGCGCCAGGGTTTGATTTTGCAGGCTTTGAAATGGCAGAACCTGATTGGCGCCCGACACCTCGAAGCCGCTAAATCACCCGTTTTAGAGTGGCTGTTGCCCTCCGGCCCTAGCCTGCGTCCCCTAAATCGATAGACTTCGTTAACCGAGATTTCCCGGGGGGCGGGCGTGACTGGACAAATATGGCGAGCAATCGGGCTTTGCGGCCTGATCATGCTGGGCGCAACGGGCGTAGAGGCCGCGCCCCTCACAGCCTGCCCGACCGATGCGTCAGCGCCCGCCGAGACGCCCCTTGTCAGGCTCAGCACCGAGGCAGGCCCTGCCTATGGCAGCATGCAATATGCCCATCAGGCCGTCGGCCTCAAGCCGCGCCAGGTCGCGCTCACATTTGATGATGGCCCCGACCCCGCGACCACGCCGAGCATTCTTGCCATCCTCAAAAAGCACTGCATCAAGGCGACCTATTTTCTTGTCGGCATCTATGCCGAGAAACGGCCCGATCTCGTCCGGGCGATTGCCGCGCAGGGCCATATCATCGGCACACACAGCTACACCCATCCCAATCTGCGCCGCCTATCGACAAGCCGCGCCCATCGCGAAATCAGGAAGGGCTTTGAGGCAGCGCAAGCTGCCCTTGCCAGCGCCCCGCCGGAAGATCGCGCGCGTCTGGCGCCCTTCTTCCGCTTCCCCGGCCTCAATGACAAGAAATCGCTGATCCGCTGGCTTGGCGAGCGCAATGTAGCGACGATTTCCTGCGATTTCGGGGCCGATGACTGGAAGCACATCAGCGCCGATCAGGTCTATCAGCGCGCCTTGCGCAATATCAATTCGCGGGGTCAGGGCATCATCATCCTGCATGACACCAAGCCCCACACCGCCGACATGCTGGAAAGACTGATCATGCGCATGAGACAGCAGGGCTATGAGTTTGTGCAGCTGGCGCCCGACGCCCATGCCCGCAGGCTTGCCACACAAGTGCCCGGCGCGCTTCTTGACGCCGTGCCTGTCACCGCCGGTTTGCGCCCCAGCCAGACAGCCGAAGTCAAAATCCCGTCACTTGAGCCTGCAAAACCGATCAGATAGCCTCGATCATGAGTTCAAAAGAGAAAACGCTTATGTCTTTTCCCTCACGCCGTCAGGCCTTGAACCTTGCCTTGGGTGGTGCCGTCGGGCTGATCGCAGCCCCGGCGATCCTGCGCGCGGAGGCCCCCTATAAGCGCAGCCTCAAAATGCAGAGCCTCAATTCCGGCGAGAAGCTCACCATCACCTATTGGGCCGATGGCGACTATATTCCCGAGGCGCTCTCCCGCATCAACTGGTTCATGCGCGATCTGCGCACCGGCACGACAACGCCCATGCATACCGGCCTTCTTGATCTGCTCTGGGAGATTGACCAGCTCTCGCCCTCAAGCAAGCCGCTCTACACCATGTCCGGCTATCGCTCGCCCAGGACCAACGCCATGCTGGCCTCAAAGAGTGAAGGTGTGGATGGCAACAGCTTCCATATGCGCGGCATGGCGATGGATCTGACGCAGGATTTCAGCGATCCGAAAATGATCTTCAACATCGCCAAAAAACTCGGCAAGGGCGGCGCTGGCTATTATCCGTCCAAACATCCCTTCGTGCATGTTGATGTCGGGCCGGTCGATACCTGGATCAGTCCGCAGCTCGGCCGCGCCAACCGCGCCGCCGAATATGATGCCGCCCGAAAGGCCGAACAGGCCAAGGGCTAAGCCCCAAAAGAAACGCCGCCCTCCGGCATTTGCAGAGGACGGCGTGATTTTCGAAATCTATGGGACTTAGCCCGCGATATATTGCGCGCCATTGGCCGTGATCGTGGCGCCCGTGATGAAGCCACTCTTGTCATCAGCCAGAAATTTCACGCAATGGGCGATTTCCTCGCCCGTGCCCAGACGGCCCACCGGGATCGAGGCGATGATGCTTTCCAGCACCTTCTCCGGTACGGCGGCAACCATTTCGGTGTTGATATAGCCCGGCGCAATGCAATTCACCGTCACGCCTTTTCGAGCCACTTCCTGCGCCAGCGCTTTGGTGAAACCAATCACGCCTGCCTTGGCGGCGGAATAATTGGTCTGGCCCATCTGCCCCTTCTGACCATTGATCGAAGAGATATTGATGATGCGGCCAAAGCCGCGATCCCGCATGCCTGCAATGATCGGCTGACACATATTGAACATGGAATCGAGATTGGTGGAGATCACCTCACGCCACTGAACGGGCGTCAGCTTGTGCAGCATGGCATCGCGCGTGATGCCGGCATTGTTGACGAGCACATCAATCGGACCCAGATCCGCCTCGACCTTGGCAAGACCGGCGACGCATTCATCATAATCCGCCACGCTCCATTTATAGGTCGCGATGCCCGTTTCCTTTGAAAAGGCGGCAGCCGCCTCATCATTGCCCGCATAGGTGGCGGCAACCTTGTAGCCCGCCGCCTTCAGTTCCAGCGAAATCGCGTGGCCAATACCGCGCGTCCCGCCCGTTACAAGAGCAACCCGTGTCATGAAAATCCCTGTCCTGGTTCCCGTCGTCGCCAATGCGTTAAACCGCCCGGCATTCCAATTATAAAATCAGTCTGCAATTAATCCCGCTCTATGCACATGGCAATGCCCATGCCGCCGCCGATGCAAAGTGTCGCAAGGCCCTTCTTGGCATCGCGCTTTTCCATTTCATGAAGCAGCGTCACAAGCACGCGCGCGCCTGACGCCCCGATCGGATGACCGATGGCAATGGCACCGCCATTCACATTGACCTTGGCCGTATCCCAGCCGAGATCCTTGTTCACGGCGAGCGCCTGCGCCGCAAAGGCTTCATTGGCTTCAACCAGATCAAGATCATCGACACTCCAGCCGGCTTTCTTCAGCGCCGCGCGCGAGGCCGGAATGGGGCCTGTGCCCATGATGGCCGGATCAACACCGGCCTGCGCCCAGGAAACGATGCGGGCCAGAACCTTCTTGCCTTCCTTGGCCGCGCGGTCCGCGCTCATGAGCACAACGGCGGCTGCACCGTCATTGATGCCGCTGGCATTGGCCGCTGTCACCGTTCCGCCTTCACGCTGGAAGGCAGGCTTGAGACCGCTGATGCCTTCAATCGTCACACCATGCTTGATGAATTCATCTTCGGAAATGACGGTATCGCCCTTGCGACCCTTGATCGTGACCGGAACGATTTCATCCTTGAAACGACCCGATGTCTGCGCGGCTTCGGCCTTGTTCTGTGAGGCAACGGCGAATGAGTCCTGTTCAGCGCGTGTAAGCTGCCAGCGCGCCGCGATATTTTCCGCCGTCTGACCCATATGATAGCCATTGAACGCATCCCAGAGGCCGTCCGTGATCATGGTGTCGACAAATTCCAGATCACCCATTTTCTTGCCGGAGCGCAGATGGGCCGCATGCGGCGCCATGCTCATGCTTTCCTGACCACCCGCGACGACGATATCGCTGTCACCATTGAGGATGGCCTGATAGCCGAGCGCCACACTGCGCAGACCCGAGCCACAAAGCTGGTTCACGCCCCAGGCGGGCACTTCAACCGGCATGCCGGAATTGATGGCGGCCTGCCGGGCCGGGTTCTGCCCCTGTCCGGCCTGCAGAACCTGTCCCAGGATCACTTCCGACACATTGGCCTTGTCCACACCGGCGCGGTCCAACGCGCCTTCAATGGCAATGCGGCCCAGTTCATGGGCGGGAAGGGAGGCAAAAGCGCCGTTAAATGACCCGACAGGGGTGCGGGCAGCGCCAACGATAACGACTTGCGTGGCAGGGTTGCTCATGCTGATTAATCCTCGCTTGGGGCCTGTTCGAACAGGCAGAATTTTGTGCTGAACGAACCTAACGCCAAGGGCAGGCCGGAGCAAATGGCTTTCTGTGCAGTGCAAACGGGGACTTGCGCGATGCAGCAGGACAGGCCCAGAATGACCTTCAGATGACAGGCCCGGGCTCTTAAGCTGTCGCAAAGCCTCTCTATGCAAGGCTGGGGCAGCCGGTTCGGGCATGAACCATGACCATTTATCGCAGCGACCGGCAAAGATCGGTCCCTAGAAACAAGTGAGAATTAGGCGTGGCCAAAAAGACCGCTTCAACGGATGACGACGTTATCGTCATCAAGAAATACGCCAACCGGCGCCTTTATAACACCGCCACTTCAAGCTACGTGACACTCGATCATCTCTGCAAGATGGTGAAAGAAGGCAAGGAATTCACGGTCCATGATGCCAAGACAGGGGAGGACATCACCCGTTCGGTTCTGGCCCAGATCATTTTTGAAGAGGAAAACAAGAAGGGCCAAAGCCTGTTGCCTATCAAATTCCTCCGCCAGCTGATTGGCTTCTATGGCAACAGCCTGCAGGGCTTTGTGCCATCCTATCTGGAACTCAGCATGGACACGTTCGCCAAGGAACAGGAAAAAATGCGCCATCGCATGAGTTCCGCCTTTGGGGGCACGGAGCGTCTGGCGCTGCTCGAAGACCAGATCAAGCGGAACCTGTCCGTCTTTGACAGTGCCATGCGCATGTTTGCGCCCTTCGTGCCGCGCTCAGGCGGGTCATCAGGCAGCACCGAGGACAAGGAAGGCGCATCAGCTGCGCCAAAGGAAAATGCCGATGCCCAGCTTGATGAACTCAAGCGGCAGATCGCGCTGATGCAGGAACAGCTCGAAACGCTGGCCAAGAAATAATCGTCAGCAAATAAGAATCAGGCGCGTGCCTGTGCAAAACAGTCGCGCGCCTCTTCCCTGGCAATGGTGAGCTCCGGCTTGCCGAGATAAAATCCCTGCAAATAATCCACGCCAAGCTCACGACAAAGCGCGACCTCTTCGGGACTGTCCACCCATTCGGCAATCGTGGGCAGATTGAAATTATGCGCAAGCTCCACCAGCGTCCGCACGAAGAGCTGGTTGTCGCGATTATTCACAATATTCTCGATATAGGAGCCATCGATCTTCACCAGATCGACATCCATGCTTCGCAGATTGCGGAACGAAGTATAGCCCGCACCGAAATCATCAATGGCGATCTTGCAGCCCATCTCGCGGAAGCTGGCAAAGAAATTATCGAGTTCCGCAATCTCTTCCATCGCAACGGTTTCGGTAATCTCGATCACCAGACGCTCGGCAAGCCTGCGGTCCGATTGCAATTGCGCGGTGAGTGTTTCGCGCCACATGCGATCGCCGGTGGTACGCCCGGAGACGTTGAGCGACAGTTTGATGTCGGGATTTTCGCGCAGCGTCTCAACGGCAAGTTCCATCGCCCGGAAATCAAGAAGCCCGATCAGACCGAGCTTTTCTGCCAGCGGCACAAAACTGAAGGCGGGCAGAATGGTTCCGTCCGGCTGCTCCATCCGCAGCAGCGATTCATACATGATCGCCACGCCGGTATGGGCGCTTACAACAGGCTGATAGGCAAGACGGATGCGGCGCTCATTCAGGGCCGCGATCAGTTCGTCTGCCACCTTGATGTTGCGGCTGCGGTTATTTTCGCGCTCACGGCATGGCTTGAAGATGACAAAACTGTCCTGCACGAGCTGCTTGGCAGCGACAAGCGCTTCTTCTGTGCGGGCGAGCGCCTGTTCAACATTATTGGCATGCTGCGGCAGCGCAATGGCACCGGCTGAAATGGTTGCAGCGACAGGCCCGCGCGATGTCGAAATCACCTCGCTCCGCACATGATCCAGCAGACGGCGCGACACAGCAGGCAACTGGCTTTCCGCACAATTGCGCAACACCAGACCGAATTTATTGCCGGCATAGCGCCCCAGCCCATCGCCACGCCGGGCGATCTGGCGCAGGCGCTCGGCCACGCCGACAATCACTTCATCGGCCACATCAAAGCCGAAAGCATCATTGATATGCGCCAGATTGTCGATCGCCAGCAGCAGATAGGCCGACCCTGTTTTATTGCTGCCGGCATTGGCCAGCACATCATCAAGCACGGATTTGAGCCGCGCACGGTTCAACAGACCCGTCAGCTCATCGTAGGTGGAAAGCTGGATCAGCTGCTGCTCACGCTTGTAACGCTCGTCAATGGACCGCAGCACCCCAACCGCAAAAATGGCGCGCCCATTTTCATCGCCAAACCAGCGGCCACGATCCTCAACCCAGCGCATGCCGCCAAAATCATCGCGGATTTTATATTCAAGATGGTAGGGCGTCCCTGAGGGAGAGGTACCCGACTGTGTGGCCAGAAATGTTTCATGCCGCGTGGCGCCATTATAGGCTTCAATGCGCGCTGCCAGCCCGCGCTGGCTTGAAACAGTCTCAATATCCGAAATGCCGAAAAGCGTGGTGACACCCGGCCCCCAGGCAAGCCTGTCATCGGCGATATTCCATTGATAGGCCACATCGCCCACCGCGCCAATGGCCCGCCCGGTGAGATCCCCTTTGGGATCGAGAAAACCTGTGAGACTGCGTCCCTCATCAGGTCGTTGTGTATGTGCCGCGTCCTGCGTCATCGCTACCACCATCTTGCATTCAATTTTACAGCTTCTTCTGAAGCAATCTGGGGCAAGTGAAATGCACATCTTCCCTTTGCCCAGAAAGCCATCATGGCGGGCAAGGTCTTAAAAAAGCTGAAAGTCCCCCGTCTCCTAAGCCTCCGTACTGCATGGATATTTTCATATCCGGCGGCTGTCTTCTTTTGGGGTTAACAGGGAGTAAATGGCTGGCAGAGTTCTTGCTGAACAAGGCTCAAAGCAAGGAATGAATGCTTCAAAATGAGCAGAATTGAGAAAATTGGCAGGCCGCAGGCCCCACAAACCCGCACAAATCGGCCAGATTTGCCCGATGAGCCGTCCCGCGCGCTGGTGCCGGTTTCCGGTTCAGATCGGGAAACGAGCCGCGCCTCCGCCGCCGCCAAATCACTGACCCGGGCCGAGCTGCGGCCTGCGGCAGGGTTTCTCACCCAGTTCATTGATCAGGTCGGCAACTGGCCGCGCGACCCCTTGCGTCGCGTCCGCCGCGCCAATGAAGCCACCAGCGCCTATGGCAAGGCCGACACCCTGCCCGAGACGCGCCATGCCGCCAATGCAGGAAAAAAAGCCGTCAGCACGCTTTAAGTCAGCCCCGCAGCCTCACGTCTCATCATGCCGCGTCGCAAGAATGAGCGACTGCATATCCGCAATCGCCCGCTCCATGCGGATAAGACGCTGCTCGACGGCCTCAAGCTTGGCGAGCAGAACTGCATTTTCGGGTGCGGCAGGTACTACTGCCGGCGGCATGGGCGTGGCGATACCGGCGCGCGAGACCACTTCATCCAGCGGCGCGCCAATGACCCGCGCGAGCATCGTCACCTGATTGGGTGAGAGCTCGCGCTGATCCTTGAAGATTTCATCGACCGCTTCACGCGAAAGGCGCAAGGCCTCGGCGACATCATCGCGGGACTTGCCCTGCCGGGCGAGCCTTTCATCAAACCAGCTTTGATCGAAGAAAAGCGCCACATCACCTCACTTGAATTCGCCAAGCGCGTCAGGCCCGGCATCGCCAAGCTTGGAGCCGCCATCGCAATCAATGATGGAGCCGGTGATGTAACGGGCATTATCCGTCGACAGGAACAGCGCCGTATCGGCAATATCGCGCTTTTCGCCATAGCCGCGCAGCGCAATGCGGGCCTTGACGGCGGCTTCCATTTCAGGCGTCGGGGCAAGACGCGCCATGCCTTCCGTGTCACCAATGGGACCAGGCGAAATCGCGTTCACGCGGACGCCAGCCGGACCCCATTCCATCGCCAGACATTTGGTCAGCATGTTGATGCCCGCCTTGGCGGCGCAGACATGGGCCTGAAACATCATCGGATTGACAGCCTGAGGCGCCGTAATCGAGATCAGCGAGGCACCGGGCTTGTTGAGATACTGGAACGAAGCCCGCAGCACATTGAAGGTGCCGATGAGGTCTATATCGACGACAGTTTTGAAACCATTCGATGACATGCCAAGCGCCGGGGCCACGAAATTGCCCGCTGCACCGGAGATGACGATATCGACCTTGCCAAAACTGTCATGCGCCTGCTTGAAGGCCGCATCCACCGATGCAAAATCGCGCACATCGGCAGCGATGCCCATGGCCGAATGGCCTTCATCTGTCATGGTCTGCGCGGCAGCGATGATTTTTTCATAGCTGCGGCTGATCACCACCACCTTGGCACCCTGACGCGCAAAATGCTGCGCGATGCCCAAATTGATACCGCTGGAGGCACCGGCCACAAAGGCGACCTTGCCCGCGAGCATCTGGTCCTTGAAGGCGTTCTGCATGGTTTTCTCCCTTTTGTGCCATTCATTCATGTGATGGCGAACCATTCTGACGCCATAAAGCCTATAATTCATGATATCTGCAAGCGAGCAGGGCGGCTTGACCGCCACATATCAGCCGCGCGGATCAATTGTCGTAGCGGCTCCCACACACTAGACTGCCCCAACCGGGACGATTGACGCCCCGGTATGTCATACCGTGATCATGTATTCATTCTGGCGCTTTCTAACGGCATTCATAAAAGGCGCGGCAGTTCTGACTGCGGCGATAAGTTTGATCATGTTCATGAGCTTCTGGGCGGCCGGTCGGGCCAGACCCGTACTTGACGCAACGGCCCGCGATCAATTGATCGAGAGCGGCCTTGCCCACAGCTTCATCGACCTGCCCGACGGCACGGTCCATTACCGGCTGTCAGGCCCCGAAGACGGAACGCTTGTGGTCCTGATTCATGGCTTCTCCGTGCCGTCCTTTGTCTGGGATGACTACATCACCCCCCTGACAGAGGCGGGTTACCGGGTCCTGACCTATGATAATTACGGTCGCGGCTTTTCAGATCGTCCCGCCGTCAAATATGACGCCGAACTGATGGACCGCCAGCTGCGCGAATTGCTCAAGGCGCTGAAGATCGACCGCCGCGTCGATCTCGTGGGCTATTCGATGGGTGGGGCCATCGCCACCATCTTTGCAGCCGCCCATCCCGAACAGGTCCGGTCGCTCACCCTGATCGCGCCTGCAGGCCTTGGCACCGCCAGCCCCAAAAGCGCCGAAATGCTGATGCGCCCGCTCATCGGTGACTGGATCGTGCGGCTTTTCGGTCTGCGCATCTTCCATGATGCCGCTGCCGAAGAAGCCAGATATGCCCCCGACCCGACCGCCTTTCTGGCAAATTTCGACCGGCAGCTTGAATGGCGCGGCTATGGCGATGCGCTGCTCTCCACCCTGCGTAATTATCCCTTTGCCGGTGCGGTCGAAGCCTATCGCAAGGCAGGGCGGTCAACCCGGCCGGTTCTTGTGGTGTGGGGCGAGGATGACGCCACGGTGCCTTTCAGCCATGCCGACCAGCTCATGACATTGATGCCCCGCGCCAAGCTTCATTCCTATGCCGGCATCGGCCACCAGATTGCCTATTCGCAGGCCCCCATGGTGAAGGATCTCATTCTGGATTTTCTCAATGCCCAGATCATGCCGGTCACATCGGGCGGGCCCGGTGGCAAACCGCGTGGCCCTCTCTCGCGTCTGGAAGCGCGCGAATGTGAAGGCTGCACCAGCAAGTCGCCCGAGGCCCTTGCCCCGGCGCCGCCAAGCACCAAATAACATCCAGACATCATCGGGGGATAAAAGCATGCTGCGCAAAATACTGACCGGGATACTGGGTCTTTTAGTGATCGCCATTGTCGGGATCTGGCTTTTCTGGCCAAAAACCTGGACGGTCAACGCCCCCATGATGAATTCCCTTTTCGGCTGGGGCATCGAGGCCACGCCGGAAGCAAAGCTGCGCGAAACGCTGAAGCTGCCTGATGGCTACGAACTCAGCATCTATGCAAGCGGCCTCGGCAACGCCCGCATCATGCGCTGGACAAGCGCCGGCGATCTGCTGGTGTCCGTGCCACGCAAGGGCGAGATCGTGCTTATTGGCGCCGATAAGGACGGCACGGGCCGGGGGGGCGCCACCCGCGTGCTGCTCTCTGATCTCAATCGCCCGCATGGCATCGAAATCGTGAATGGCTATCTCTATGTCGGCGAAACCGATGCCGTGGCCCGCGTGCCTTTCGACGAAGCAACCGGTGAAGTCACCGGCCCCCTTGAACGCATCATCACCGGCATTCCCGGCGGCGGCAATCACTGGACGCGCACCCTGCGCCAGGGGCCTGACGGCTGGATCTACATGCAGGTCGGCTCAAGCTGCAATGTCTGCATCGAGGAAACCGAACGCGCCGTCATGATGCGCTTCAAGCCGGATGGCTCCGAACTGCAAACCTATGCCTCTGGCCTGCGCAATACGGTCGGCTGGGACTGGGACCCGAAAACGGGCCTGATGTATGGCGTCGACAATGGCCGCGATCTTCTGGGCGACAATTTTCCGCCCTGCGAACTCAACCAGATTGAGCAGGGCAAGTTCTATGGCTGGCCCTATCTCAACGGCAATAATGTGCCCGATCCTGATTTCGGGACGACGCCCGATCCGCGCATTGCCGATGCCGTGCCGCCAGCTTTCAGCTTTCCCGCCCATGTCGCCCCGCTCTCGATCAAGTTTCAGGGCCCCGACGCGTTGCCTGGTCTGGCGAACACGGCACTTGTGACCTTTCATGGCTCATGGAACCGCTCCAGCAAGTCGGGCTATGAAATCGTCACGCTGCATTGGGATGATCAGGGCGAAATTACCATGACGCCCTTCCTCACCGGATTTGTGGTCGATGAAAGCGCCATTGGCCGCCCGGTCGATACAACACGCGGCCCCGATGGGGCGATCTATGTGTCGGATGATTATGCCGGTGCCATTTACCGCATCAGCTATGGAGCCGACAGCGCCGCAAGTGAAACCGCGGCACCTGCCTCACTCGCCGAGGAGACCGCTCCTGCTGAAAACGATATGGCAGACAGCAGCATTGCCATCGCGCGGGGCGAGAACGCCTTTGCAACGACGGGCTGCAAATCCTGCCACTATGCCGCCAATGGCAAACCGCTGGTGACGCTTGCCAATCTGCCGGCGCGTTATTCGGCAGATGATCTGGTGGCGCTTCTCACCACGCCGCCCGGCAACATGCCTGCCTTTCCCATGAGCGAAGAAAAGAAGCAGGACCTTGCCGCCTATCTGCTCGCCACCTACAAGTGAGGCGATGACGGCAGCGCAGACGGCAAAATCAGACGCGATCACCATCCGGGAAATCGGTTGGCAAAAGCCGCATGAAATTTTTCAGGCCTTTGCAGCCGATCCCTTCGCGCTTTTTCTCGATGGCGCAACACCCCAACCCGGTGAATACCAGAGCTGGAGCTTCATTGCACTTGATCCCGTGCGGCGGCTCGTGGGCCGCGTGGATCAAGATGACGATATCTTCGGGGAGCTTGCCGCCGAACTTGAGGCCCGCAAGCTGGAAACCGCCCGTGATGACCTGCCACCCTTCATCGGCGGGGCAGCGGGCTATTTCGGCTACGGGCTCGGCCGCGTGCTGGAAAAACTGCCTGCCGAGAAAGCCCCCTTTGCCGTTGACGACCAGCAACTGCCCGACATCGCACTCGGCTTTTATGATCTCGTCATCGCTTTCGATCATCTGAAAACCAGAGCCTTCATCTGCGCCTCGGGGCAAGCGCCGGATGCCCGCATCGAAAAGCTGAAGACCCGACTGGCCCACGCACCGGCTTTCCGGCAACCCGCCGCGCCTGTAAAGCCGCAGCCCATTCAGGCAGGTTTCTCCCGTCAGGACTATGAAGCTGCCGTGGCCCGCGTCATCGACTACATCAAAGCGGGTGACATTTTTCAGGCCAATCTCAGCCAGCGCTTCGAAAGCCACATGGCAGAGGGTGACACGCCCTATGCGCTTTATCTGCGGCTGCGCGAGGCAAGCCCCGCCCCCTTTGCCTGCTTCTTTAATTTCGGCGAAGGTGTTTTGATTTCCTCCTCGCCTGAGCGCTTTCTGCTGAGCCGCGATCGCCTCGTCGAAACGCGTCCCATCAAAGGCACACGACCGCGCGGCGCCACACCTGCTGAAGACAGGGCGCTCGCCGATGAATTGCTGGCTTCTGAAAAAGACCGCGCGGAAAACATCATGATCGTTGATCTGTTGCGCAATGACATCTCGCGCGTCTGTGCCGACCACACCGTCCATGCCAGCCAGCTCTGCACATTGGAAAGCTATGCCAATGTGCATCACCTCGTCTCCGCCGTGCATGGCAGGCTGCGGCCCGGCGCCTCCAATCTCGATCTGCTGGCAGCCTGTTTTCCCGGCGGCTCCATCACCGGGGCACCCAAGCTGCGCGCCATGGAAATCATCGCCGAGCTCGAACCGACAACGCGGGGCCCCTATTGCGGCGCCATCGGCTATCTCGGTGACAATGGCCATATGGATACCGCCATCACCATCCGCACCATGGTCGTGAAAGAGGGGCGCGTGACCTTTCAGGCCGGCGGCGGCATTGTCGCCGACAGCGATCCCGCAAGTGAATATGTCGAAACACTCGACAAGGCGCGCGCCATGCGCGTGGCGCTTAGAGGTCAATCGGATAGCGCGATACCACATGCACTCGACGAGACAGGCACATGATCCTTCTCATCGACAATTACGACAGCTTTGTTCACAACCTCGCCCGCTATATTGGCGAGCTCGGTGTCGAGCGTCAGGTGCTGCGCAATGATGCGCTGAGCGTCGACGATGTGATCGCCATGAAGCCAGAGGCCATCATTCTCTCGCCTGGACCCTGTGGGCCCGAGGCCGCAGGCATCTGCGTTCCGCTTGTCCGCGCGGCCCTGCGTCACGATATCCCCCTGCTCGGCGTCTGCCTTGGTCATCAGGCCATCACAGTCGCGTTCGACGGCACGGTGTTGCGCGCCGCAAAGCCGGTGCACGGCAAGCCTGAAGTGATTTTCCATCAGGGCACCGATATTTTCGCGGGGCTTCCCACACCCTTTCAGGCAGGCCGCTATCACTCACTCATCGGGCATTTGCGCGAGGGCGGCGACCTTCTAGCGACCGCCCGCACCGCCACGGGCGAGGTCATGGCGCTCGCCCATCGCACCGCGCAGATATATGGCGTGCAGTTTCACCCTGAATCGGTGCTGACAGATTATGGCCATGCTTTGCTGTCAAACTTTCTGGATCGCGCCCATGTCGCGCATCGGCGCATCACCGCACAGGACAGAAAGGAGCCCGCCTGATGTTATGGCTCAACGGTCAGCTGATTGAAGAAGACAGCGCCCGCATTGATCCGCGTGACCGCGGGCTGCTGCTTGGCGACGGCGTCTTTGAAACCATGCTGGTGCGCCAGGGACATATCGCCTTTTTCGAGCCCCATCTCTTGCGACTGGCCAATGCCGCGCACCAGCTGGCCATCCCCCTGCCCTTTTCAACGCAGGGCCTTGGCCATGCCTGCGAGGATCTGCTCAAGGCAAGCGAACTCGACAAGGTCGACCGCGCCTCCCTGCGCCTGACACTGACACGGGGACCCGCCCCGCGCGGCCTTGCCCTGCCGGATGATCCCCGGCCGACCGTCATGATCACGGCGGCAGCCCTTGGCAGCCCGCCCGCCTCCCAGCGCCTGATCATCGGCACGGCGCGGCGCAACAGCTTCTCCCCCAGCGCCCGCATCAAGGCGCTGCCCTATCTCGACAATATTCTGGCAAAGGAAGAAGCGCGCGCACGCGATGCCGACGATGCCATATTGCTCGACAGTCAGGGCTATCTGGCCTGCACGACCATCGCCAGTATTTTTCTCTGGCAGAAGGAGCGCCTTCTGACGCCGTCGCTGAAGGGGCCGATCCTGCCCGGCATTACCCGGGCTGCGATCATTGAACTGGCGCTCGCGCTGAAAATTGAGGTGGCGGAAGAGGAAATCGCACCTTCGGAGCTGACCCATGCCGATGGCCTGTTTCTGACCAACAGCCTGATAGGCGCCGTCCCGGTTTCGCAGCTCGAAGGGTGGGACATGGCGATCCATCCCCTCACGGCCCGCCTTTCCGCCGCCTATGAAGCCCTGCTTTTGGCGACGGAAAGATAGGCTGGTGCTTACTCGCCGACGGTGAAGTCGCGGCGCGCCGATGTGATGGTGACGGTGAAGCCTGCAATCACGTCAAAGAGCGACAGCAGCACAATCAGGAAAAAGACCGACGTGCCGAACTGCGGCAGCACGATGAATTCCACCAGACCGACAAGCAGCACCAGCATGGACAGGCCATGATTGATGATGGTCGAGGTTCCGGTGCGTGTCGCACTGACAAGTTCGAGGAACAGCAGAATGAAACCGAAAAACAGCAGGACATCACCGACGACAATTTGCCAGTCCGCCTGCGAGATGAGCGTGATGGTCATCACCTCGGTTGTCATCGTCATGCCGGTCAGAAAGACGATCAGATTATAGGCGATGATAACCAGCGCCATCAGTGGCAGTGTTCCGAGCATTGTCCAAATCCCTCTTTGGCCAGTAAGTGACACCCCTAGCGTCTGTGTCACAATAGCACAGTCCGTCGCGTAACGCCTGTGACCGCATGGCCCCACCCCGGGGCCAAAAACGCCCGACAAGGCATAGGCGGGATGCGTGAAACGCCCGTGACAGCAAGTGGACTTGTCTAAAACAGAAACGCCGGTCCCTCACGAGGAGGAACCGGCGTCTGTTAACCTTGTCAGGCCGCAACGGCCCGCATGACGTCAGAAGGTCAGATATCGCCCTTGGGCTTCAGAATCTGACGGCCACGATACATGCCGCTCTTCAGATCGACATGATGGGGACGATGCAGCTCGCCGCTGTCGGGATTTTCGACATAGGTCGGGTTCTTGAGCGCATCGGCCGAACGGCGCATACCGCGCTTAGAGGGTGAGGTTTTCCGCTTTGGGACGGCCATTTCGGTCAGGCTCCAGTGCAAGCACTCATCGCAAATCCGGCAACCCGAGCGAACCGACCCTTCGGAGCACCCGCCTGCCTTGCGAAAAAGGCTTTGAAAAAACAATATGTTGGCCGCTAAACACGGAAAAACACTTTCCGGAAGCAGCGTTGGCGGGCGTTATACAATCAAATCAGGCGGAAAGTCCACCACCAAGGCCGCTCAAAGCGCGATCACGGCACATTCTGCTGGTGCCAGCGCCGCGCGGGCACAGGCGGCCCGTGCCGAGCCGTCACTGTCGAAGGCACCCATGCGCACATTATGCAGGCGGCGGCCCTCGCTGTCGGTGATTGTTTCAATGGACACCCGCTCCTGGCCCTGCAGGTCGGGCCGGCGGTTCAGCACCGAAAGATAGCGCGACGTCGCCGCTTCAATATTCGAATAGGCCCCCAGGCTCACATAATAAGCATGCGCGGGCGCCGCCTTTGCGGGCGCAGGAGAGGCGCCATAGACCGGCTGATTGGCCGAATAGACCGATGGCCGGGCGAGCGGACGCGGCGTCGCGGTCAGGCCGGAAGACCGGATCGAACCGGTGATGAGATCATCATTGGGGTTATAGGCGCTGCGCGAGGCGGTCGGCACGGCCTGAACCTGCCGCATCAGATCATCCATGCTGTCACGGTCATAAGAGGCATGGTGCTCTTCCATGGAAGAGGCATGCGCGCTTGAGCTGTCGGGGCGTTCGCGCTGAATGACAAAAATCGTGATCAGGATCACAGACAGAAAAATCCAGAACCTGTCACGCCTGGCCTTGTTTTCCACGATCGCCTCCAGAATTGAGGGTTGCCCATATCCCGTGATGGGAAGAATTCTGGAGAAATATGATGCTTCAAGGTTAATGCGGGCTTAAACCGCCCCCATTTTTAAAACCTGATTCAGCCTGCAAGCGCCTTGGCCGCCTCGACATAGGGCACCGAAAGCGCATCGGCGACGGCCTTGTATGTGGTCTGGCCGCGATAGACATTGAGGCCGGCCATAAGATGCGGATTATCGAGCATCGCCTGCTTGTAGCCCTTGTTGGCAAGCGCCAGCGTGAAAGGCAGTGTGGCGTTGTTGAGCGCGAAAGTGGATGTGCGCGCCACGCCGCCCGGCATATTGGCCACGCAGTAATGCACCACATCATGCATCACATAGGTGGGCTCGGCATGGGTTGTGGCATGCGAGGTCTCAAAGCAGCCGCCCTGATCAATGGCGATATCGACGAGCACGGAACCGGCTTTCATCTTGCGGACCATGTCTTCGCTGACAAGCTTGGGCGCGGCCGCGCCGGGCACCAGCACAGCCCCGATCACCAGATCAGCGCCGAGCACATGTTCCTCAATGGCATCGACCGTTGAATAGACGGTGTTCAGCATGGCGCCGAACTGGAAATCAAGCTCATGCAGCCGGTGCAAATTGAGATCGATCACGGTCACATGAGCTTCAAGCCCCATGGCCATGCGTGCCGCATTGGTGCCCGAGACACCGCCGCCCAAAATCACGACCTTGGCCGCGGGCACGCCGGGGACACCGCCCAGCAACATACCGCGGCCACCCTGGGTTTTTTCCAGCGCATGGGCACCCGCCTGGATCGACATGCGTCCGGCCACTTCCGACATGGGTGTGAGCAGCGGCAGGCCGCCGCGTGCATCCGTCACCGTTTCATAGGCAATGGCGATGGCGCCTGATTCCAAGAGGCCGCGCGCCTGCTCCGGATCGGGCGCAAGATGCAGATAGGTGAACAGGATCTGGCCCTCCCGCAGCATTTTCCATTCCTGCGGCTGGGGCTCCTTCACCTTCACGATCATGTCGGCCATCTGGAAGATTTCTTCCGCCGTGTCGAAGATCGAAGCGCCGGCGGCCTGATAGTCTTCATCGGAAATGCCGATACCGACACCGGCCCCCTTCTGCACATAGACCTGATGGCCATGATGCTCGGCCTCACGCACCGCCGCGGGCGTCATGCCAACGCGATATTCATGAACCTTGATTTCCTTGGGAACGCCGATACGCATGGATGGACCTCTGGTCAGGGGGCTGAAATGAGCCTTCAGTCTACTTCCCGGCTGGTGGCACTCCAATATGCGGGACCAGGCAAATTATCGGCCTGCGTTTAGTATCCTAATCGCTTGACCCATGCGGAGAGGCAGCACCCACGGACATCAACCTACGGAAAACATGCAGGAAATCCTGTTTTCCGAGAGGGCTGCATTTTAGGGCATCAGCCATCTGCATATCATTTGGTCAGATACTAAACACTTGCCTTGAGCCTTACGGTCAGCCCAGCGCATGGTGGTTGTGGAAGCCGGCATGGCCCGCCCCACCCCAATATTTCTCGTGAAAATAGAAGACCACGGTATTCACCGCCGGCTCGATCAGCGCGATGCCCGCCGCAATATCGACCTTGCCGGTCAGGGCATAGGCGACGAGAAACCCGACAGTGAAATGCAGGCATGCAAAGCTGGCCGTTTTCATCAGATCGCGCATCTTCGGATCTCCTTGTTGATAATGATTATCAATATAAACAACGAAAGGGGCCTGTCAAGGATTAGAATCACTCTAATCAGAGATGAAGAGCACCCGTCCGGCGATTTACGACACGGAGAGCGGCAAGACCGCGCGCCAAAACGCGAAAAAATCCGCGCCCGGAAACCGGCCCTTCCAGGTCCGAGCGCCCGACAAATAGTCAGACAATCCGGTCGCTGATTAAATTTGCTCCATGATCAGGAGCAACGCGCCCAAAGATGAGGCAGCTCGGAGTTTTTCGGCCCTGCCTGCGTTAAAAATAATCAACGCCATGCCCGATGAAGCCATGCCCCGCCTTGCACTATGACAAAAAGCAATCAAGACTATTCCCAACTCGACCAACGAATGGTCGGGTCGGGGCACATCAATCCGTATCGATATCAATCCAGATCGGAGAACGATTTCCATGAAAAGAAACAGAGGACTGGGCGGACTGCTGAACGCTCTTTCACGCCGTCAGTTTATGGGTGGCGCAGCCGCCTTCGGTGTGAGCATTGCAGCCATGCCGAAATTTGCTTCAGCTGCTGAAGAGAAAAAGCTGAACTTCTACAACTGGGATACCTATATCGGCGAGACCACACTCGACGATTTCAAGGCCGCCACAGGCATCGAGGTCAAGATGGACCTCTTCGCCGACAACTCGGAACTCTTTGCCAAGCTCCGCGCCGGCAATCCGGGCTATGACGTCATCGTGCCGTCGGGCGACTGGATTCCGCGCATGGTGGCCGCCGACATGCTGATGCCGCTGGATCACAGCAAAATCCCGAACATGTCGAATCTGTTCCCGCGCTTCCTTGACGCCTCGTTCGACAAGGGCCGCAAATACAGCCTGCCCTATATGTGGGGCACGATCGGCATCGGCTATCGCAAGTCAAAGGTGAAGGAAGTTCCGGACAGCTGGAAGTACCTCTTCGACAGCGATGAATATGCCAACAAGATCGCTGTGCTTTCTGATTGCGGCACCATGATCAGCTGCGCCCTGAAATATCTGGGCTACTCGGCCAACTCCGTGGACAAGGCTGAGAATGAAGCTGCCATCGCGCTGATCACCAAGCAGAAGGGCATCATCAAGAGCTTTGCTGATGACAATGGCCAGGACCTTCTCGCCTCCGGCGAAGTTGATCTGACCATGGAATATAATGGCGATATCGCGCAGCTGATGACGGAAGATCCCGATATCGGTTTCGTCCTTCCCAAGGAAGGCGGCATCATCTGGCAGGATACGCTGGCCATTCCGACAGGCGCGCCGCATGTTGAAAATGCGCATGCCTTCATCAACTACATCTACGAGCCTGAAGTGAATCAGAAGATTACTGATTACATTCAGTATGCGACTCCCGACAAGGCTGGCTACGATCTGATGCCCGAAGAGTATCGGACCAACGAAGCCATCTTCCCGCCGGAAGCCGCGCTGGAAGCATCCGAATCGACGGACTATCTCGGTGAGGAAGTCACGCAGATGCGTGAAGAACTCTGCACCAAGATGAAAGCAGCCTAAAACACAACCGGGCGGGCAGCCACAAACTGCCCGCCCGAATTGTTTCTGCGGCCGGCAAATTTTATTGGCATATTGCAGCGCCGCAAATTACCGTTCCTGTTGCGTCATGCATTTTCTGGGGGTAGTCGAGAATGGAAAATTGGGCCAAATCCGCGCGCGCTTTCTGGACGGCCATCACGGCGCCCACCTTCTGGCTGATCGCCTTCTTCATCGTCCCCCTCTCGCTGGTCTGGCTCTACAGCTTCTCTGACAAAACCGGCGTCACCGAGATCACGCTCGACTGGAATCTCCAGCAATATGCCCGCGCGCTTGAGCCGCTTTATCTGGGCATCTTCTGGAAGTCGATCATCATGGCGGCAGCCACAACAGCTGTTTGCCTGGTCGTTGCCTTCCCCGTTGCCATCGCCATTGTCTTTGCCAAGCCCTCCCAACGCATGTGGCTCCTGCTGTTGGTGGTGTTGCCTTTCTGGACCAACCTGCTGATCCGCACCTATGCGTTGATTGCTGTCCTGCGCACCAATGGCTTCCTCAATAGCGGGCTTGAATGGATTGTCGTCAATTGCGACTGGCTGCTGAGTTTCGTGGGCCTTGGCGACAACACCATTGTCGGGCCCTTTGAAGCGCTGCCCCTGCTCTACAACAATGTCGCCGTGATCTTTGGCCTCGTCTATGTGAGCCTGCCCTTCATGGTGCTGCCGCTTTATGCCTCGCTTGACCGGCTTGACCGCTCCTATCTAGAAGCCAGCCTTGACCTGGGTGCCGGACATGTCCGCACCTTTTATTCCATCGTCGTGCCGCTGGCCCTGCCCGGCATCGCCTCTGGCATCATCATCACCTTCATCCCCGCGATGGGTTCCTATCTGACGCCGGACCTTCTGGGCGGCACCGACAGCCAGATGATCGCCAATGTGATCGCCAGCCAGTTCAAGCAGGCAAACAATTGGCCCTTCGGCGCGGCGCTGAGTTTTCTGCTGATGTATGCCACGTTCTTCGCACTCGCCATTCGCGCCGTGCTGATGCGTAGCGAAGGCCGGGGAGATGCCAAATGAGTGTGTTCAGCCGCTTCCGCAATCCCGAACCCATCGGCCCGCTGGATTACACGCGTCGCCTGTGGCTGCAGATCACTGTCGCCCTGACGCTGTTCTTCCTCTATGCCCCCATCATCGGGCTCATTGTTTTCAGCTTCAATGACAGCCGCCGCAACGTCGTCTGGCGCGGCTTCACGACAAAATATTATGAAAAGCTCTTCAACAATGAAGTGCTGATGATGGCCTTTGGCAACTCGTTGACCATCGCCATCGTCACCACCATTGTCAGCACCGTGCTGGGCGCGCTGACGGCCTATGTGCTCTGGCGCTACCGCTTTCCCGGCAAAGCCGTTTATGAAGGCGCCATGGCGCTCCCCATCGTGATCCCGGAAATCTGCATGGGCGTCGCGATGATGGTTTTCTTTGCCCGCATCGGCTGGCCAAGCGGTCTGATCTGGCCCTTCAATCTCGGCTCCATCATGATCGCCCATATCGCCTTCAGCTTTCCTTTTGCGGCCATCGTCATCCGGGCCCGCCTTGAAAGCTTCAACCGGGAGCTGGCCGAATGCGCCCGCGATCTTGGTGCCAATGAAGCCCAGGTCTTCAGGGACATCATCGTGCCGCATATGAAGCCCGGCCTCATTGCCGGTGCGTTGCTGGCCTTCACGCTCTCCCTTGATGACTTCGTCATCACCTTCTTCACCTCGGGGCCGGAAACGGTCACCTTCCCGGTGAAGATCTATTCCATGGTGCGCTTTTCCGTGTCGCCTGAAGTCAATGCCGCATCCACTGTTCTGATCCTGCTCACGCTGGTCGTCACGACAATCGCCCTGCGGGTGCAGAACCGGAACAACATGATGTCAGGTGGACATTAGCCGCCTTCATCAAAGACCCTTGTCACGACCCTCTCATCAGTCAGAGATCATCATGTCCGAGCAGCCCATTATCCAGATCAAGAATGTCTCCAAGATTTTCGGGGGCACTGTCAAAGCCGTCGACGAGGTCAATCTCGAAGTTGGCCGCGGCGAATTCTTTGCCCTGCTGGGTCCGTCAGGCTGCGGCAAGACCACATTGCTCCGCATGCTGGCAGGCTTTGAAACGCCCACCATCGGCCAAGTGATTATCGATGGTCAGGACATGTCCACCGTGGCGCCCAACAAGCGCCCCATCAACATGGTGTTCCAGTCTTATGCCGTTTTCCCGCATATGTCGGTGGAACAGAATGTGGCCTATGGCCTGAAGATGGACGGCCGCCCCGCCAGCGAAATCAAGGAACGCGTTGCCGAGGCGCTCGATCTGGTCAAGCTCGGCGGCTACAACAAGCGCATGCCCGACGAGATGTCCGGCGGTCAGCGGCAGCGCGTGGCGCTCGCCCGTGCGCTCGTGAAGCGCCCATCCGTGCTGCTGCTCGACGAACCGCTATCCGCCCTTGATGCCAAGCTGCGCGAAGCCATGCAGATGGAATTGGTGCGCCTGCAGCAGACCGTCGGCATCACCTTCGTCATCGTGACCCATGACCAGTCTGAAGCCCTCTCCATGGCCGACCGCATTGCGGTCATGAGCCAGGGCAAGGTGCGGCAGGTCGCATCACCCACCGAGCTCTACGAAAAACCTGTTTCCCGTTTCGTCGCGGACTTCATCGGCAAGGTCAATCTGCTGGGAGGCAAATCGGTCAAGAGTGGTGAAGGCACCGTCAAAATCGATATCGACAAAATTGGCGAGGTCGAAATGCCCGGCGAGATCGTCGGCAATGTCTGCCTTGCCGTGCGCCCGGAAAAAATCTTCGTGGCCGAACAGCAGCCAACCGATCCCAACGTCATCTCGGTCAAGGGCAAGGTCGGCGAGTTCGCCTATTTCGGCAGCTACAGCAATGTCTTCTTCGACATCGGTCTCGAACAGCCCATCCTCGCCGACATCTCCAACGTCTCCAGCGACATTGAAGAAATCACCTATGAGAGCGGCGAAGAATTCTGGATTTACTGGCGTAAGGCCGACTCGCTGCTGCTCGGCGACTGATCGGGCTCATTCCGGTCTGCGCGAACGCTGATTGATCTCGTTCATCAGTTCAATCTGTATCTGCTGGACTTCCATCAGACGCTGCCATTGATGCATCAGAAGATGATCGACTTTTTCATGGAGATGCCGGATTTCCAGCTCCGCCTTCAGATTGACCTTGTAGTCACTCTGCGCACGCATCCTGTCACGTGCCTCCTGCCGGTTCTGGCTCATCATGATGACAGGCGCCTGCAATGCGGCAATGCAGGACAAGACAAGATTGAGAAGGATGAACGGATAAGGATCAAAGGGGTGCTTAAGGACGCTCACAATGTTGATGGATATCCAAATGACCATCACACTCAGAAAGAAAATGATGAAGCGCCAACTCCCGCCAAAGTCGGCAATCACATCAGACAGACGGTCCCCGAAACTCAGCTTCTCGTCAAACACCGCGTCTGTATTTTCACTCAGCACATCCTGATCACGAATACTGCGCAACACATCCTTCTCAAGCGCATCAAGCGAGCCTTTTTCATCCTCCAGAATGCGACGAACATGGCTATCGCGATATAAATCGAGATGCGGTCGGCAAATATATCCCTCGGTCTGAAAGTCAGGATGTTCCTGCCGGATGAGAGCCAGAACGCCCGGCGCGATTGCGTCACCCTGCACAGCCTGGGAATAGAGGTGATCCGTGCCGCATATCTGACAGGGATGGCCGCGTTTGACTGGCTTTGGACCCGGCATGATTTCCTCCCGAGATCACATGAATTTGACCCCCATTATAGCGCAAAGGGGCAGAACCTTTCGGCCCTGCCCCCTATCATTTTGAAAGATTCGTCGAAGCTCAGAGGCGTTCGACAATCGTCACATTGGCCAGACCGCCGCCTTCGCACATGGTCTGCAGACCATAGCGCTTGTTGCGGCTGTGAAGCGCATGAACCAGCGTCGTCATCAGCTTCGTGCCCGAGCAGCCGAGCGGATGGCCGAGCGCAATGGCGCCACCATTCACATTGAGCTTCTCAGGATCGGCACCGGTCTTCTGCAACCAGGCCATGGGCACCGAAGCGAAAGCCTCATTGACTTCATAAAGGTCAATGTCGTCGATCTTCATGCCGGCCTTGTCGAGCGCGCGCAGCGTCGCCGGGATCGGTGCTTCCAGCATGATCACGGGATCGCCACCGATTACCGTCATGTGATGTACACGGGCAAGCGGCTTGAGACCCAGGGCCTTCAGACCCTTTTCATTGACGACCATGATGGCAGAGGCGCCATCGCAGATCTGGCTCGATGTGGCCGCCGTGATGGCACCACCTTCGACCAGCAGCTTCACACCCTTGATGCCTTCGAGGCTGGCATCGAAACGGATGCCTTCATCGACCTTGTGAATGGCGGTTGTGCCGTCATCCATGGTCACTTCGAGCGGCAGGATTTCACTGTCGAAATCACCGGCCTCCGTCGCACGGATTGCCTTCTGGTGGCTCGTATAGGCGAAGTTGTCCAGATCGTCTTTGCTCAGACCATATTTCTTGGCGATCATTTCAGCGCCCGCAAACTGGCTGAACTGGACATTGGGATAGCGTTCTTCGATCTTGGGGCTCTTGTAGATGCCAAAGCCGTTCTTGGCGGGCAGCGAAGCCGGCATGCCCATGGGCACACGCGTCATGCTTTCCACACCACCGGCAATCACGCAATCCATCGCACCCGACATCACGGCCTGGGCCGCAAAATGCAGCGCCTGCTGGGCCGAGCCGCACTGGCGGTCAACCGATGTGGCGGGCACGCTTTCAGGCAGCTTGGAAGCCAGCACCGCATTGCGGGCGATGTTGACAGCCTGCTCGCCGGCCTGATCGACGCAGCCGAAGATCACGTCTTCGACCTGTGCCGGATCAATGCCCGTGCGATCAATCAATGCATCAAGAACGGCGCCGCCCATATCGGCCGGATGCCAACCCTTGAGACGACCAGCCTTGCGACCACCCGCGGTGCGCACTGCGGCGACAATATATGCTTCAGCCATGTCTCATTCCCTTTGTCTCTTTTCAGGCGCCATACCATCAGGAGCCCGTTGGATTTTCCGCCTGACGTCGGGGCAGATCGGCGATTGAAACGATCCGGACGATCCCCGCGCTTGACGCTTGTGTCTATATGTAAACATCCCATATCGTGCATGAAAGGCACTAAACAACAGCATTTTTTGTGACCCCTTGGTTGACGTAGCGTGGCCAAAGACTTGCGGCACAAAAGATCAAGAACAAGAACGATGCCTCAGGGGAGACAAGAGACCATGGAACGCATAATCGGCGACAAAGCGACAGACAACGCCATTGCAGACCCCAAACTTTATGCAGATCCGGCAGCCTTTCACGCCTTGTTTGCACGTCTGCGCCGCGAGGAACCGGTGCGCTGGACCCAGCCGGACGACTATCGCCCCTTCTGGACCGTCTCGCGGCACGCCGACATCATGGAAGTCGAGCGCCAGCCCGAAATTTTCCTCAATGATCCCCGACTGACGCTGCAGACCATCGAAACGGAAGAAGCCGTGCTGCGCTTTACAGGCGGCGACAGCCACATGATCCGCTCTCTCGTCGATATGGACAATCCGGATCATCGCAACTATCGCGGGCTGACCCAGTCATGGTTTGCCCCGCCCAATCTGAAAAAGCTGGAAGCCGATATCGGGGACCTCGCCAAAATGTATGTCGACCGTATGGCCGGCATGAATGGCAAATGCGATTTCGCCAATGATGTCGCCGTCTGGTATCCGCTGCGCGTCATCATGACGGTGCTGGGCGTACCGCCGGAAGACGAAGCCTTCATGCTGAAACTGACGCAGGAACTTTTCGGCGCCACCGATCCGGAGCTGAAGCGCGAGGAACATTCGGCCGATGAAACCAGCAAGACAGTCGAAGACTTCTTCAACTATTTCAGCGCCATGGTGGAAGACCGGCGCAAAAATCCGCGCGACGATGTCGCGACGGTGATCGCCAATGCCACCATCGACGGCAAACCGCTGGGTCACCTGGAAGCCATCTCCTACTATATCATCGTGGCAACTGCCGGGCATGACACGACAAGCTCCACCACCTCGGGTGGGTTGCTGGCCCTGATGGAAAATCCCGACCAGATGGCCAAGCTCAGGGCCAATCCCGATCTGCTGCCGGGTGCTGTCGATGAGATGATCCGCTGGTCAACGCCTGTGAAGAATTTCTTCCGCACCGCCAAGAGCGACTACATGCTCAACGGTCAGCAGATCAAGGCGGGTGACAATCTGCTCATGTGCTACTGGTCTGCCAATCGGGACGAAGATGCCTTCGACAAGCCGGAGACCTTCGACATCGAACGCAAGCCCAACAAGCACCTTGCTTTCGGCTATGGCCCGCATCTCTGCCTCGGGCAACATCTGGCGAAAATGGAAATCCGCACGCTCTACAAGGAACTGCTTTCCCGCATTGAACATTTTGAGCTGGACGGAACGCCTGCCTTCACACAGGCCAATTTCGTAAGCGGTCTCAAGCGCCTGCCCATCCGTTACAAGATGGCAGGCTGAAGAAACGCAGGCCAGTTATCACGGGGCGCCGCGATAACCGCGCAGAAACAGCCTGACCGCGCTATCGACCACATGTTCGATGCGCGCCGGGCTGGCCCCGTCAATCACCCGCATCTGGCGTTGCTGCATCACGCCTGATTTGCAGAGTTCCATGAACTGCATGGCAGCAAGGTCCGGGTCTTCAATCGTCAGTTCCCCTGACGCGATTTTCCTGCGCAGGAAACCCGCCACGCGCTCAAGATTGACCTGCGGGCCGGAGGCATAGAAGCGCCGTCCGAGTTCGGGGAATTTTTCCGACTCCGCAATCACAACGCGATAAATTGCCTGTGTCTGCGGGCGCAGCAGGAAGGTGAGAAAGCCGCGCCCGGCCAGAGACATGGCCTTGAAGAGATCCGGTTCGCGGTCGAGATTGTCAAAGGCCGGGCCCGCCGATTGCTGGCAGGCATCGCTCACGACGGCAGAAAAGAGCTCTTCCTTGCCGGGAAAATAGACATAAAGCGTGCCCTTGGAGACGCCAGCTTCCCGGGCAATGAGCGACATGCTCGCCCCCTCATAGCCGGATTCCATGAAAACGCGGCTGGCGCCATCCAGAATCTGACGGCGCTTCTGCGAAGATTGGGTGTCCTCGACGTCCCGATCCAATGTCTGTTCCATAATCCCTATCATACTGAACGGTTCGGTAAATACTACTTGAATATCGGCCCGCCTGCGCCATATTTCAATCACAAATGACCGATCGGTTCGGTCAAAACAGGTGACAGCATGCAACTGAAACAGAGAATTTTCCCCATTCTGGGCGGCGTCTTCGGCATTCTGGGGCTGATCTACGCCGTGTTGTGGTTCACCGAATATCGCTACATCCAGACCACCGACAACGCCTATGTTTCGAGCGACATTTCCGTCATTTCGCCCAAAGTCACAGGCTATCTGGCGAGCGTCGACATCGCCGAAAACGCTTATGTGCATAAGGGCGATGTGCTGGCGCAGATCGATCCGCGCGACTTTGAAATCGCCCTCAACCAGGCCAAAGCCAAGGCGGCGGCGCAACATGCCGCCATCACCACCTATGGCGAGCAGGTCGCCGCGCAGATCGCCAATGCCGAAAAGAGCAAGGCCGAGATCGCCTATGCCGAAGCAGAGGCCGTGCGGGCCCGCGCCGATCTTGCCCGCTACACCAAACTGGCCAGCGCGAATTTTGCCAGCAAGCAGAAGCTGGATCAGGCGCGCGCCGACACCCAAAGCGCCAATGCCTCCCTTGCCAGCGCCCGCGCCGCCTATGTGGCCGCCGAGGCGCAAGTCAGCGTGCTGCGCGCACAGCAGGCCGAAGCAGAAAAGCTTGCAGCCCAGGTCGATTCCGAAGTCGAGGAGGCCCAGCGCAATCTCGACTACACCGTCATCCGGGCACCGATTGATGGCGTGGTCGGCAACAAGAATCTGGATACCGGGCAGCTCGTTCAGCCCGGCCAGCAGCTGGCCTCGCTCGTCGCGCTCCCGCATGTCTATGTGGAAGCCAATTTCAAGGAAACCCAGATCGAGAATATGCGCGTCGGTCAGGAAGCGACTATCACCACCGACGCCTATCCCGATGTCAGGATCAAGGGTCACATCGCATCCTTCTCGCCCGCCAGCGGACAGGTCTTCAGCCTGCTGCCGGCCGAAAATGCGACCGGCAACTTCACCAAGGTCGTCCAGCGCATCCCCCTGCGCATCGCCATCCCGGATGACAATGAACTCAAAGGTCTCTTGCGGCCCGGCCTCTCCGTCACGGTCTCCGTCAACACACGGAGCAGGGGCGATGAGCAGCCCGCCGAACATGGCGGCGTCTATGGCGCGGCCAGAGATGACAGCACCACAGTGACGGCAGGCGCCTTCCGCTAACAGAGGCGAGAAACATGAGCATTGCCGAACCCATCGCCCCGGCCACACCGCTTGACTGGCGGCGCGTCGCCGGCTTTTTCTTCATGGTGGTGGGCATGTTCATGGCCATCCTCGACATTCAGATCGTCTCAAGTTCCATCACCAGCATTCAGGCGGGTCTTTCCGCCAGCAGCGATGAAATAAGTTGGGTCCAGACCTCCTATCTGATTGCCGAAGTTGTCATGATCCCCATGTCCGGCTGGCTCGCGCGTCTTCTCTCCACGCGCTACCTCTTCGTGATTTCGGCCGTCGGCTTCACGGTGATGAGCCTTGTCTGCGCCACCGCCACCTCGATTGAGCAGATGATCATCTATCGCGCCCTGCAGGGTTTTCTCGGCGGCGCCATGATCCCGACCGTGTTCTCGGCGGCCTATGGCAATGTCTTTCCACCGGACCGTCGCGCCAGCATCTCCGTCATGATCGGCCTTGTCGTCACTTTCGCGCCCACCATCGGGCCAACGCTGGGCGGCTACATCACCGATGCCCTGTCATGGCACTGGCTCTTCCTGATCAACGTGCCACCGGGCATCATTGTCGCGATCATGGTCTGGAATCTCTTCGATATTGATCAGCCGAACTGGTCCTTGCTCAACAGCTTTGACGGCTGGGGTATCGCCCTGATGGCGCTCTTTCTGGGCTCGCTGGAATATGTGCTTGAAGAAGGGCCCCGCAACGACTGGTTTGAAAACAGCACGATCTGGTGGATGAGCGTGCTCTGCGTTGTTTCGGCCAGCTTCTTCTTTGCCCGCGTCCTGACCTTCCGCAATCCGATTGTCGAATTGCGCTCCTATTCAAACCGGAATTTCGCCGTCGGCAGCCTGTTGAGCCTGTTTCTCGGCGTGGGTCTTTACGGGCTGACCTATCTCTATCCCCTCTTTCTCGCCGAGATCCGCGGGCTGAGTGCAGGTCAGATCGGACAGATCATGTTCGTGACCGGCATCTGTCAGTTCATCACTGCGCCTGTTGCAGGCATATTGAGCAACAAGCTCGATATCCGCTATCTCATCCTCACCGGTTTTTCCCTGCTGGCGCTTTCCAACTACATGCTGCTTGGAATCACCTGGGAATGGGATTTCGGAGATTTCTTCCTGCCGCAGGTCGTGCGCGGTGTCGGGCTCATGTTCTGCATCATCCCGATCAATACACTCGCGCTTGGCACAATGGCGCCCGAGCAGCTGAAAAATGCCAGCGGTCTTTATAATCTGATGCGCAATCTGGGCGGCGCGATCGGCCTTGCCATCATCAATACCGTGCTGATCGAGCGCACCGACTATCACAAATCCGTTTTGCGCGAGCATTTCACGCCGGGCGACGCAAATATCGAAAGCACACTGCAGGGGCTCGGCAACATGATCGGCCAGACCCCTGGCATCAACGGTCATCTGGCAGCCCTCAAGGAGCTGTATCTCCTGATGACCCGTGAGGCGACAGTTCTTGCCTTTGCAGACTGTTTCTACATCCTCACGGTCTGTTTTGCGGCCATGCTCTTCGTGCTTCCCCTTGTGCGCAAGCCGACACCGCATGCGGCTGCAAGCGCAGCCGAAGCCCATTGAGGGCAAGCGCTACCGTCAGCTCGAAGAGGATGAGCGCAACAACAGGCCGTTGAAGAGAATATCCAGCTGGGATTCCAGGATGGCCTCCGGGGCCGACCAGGGATAATGCTGATGCGTGATGAGAAGCGAGACAATCCCGTGACCTGCCGCCCAGATCGCCTCCGCCATCGCATCGGGATCACCCTGGATGATGCGCCCCTCGGCTACCAGGTTGCGGACCCGGTCATGCAGATAACCAAAGGCGATCCGACCGGCAGACTCGACCACATCGTCCACCTGCCCCGCCGGGATGCGATGACCGGCGCCAACCATCTGCGAGGTGCTCATCATGAAGATCAGCCGATATTCCTCCGGTCGCGAGAGGCCATATTCGACATAGGCTTTCAGGGACAGCCGAAAAGCCTTCATTGAATCATCGATACCGGCAAGCCGCGCTTCAAAGGTCTCGATCATGCCGGTGAAAAAGGCTTCACTCAGCGCAAAGATGATGGCCGCCTTATCCTCGAAATGCTGATAGATCGCCGCCTGGGTTATGCCGACCCGGCTGGCAATCTTGCGCATGGAGACATTGTCGATACCCTCCGCCGCAAAGAGCAGCCGAGCCGCCGCGATGATCTGGGCGCGACGTTCGGCAGGCGGCAGCCGCCGGCGCACGGGACGCGGTGAAGTCTTCTTGGGCGGGAGAGTGCTTTTTGGGTGACGGGTCGGCGCTTTTGTCATTTTCGTTCAATACACGCAAGAAAGCGCCTTGACCATAGCAGGCACCCTCCTAAATAAACAGTGTTAGGTAAGCTGGGGAGGTTTCAGGTGCTCAATTTCATCCGTTCATGTCAGGTCAAACGGGCAGGCCCGCTGGCGGTCAGTCTGGCCTTCTGTCTCGTTGTGGCCGCCTGCGGCCCCGGCGAAGAGGCTGAAACCAGCCAGAAAGACCAGCCGGTCCCCGTCGAGGTGGCCATCGTGCGCGCCGCGCCCGAAGCCGCCGATGTTGTGGCCTATGGGCTCGTCAAGCCCGACCGGGAAGCCACCCTCTCGTTCAAGATCGGCGGACTGGTCAAGAAATTGAACGTGGATACCGGCGACAAGGTCAAAAAAGGCCAACTTCTGGCCGAGCTTGACCAGCGTGAAATCGATGCCCAGGCGATCAATGCACGCGCCACCGCCGACAAGGCCCGCCGCGATCTCGCCCGCATCGAGCCGCTGCTGCCAAAGGGCTTCGTCAGTGTTCAGCGCGCCGAGGATGCCCGCACGGCACTTGCCCAGGCCCGCGCCAATCTCCAACAGGTCGAATTCAATCGCAGCCTTGCCCGCATTGTCGCCCCCAATGACGGCACTGTGCTCTCCCGCCATGTCGAGAAAAATGAAATTGTCTCTGCCGGAACCCCCGTTCTGACAGTGAGCCAGGGCACACAGGGCTTCATCCTGAAAGCCGGGCTCAGCGACCGGGATGTTGCCCGCATCGGCCTCGGCAACAAGGCAACCATCACCCTTGATGCCTTCCCCGACCAGCCGATCACCGGTGCCGTGCGCCGCATCGCCGGCGAAAGCAGCCCCCAGACGGGCACCTTCGAGGTCGAGATCACACTCGACAGCGTGCCCGATGGTGTCGGCAGCGGCTTCATCGCCTCTGCCCGCATCACGCCCTCGACACAGAGCGGACCTGACTATCTCGCCATACCGGCCACCGCCATTCTAGAAGGCCATGGCTCAACGGCGAATGTCTATGCCTATGACGCGGAAACATCGACGGTGCGTGAGACGCGCATCACGATTGGCCGCATCAATGGCGATGAAATACTCGTCACAAAGGGCCTCTCCGCTGACATGAAAGTAATCAGCGCCGGCGCGCCCTATCTGCGTGACGGTGCCAGCGTGAACATTGTCGAGGATATCTCCGCCCTGACCAATGCCAGGGAACCACGCTCATGATCCTTGGTAAAATCAGCGCCTTTTTTGTGCGCAACTGGCAGTTCACGCTCGTCCTCTTTTTCCTTCTGGCCATGATGGGTTTGAACACTTTTCAGAACATCACCCGCGCCGAAGACCCCGACTTTGCCGCCCCCTATGCCATCGTCACCGCCGTGCTGCCGGGCGCCTCACCCACCGACATGGAACGCCTTGTCGTCCGTCCCATCGAAGATGCAGTCAATGGCCTTGATGATCTGGAAAACATCATCAGCCGCGCCGAAGATGGCGTTGCCAGCATCCAGGTCGAATTCAACTGGTCGACCGATCCCGACAAGCGCTATGACGATGTCGTGCGTGAGATCAACGCCCTGCGCGGCTCACTGCCCGACGGTCTGCAGGTCTTGCAGGTCGACAAGTTCCGCCCCTCCCTCACCAATATCGTGCAGGTGGCCCTTGTCAGTGAAACCGCCCCGGCGCGTGAGCTTGAAGATCTGGCCAAGGATCTGCGCGACGATATTGACCGCACAGCCGGTGTCCGGACAACGACGATCTGGGGCCTGCCTGCATCTGAAATCCGCGTGGCCGTCAATTTCGGACGCCTGACAAGCCTTGGCATTCCCGTCTCGCGCATCTCCGACGCCATCAATGCCGAAAGTCAGGATATTCCCGGCGGCCCCATTCAGGCCGGCCTGCGCCGTTTCAACGTGAAAACAACAGGCGGCTATCAGAGCCTTTCGGAAATCCGCGACACGGTCATCGGCACTTATGATGGCAATGTCGTGCGCATTGGCGATGTCGCTGATGTCTCATGGGCGCAGGAAGAAGCCGGTCACCTGTCCTGGTATAATGGCAAGCGCGCGGTCTTCATCGCCGCCAACCAGAAAGAAAACCAGAACGTCTTTGATGTGCGTGACGGCATTTTCAGGGCGCTGGACCGTTTCGAAACGCGGCTGCCAAAAGACGTCGAGATGAAACGCGCCTTTGACCAGTCGGTCTCCGTTGCCGACCGCCTGAACCATCTCTATCGCGACTTCATGATCGCTGTCGGCATTGTCATTTTCACCCTACTGCCGCTCGGGCCGCGTGCTTCCGCCGTGGTGATGGTCTCGATCCCGCTTTCGCTGGCCATCGGCCTGTCGCTCATCAATTTCTTCGGCTATTCGCTCAACCAGCTTTCCATTGCCGGCTTCGTGATCGCGCTCGGTCTTCTGGTCGATGACTCCATTGTGGTCGTGGAAAATATCGAGCGACATCTGCGCATGGGCAAGAGCCGCATCGAAGCCGTGGTAGACGCCACCTCGCAAATATCAATCGCTGTGGTGGGCTGCACCGCTGCGCTGCTCTTTGCCTTCCTGCCGCTTCTTTTCCTGCCCGAAGGCGCTGGCAAGTTTACCCGTTCACTCCCCGTTGCCGTGACGCTGACAATCATTGCCTCTCTTTTTGTCTCACTCACCATCATCCCCTTCCTCTCCAGCCGTCTGCTGAGCGACAAGTCGCATCCGGAGGGCAATGTCTTCCTGCGCGGTGTCATGGGCGGCATCCATCGCATCTATCGCCCGCTGCTGCACAGGGCCCTGACCAATCCGAAAAAGACGGTTCTGGGCGCCATGGCCCTCTGCTTTGCCAGCCTCGTCTTTGTGCCGGTGATCGGTTTCAGTCTTTTCCCGCCGGCAGACAGCCGACAGTTCCTTGTCCAGATCGAAACGCCTCAAGGGGCCAGCATGGACCAGACCCGGAAGGCGATGAATTTTGTCGAGGATGTGCTCTCGCAATATCCCGACGACCTGACCTGGGTCATGTCAAACCTCGGCCATTCCAATCCGCAGATCTATTACAATGTGCGGTCCTATGAGACGCGCGCCAACAAGGCGGAGGTCTTCAGCCAGCTCTACAAGTTTGACGAAGTCGAAACACCGAAATTCTTTGACAAGCTGCGGGCGCAGTTTGAGCGCTATCCCGGCGCCCAGATCATCCTGCGCGTATTCCAGAACGGCCCGCCCATCGAAGCGCCCATCGCCATCCGCATTGTGGGGCCCGATCTTGACGTGCTGAAGGGCCTTGCCGCCAGCGTCGCGCGCCTGATGGAAGCAACACCCGGTGTGCGCGATGTGCAGAACCCCGTGCGTCTGGAACGGACCGACCTCAATCTCGGCATCAATACCGACAAGGCCGCCCTCCTGAATGTGCCCACCGGTGCCATCGACCGCACCGTGCGTCTGGCCATCGTCGGCGAACAGGCCGGCATTTATCGCGAAGCCAATGGCGAGCAATTTCCGATCACGGTGCGCCTGCCGCTGGACAGGCATCAGACCGTCTCGGAACTGGGCAAGATTTATATCCAGACATCATCAGGCAATTCCGTTCCCTTGAGCCTGCTGACCAATCCCAAACTGGAATCCGTCACCGGGCGCGTCGACCGCTATAATCGCGAACGTCTGGTCACCATCACCGCCTATACGCAGACCGGCTACAACACGAGCAAGATCACAACTGACGTGCTCGCCCAGCTCCCCGAAATTCCACTGCCGCCCGGTTATGAATTCCGCAGTGGCGGCGAAGCCGAAGCGGCCTCAAAAAGCTTTGCCGGTCTTGCCAATGCGGTGCTGATTGCGATCTTCGGCATCATGGCAGTTCTGGTGCTCGAGTTCCGCTCTTTCCGCGCCACGCTTGTGGTGGCCGGCGTGATCCCGCTCGGCATCTTCGGCGGCATCATGGCCTTGCTCTTCTCCGGCTACACGCTGTCCTTTACCGCCGTGATCGGCTTCATCGCCCTCATCGGCATCGAGATCAAGAACTCGATCCTGCTTGTGGACTTCACCAACCAGCTGCGCAAGGCAGGCACGCCGCTGACCGACGCCATCGAGCAGGCGGGCGAATTGCGCTTCCTGCCGGTACTGCTGACATCGGCGACAGCCATTGGCGGCCTGCTGCCCTTGGCGCTGGGCGGCTCGGGCCTCTACTCCCCGCTCGCCTGGGTCATTATCGGCGGCCTCATCACCTCCACCTTCCTGTCACGACTGGTCACGCCAACCATGTATCTGCTGTTGGCGCCAACCGATCTGGATGTGGAAGAGAATAGTGAGGCGACGGCAAGCCTGATCTGACCATCCGGCGGGGGCTTCCTCGCTCGGCAGGCGTCGGGCGCGTTTCATTGTTTCGCATACCCCAGTGGCATTCCCTCAATGCACGGGGTCAAAAGAAAGGGCGGCTCTCCTTGCGGAGGCCGCCCTTTCCGTTTGTCGGGAAACCCCGACTGATTAATGCGCGTGACGGATCGCGCGGGCTTCTTCTTCCGAGAGCGGCTTGCGCTTGAGCGGCCAGATATATTCAAAGGCAGCCACAAGAGCCGGCAGCAGGGTCACGGCACCGACCATGTTCACGATGAACATGAAGGTCAGCAAGAGCCCCATATCGGCCTGGAACTTCAGGGCCGAGAAGATCCATGTGCTCACACCGATGGCAAGCGTACCGCCGGTGAACATCGTGGCCGAGCCCACGTCATTCAGCGCCTGGAGATAGGCGGCATAAGGCGTCAGCCCCATGCGCATATAGCGCTGGATTCGGTTGTACTCATAGATCCCGTAATCCACACCGATACCCACCGCGATCGCCAGCACAGGCAAAGTGGAAATCTTCAGGCCGATGGTCGCGGCCGTCAGGAACCAGTTACCGATGATGGTTGCGAGGATCAGCGGGATCACGCAGACAAGCGCACCACGCCACTCACGATAGGTGAGGATGACGAGGAACATGACCACGGCATAGACATAGAGCAGCATCGGAATTTCCGAATGCTCCACGACCTCGTTGGTCGCCGCGATAATCGAAACGGTACCCGTTCCGATCTGCATGTCGAGGCCTTCCATCTTGTGCTCGTCAAGCCAGGACTCAGCGGCATTGACCACCGTCTTGACCGTGTCGGCCTTGGTGTCGGCAATGAAGATCTGCACGGCAACTGTTTCGCAATTGGTGTCCACCAGACCGGTGGAACTGCCAACACTGGACGTCGCCTGTGACAGCGAAGCGGGATTGCGCGGCAGCGCCTGCCACTTCGGATTACCCTCCTGCCACATCGAGTTGATCTTCTTGGCAACAACCGGAAGGCTGATCGACGCCTGCACACCGGGCACATTGCGCATGTACCAGCTGAAATCCTGCAGATAGAGCATCTGTGGATAATCGGTGCAGACCACCTTGTCTGACTTGCCAATGATGGTCAGCACGTTGAGACCAAGATTGAAATGCTCCGCGATATATTCGGAGTCCAGATTGTAGCGCGCATTCGGCCAGAGCTCACCGGCACCGGCATGCACGTCACCGATCTGGCGGTCGCGGCTTTCATAAAGCGCCACGGCACCAATCGCCATGCAGATACCAATGAAGATGAAGGCATTGGCAGGACGTGCCAGAGCGGCCAGATAGGGCCAGAACTTGGCGCGGGCTTCCATGGCATGACGCACCTTGTCACCATATTCCGCGCCCGGCGCCACATAGGACACGATGAGCGGCAACATGATGAGGTTGGAGATGATCTTCAGGGACACACCGATCGAAGCGGTGATGGCGAGTTCCTGGATCATGCCGATGGGAATGATGTAGAGCGTGGCGAAGCCGGAAAGAGCGGTGAACAGAGCCACCGAGCCCGGACGCAGCAGGAAGGTGAAGGTGGCACGTGCCGCCTGTTCCTTGTCGAGACCGGCAGCAATTTCAGCACCGACCATGTTGATCTGCTGCACACCATGGCTCACGCCGATGGCGAAAACGAGGAATGGCACCAGAACCGCGAGCGGGTCGAGACCAAAGCCCATGATCTTGAGCAGACCGAATTGCCAGATGAGCGAGCAGAGTGAGCAGCTCACCGTCACGATCGTCAACAGCCAGGAGCGGCAATAGAGCCAGAGCATCAGGCAGGTGAGAATGAAGGCGACGATGAAGAACATCACAACCGAACGGGCACCATCGGCAATGTCACCGGTCAGCTTGGCAAAGCCGATGATTTTGACGTCGATGTCGTCGGAGACATATTTGTCGCGAATATTCTGTTCGAGCAGACGGGCCACCTTGAAATAGTCAAGCTTGGCGCGCGTCTCGGGGTCGAAGTCCTGAAGCTCGGCACGGATCATGGCCGACTTGAAGTCGGTCGACACCAGACGACCCACAAGGTCAGCACGCAGCGTATTCTGCATGACCTGGTTGATGCTCTCAGGCGATGGCGAGAAATTCGCGGGGATAACGTCGCCTGCTTCAAGGCCTTCTTCCGTCACCGCGATGAATCGCGTGTTCGGGGTCCAGAGCGATGTCACCGTGTGGCGCGCAACACCCGGAATATAGAAGAGATCCTGCGTTGCTTCATTCAGCTTTTCCAGAAACTCGGCATTGAAGATATCGCCGTCTTTCTTCTGCTGCAAAACGACCAGCACACGATTACCGCCACCAAATGAGTCGGCATATTTCAGGAAGGTCTGGATATATGGATGTCCGATCGGGAGCATCTTCGCAAAACCAGCATCCATACGGAGCTGAATGGCATAGGCACCCATTATGACCGTGAAGACCGCCAGGACCACAAGGATCACCGCTCGCAGGCCGAACACGAGATTTTCTATACGCTGCACTCTTACCTCCCCAAGAATGGCCCGCCTTTTCACGGCACCATCCGCTGTCCACTAATTCGGAGCGTTTCGCTCTCTTGTTTGTTACCTAGAAAGAAAAAAACCGATCAAGCTTTGCCCCAATCGGCTTTTCACTTTCCCTGCCAGAACGCTTGCTGCGCCGCGCCAAGACAGAAAACCGCCCGTGTAACGATCCGCTTCATATCACAAATGGACAGCACGGACTCCTTTTACACTCACGCATAAGCTTGAGTACTTATCATGTAGCTCAGCTTTGGCACAGCCAAAATATCCCTCGTCATATGATACGCACACAAAACTGTTGCGCGCGGTCCGCACCAGCCTACCGCGCCTTGGTTAACAGGATGAGTTCCCCAGCAGAACGCTTGGTTTATGCGACACAGTGATGCGCCACCTTAATTTCCTGTAACAAGTCGTCGTTGTATACCCACAAACATGTTATGGATTCTTGATTGCGTGACAGTTGGCATGCCCCCAGGGGCGATGGCCGTCGGGATGGAACGCATGAAATGGGGCCGGGGACCCGAACCCGGAAGAGGCAACGAATTAAAGGAGATCGTCACATGGCGGTTTCGAGCACGCGCGGGAGCCATATTCCCGGCACCATGACGACTGCGTCCTATCTGGTCACGGGCGCACTGGTCCTCGGGGTCCTCGTCAGTCTTATTGTGGCAGCCAAGGCCGTGGATACGCCCATGGCCATCCATGCATGGCTTTTCGCCTTCGCGCTGACATTTGGCGCCCTGGCCATCGGTCATCGGCATTTTGATGCCCTTGAGACCTTCAAAAAGACCGGCGAGACCAAGCTCGGATATAATGACAATGTCGTCAAAGCAGGCGTTATTGCCACGATTTTCTGGGGTTTGGCGGGTTTTCTGGTGGGGTGCTATATCGCCTTCCAGCTGGCTTTTCCCTGGCTCAACCTTGATCTGCCCTTCACCACATTCGGACGCCTGCGTCCGCTCCACACCTCCGCTGTGATCTTTGCCTTTGGCGGCAATGCGCTGATTGCGACATCCTTTTACGCCGTCCAGCGCACCTGCCGGACGCGGCTGGCCGGCGACATCGCCCCCTGGTTCGTGTTCTGGGGCTACAATCTCTTCATCGTGGTGGCCGCAACCGGCTATCTGATGGGTGTGACCCAGTCCAAGGAATATGCCGAACCGGAATGGTATGCCGATATCTGGCTGACCATCGTCTGGGTCGTCTACCTGCTGGTCTTCCTCGCCACCCTCGCCCGGCGCAAGGAGCCCCATATCTACGTCGCCAACTGGTTCTACCTGGCCTTCATCGTCACCATCGCCATGCTGCATATCGTCAATAATCTGGCGATTCCCGAGAGCTTCTTCGGCTCCAAGAGCTATTCGCTCTTCTCCGGCGTGCAG
The DNA here is from genome assembly GCA_016124805.1 of Hyphomicrobiales bacterium. Taxonomy (GTDB): domain Bacteria; phylum Pseudomonadota; class Alphaproteobacteria; order Parvibaculales; family Parvibaculaceae; genus Parvibaculum. The sequence continues at coordinate 422,865 of WGND01000001.1, read as the reverse complement.
GATGCGCTGATCCAGTGGTGGTATGGCCATAACGCCGTGGGCTTCTTCCTCACAGCAGGCTTCCTCGGGATGATGTATTACTTCATCCCCAAGCGTGCCGGTCGGCCTGTCTATTCATACCGCCTGTCGATCATCCATTTCTGGTCACTGATCTTCCTCTATATCTGGGCCGGTCCCCATCATCTGCACTTCACGGCCCTGCCCGACTGGGCGCAGACGCTCGGCATGACCTTTTCCATCATGCTGTGGATGCCCTCATGGGGTGGCATGATCAACGGCCTGATGACGCTGTCAGGCGCTTGGGACAAGCTGCGCACAGACCCCGTCATCCGCATGCTGGTGGTCTCCGTGGCCTTCTACGGCATGTCCACCTTTGAAGGGCCGGTCATGTCGGTCAAGGCGGTCAATTCGCTGTCCCATTACACCGACTGGACCATCGGCCATGTGCATTCCGGTGCCCTCGGCTGGGTCGGCTTCGTCTCCTTCGGCGCGATCTACTGCCTCGTGCCCTGGCTCTGGAAGCGCGAACGCCTCTATTCCATGGCGCTTGTCAGCTGGCACTTCTGGATCGCCTCCATCGGCATTGTTCTCTACATCACCTCGATGTGGGTGTCGGGCATCCTTCAGGGCCTGATGTGGCGCGCCTATGACGCCTCGGGCTTCCTTGAATATTCCTTCGTGGAAACCGTCGCCGCCATGCACCCCTTCTACATCATCCGCGGTCTGGGCGGCGTGCTGTTCCTGATCGGGGCGCTGATCATGACCTACAACTGCTGGATGACCATCAAGGGACGCATCCGCAAAAACGAACCCGTGCTTGCCGGGCAGTCAGACCTGCCTGTGGGCGCCGCCGCACTGCCGGCAGAGTGAGGATCAGAAAAAATGGCACGTAAATTTTCTCACGACGTCATCGAGAAGAACTCCATTCTTCTCCTCGTCCTTACCCTCATCGTGGTGGCCATTGGCGGCCTCGTGGAAATCACCCCCACATTCCTCATCAAGACAACGATTGAGGATGTGAAGGGTGTGCGCCCCTACAGCCCGCTCGAGCTGGAGGGTCGCAATGTCTATATCCGCGAAGGTTGCTACCTCTGCCACAGCCAGATGATTCGCTCACTGCGCGCCGAGGTCGAACGCTATGGCCATTATTCACTGGCGGCCGAGAGCAAATATGACCACCCCTTCCAGTGGGGCTCAAAGCGCACAGGGCCGGATCTGGCCCGCATCGGCGGCAAATATTCCGACGAATGGCACACATTGCACATGCAGAACCCGCGCAATGTCGTACCGGAATCGATCATGCCGGGCTATCCCTTCCTCGCCACTACGGCACTGGACTACAAGCACATCGAAAATGATCTGCGTGCGCTTGTTGATGCTGGTGTTCCCTACAGCGAAGAAGATATCGCTAATGCCAAAGCCGACATCGAAGCACAGGCCACGCCTGACGCCGACACCGACGGCCTGATGGCACGCTACCCCAAAGCGGTCGCGCGCGATTTCGATGGCAACCCGGCCAAGATTACCGAACTGGATGCCCTCATCGCCTATCTGCAGATGCTGGGCACCCTTGTCGATTTCAATGATCAGGAGAAGGCCGACTTCACGCAGTAAGCGTGTGGCAGGAACACATCATGGAACACACAACAACGGCTTACGAGACAGTGCATACATGGACCACATCGGGCGGCCTCGTCTTCATGGTCATCATGTTCCTCGGGATCCTCTTTTATGCCCTTCGACCCGGCAACAAGAAGATCTTCGATCATGCAGCCTCTCTCGCGCTCAACGAAGATATCGATACGCCTGACGAAAAAACGGAGTCCGCCAGATGAGCGACAACCCACACAAGCATAAAGACGACGTCTCGGGCGTCGAAACGACCGGTCACGAGTGGGATGGTATCAAGGAACTCAACAATCCTTTGCCCAAATGGTGGCTTTATACATTCTACGCCTGCTGCGCATGGGCCTTCGTCTACTGGATTTTCATGCCGGCCTGGCCCCATCTCTCGACAGAGGGCTGGACCTACACCAAGGGCGTACTCGGCTATGAACAGCGCCAGAGCGTGGCCGACGAACTGGCAGCCGTTCAGGCCGGTCGCGCCGACCAGCTTGCCGAAATCACGACAAAGCCGCTTGTCGAGATCGCTGAGAACCCGGCCCTGATGGAACTGGCTCTGGCCGGCGGCAAAGCCGCCTTCGGCGACAATTGCGCGCCCTGCCACGGCTCGGGCGCTCAGGGCTCCAAGGGATTTCCAAATCTCAATGATGATGACTGGCTCTGGGGCGGCACGCTGGACGACATTCACACCACCCTGCAGCATGGCATCCGCTGGGAGGCTGACGACGAAACACGTTTCAACATCATGTCGGCCTTTGGCAAGGACGAGATTTTGACACCGGCCGAAATCAGCGATGTCGCCGATTATGTGCTTTCTCTTTCGGGCACACAGGCGGAAGCTGAAGCCATTGCCCGCGGACAGGAAGTCTTCGCCAATAACTGCGTGGCCTGTCACGGTGAGGATGCCAAAGGCAATCAGGAGCTTGGCGCCCCCAACCTGACCGATGCCATCTGGCTCTATGGCGGCGACAAGGCAACCATCGTGCAAACAGTGTCAAATGGACGCGGCGGCGTCATGCCAGCTTGGTCAAGCCGCCTTGATGAAGGCACGATCAAACAACTCACACTTTATGTTCACTCACTGGGTGGCGGACAGTAATCCGCCCCCGGATGAGTGGGATGCGGGGGCCTTTCCCCCGTGTGTCGCTTTTCTAGGATGTCGGAATGTCGCCTGCTGCTGATCTCACTGCCCTGGCAAATGAAGCCGCCCACATCGCAAATCCGCATGGTGACGAGGGCGAGCGCTACACCGCTGTCAATTCAGAGGCGAACCGCTCGCTCTACGCCAGCCGGGTCAAGATTTATCCCAAACTCGTTCATGGCAGTTTTCGCCGGCTCAAATGGATCGTCATGGCGATCACGCTGGGCATCTATTATCTGACACCCTGGATCCGCTGGGACCGTGGCCCCAACCTGCCCGACCAGGCCGTACTCCTCGATTTCCCCGCCCGCCGGTTCTATTTCTTCTTTCTCGAAATCTGGCCGCAGGAATTTTATTACATCACCGGCCTCCTCATTCTCGCCGCGCTGGGCCTCTTTCTGGTGACCAGCGTCGCCGGTCGTGTCTGGTGCGGCTATAGCTGCCCCCAGACGGTCTGGACCGATCTCTTCGTCACCGTCGAACGCTTCTTTGAAGGCGATCGCTCGGCCCGCATCCGCCTCGACAAGCAGCCCTGGAGCCTTGGCAAATTCGGGCGCAAATTCGCCAAGCACATCACATGGGTGCTGATTGCCATCGCCACCGGCGGTGCCTGGGTTTTCTATTTTGCCGATGCGCCCGAACTTGCCCGCCAGCTCCTGACCTTTCAGGCGCCAATGATCGCCTATCTCTCCATCGCCATCTTCACCGCCACCACCTACACCATGGGCGGTCTCGCGCGCGAACAGGTCTGCATCTACATGTGCCCCTGGCCGCGTATTCAGGGCGCGATGTTTGACGAGGAATCCCTGCTCGTCAGCTACAAGGAAGATCGCGGCGAGCAGCGCGGCCCGCACAAAAAGGGGGCAAGCTGGGAAGGACGCGGCGATTGCATCGATTGCGGCCAGTGTGTTGCCGCCTGCCCCATGGGCATCGACATTCGCGACGGCATGCAGCTCGAATGCATTCAATGCGCGCTCTGCATTGATGCCTGCAACGAAATCATGGATCGCGTGGAACGCCCGCGCAATCTGATCGCCTATGACACGCTGCGCAATCAGGAACGCCGCGCCAAAGGCGAGCCCACAAAACTCAGCCTGCTGCGTCCGCGCACCATCGTCTATATCGTCGTGCTGGCCACCGTCGGCCTCATCATGCTTTACGCCCTCGTTAATCGCGAAACCCTGCAGGTCAGCGTGCTGCGCGACCGCAATCCGCTTTTCGTCACCCTCTCGGATGGCAGCATCCGGAACGGCTACGCCGTCAAGATCGTCAACAAGGATCATGACGCCCATGATTATGTGATCAGCATCGAAGGTCTCCCCAATGCCCGCATCAGCCGGGTCGGTGCGCTGGGCGAAGAATCCTCGACTGTCACTGTCGGCCCCGATACGCTTGCCAATGTGAAGTTCTTCGTGACCCTGCCGGCAGCCGACCTGCCTCAACTGGATGATGGCAAGGCCGAGTTCCATTTCGTGGCCACCGCCATTGATGACGGCAAGCGCGCCATCAGGGACACCAGCTTCCGGGGACCTGAAAAATGAATGAGAGCGAAAGCGATTTTCATCCCGCCACATGGTTCGGCCCCCTCAAGGGCTGGCATGTCGCGCTGGGTTTCGTCTTCTTTTTCGGGATCGTTTTCGCCGTCAACGGCGCCCTTATCTATAACGCCATTTCCGGATTTGACGGCCTCGAACAGGAAGACGCCTATCGCAAGGGCCGCGCCTATAATCACGTCCTTGACGAAATGGCCGCCCAGGAGGCACTGGGCTGGACAAGCGCCATCAGCACCGCTGCAAATGCCAACGCCGCCTCCCCTCATGCAACCCGGCTGACCGTCCGGCTGAATGATGCCGCCGGCAAGCCGCTCACCAATCTCATGGTCCATGCCACCTTCTGGCGGCCGGTCATGCAGGGCAGCGATGAACGCAAACCCCTCGTGCAGACAGGACCCGGCCTCTATGAGGTTGATTTTGATCTCGCCTTTGGTGGCAACTGGGAAGTGCGCATCGCCGCTGAGGATACCGCCCATCAGCGCTACGCGACGAGCAAGCGCCTCGTGCTGCCATGACCGACATCGCCCGCCTTCGTCTTGATCTGAGCCTGCGTCCCGATCCCGGATTCTTTGTCCGCGAAACGCCGCAAGGCTCAGCCCGCCTTGATCTGGTGGTGCAGGACATGCATTGCGCAGGCTGCCTGCGCAAGGTCGAACGCGGTCTGCATGAGGTTGACGGCGTCGATTATGCCCGCGCCAATCTCTCCACCAAACGCGTTGCCGTGCGCTGGGACCCCAAGCGCGCCACCGCATCCGAGATTGTTGAAAAGCTCGCCGCAACCGGCTTCAATGCTGTGCCCTTCGACCCCAAGCTCATCGGCAGCATGGAAAATGACGAGGGCCGCAAGCTGCTGCGCGCGCTCGGTGTCGCAGGCTTTGCCGCTGCCAATGTCATGCTGCTCTCGGTGTCGGTCTGGTCCGGCCTTGTCAGCGACATGGAGCCTGAAACGCGCGCCTTCTTCTATTGGGTCTCGGCACTGATCGCACTGCCCGCCATCGCCTATGCCGGACGCCCCTTTTTCAGGTCAGCCTGGAAAGCGGTGTCGCATGGCCAGATGAATATGGATGTGCCGATTTCACTGGCCGTCATTCTGGCAAGCGGCATGAGCCTCGTGCAGACCATTTTCAATGCCGAGCATGTCTATTTCGACGCCAGTATCTCGCTGCTCTTCTTTTTGCTGATTGGCCGCTATCTCGATGTGCAGGCCCGCCAGCAGGCCTGCTCGGCAGCACAGAACCTGCTCGGCCTGCGCGCCGTGGCCGCCTATGTCATCGGGGCCGATGGAGCCCAGACCGCCATACCCGTTGAATCGCTCGAACCCGGCATGATGGTGGCCGTCGCGGCCGGTACGCGCCTGCCCGCCGATGGTGAAATCGTCACCGGCACGAGCGCGCTCGACACAAGCCTCGTTACAGGCGAAAGCCTGCCCGCCCCCGCAGCACCCGGCGTGCAGGTTTTTGCAGGCACCCTCAATCTGGAGACGCCGCTGACCATCCGTGTCACCAAGCGCGATGATGACTCCCTGCTCTCGGAAATCGTCCGCCTCATGGAAACAGCCGAGCAGGGGCGCGCCGGCTATGTCCGCATTGCTGACCGCGCCGCGCGCATCTATGCCCCTGCCGTGCATATCCTCGCCGGCGCCACGCTGCTTCTCTGGCTGCTGCTCGGGGCGGGCATCACCACCAGCCTGACCTATGCCATTGCCGTACTGATCGTCACCTGCCCCTGCGCGCTCGGTCTGGCCGTGCCCGTGGTGCAGGTCGTCGCCACCGGCCGTCTCTTGCGCCGGGGCGTGCTCGTCAAGGCCGCCGATGGCCTGGAGCGTCTGGCCGAAACCGACACCATCATCTTCGACAAGACCGGCACACTCACTTTCGGTACCCCCGACATAGCCAACGCGCAGGAGATTGCGCCTGCCAGCATCGCGCTGGCCGCAAGCCTTGCCGCCCATAGCCACCACCCGCTCGCCCAGGCGCTTGCCCGCCTGCCGCATGATGCCGTGGCGATTGACGAGATCAGCGAAGAAAGCGGGATGGGTCTGGAAGGCCGCCATCAGGGTGAGCCTGTCCGTCTCGGCAATCGTCACTTTGTCGGGGCCGACGAAACCGTCGCCCATAGCGGCTCTGAAATCTGGCTGCGCAGGGGCACCGAAGCGCCCGTCTGCTTCCGGTTCACCGACCGCCTGCGCGATGATGCGGCAACAACGGTGAGGAACCTGATCGCACGCGGTTTTGCGGTTGAGCTTCTCTCCGGCGACCGGGAGCCTGCCGTGCGCGAGGCCGCCACGGCGCTTGGCATCACGCAGTGGCGCGCCGAAGCCCGCCCCGCCGACAAGATCGCCCGGCTGGAAGAATTGAAAACGCTGGGACGCAAAACGGCCATGGTGGGCGATGGGCTCAATGATGCCCCGGCCCTGCGTGCCGCGCATGTTTCCCTTTCGCCCGCCTCCGCCGCAGACATCAGCCAGAACGCGGCCGATTTCGTGTTTCAGGGCTCAGGCCTTTCGACCATTCTCGAGACCATTGACGTGTCGCGCCGTGCCCGCAGCATTGTCTTTGAAAATTTCGGCCTCGCCCTGCTTTACAATGCCATCGCCGTGCCGCTCGCCATGGCAGGCTTCGTCACACCGCTCATTGCCGCAATTGCCATGTCAGCGTCTTCCATCACGGTGACGGTGAATTCGCTGCGGCTCAATCTCGGCGGCAGGAAAGGCTAGGCGCAATGGAAGGTCTCATCATCCTGCTGCCCGTCGCGCTGTTTCTCGGCCTGCTCGGGCTCGGCGCCTTTCTCTGGTCGCTGCGGTCGGGTCAATATGACGACATGGCAGGTGCCGCAGAGCGCATCCTTGTTGATGAAGACGAACCGGAAGAATAAGCCGTCTTACTTCCCGGCCACCAGCGCCCGATAGGCATGCCACGTGGCGTGACCGACCAGCGGGAAGGTCACGATCATCCCGACAAAAAGCGTGACAATGCCAATCGCTGTCAGCACGGAAATCGCCCAGGCCCAGATCACCATGGCCCAGAAATTTTTCCGGACCGCCTTGAGGCTTGTCAGCCCCGCCGTGACCGCATCGACATCACGCGCCAGCAGCATGGGAACCGAAATCGCCGTGAAGGCAAAGGTTATAAAGGCGAGAACCGCGCCTGTCGCCGTGCCCACCACCAGCAGACCCAGCCCGTGGCTTGTCATCAGCAGCGTTTCAATAAATTCATTCATCGCCGGAATGGTCATGCCACCAAAGAAGAGGGCAAAAAGAAGCGCGGCCAGTTCCATCCAGGCCAGCAGCAGCACCATCAGCAGCGCACCCATATAGGCAAGCTGGCCGGGCCGGGCGAGCGAGGCGCGGATGACAAGGCCCAGACCGATCGCCTCGCCTGTTTCCCGACGGCGGCTCGCCTCATACATGCCCACCGCGCCGAGCGGGGCCACCAGCATGAAACCTGCGGCAAGCGCGGGCAGAAAGGCCCCGAGCTTGAGCATGAACAGACCGCCCGCAATCAGCGCGGAAATCAGCGCAAAGACCAGCCCGTAAGTCAGGCTCACCCCCGGCATGGCCTTCAGATCGGCAAAGCCGAGCGCGAGCCAGGCCCAGGCCGCATCAGGCTGCACCTTGTTGATCTCTGGCAATGCGCCTGATGGCGCTGCGGCATTTATCTGCCCGTCTGATGCCGTGCTCATGATCGCTCCCCCGAATAACCTTCTTATATGAAGGGATTTTACGCATAGCCGCCGCCTCCCGTCCATCTCAACCCACGCCCTGCTCTCGAAGTCGTGATGCAGTGTTGAGAACCATCAAGGTGCCAATCCCGTATATTGAATAAGGACACCCCCCGACCACCCCTTTTTCTTGAGGAACGCCACACCATGAAACGCAACCGACTGCCCATAATCCTAGGTCTGGTCATGGCGACGGCATTCTCGCTTTTCGCCTTTCGGGCCAACAGCGCCGCCACGCAGGAAACACCGCCGCCTGCCGCCGGTTACGAGATCGCCACCTTTGCCGGTGGCTGTTTCTGGTGCATGCAGCCGCCCTATGACAAGCTGGAGGGCGTGATCAGCACCACCGTCGGCTATACCGGTGGCGAGACCGTGAACCCGAGCTATCGCGAAGTCTCGGCAGGCGGCACTGGCCATGCGGAAGCCATTCAGGTCGTTTACGACCCCAAGCGTGTCACCTATGAAAAGCTGCTGGATGTCTTCTGGCACAATATTGACCCGCTGCGGGTCGATGCCCAGTTCTGTGATGTCGGCAATCAATATCGCAGCGCCATCTTCTATCACGACGAAGCGCAGAGAGAGGCCGCGGAAGCGTCAAAAAAGGCGCTTGATGAATCGGGAAAATTCAATCACCAGCCCATCGTCACGCAGATTGTCAAAGCGGGTCCCTTTTATGCCGCAGAGGACTATCACCAGTCCTATTACAAAAAGAACAGCTACAAATACAGCTTCTATCGCTGGAATTGCGGGCGCGACCAGCGCCTTGAAGAACTCTGGGGGGATGAGGCAGGCAGCCACTGAACGCCTCTGTAAACATCCCACAAACAGGAGATCAACATGATGTCGAGACGCCAATTTTTGACAGGCACCGCCCTTGGCAGCGTAATAGCCGTCACAGGGGCTGGTCTGCGACTTCGCAGCAATGCCCAGGCAGAAACCGAAGCTGGAGCAGGCACAATGTTTGAAGTCACCAAAACCGATGCCGAATGGCGCGAACAGCTGACACCAGAGCAGTATCGTGTCTTGCGCAAGCATGGCACCGAGCGCGCTTTCACAAGCGAACTCAATGACGAGCATCGCGACGGCACATTTGACTGCGCCGGTTGCGCGCTGCCGCTTTATGATTCAAAGACCAAATTTGACAGCGGCACGGGTTGGCCGAGCTTCTACCAGCCCTTGCCCGATGCCATCGGCACCAGCGAAGACCGATCCTTCTTTTCGGTCCGCACGGAAGTCCATTGCCGCCGTTGCGGCGGGCATTTGGGCCATGTCTTCAATGATGGGCCGCCCCCCACCGGCCTGCGCTATTGCATGAACGGTGTGGCCATGGTCTTCACGCCCGCTTGATGGCCTGAATATTGTCTTCAAGCGATCTGAGAAAACGAGAGCGGTCCTGCTTGCCATAGGCAGGGCCGCCGCCTTTTGAGGCGCCGCTTTCGCGCAAATCGCGCATCAGCTCGCGCATGGCCAGCGCCATGCCGATACTGTCGCTGGTAAAGGGTCGCCCGTCATGACCCAGCACCACCGCGCCTCGTTCCAGACAGCGCGCCGCCAGCGGAATGTCACCCGTGATTGCAATGTCGCCCGCGCCAATGCGCCCGGCGATCCAGTCGTCCGCTGCATCCGGTGTCTGCGGCACCACCACATGACGCACAAGCGGATGCCCGCTCGGCCGCATGCCGCCATTGCTGACAATATGCACAAGCAGTTCATGGCGCTCGGCCACGCGTATCACATCGTCCTTCACCGGACAGGCATCAGCATCCACGTAAATCTCGGTCATTGGCCTTCCAACAATATTTCCTGCCCAAGTTGCGCCTGTTCCTGCGCAAGGCTTGGTGATAGCGTCCGTCGCCCATGAGCAGCACATCCCTTCATAGCAGAGCCCGCCCCGATGGGGCACCGCCGCGTGTCGTCATCATTGGCGGGGGGCCAGCCGGCCTGATGGCGGCGGAGCAATGCGCGGGCGCAGCGGTCGAGGTTCATGTCTATGACTCCATGCCGAGTTTCGGGCGCAAATTTCTGCTCGCAGGCAAGAGCGGCCTCAACCTCACCCATTCAGAAGAAGAGGCGCACTTTCTGACGCGCTTTGGGGACGCCGCCCCGCATCTCGCGCCAGCCCTTGCCGGTTTCACGCCCGCCATGCTGCGCGACTGGGCAGGCGCCCTTGGCAGCGACACCTTCATCGGCAGCTCGGGCCGCGTCTTCCTGCGCAGCTGGAAAGCCTCACCCCTGTTGCGTGCCTGGCTGCAACGGCTTGCAGCCCAGAATGTCCGGTTTCATCCCCGCCATCGCTGGCTCGGCTGGGCAGAGGATGGCCGCCTGCAATTTGAAACACCCCACGGCGTCCGGCATGTCGAAGCCGATGCCACCATTCTTGCCTTGGGTGGCGCGTCCTGGCCGCGCCTCGGCTCTGATGGCAGCTGGGTCGCCTTGCTCAAATCACGCGGCGTGGCGATTACCCCGCTCAGGCCGGCCAATTGCGGCTTCGACATCGACTGGAGCCCGCATGTGGCGACACGCTTTGCCGGCGCGCCGGTCAAGCCCGTGACACTTCATTTCCGCGGCGAGGCCCTGCGTGGCGAATTTGTTGTCACCCGCCATGGTGTTGAAGGCAGCGCCATCTATGCTTTGTCAGCCCGCCTGCGGGATGCCATTGAGCAAGACGGCAAGGCAAACCTCATGCTTGATCTCGCGCCTGACCGCAGCCTTGAGCGCCTGACAGCTGATCTGGAAAAGCCGCGCGGCAAGCATTCACGCGCCAGCCATCTGCGCAAGACAACCGGCATTGAAGGCGTAAAGGCCGCTTTGCTGCGCGAGCAGCAGGATCTGACGGGTCTGGCGCCCGCCGCTCTGGCAAAAGCCATCAAGGCGACACCACTCACGCTGACAGCAGCCCGCCCGCTTGAAGAAGCGATCAGCACCGCAGGTGGCATTGCGCTCAATGAACTGGATGCCGACTTCAAACTGACACGCCTGCCCGGTGTCTATGCCGTCGGCGAAATGCTGGATTGGGAAGCGCCCACTGGCGGCTATCTGCTCACCGCCTGCCTTGCAACAGGTCGAGCAGCAGGCCGGGCCGTGCTCTCTTGCCTCACAAAAAATTCAGGCTTATCGTGATCGCTCTATACATGAGATATAACTTATATAAGAATGGTTATATCTTGGCTGCGGGAAGCATCAAATGGATATGACAGCTCAACGGGATATTCGCGAGCTTGAAAAAAGCGCCGGTGAGGCAGCAAAACTGCTCTCGGCGCTCGCCAATGAGCGTCGTCTTTTGATCCTCTGCATGATCGTGGACAAGGAAGTTTCCGTTGGGGAACTTCAGGCCCAGATCGGAATCAGCCAGTCAGCCCTCTCCCAGCATCTGGCCATTTTGCGCACCCAGGGCCTCGTCGTCACCCGGCGCGAATCGCAGACCATCTACTACCGCCTGGCGAGCACCGAGGCCCGCCAGGTCATCGAACTTCTCGCCTTGATCTACTGCCCGCCGGAGATCTGATCACTCCGTTGCAGGCCGAATCGTGCGGAACCCGACATGGCTCGTGCCGAGATCTGCCTCCTGAGGCTGCCGGGAGCCGGCGCGATAGCGCAGGCAGTAATTCGGCGCACAGAGATAGGATCCCCCCTTGATGACATAGCGCGGGGCTTCCCCTGAATCAGGATGAAAACCCTCCTGTGGCCCTGTCGGGTCAGTCCCCCCTTCATCCTGATGGCCCGGCTGATAGAGGTCGGACGTCCACTCCCAGGTATTGCCGATCATGTCATAGAGGCCATAGCCATTGGGCTGATAGCAGCCGACAGGGGCGAGGCCGACAAAACCGTCATCAGCCGAATTCTGGATCGGGAAAATGCCCTGCCATGTATTGGCCTCGCGGGGCTGATCGTGATCACCCGGCGGCTTGTCCAACCCGCCACGCGCGGCCCATTCCCATTGCGCCTCACTCGGTATGCGGTTTCCCTTCCAGCGGGCATAGGCTTCAATATCGGCATAGGTGAGATTGACCACCGGAAAATCCTCACGGCCCTCAATGCTTGTCTGCGGGCCGCCGGGATGGCGCCAGTTCGCGCCGGGGACGTAATGCCACCACTGCGTCACATCCCCCAGCCCGTTGAGGTCATTGGGCATGATGAAGACAACCGCACCCGGCTTCAGCATCTCGGGCGGCAAGCCCGGATGTTTGGCGGCATCAACGGGCCGTTCGGCGACCGTCACGTAATCTGTCGCCGACACGAAAGCCACAAATTCGCGGTTGGTCACCTCATGCCGGTCCATCCAGAAACCCGTCACCTGGACAGGCTTGAGCGGACCCTCCTCAGCATAGATCGTGTCACCCATTTCAAAACGGCCACCGGGCACAAACACCATACCGGCATGGGCCCCCGTATCATCGCTCGCAGGGGCAAGGCACTGGCGCTTTTCGGCAGAAGCCATTTTTTCTGCCGAGCGCCCGCCCATCACCCAGACCGTTGCAACAGCACCCAGCAGGATCACCAGCACCGCGATCAGTCCGCCAAAAATGATCTTCTTCATATTCTCTCTTTCCACTCATCCGACATGCCACATGCCCGACATGTCAGAGGCGCTGCCTTCATCAGACAGCGCCCCCGCATTTTCTTCAACCGGTCACGCCTCTAGTTGGACCAGTAAATATAGGTGTCGTCCTTCTGCAGAACCTGCTCCAGCGTATGATCAATCGCGATCGGGCTGGTAATCAGCGCGGGCCAGAGCGGATCGCGCTGCTCGGCATTGATCGCGTCAAGCGAGGCTTTCACTTCGGTCACCTTCTCCGGCATTGTCTGCGCCAGATCATTCTGCTCGGTCGGATCATCCTTCAGGTTGAAGAGCCAGCTTTTGCCCTGCGTATCATCCTCCTGCAGCTTCCAGTCGCCATCCAGCACCACCTTGTATTTGCCGGATCGCCAGAAAAGTGTCTCATGCGGACGACCCGTTGCGGTGCCTTCGATATAGGGCAGCAGATTGACCCCATCGATCTTGCGATCTGACGGCACAGCGACATTTGCTGCAGCCGCCGCCGTTGCGAAGATGTCGACATGCCCGACAGGCGCATCAAGCACGGTGCCCTTGGCAATCTTCTTGGGCCATTTGACGAAATAGGGCACACGCAGACCACCTTCAAAGAAGGTCGCCTTCCAGCCGCGATAGGGCTTGTTGATGTCGGGCAAGCCAATGTAATGCGCACCGCCATTGTCGCTGGAAAAAATGACCAGCGTATTTTCATCAAGACCTTCAGCCTTCAGCTTTTCCAGCACCTTACCGACATTGCGGTCCAGCGATTTGACCATGGCTGCATAGACACGCAGGCGATGATCGGAAATGTTGGACAGCGCATCGTAATCGGACTTCAAAGCCTGCAGAGGTGTGTGCACGGCATTGAAAGACAGATACATGAAGAACGGACGGTTCTTGTTGGCCTCAATATAGGAAACCGCCTCATCGCCGAGATAGTCCGTCATATATTCAGACGGATGGAAGCGCTTTTCATTGTTGTATTGAACGGAGAAAGGCAACGCGGCCCAGAGAAACTGGTCAATCGGATCAAAATCCTGCTTCGAATTCACCACATTGGGTGAGTCAGGGAAATCAAACATCTGCGCGCCGGCATGGAACCCGAGGAATTCATCAAATCCCTGTTCATTGGGCGTCATGCCCGGCCCTTCGCCCAGATGCCATTTGCCGAGAATGACGGAATGATAGCCCTTCGCCTTGAGCAGTTCCGGCATCATGATCTCGCCCGGTGGCACACCGATTTCATCAGCCGACGGATAATGTTCCTCGCCTTCTTCATTATAGATCGGTGAGTGGGCCGACCCGCGATTGTTAAAGCCCGCGATCGTCCTGGAAAAAGCAATGCCTGCGGGCGTGAACTCATATCCGATCCGCGTGGCATAACGGCCTGTCATGATGGCCGCGCGCGAAGGGGCACAGGTCGCATTGCCTGCATAGCCATCGCGCAGCGTGGCGCCATCATGGGCAATCGAATTGATATAGGGCGTCGGCACAGCCCCATCGGCCACGCCACCCCCGTCAAAGGTGAGATCATTGTAACCAAGATCATCTGCCAGAATGACGATGATATTGGGCGCCCGCTCATTGGCCGACACCGCGGCCACATCGGGCCCTTTCTGCCAGACAACAGGTTCATTGGGTCCAACGGGGAATTTCCATTCCGCCACTGCCTTGAACAGAAAAATCCTGCCGTCGATTGTCCGCAGCCACCCCACAGTGCCTACGGCCACAAGCACCAGCACGACGGCAACGCCTATAAGCCATTTTCCCAGTTTCACGATCTTCCTCCCCATCCCCGACCCGTTCGGGTCAGGACAATTTTTGCTACGCCCACGCCATTGGGACCGGAGAGCCCCCAGCCAAATAATGGACACCATTAAAATAGACGGGAATATCGGCCTGCGCAAGCCCCGCTGGCTGCAAGAGGCCCGCCTTGCTAGTCTTTCCGCAACCGGAAACAACAACCCCCGTGTCGAGCAAATCCCGCATGAGTGCCCCCAAACTGCATGACATCCGCGCAGCACCCCTCCGGCTCGCGAGCCCGCAAGAGGTTGCCCGGGCCATTCTGGCGCGCACCGGCAAGCAGATCGTGCTCGCCATGCCGCTGGGGCTCGGCAAGGCCAATCTCATTGCCAATGCGCTTTATGATCTTGCCGTTACCGATCCGACGATCTCGCTGCGCATCTTCACGGCGCTGACGCTGGAAAAACCCCGCGCCAAAAGCGATCTGGAATCCCGTTTCCTGACGCCTTTCGCCGAGCGGCTCTTCGGTGCCTATCCGGGCCTGCATTATGCCCGCGACCTGCATGCCGGGTGCCTGCCTGCCAATGTGGAAGTGAATGAGTTCTTCTTTCAGGCGGGCAGCTGGCTTGCCACCCCGCTCGCCCAGCAAAGCTACATCTCGGCCAACTACACCCATGCGGGCGACTATGTGCTGGAGGCCGGTGTCAATGTCGTCGCCCAGCTCGTTGCCCATGACGACACGCAGGATCGGCCCGTCAGCGTGAGCTGCAATCCGGACCTCATCCTCGACCTGCTGAAGGCGCGCGCGGCGGGTGAAGCTGATTTTGTGATGGCGGCAGAAATCCACCCCGACCTGCCCTTCATGGGCGGCGAGGCGGCCATAGCGCTCAACAATCTCGACATCCTTCTCGATGCCCCCGAACAGCGCTATCCGCTTTTCAGCGTGCCCAAGGAGGCCGTCTCGCTGACGGATTACGCCATCGGCCTTCATGCCGCCCGCCTGGTGGCGGATGGCGGCACACTGCAGATCGGCATCGGTTCCATTGGCGATGCCATCGGCAAGGCGCTCATTCTGCGCCAGCAGAAGAATGATGAATTTCAGGCCATTTCAAAAGGCCTTCCCATGGGCCCGGCATGGCCCGCCACGCCGGAAACCGGTCTGTTTGAGCAGGGGCTCTACGGCGCCAGTGAAATGCTGGTCGAATGTTTTCTCGACCTGATCGACGCTGGCGTCATCAAGCGTCGCGTCGATGGCGCGCTGATTCATGCAGGTTTCTTTCTCGGCAGCGAGCAGCTATACAAGCGCCTGCGTGACATGACACCCGAGGCACGCAATGCCATCGGGATGAAACCCATCGTCTTCATCAATGATCTCTATGGTGGGGAGGAAGCCAAACGGCAGGCGCGCATAAAGGCCCGCTTCCTCAACAATGCCATGATGGTCACCTTGCTCGGCGCCGCCGTCTCCGACGGGCTGGCGGACGGGCGCGTCGTCAGCGGTGTCGGCGGACAATATAATTTCGTCGCCCAGGCCTTCGCGCTCAAAGACGCCCGCTCCGTCATCATGCTGCGCGCCACGCGTGACGCGGGCGGCAAAACGCAATCCAACATTGTCTGGAATTATGGGCACACCACCATTCCCCGCCATCTGCGCGATGTCGTGATCACGGAATATGGCGTGGCTGATCTGCGCGGCAAAAAGGACTCAGCCGTCATCGCCGCCCTTCTCGCCATCACCGACAGCCGCTTTCAGGAAAAGCTCCTGAAGGAAGCCAAGGCTGCGGGCAAGATCGACCGCGATTATGTGATCCCGCCCGAGGCGCGCAACAACACCCCGCGACGCCTCAAGAGCACGCTCACACCGGCTCGTGAGCAGGGCCTGCTGCCAGCCTATCCCTTTGGCTGTGATTTTACCGCCGAGGAACTCACTTTGGTGCCCGCCCTCACCCGCCTCAAGGCGGCCGCCTCCGCACCCTGGCAAATCCTCACCCTCTTGCTGAAAGGTGACAGCGCACCTGGCAATTCCCGGGAAGCCGCTGCGCTTAAGCGGATGGGTCTGGCGACCCCCAAAACGCTGAAGGAACGCTTCACCGCGCGCCTCCTGCGCGGTGCCCTGAAATCGCGCTAGGGGCATGTCTTCGCATTTGCAGCAAAATGGCGCCCCCAAAAGCCGCATTTTGGGCTAGGCTGGCGGGGTACTGGAAAACACGCAGATGAAAGAGGACACCCTTGAGACATTTTCTGTCACAAGTTCTATGGCCCATTCTCTTCCTTGTTCCCATGAGCCTGATCTATCTCGGCATGGAAACCGGCCACGGCGTCATCATCTTCAATGTCGTCTATCTCACCCTGGCGCTGGCGCTCGCGCTGCTGGAGCGCAGCATGCCCCACGAGCCGGAATGGCTTGAAAATGACGGCCAGATCCTCCAGGACCTGGCCCACACCGTGCTCAGCAAAAGCGTGGCGCAGGTCATCATCTCCTTCACCATCTTCATGGGACTGGCCAAATGGCTGGCGCCGACACATAGCGGTTTCTGGCCGGCCCAATGGCCTTTAATTGTCCAGATCGCCCTTGGCATGGTGATCGTGGAATTCGGACTCTACTGGAAGCACCGCCTTGCCCATGAGTGGCATTGGCTATGGCGTTTCCATGCCATCCATCACAGCGTCACGCGCCTGTGGTTTTTCAATACCGGGCGCTTCCATCTTGTCGACACGGTCACAGGTCTGATGGTGGGCATTCCGGTGCTGCTGCTTCTGGGCGCCCCCCAGGATGCACTGCTTATGGTGAGCGCCGCGACGGCCATTATCGGCATTCTCACCCATGCCAATATCGAGGTGAATTGCGGCTGGCTGAACTACATCTTCAACACGCCCAATCTGCATCGCTGGCATCACTCGAAAGTGCTGAGTGAAGGCAATCGCAACTATGGCGAAAACCTCATGATCTATGACCAGATTTTCGGGACCTATTACAATTCGGATCGGCGCCCGCCACGCGACATCGGCATCAGCCACCCCATGCCGGAAACATTCTGGGCACAGCTGCGCATTCCCTTCACGCGGGAGCCGCTCTGATCAGTCAGCCGTGGCGGCCATTTTCACTGGCACGTCCTTGAACTGCAATTCATAGAGCTGGGCATAAAGCCCGCCCTGGCGCAGCAGCTCATCATGCGACCCTGATTGCAGCACACGGCCACGATCCATCACATGAATGACGTCGGCATTGCGCACGGTCGACAGGCGATGGGCAATGACAATGGTCGTGCGCCCCTTCATCAGACGGTCCAGCGCTTCCTGCACCTTGGCCTCTGACTGGGCATCCAGCGCCGAGGTCGGCTCATCCATCAGCAGAATGGGCGCATCACGCAGCATGGCCCGCGCAATGGAAATACGCTGGCGCTGGCCACCGGAGAGAAGCGACCCTGCCGCCCCCACCATGCTGTCATAGCCGTCGGGCATTTCCTGAATGAACTCATCGGCATTGGCGTTCTTCGCGGCCTCGACAATCATGTCGAAGCTTGCATCCGGCAGGCCATAGGCAATGTTTTCACGAATGGTGCCTTCAAAGAGAAACGTCTCCTGCGTCACCAGCGCCACCTGTCGGCGCAGCGATTCAAATGTCACACCCTTGAGGTCCTGACCATCAATGCTGATCGTGCCCTGCTGGGGATCATAGAAACGTTCGATCAATCCGAAGATCGTCGATTTGCCCGCACCCGAGGGGCCGACAAGCGCAGTCACCGAAGACGGCGCGGCATCAAGGCTGAGACTGTTGAGCGCAGGCACGTCGCTATAGGCAAAGGTCACATCTTTCAGCGATACGCGGCCCTCTTTCACTTCAAGCACGCGCGCATCATCGGCTTCACTGATCGAGACCGGCTCATCGAGCACATCATAAAGCTGACCCACACCCACCATGCCGCCATGGAACTGCACATTGAGGCGCGCCAGACGCTTGGCCGGTTCATAGGCCATCAGAAGAGCCGTTAAAAACGAAAAGAAGCCACCCGGATCAGCACCGTTCTGAATCACGTTCCAGCCGCCATAGCAGATCACCAGCGCCACGGCGAAGCCGCCCAGCGTTTCCATGATCGGGCTGGTCATGGCGCCAATGGTCGCCATCTTGTTGTTGCGCTTCTGAACATCGGCGATGGCGCTGTTCATGATCGCGCGCATCCGCTCTTCCATGTTGAAGGACTTGACGATGCGAACACCCGTCGCCGTCTCGTTCATGGTCGAGGTAATCCGCGTCAGGAACTGCAGCTCGGCGCGCGCGATTTTTTTTACGCGCTTCACAAGATTGGTCACAAAAAGAACCGCCACCGGCATGACGACCAGCACCAGAACCGACATCAGCGGGTCCTGAATGACCATCACCGATGTCAGCGCGATCACCGAGAGCACGTCGCGCCCGATGCTTGTGATGATGAGATCAATGACAGCCCGCGCAGCCCCTGCATTATGCGACATGCGTGTCGCCAGATCGCTCATTGGATGGCGCTGATAGAAATCCAGCGACTGCGACAGAATGCGGTCAAAAATGCGACGCTGCAGACTTGCAATAATGCTGTTGCCGATGCGCGTCAGAAGGACCTGCTGAAAATAGGTTGCCAGACCCTTGGTCAGAAAAATGATCATCACCGCACCGGCGATGATCCAGACCATGCTCTCTTCTTTCTGGACGAAGATACGATTGATGATGTCCTTCATGATCCAGGCACTGGCGCCGGTTGTCGCCGCCACAATACCCATGCAGATGAAGGCCATCACATAGCCTGGAATATGCTCACCGACATTTTCCTTGAAGAGACGTTTCACCAGACCATAGGAGTCTGTCTTGACGTCAGTTTGCGTAATGATTGTCAGCGTCTTCTTCCTTGCGATAAATGCCGGCCCGGCGCGGTGGGAACATCGGTTCAGAAACCGGTTGGGTCAACCGGCATTATGACCCGAACCCGTTAACCAGTTCATGTTCGCCTGCCTTATATGGGGCCTGAATATAGCAAACAGAACCCCTGCCTTCCACGTCACCCATTATAGGGCGGGACTCAAAAGACGAGGATAAGTTTGCGGCCGAAGTTTTTTCCGCCGAAAAGGCCGATAAATGCCTCGGGAAGTTTTTCAAAGCCTTCGGCAATATCCTCACGATATTTGAGTTTTCCTTCCAGAATCCAGTCCGTCATCTCGCCCCAGGCCGTGCGGAACTCGCGCGCATAGTCAAACGCGACAAATCCGCTCATCGTCAGGCGGTGGCTGATAAAAGCGCTGGTATTCACAATACCGGGCTTTCGGGAGGCGGGGATATTATAGTCTGCCACCTGCCCGCACACGACGATCCGCCCGCCTTGCCGCATCATGGGCAGCGTCAGATCAATCATGGCATTGCCGACATTATCAAAAAGAACATCAATCCCGTCAGGCGCCATGGCGGCAATGGCGGCAGCCAGATCAGGGACCCCGCGATAATCAATCACATCCGCCACGCCGATCTCGTCACGCAGCCACTGGCATTTCTCGGCCCCACCGGCGACAGCCACAACCTTGGCGCCTTTGAGCGCCGCAATCTGCGCAACGGCGGTGCCCACGGCACCCGCTGCCGATGTCACCAGCACCGTGTCACCTTCCTTGAGGCGACCGACAGAGAGCAGCCCGAAATAGGCTGTCAGTCCCGGAATGCCCAACACGCCAATGGCCGTGGAGGACGGCATCGGGCCATCCGGCACA
Organism: Hyphomicrobiales bacterium; assembly: GCA_016124805.1. Lineage (GTDB taxonomy): Bacteria > Pseudomonadota > Alphaproteobacteria > Parvibaculales > Parvibaculaceae > Parvibaculum. Next base: position 402,824 of record WGND01000001.1, on the reverse strand, counting down.
ATACGAATGCCGCGCCCGTCGCTCAGGCCGTATTCCTGCCAGCCAAAACCGGCGGCCACGAAATCACCCTTCTTGAATTTCGGATTGTTGGACGTCTCAACCACGCCCACCGTCGCCCCGGGGATCACGCCGCCCAACGGCACCGGCTGGGTATAGCTCACCACATCATCAAGCGCTGCCCGCATGCCCGGATCGACAGAGATGAACTGATTGCGAACAAGCAACTGCCCCTCGCCCAGCGTCGGCAGTTCTTCGGTTTCAAGACGGAAATCATCAGGCCGTGGCGTCCCATCCGGACGGCGCGCCAGAACGAATTTTCTGTTCTTCATTGGCGTCTCACAACATGCTGGCGTCAGTGGGCAGGCCCATGAAAACGCGGCCCGTCAATTCATAGGTTGCAGGCGCGACCATCACATGCTGCGTGCCCACATGACCGTCGCGGAATTTCCGCTGTAGGGCATTGCCCAGAAAAACAGACGACCCGCCACCAAGATCATACATGACGCGCGTCACATCAGCCGATATGCGCGTCGCATGCGTCGCTGCCAGTCGCAAGCCTGCCCGGGCTTCCACATCAAGCGCCTCGCCCCGCGCCGCCGCTTTCCATGCCGCCCCCACCGCGTCGTAATAATAGGCGCGCGCGCCGCGCAGCTGTGCTTCGGCTTTGGCAAGTTCTGCCTGCGCCGATGTCCGCTCGGCCAGTGATTTGCGGGCACCCGGTGCCTTCTTGCCACCGGCAAGGTCTGTCAGCGCCTCAATCGAGGCCCGCGCATTGCCCATCATCACCGCGGCAATACCCAACGCCAGCAGCCCGAAAATCGGAAAGCGATAGAGCGGGCCCTCTTCAACAGGTTTGTCCACGATCAGGGAAATCGAGCGCGCGCGCGGCACCACCAGATCATTCACGGCCATGTCGCCGCTGCCCGTGCCGCACAGCCCCGACACATGCCAGCTGTCAATCAATTCGGCATCGCCCGCCGGAAACACAAGCATGCGCGAATCCGGCATGCCGTTTGGCAGCAGGCGCGGCTTGCCATCTTCAAGGATCACGGCGCCGCCCATCAGCCAGCTGCAATTGGCGCTGCCGCTTGCCCATTGCCAGCGCCCGTTGAGGCGATAATTCTCGCCTTCCACCACGGCCTTGCCCATCGGCGCAAAAACGCCGCCTGTGATCGTTGTCGCCCCGCCATAGATCTCGTGGGCCGTTTCATGCGGCAGATAGGCCGCGCAAAGACCCGTTGTCGAACCGATCATCAGGCACCAGCCGACAGAAGCATCAGCCGCGCCAATCGTCTCGAGAATGGCCAGCGCCTCAGCTGCCTCAAGCTCCAGGCCGCCAAGCGACTTCGGCACCATCATGCGAAAGAGACCCTGCTCGGCCATCATGCCGGCCAGATCAGCCGGCAGACGCCGCGCCACTTCGATTTCATCAACACGCCCGGCAATGATCGGCTTCAGCGTTTCGGCCTTCTGGAAGATCGACATCAGCGCTCCTATTCGGCCAGCCGCAACCGCGCGGCAATATTGTTTTTCTGCATGTTGGACGAGCCGCCCACAATGGGCATGACGCAAATGTCGCGCACATAGCGCTCCATGTCATAGCCTTCCGCGCAGCCATAGGCCCCCATCACGCGCTGGCAGGCGAGCACGATCTCGACGGCGGTATCCGCAATGAAGAGCTTGGCCATGGACGTTTCGACACTGCAGGGCGCCCGCGATGTCGCAAGCCAGGCCGCGTGATAAAGCATATGCCTGCAGGCCTGAAGTTTGGTCCTGGCTTCGACCAGCGCATGACGCACCGATTGATGACCGGAGATCGGTTTGCCGAACTGCCGCCGCTCCTGAGCATAGGCCCAGGCATCATCCACCGCGGCGCAGGCAATGCCATAGGCAACGGCTGTAATCTCCAGTTTCTCAACATCAAGGGCCGGTCCCGCCAGCATGCCCCAGCCCTTGTTCCAGCCTTCCGGCCCGCCGAGAATATTGCCCACCGGCACGTCCACGTCATCGAAAATGACATCGGTCGTATCGGCATAACGCAGACCCAGATGATCGATATTCCGGATCGTCACACCCGGTAATGTCGGCGGCACGAGAACGAAGGAAAGATTTTTATAGCGCGGCGCGTCTGCGTCGGACCGGACAAGGCAGATGATATAATCTGCAAAGCGCGCGCCGGTGCACCATCTTTTGGTGCCGTTCAAGATGACGCGCATCCCGTCCGCGCTCTTTCGCGCCGACATGGAAACACTGGCGAGATCACCGCCCACATCAGGCTCAGAGAGCCCATAGCCGAAGAGAAGCTCCCCGCGCGCAATGCGCGGCAGCAGCTCTTCCTTTTGGGCCTGCGAGCCATTTTCGCCGATATTCATGCCGCCATAAAAGGCGCAGTGAATATAGGGGCCGGCCATCGCGCCTCCGCGTCGCGCAAGTTCTTCAATCACGCTGACAGCGGCAACAAGATCGCGGCCCGCGCCGCCAAATTCTTCGTCGACCGTCAGCCCGCACACACCGGTTTCGGCCAGGCGTTTGAAGGTTTCCATCGGAAATGTCTTGTCACGATCCCATTCACGCACCTTGTCGCGCGGCATCTCCCTTTCGACAAAGCGCTGCATCGAGGCGCGCAGCAGGCTCAGATGTTCAGGCTCTTGCGTAAACATGGCGCCTCACGATCCGGTAAATTTCGGCGCGCGCTTCTCGCGGAAAGCGTTCACCGCCTCCTGATGATCGGCACTCAGATTGGTCATCATTTCATAGGCAACCGATGTATCCATCAATTCGGCTGCAAGACGCCGCAGCGGAATATTCGTCACGGTCTTGGTCCAGCGAATGGCTTGCGTCGCGCCATTCACAAGCGTATCGGCCATGGCATCAACACGGGCGTCAAGTTCATCATGCGGCACGACATAATTGATCAGCCCCATGCGTTCAGCACGTTCGGCGGAAATCATCTCCCCCGTCATCAGAAATTCCTTGGCCCGCGCATAGCCCAGAAGCTGCGGCCAGATCACCGCACCGCCATCGCCTGCGACAAAACCCATCTTCACATGCGGATCGCCGATCACCGCTTTTTCAGACGCAATAATCACATCGCACATCAGGGCAACCGTTGCGCCAAGCCCCGCCGCCGCGCCGTTCAACCGGCAGATGATCGGCTTTTCCAGTTCCAGCAGGCTGAGCACAATGCGCTTGGCGGCAAGGCCAATGTCACGAAAGCGCGTCGGCTCATCAATCATCTCCTGCATCCAGGCCGCATCACCCCCGGCACAGAAGGCCTTGCCCGCGCCCGTTAGGACAATGACGTCACTCTCCGGATCGCGATTGACATCCTCAAAGACATGCGAGAGTTCCTCATGGAGATCATCATTAATCGCATTCATCGCATCGGGCCGATTGATGGTGACACGCAAAAGCCGCCCCTGCCGCTCAAAGGCGAGGGTTTCATAGCGTGAAAAATCGAACTGTCTCATAAGGCCTCCCCGCCCTGCCCGGCTTGCTGCCGGATCTTGCTTGATCGTCAAGCCTAGAACATTTTTGCCCTCCTGCCAGCCCGCTGGCCCCAATCAGGCGACCGCGTCGGCCATTTCCGTCTAGACTGGTCAAAAATCAAGGGAGCAAGCCGATGCGCGATAAAGGGCATGATGATGAGCCGGATGACATGACCGGCAGGATGGAGCGTGTCCTGGGGCCGATGATGGCGCTGCTGATGCCTGTGCTGTCCGGTCTGCAGGCGCTGGGCTTCACCGCGCGGCACCTGCATCCCCCGCATATTCCCGAACTCATCGCCATGCTGGACGGGCGCGACACCGATATCCGCCCGGCCATGGCGACCCTGGAGGGTCTGGACTGTCCCGAAAATCTGGTCGCCGTGCGTGACCAGCTGCTGCGTGCCGCGGCTGAAACATGCCGTGCCTTTGATGAATTGCGTGAAGCACCGGCCTCACCGCAGGCGACCCTTCATGCCTATCGGGCCCTGCGCCATTACAGCCGCGCCCAGGAGGCTGTTTATGCCCTTGTCTGGCTGTTCCCACCGATCAGCGATTTCTTTCTGGAGGCCGATGCCCGCGAGGATGAAGACCTGCAGGCGAGAATTGCCGCCGCCGAAGCCAATCGCGAAGATGTCGGCCTCATGCATGACAGCAATGAACGCGGCACGCGCGGCGGCTTTTCGATCTATGTACCGGAATATTATTCCGCCGAGGCAAGCTACCCCTTGATCATAGCTCTGCATGGCGGCAGCGGTCATGGCCGCGATTCTGTCTGGAGCTGGCTGCGCGCGGCCCGAAGCCGGGGCGCCATCCTCCTCTGCCCCACCTCCCGCGAAGACACCTGGTCGCTCATGGAACCCGACCACGACAGCGCCAATCTGCAGCGTATCCTTGCCTTTGTCAGCCAGCGCTGGCAGATCGACGCGAGCCGCATCCTGCTCACCGGCATGAGCGATGGCGGCACCTTCACCTATCTCTGCGGGCTGCATCCCAAGGCGCCCTATACGCATCTGGCACCCGTTGCGGCAAGCTTCCATCCGTTCCTGCTGCAGACGACAACGCCGGACAGGTTGAAGGCCCTGCCCATCCGCATTCTGCATGGTGCGCTCGACTGGATGTTCTCATATGAAATGGCGCGCGAAGCCCATCTGACCCTGTCAGGCGCGGGCGCAAATTGCAGCTATGAGGAAATAAGCGACCTCTCCCACACTTACCCGACTGAGGAAAATGTGAGATTGATCGACTGGCTCAACGAAACGTCAACGGCACCGTAACGCTTATTTCTTTTTGCCGGGAACGTCGCTCTTGCCGGTATTGCCGGCGGCGAATGGCGAGACACTGACCGCAGCGGCCTTTTTGACCTGCTTCGGTTTCTTGGTTTCGCGATTGCTCTTCATCTGACCTTTGGCCAATTCACTCTCCATGGGTGAGGCATGCGGAACGCATGCCGCGCCACATTATAGCCGGTTTCAAAGCGTTCCGCCTGTGCGATATGCACGCAGATGATAAATTCGGAGCAAGGTGCCTAGTCGATATAATTGGCGGCGCGCTTTTCCAGATTGGACATGATGGCTTCAACCTGATTGGGGCTGCCGATCAGCACATCCTGCTCAATCGACTCCTCCATCAGGCCGGTGGCCTGATCCACCGAAACAGCCTTGTTGAGCAGGCGCTTGGAGGCACGGATGGCGCTCGGGCTCTTGGAGGCGATGTCACGTGCCGTGGCCAGCGCATCTTCAAGCGGGGTCGCCGTCACGCGGGTCGCAAAGCCATATTGGCCTGCTTCCTCACCGGAGAAAACACGACCCGTATAGGTCAGTTCGCGCACAATATCCTCGCGCACCAGATGACGCATGATCTGCGTGCCCGACATATCCGGCACCAGACCCCATTTGATTTCCATGATGGCAAGCTTGGTGTCGGGCGCGACATAGCGGATATCCGCCCCCAGCATCACCTGAAAGCCGCCGCCATAGGCCACGCCATGGACAGCCGCGATCACCGGCATGGGCAGCTCACGCCAGAGCCAGGCGGCATATTGCGCCCGATTGGCGATGCCATGGGTGCGCGGGATCAGACGGCTCGGCACAGCACCCTCTTTTTTTGCACCGGATTCATCCTTGGGTGCAGCCATCCTGCCGAAATTACCCATGTCGAGACCGGCGCAAAAAGCCCGGCCCTCGCCCGAGAGAACCACACAGCGAACGCTCTTGTCGTTTTTCAGCCGCTCGCCGGTCTCAAGCAGCGCATTGAACATCGCATCGTCCAGCGCGTTCATCTTGTCTGCCCGGGTCAGCCTCACATCGGCGACGCCATTCTCAATCTTGACGGAAATCCGTTCGCTCATTTTATCTGCCTCCACCCGGCGGGTTCATGTTCTTTTGGGGAACCATATAGCAAAGCGGCCTGCGCCTTAAACCCATTTCCGGCATCGCGAATTGACAGTGAGCCCCCCAGCGTCAAACCTAGGCAAAAACACGCAGGGGAAAGCACCAATGTCAGACAGCCATCCAGACCATGATCTTTTGTGCTGTGCCGATGCCGCAGCGCTCGAAACGCCAACGCAGCCGCACAAGGCAGATCAGTTCGGCTGTCCCTGCTGCGCCCCGGTGCTGCAGGATCTGGGACTGATGTCGCTCCCGGCGCTCTCAAATGCCAGCCGCGAGACCAACTGGAAACGGCTTGGCACGCCGCCCGCCGCCCATAGCGGCACAACGCTCCTCCACAATGCCACCATCATCACGGCCGATGCCGATTTCAGCACCGCCGACGCGCTCGCCTTTCGCGATGGCAGGATCATAGCCGTCGGCACACTCGAAGAGGTGCAGGCCGTGGCAGGCGAGAAGGCGGACATCATTGATGCAAAGGGCCGCACCATCCTGCCCGGCTTCATCGAACCCCATATGCATTTCTTCCCCATCGCGATCATGAACCGCCTTGCCGATGTGGGCGCCTTTGAATGCGAAAATGCCGACGCCGTCATCAACCGGATCGGCGATCTGGCAGGCAAGGCCAAACCGGATGAATGGATCGTCGCCCGCCAGTTTGACCCATCCCTGCAAGAAGGGGCCGACATCATCACGCGTCACACGCTCGACCAGGTCGCGCCTGCCAATCCCGTTTTCATTTTCAACGCATCGCTCCACATCGCCTATTGCAACAGCAAGGCGCTTGAGATTGCCGGTATCAACGCAAAGACACCCAATCCACCCGGCGCGGCCTATGGGCGCGATGCCGATGGCACCCCCAATGGCGTCCTGCAGGGTCAGGCGACCATGTTCACCGTGCTGGGGCACAATTTGACGGCGCTGGCACTGGAAGACGTGCCCGCCGCCTGCCGGGATGTTTGCGCCCGGGCCAACAGCGTCGGCGTGACGACATTCTGCGACATGGCGAGCGGCGGCTTTCAGGGCAAGGGTGAAATCGACGTCTTCCATGCCTTTGCCGCCTCGGGCCACATGACCACGCGCCTGCGCTATTCCCTCATCCAGGCGGGCGAACGCAACTGGGACGCTTCTGACATCGCCTTTGGCCAGGGCGACGAGATGGCGCGGGCCACCGGCTGGAAGATCGTTTCCGATGGCTCCAATCAGGGCCGCACAGGGTTGCAGCGGGCACCCTATATGGGCCGCGAGGATCACGGCATTGCCTATGTCGAAAAAGACGCGCTGCGCGACATGGTCGTCAAACGCGCGCTTCAGGGCTGGCAGGTCGTCGTCCACGCCAACGGCGATCAGGCGATCGATAATGCGCTTGATGCCTTCGAGGCGGCCTATGCCGCCGGGGCCTCACGCGACCTGCGCTTCCGCATCGAGCATTGCTCCATCCTGCATGATGAACAGATCCAACGCATCGCCGAGCTGGGCGTCAGCCCGAGCTTCCTAATCGGCCATGTGCATTACTGGGGCAAGGCTTTCCGCGACGACATTTTCGGACCCGAAAAATCATTGCTGCTGGGGCGTGCGGCAAGCTGTGGCCAAAGCGGCATCCGCTGGACCGTCCATTCCGATGAACCCGTCAGCGAAATGGGCCCTTTGCGCCTGATCGACAATGCCGTCAATCGCACGCTGTGGAAGGAGCCGGGCAGCGTCCTCAATCCAGCCGAACGCGTCAGCATGCAAGACGCCATCATTGCGCTGACAAGAGATGCGGCATGGCAGTGCCATTCAGATCATGAGGTCGGCACATTGGAAGCGGGCAAATTTGCGGATTTTGTCGTCCTCGACAAGGACCCGCTCAGCATCGACCCGAAGGATATCCGCAGCCTGCAGATTCTTGAAACATGGGTCGGCGGCCGGAAAGTCTATGCTGCCTGACGGGACAAAGTCAGACAGCTGCCTGCCGCATCCTTGAAGACATCTGACCCGCGAGAAAATCAAGCACAGCCCGCACGCGCGGCACATGCCGCAAACGCTCATGCGTCACAAGCCATATTTCATCATAAGGCGCAATGTCAGGTGTGAAACAGCACACAAATTGGGGATCACCCGCCACAAAAAAATCCGACATGAAGGAAATGCCGAGATCATTCCGGATCATTGCATAAAGCCCCGGGATGGAGTTCTGGCGCAGGACCACCTGATCGGGCCTGACATGTTTTTCCACCCATGTCAGATGAGGGCCTGCAAAAGCCCCCGGATCGGCACCGATGATCCTGTGCTGCGCGAGTTCTTCGATATTGCGCGGCACCCCATGGCGTGCGGCATAGCCAGCGCCGCAATAAAGACTCCACGTGTCGACGGCCAGCTGACGGCCGACGAGATTGGGCTCAGTAGGACGACGACCGGCGCGAATGGCGATGTCGGCCTCCCCTGCAGCCAGATCAAGCAGCCTGTCAGACGTCACAATGTCCAGTTTGATGCCGGGATATGCCTGCTGAAAAGCCTTGATCGCGCCGATCAGGAAGCCCGACGCAAAAAGGTCATTCGTCGTCACCCTCACAATGCCAGAAACATCACGACCCAGAGACGAAGCGCGTGCCTCAATACCAAGCAGACAGGCCTCAGCCGCCTCCATTTCGGCTCGAATATCATCGCCCTTTTCACTGAGCACATAACCGGACTGGCGCTTGTCGAAGAGTTCCAGCCCAAGGGCGGCCTCCATGGCCACGATACGGCGGGCAACCGTACTCTGACTGACCTTCAGCTCCCGCGAGGCAGCCAGCGTCGTGCCCTGCCGGGCCACACTGAGAAAGAAGCGAATGTCGTTCCAGTCAAACATGTCGCATTCTGCAACTTTGGTGAATTGTTTCGCAACAATGGTGTTTGAGACCGGTCCGGCCATTGCCTAAATCCCGTGGAGTCGCAGACCACGGGAACAACAGACCATGTCCATCAACATCATCAAGACCCTGAAATGGGTGAGCCTCGGGCTTGGCATCGTGATTGTCTTGATGCCCCCGACAATCTATCTGGCATCAGCCCTGAAGCTCGGCAAAACCTATGACGTGGCGCTCACGCCCCTGCGTGTCGCACCCTCACCGGCCCTGGCACCAGAAGGCGAGCGCCTCGCCAATGTTTTCGGATGTCTCGGCTGCCATCATGCCAATGGGAATGTGCTATTTGAAGGACCCGGTGTGGGCCACCTTGTTGCACCAAACCTGACACGCAAGATACGCGACTATAGTGACGAGGAATTTGTCCGCCTTGTCCGCTATGGCGTGAAGCGCGACGGCACCGGCATCATTGCCATGCCCAGCGCTGGCCTCAATGCGCTGTCAGATGACGACCTTGCGGCCATTCTTTCATGGTTGCGCACCCAGCCCCAGCTGAAAGACGCTCAACCGGCTGTCACGAGCTGGGGACCATTCGGTCGCATCGCCATGCTGTTGGGAGCCGTCCCCTTCAGTGCAGAAAAAGTCGTGCCTCAAATCGCTTCCCTGCACCGGCCCATGGCAACACCTGCCGAGCAGGGTGCCTATCTTGTTCAGGCCATTTGCAGTGATTGCCACAATCTCGATACTGAACATGACAATGGCTGGGGTATCGTCACACCGCCAGTGCGCATGATGGTCCAGGCCTATCCGCTGCCTGATTTCCGCCGCCTGATGCGCACCGGCGTGGCGTTGGGTGATCGTGACGTCAATTTGATGTCAACGATTGCCCGCAGTGATCTCAGCCATATGCGTGACGATGAAATAGATGCTATTCACGCCTATCTGAATGAAAGCGAAAGCCAAGACGCGGAATAGCCCGCAAGGCTCAATGCCCGTGAAAGCCGACAAGCCTGCGGGCCTTCGGGTCCCACAGCGCGAGCGAGGCCGTCTTCAGGCTCTCAATCATGGTCAGGCGATTGATGCCTTTGAGTTCCGGCATGGCATCCAGACATTCCTGCAGGCGGTAATTGGGAATGTGGCTGCAGAGATGATGGATGTGATGCAGGCCGATATTGCCTGTGAACCATCGCAGCACGCGCGGCAACACATAATAGGAACTGCCAAGCATAGCCGCTGTCTTGCGGTCCCAGTTTTCGGTCTCGTCCCAGGTCGTCGCTTCAAACTGATGCTGCACATAGAAAAGCCAGACACCCATGCCGGCCGCAAACACCAGCACCGGTAGCACCAGAATGGCGAAATGTTCCCAGCCCAACAAAGCCACGAGCCCGCCATAGAAAATGAGTATCGCCACATTGTGCAGCATCACACTGCTCCACATTTCCAGCGCCGGTGTGCGCAGCGTCATCGGGAAACGCTGCAGGACGAGGAAATGCAGCGGTCCGCCTATGATCAGCAAGAAAGCCGGGTTGCGATAAATCCGGTACCAGAGGCGGCGCAACGGCGTGAGAACGGCATATTCATCTGTTGTCAGCGTGTCGATATCACCAAAACCGCGACGGTCGAGATTGGAAGATGAGGCATGATGCAGCGCATGCAGACGGCGCCAATAGGCATAGGGCGTAATCGTCAACACGCTCAGCACGCGTCCCGTCACATCATTGGCGCGGCGTGAGGCAAAGAACGACCCGTGACCGCAATCATGCTGGATCACGAAAAACCGCAAGGCACAGCCCGCCGTCGGAATGGCCAGCAGCAATGTCAGCCAATAGCCATATTCAAGGCTGAAATACATCGCCGTGACACAGGCGACAAAAGCCAGGCCCGTGGTCACGATCTGGCCCACGGCCCGCGTCATGTTGGGCGTGCGATATTTGAGACAATGATCGGCAAATTCTTTGATTTTGTTTTGCATGCAGCCTGCGTTGGTTGCCGTCCTCGCGGCGCTGAAGAGGGGTGGAGATAGCCTGAGGAATGGCGGCGGGTCAAAGGAATTGCGCCTGAAACGGCGTGTCATGCTTAACCCGGGACGCTGAATGCGTAAGCGGTATCGCGCTAATTAGGTGGCCCGAACCGGGTTTTTAACCGATAATCGGGACGCGAATGCCCGCCACCGCTATATGGGCATGGCCAATGACGCAGAAAAGAGCGCGACCATGAGAAAGCTTTTAATTTTCGTTCTGCTGGGTGCCGTGTTGACGGGATGCTCATCGGTCGGGGCCGATGTGCATGGCAACAACAAGGGCGCAAGAGCCGGCGTTCACGGCACGATCTTCAAATTCTGAGGACATCCGGCATGATCGACGCGGCAGGCCTTTTCTTCCTCATGGCAGCCTTCATCTCGCTGCTCGGCCTGCTGGCACATGAATTTCTTGGTGCCCCGCTTGTGCTCCCGCCACTCGAGAAAGCGCAGCTTCCCGCCAATATTATCTGGCTGCACCATTTTTCATGGCATGTCGGCTCCATCGCCATTGCCGCCCTCATGGCCCTTTATATCTATCCGGCTTTCGTGCCCGGCAATCAAGCCATGGCCGTCATTGCGACAGCCATCAGCCTGTCTTTCACCTTGCTGGGGGTGACGCTGGCGATATGGGGCAACGCCGCCCTCTGGAAAACGCCCGCCCCCTATATCTGGGCTATCGTCACAATCATCGGCGGCACAGGCCTTCTGGTCTAGCCGGAGGGGTTGGAGAACGCAAAAGTGCCGGCAAAATGGCGATCATATCAGTTGCGTAACGATCAATTTTCGCCGGATTTGCCCTTGTATCAAATGCCTGCAAGGCAGAGGCTGACCTGAGCCCTTTTCGCTACAGGTCAAAAATGACGATCCGCCCCCAATTCCAGCTGGAAGAATCCAGAACCTTTTTTGAATACTGGCAAAGTCTGCCACGCGAGGGCCTGCTCCCGGACAGAAAGTCTTTCAACCCGGCAGCCATCTACAAATTGATGCCTGAAGTGCTGATGGTGGAATTCCCCAAAGAGGGAGCGCCCGTTTTCAGATATGTGGGCAGCAAACTCACCGAACGGGTTGGTTTTGACCCCACGCAGCAGGAATATCTCCAATTCCTCAATCCGGAGAGTCTGGGTGATTTTTTTGCCATCACAGAAACGATGCTCAACACACCCTGCGCCGGCATTCTGACGGCAGGCGTCCAGGCGGCCACCGGCTGGCACATGCGCTGCGAGGCCACAGATGTGCCGATGATGCATACCACCAACCATTCCCTGATCCTTGTCTCCCATATGCCCATATTGGAGGTCACCGGCAGTCACGACTCAGATACATTCGCCATTACTGAGCTTGGCGTCGCGCAGTGGATCGATATTGGCGCCGGCATACCCGGCTGAACCGGAAGACCTGACACATATGGACAAAGCGGCAGGCATCGTCCCGGCAACACAGGCGCCGACAGGGGCTGGTCTTGATCTGCGCCCCATGCTGCGGCGTCTTGAGCTGCATGTGACCCATGCCTGCAACCTCGCCTGTGAAAGCTGCTCCCATTATTCCAATCAAGGCCACAAGGGGCATATCAGCCTGGCAGAGGCGGAAAGCTGGATGTCTGCCTGGAACGGAAAGATCAGGGTTGCCTGCACGAGCCTGCTCGGCGGCGAACCGACCGTGCACCCCGACTTCCCGCAATTCATTCCCCTTGTGCGCAGGCATTGGCCGCGCACGCAGATCGAGATTGTCACCAACGGCTTTTTCCTCAGCCGCCATCCTGCTCTGCCCGCGCTGATGCGCGAGGCGGGCAATTGCGTCCTCTTCATGTCGATCCACCACAATGATCCGGCCTATCTGAAGCGCGTCGAAGAACCGCTAGCCCTGCTGCAAGAATGGCGCGAAAAAGAGGGCATGGATGCCCGCATCCGCCCGGCCTTCAAAAACTGGACGCGGCGCTATACAGGCTTTGGCGACGGCATGAAGCCATATGCCGATGGCGACACGCGCAAGAGTTGGGAGATTTGTCCGTCGCGCTGGTGCAAGCAGCTATATGACGGCAAGCTTTGGAAATGCCCCCCGCTCACCTATCTGCCCCTGCAGGCTGAAAAATATAATCTGTCTGCGGAATGGGATCCCTATCTGGCCTATGAAGCACTTGATCCGGATTGCGCGCCTGAGGAACTTGCCGCCTTCCTCAAGCTGGAGGATGAAGCCGTCTGCGGCATGTGCCCCAGCCATCCGCGCCACTTCGAGCTGCCCAATCCGATGTTGAGAGCCAAGGGCTGAGTCTCAGCCGAAACAAAACCAACTTATTGCTTGAAGCAATTATCGCGATACTCGCTGCAACCCACCCCACACTGACCTGCGGCTGTCTGCTTCCATATTCCGGCGTTGAAATATCGTATCGGTATTTTCAAAAGAGACATTGCTGCATGGCCGCAATTCTTTGTTGCGTTAAACTGTTCAAGCCGCCGATTTGAATAAGATAAGTTGCGGCCTCCTGAAACTCTTCAATATTCTGAATATAGCCAAAAAGAACCATCTGCTCGGCGGCCCAACAGTCTGCATTGCGCTCAGAAAAGGGTGAACTCAAGCCGACACCCGGCGGCAAAGCCACATGTCCGCACTCATGGAAAAACACCAAAATCGCCGCCCTCGGCGGGGTGTTGCTGAGCATCATTGTATTCAGCGAAATTCTATAGCCCATGCCAGGCACATAATCTGCGCGGGCACCGCCCAATTGAGCTGCCGCTATAGCGGATTGCGAATCCACAAAAATCGGCACCAACTGCCCGTTGTGAGCCGTGCAGCTAAAAGGGTTTCCGTGAATGTTAATCGAATACTGCGCTGCAGAAGCATCCCGGCTGGCGAGCACCGCCATCACAGAAAAAAATATTGCAAAAAAATCCGCATCGAAATTCCATCTGTGTCAATAATTACGAATTTCGACGATAGAATTATTTCTTAATAAGGTAAAATAGAACTCTTTTTATTATATGTAATCTACATACATGTGAGAAAGTGAAAATACCACCGTCGAACAATTCCGCACGAATTGAAATCTGCCTATTACCAATAAAAAAGCCGCCCGAAGGCGGCTGATTTAATGGCGGAGAGGGTGGGATTCGAACCCACGATACGATTGCTCGTACGCCGCATTTCGAGTGCGGTACTTTCAACCACTCAGCCACCTCTCCGCGAGATCACCGGACGCAAATTATCCGAAGGGTCGAAACGGGCCGGAATGTAGACCGAGGCAGCCCCTCGACACAAGGCCCCGGGGCCAATGATCCCTGCGGAGCACGTCACACACCTTTTCGGGCCCGCAATATCGCTAGGCGCAGCGTCGGGGACTGATAATCTGGGTCCATGAGCGATTCTGAATCTTCCGCGCGCAAAAGCACCTTGCAGGCCAAAAGCCGCGTCATGGCCGCCTGGGCGGTGCATGCCTTCACGGCAAGCGGCGTCATCACGGCCCTGCTGGCAGTAATCGCACTGGTGGCAGGCGATCTTCGGCAGGCGCTGCTCTGGCTGGGCGCTGCCCTCATCATTGACGGCTTTGATGGCCCCATGGCGCGGCGCGTCGGCGTGAGCGAGGTGGTGCCGCGCTTTGACGGGGCGATTCTCGACCTTGTGATCGATTATCTGACCTATGCCGTCATTCCCGCCTTGATGGTCTTTTTCTTCGCCATGGTGCCCGCCGGCTGGGGCATAGCGGCGGCCGCCTATATCATGACGACCTCGCTTTATTGCTTCGGCAATCGCGACATGAAAACAGAGGACAATTACTTCTCCGGCTTTCCCGCCGTCTGGAACATTGTCGTGCTCTATTTCTTCATCTTCGGCAGCCCCGCCTGGCTCAATTTGCTGGTGATTTTGGCCCTTGGCGTGCTGACCTTCATTCCGGTCAAATTCATCCATCCTTTCAGGGTTGTCGCCCTGCGCCGCCTGACACTGGTGCTGACCGCGCTTTGGGCAGGCCTCACTTTCTGGCTGGTTTGGGTCGCAGATGGCAGCCACGCCCCTGCAGCACTCGCCCCGCTTGCTTTCTGGGCCTGGCTTGCCACATCGCTCTATTTCCTCGGATTCTGCCTCTGGCGTACCTTCCAGAGCGCCCGTTCGGCTTGACAGGGCAGGCTCCGGCTGTATATTCCGCGCCAATCCGGCCCGTACCGCTCAAAAGGCGGTTTCGCGGGCCCTTATTCGTTACATGGCGGGTTTACCAATGTTCGCAGTCATCCGGACCGGCGGAAAGCAATACAAAGTCGCAAAAGACGATCTCCTTGAGGTCGAACGCGTAGATGCGGCTGCTGGCGACACAATCGACCTTGAAGTGCTCATGGTCGGCGGCGAAGGCGGCGTCAAAGTGGGTTCGCCCGTGCTTTCAGGCGCCAGCGTCAAGGCTGAAGTCGTCGAAATGACGCGCGGCCCCAAGATCATCATCTTCAAGAAGAAGCGCCGCCAGAATTATCGTCGCAAGAACGGCCATCGTCAGGACCTGATGATGCTCAAGATTCTTGAGATCGCCGGTTAAGCGCGCGAAAGAATTTAGGAGCAGGACACATGGCACATAAAAAAGCAGGCGGCTCATCCCGCAACGGTCGCGACAGCGCCGGTCGTCGTCTCGGCGTGAAGAAGTTTGGTGGCCAGGTTGTCGAACCCGGCAACATCATTCTGCGCCAGCGCGGCACACAGTGGCACCCCGGCGACAATGTCGGCATGGGCAAGGACCACACCATTTTCGCAAAATTCCCGGGCGTCGTGGCTTTCCGCGCACGCAAAAACGGCCGCACCTATGTGTCGGTTGTACCGGCGGACATGGCCAAAGCGGCTGACTGATACGAGGTGGACGCGCCACCTCGGTGGCGACCATCTGAAACGGTAGAGGGAGATGGGATGCCATCTCCCTTTTTTCATGCCCTCTCGTTAGATCGAGAGACCGAAAATGCTGAATGTCAAAATCGACCCCGAAAATGGCGAGCAGAATGGCCCGCAGCGCCTGATCACGCAGCGCCTCGTGCTGCGTCATTTCACAGCCGCAGACGCCCCCGCCATCCAGCAGCTTGGCGGCGACTGGGACGTGGCGCGGATGCTCAGCCGCATGCCCTTTCCCTATGTCGACGGACTGGCAGCCGAATGGATCGCCCGACATGCCGAGATGCGCGCCGGGAACCGTGAGTTTCCCTTTGCCGTGACTTTGGACGGGACCCTCATCGGTTGCGTGGGCGCAACAGCCCATGACCATGGCACGGTCGAAATCGGCTACTGGATCGGCAAGAGCTGGTGGAACCAGGGTTTTGCCACGGAAGCGGCACGCGCCGTCATCGGCTTTGCCTTTGGCCATTTTGCGCTTGATCATCTCGTCGCCGGACATTTTGCCGATAACCATGCTTCCGGCACGGTGCTGACAAAACTCGGCTTTCGCTATACTGGTGAGGAGCAACGCTGGTGCGAGGCCCGCCAGCAGGAGGTTCACGCCCTCACCATGGCCCTGCAACGAAAGGACGCCCGCCTGTAAGCGGCGGGACGCCCTGAAAGAACGACAACATGAAATTCCTCGACCAGGCAAAAATCTATGTGCGATCAGGCGATGGCGGTGCGGGCGCCGTCGCCTTTCTGCGCGAAAAATTCAAGGAATTTGGCGGCCCCAACGGGGGCAATGGCGGCCGCGGCGGCAATGTCGTCATTGAATGCGTCGACGGACTCAACACCCTCATTGACTATCGCTACCAGCAGCATTTCAAGGCCAAGACCGGCATGCATGGCATGGGCAAAAACCGCCATGGCTATAATGGCGCCGATGCCGTCCTCAAGGTGCCGGTCGGCACACAGGTTTTTGCCGAAGATGAAGAAACACTGATCGCCGACTTTACCGAAGTGGGCCAGCGCATGGTCCTGCTCAAGGGCGGCAATGGCGGCTTCGGCAATGCCTATTTCAAAAGCCCCACAAACCAGGCCCCCCGACACGCCAATCCCGGCCTGCCCGGCACAGAGATGTGGATCATCCTCCGCCTCAAGCTGATTGCGGATGCCGGCCTCATCGGCAAACCCAATGCGGGCAAGAGCACCTTCCTTTCGGTGGTCAGCGCCGCACGTCCCAAGATTGCCGACTATCCCTTCACCACGCTGACACCCGGTCTCGGCGTTGTCGCGGTGGACGGGCGCAGCTTCGTGCTCGCCGATATTCCCGGCCTCATTGAAGGCGCTTCGGAGGGTGTGGGTCTGGGCGACAAATTCCTCGCCCATGTCGAACGCTGCAATGTGCTCATCCATCTGGTTGACGGCACACAGGAAGATGTTGTCGAAGCCTATCATGTGATCCGTGGCGAGATTGAAGCCTATGGTGCAGGTCTTGAGGAGAAGACCGAAATCGTCTGCCTCAACAAGGCCGATGCCCTGACGCCTGAAGACCGCAAGGCCAAACAGAAGGCGCTCGCCAAAGCCAGCGGCGCCATCGTGCATGTCATATCCGGCGTCTCGCGCGAAGGTGTGGAGCGGCTGCTGCATCTCATCGCCGACGAGATCGGCATCCGCCATCCTGAAGCCCCCGCCACCGAAACAGGCAAGGATGAAAGCGAGGGCTGGCAGCCATGAATTCGATCCTTGGCAGTGCCGAACGCATCGTGGTCAAGATCGGCTCTTCGCTTCTCACAGATCAGGAAACCGGCAAGCTCAACCGGAACTGGCTTCAGGCCATGGTGGAGGATATTGCCCGTCTGCGCGCCCGCGGACAGGAAGTGCTCATCGTTTCTTCCGGCGCCATTTCGCTCGGGCGGCGGGCCCTGAAGCTGCCGGCCGGTGCGCTGTTGCTGGAGGAAAGCCAGGCAGCGGCCGCTGTCGGGCAGATCAGTCTTGCCCATGCCTTTCAGGAAATGCTGAGCGCCTATGGTCACACCTGCGCCCAGATCCTCGTGACACTGGAAGACACGGAAGAGCGCCGCCGCTACCTCAATGCGCGCTCCACCATGAACACGCTGCTGAAGCTCGGCGCGATCCCCGTCGTCAATGAAAATGACACCGTTGCCACCAGCGAAATCCGCTATGGCGACAATGACCGGCTCGCTGCGCGCGTGTCGAGCATGATTTCGGCAGACTGCCTTGTGTTGCTCTCCGATATTGACGGGCTTTACACAGCCCCGCCTTCCGAGCCCGGCGCCACCCATATTGCCGAGGTCAGCGAGATTACCCCCGCCATCGAAGCCATGGCCGGTGGTGCGGCGAGCGAGTTCTCCCGCGGCGGCATGAAGACCAAACTCATTGCAGCAGGCATCGCCATTGAGAGCGGCACCAACATGCTGATTGCCAATGGCCGCGCCATGCACCCGATCAAGGCACTGGAGGATGGCGCGCGCTGCACCCTCTTCAAGGCACGCACGACCCCTGTGGCGGCCCGCAAAAGATGGATTTCAGGCGGGCTCAAGACATCCGGCAGCTTTACCATCGATGCCGGCGCGGCACGGGCATTGGCGCAGGGCCGCAGCCTGTTGCCTGCCGGTGTCACCGCAACCGACGGCCAATTTGAACGCGGCGATGCCGTCAGTGTTCTCGATACGGACGGCATCGAAATCGCGCGCGGCCTTTCGGCCTATTCAAGCGAAGATGCCCTGCGTATCATGGGGCACAACAGCCGCGAGATCGAAGTTCTGCTCGGCTATAGCGGCCGCTCGGAAATGATCCACCGCGACGACCTCGTCCTCAAGAAGGGATGAGAAAGGGAAACAAATGACTGTCCTTGATGTCACAACAGCCAGCGACAATATTTCCATGCTCATGCAGGAAATCGGCGTGGAGGCACGTGCCGCCGCCCGCGTTCTGGCCAAGGCGCCGACAAAGCAGAAAGACGCCGCACTTCTTGCCGCCGCCGCTGCCATCCGCGCCGATATCGACGACATTCTGAGCGCCAATGAAGCAGACCTGATTGATGCCAAACACAAGGGTCTCAGCCCCGCGCTCCTGGATCGCCTGACACTCAATGATCAGCGCGTGGAAGCCATCGCCCGAGCGCTGGAAGACATAGCCGCCCTGCCCGATCCCGTCGGCACAAGACTGGCAGAATGGGACCGTCCCAATGGCCTGCATATCGAACGCGTGCGCGTGCCGCTCGGCGTCATCGGCATCATCTATGAAAGCCGTCCCAATGTGACGGCAGATGCCGGTGCCCTTTGCATGAAGGCAGGCAATGCCGCCATTCTGCGCGGCGGTTCAGAAAGCCTGCGCTCCAACCGCGCCATTCATGATGCGCTCATGCAGGGCGTCATGTCGGCGGGTCTGCCCGAAACATCCATCCAGCTGATCCCCACAACCGATCGCGCCGCGGTGGGCGAAATGCTGCGCGGCCTTGACGGCAATATTGACGTGATCGTGCCGCGCGGTGGCAAGAGCCTTGTGGCACGCGTGCAGGACGAAGCGCGCGTGCCTGTCTTTGCGCATCTGGAAGGCATCTGCCATGTCTATGTCGATGCCAAATCAAATCTCGACATGGCGCGCGAGATTTTGCTCAACGCCAAACTGCGCCGCACCGGCGTCTGCGGGTCGGCTGAAACCCTACTCGTGGATCAAGCCTGTGCGAAAGAAACACTTCCCACGCTCGTCAAGGCATTGCTCGATGCCGGTTGCGAAGTGCGCGGCGATGAAGCCACCTGCGCCGTCGACACCCGCGTCAAACCGGCCAGCGAAGACGATTGGCATACGGAATATCTTGACGCCATCATTGCCGTCCGCCTCGTCAAGGGCGTCGAAGGCGCGATCAACCATATTGCGCGCTATGGCTCCAACCATACCGAGTCAATCGTGACCGATGATGCCGCCACAGCGGAACGGTTTCTCAATGAGGTCGACAGCGCCATCGTCCTGCACAACGCCTCCACGCAATTTGCCGATGGTGGCGAATTCGGCATGGGCGCCGAGATCGGCATTTCCACAGGCAAGTTCCACGCCCGCGGGCCCGTCGGCGTGGAGCAGCTCACAAGCTTCAAATATGTCGTGCGCGGCAACGGCCAGATCAGGCCATAACCGGCGCATGGAAACGCAAAGCTCATGAGTCGCTGCGAAATGCTCGCACCCCATATGCGGGTGGGCCTGCTGGGCGGTTCATTCAACCCAGCCCATGAAGGCCATCTTCACATCACGCGCATGTGCATTCGCGCCCTCGGGCTCGACCGCGTGTGGTGGATGGTGTCACCGCAAAACCCGCTGAAAGAGGCCAGCGGCATGGCCCCGCTCGCCGAGCGCATGGCCTCGGCCCGCGCGATGGCGAAGGACCGCCGCATCTGCGTCACCGACATCGAAACACGCCTGCGGACCCGCTATACCTTCGACACGATCACAACGCTGAAGCAGCGGCATCGCGAGGTCAATTTCGTCTGGCTGATGGGGGCCGACAACATGATCCAGTTTCCCAAATGGGAACGCTGGCGCGAACTTGCCAATCTGGTGCCTATCGCGGTTTACCCGCGCCCGGGCTATTCGATCAAGGCACGGCTTTCGCCCGCCGCCGACACGCTGCGTCCCTCAACCCTTGAAATCTCCGATGCGCGCCTGCTGTCCCGCATTGATCCGCCCGCGCTGATGTTTCTGGAGGGCCGTGAAAGCCCGCTTTCAGCCACATCCATTCGGGCCGCCCGGCTCTGGCCGCTCTAGGCCTGCCGGACCGTCACGAGACAATAAAAAACACTGCATTGAATCCCGATGCCATGCGCCCTATTCTTGATTCGTCAGGGTTCACGCAAGGGCCCCGACGTTCTGACGTTCGGGATTTTTTATAAGGAGTTCTTTCCTGAGCATTCAAACAACGGACTTTAACGTCCAGCGCATGCCCGCAAGGGGTAAGGGGCCAGAACGGCTCGAGTCTGATGCGACCTATCCGGGTGATAGGCCTGCTCCTGATAGCAGCTCTTCGGCGCTGCTTGCTCTCGTGATGGAGAGCCTTGATGAAGACAAAGCCGAAGACATCGTTTCCATTGATCTTACCGGAAAAACACCGATGGCTGACAATATGGTTGTCGCAAGCGGTCGTTCGCAGCGCCATGTCGGCGCGGTGGCCGATCATCTTGTGCGCCGTATCAAGGAAGCCGGTTTTGGGTCGGCTCATGTCGAGGGCATGCAGTCGGGTGACTGGGTGCTCATCGATGGCGGCGATGTCGTGATCCATATCTTCCGGCCTGAAGTCCGTGACTTCTACAGGCTGGAAAAAATGTGGGCGGCAGACATTCCGGCTGATCAGGCCGCGATCTAGTCACCGGGGCGCAGACAAGCGGGACGATAGCAGGTTCGGTCGGGCCGAGCGGAGGAACATGCGCATTCAGATTTGCGCCGTAGGGCGCCTGCGCAGTGGGCCGGAACGGCAACTTCTCGACACATATGCCGCGCGCATCGACGCGGTCGGGCGCGGTATTGGCATGACCAGCCTCAGCCTGCATGAGGTCGAGGAAAAAAAGGCCCTCGAAGGAATGGCGCTGCGCGAGCGCGAAGCAACGCTGCTTCTGGGCGCGATGCCCAAGGGCGCAACGCTCGTCGCCCTGGATGAGCGCGGCAAGGCTGAACCCAGCACCGAATTTGCCGCGCGACTGGGGCAATGGCGCGATCAGGGCACGAGTGATCTCTGCTTCTTGATCGGTGGCGCTGACGGTTTTGCACCTGCCTTGCGTGAGCGCGCTGATCACCTCATGGCGCTCGGGCCGATGACATGGCCGCATATGCTGGTGCGCGTCATGCTGGCGGAACAGATTTATCGTGCAATCACAATTTTAAGCGGCCATCCCTATCACCGCGTCTGATCTAAAACACCCGATCTGCATGCAGTTTTATGGACAGTCCCCAACCCTTCCTCTAATTTGAACGCTTGTTTCGCGATGCGGCGAACGAATCGCCTGAACCGGCGCCAGAATTTCAGAAAATTATGACTGCCATCACCACCGATCGCCCGCTTGTCCTCGCCATTCTCGACGGCTGGGGCCTGAGAGACGAACGAGAAGCCAATGCCATTGCATTGGCCCGCACGCCCATCTTTGACCGTCTGGCGGCAAGCTATCCCCATTGCCATCTCGACGCTGCCGGCGAAGCCGTCGGCCTGCCTGCTGGCAGGCCCGGCTATGCCCAGGCCGCCTTCACCACATTGGGTGCGGGTCGCGCCGTGCCTGAAATGGGCCAGATCATTTCACGCTTCATTCAGGAAGACGGGGCCGATGCCCTTGCGCGCCATCCGGTCATGGCAGAAATGATTGCCCGCGTGCGCTCACTGGGCGGTGCCGTGCATCTTGTCGGCATGGTGTCGCCGTCGGGCATTCTGGGCCACAAACATCTGATGGCCGTGATGGCCGCCCTCCTCAGCCACGAGGGTGTGGATGTGCAGGTCCATGCCGTGCTCGACGGCATTGATGCGGGCGCACAGAGCGGTCTCGATCATCTGCGCGAATTCATCGACGATATTTCGGCGGCTGAAAACACGATGCTTGCCAGCATCATGGGCCGCGCCTATGGCTTTGACGAACCATCCGATCCCGAACTGGCAGCCAAGGCGGTGGCCATGCTCGCCGATGCCGATGCGCTGAACGCCGATTATCCCACCGCGCATCTGGCCGCCTGCTATGCCAAGGGGCAGAGGGACGACCGCATCCCGCCCATCATCACGCAGGCCTATCGCGGCATACGGTCCGATGATGCCGTCCTGTTGCTCAATCTGCATGCCGAGACGGCACACGGCCTGATGAGCGGGCTGCAGGCGCGGCTGGCAGATCCACATCTCAACCGGACACCTCGCAAGCTCTCAGGCTTCTATAGTCTCGTATCGACAATTGATGCAGAGAACACAGACATCAGGGCGATCTTTGAAACGCCACAGATTGCGGACACCTTGAGCCAGACGCTTTCACAGGCGGGCATGGAGCAGCTCGCACTGACGGAGTCGATCTGTGCCAATCAGATCTGGCTGAATGCGCGCGCAGGCAAGAATGAATTATGGCCTGGGGAAACCGTGCTCGTGGCCGACACGCCCCCCTTTGCCAAAATTGACAAGCGGCCCGAACTTGCCGCGGCCAGCATCACCCATGAAGCATTGGTGGCCATGAAGGCCGGCACACATCACCTCATCACGCTGCATTTCCCCAATGCGGCGCTCTTTGGCAAGACCGGCAACCTCCGCGCAACAATCGATGCCGTGGAAGCCATCGACAAACATCTTGGCAAAATTGTCGCGCAGGTCGAAAAGCGAAAAGGCACGCTCGTTGTCGTCGGCAGCTATGGCAAGGCCGAGACCATGGAGACGGCTGACGGCAAAGGCGGGCATCGCGCCACAACGACCGCGAAGGTCCCCTTCATTCTGGCCGGTGCAGAGACAGGCTTTGCGCTGGCGCATGGCACGCTGGCTGATGTGGCCCCCACGCTTCTGGCCCTTCTGGGCATTCGCAAGCCTGCGGCCATGAGCGGTCAGTCCCTGCTGCAGCCGAAAGCGGCACAGGCTGCCGCCACGCAAGCCGCTGATGCCCATGTCTAGCCGCAAGGCATATCGTCTTGTCGGGATCAGTCTCCTGCTGGTCGCAACGCTTGCGGCATGTGAGGCAATGGCAGAGGTCGCCGATCCGGGCGAGCTGGAAACACTGCAGGAAAAAATCGACAAAAGTGCAGGCCGTCAGGAAAAGCTGTCCGCCGAAGCCGACGCGGCCCGCAAGGAAGCCGAGGCGATCCGTGCCAGGCTCATCGATACCGCTGCCCGCGTGCAGGCGCGGGAAGCAGATGTCTCCGCGTCGGAAGGCCGACTGAGCGGGCTGACAGCCGCCGAGGAAGTGGTCACTGCGCGTCTTGCGCATCGTCGTGGCGAAATGGCTGACCTTCTGGCGGCCCTGACGCGACTTGATCCCAATCCCCCGCCGGCGATGGCCGTAAGCCCTGATGACGCGTTGACCGCCCTGCGCAGTGCCCTGCTGCTGGGCAAGGCCGTGCCCGAGCTCCAGGCGGAGGCAAAGGACCTTGCCAACCGTCTGGAAGAGCTCGCACGCCTGCGTAAGGAAATCCTGGCCGAACGGCAGAATATGACCGCAGCGCGCGGGGCCCTGGATGCAGAACGCAGCAAACTGGAAAAACTGCTGGCCGAGAAAGAAGCCGTCAGCAAGAAGCTTTCGGCAGAAGCCCGGAGCGAACAGCAAAAAGTGGCGGCTCTCTCGCAGCAGGCGACCGATCTGAAAGACCTCATCAACCGGCTGGAGGCAAACGCCGCCTCCCGCCTGCCCGCCATCCGACCGGAGCCTGTCCGGCCTGAGCCGGTGCCCGCCCCTTCGGCACAACCCGAACCCGCCGCGCCATCGCCCCCTCAGGCCGCGCCGACTGAAAAAACCCGGCTGGCGGTGCTCACACCCCCCAAAACACCCCCGGCCATGCCCTCTTCTCGCCGCTTTTCTGAGGCAAAAGGTCTTATCAGGCCGCCTGTAACCGGGACCATCCTGCGCGGCTTTGGCGCGGATAACGGTTTGGGCGGCAAATTGCAGGGCATGACCATTGCGACCCGCTATGAGGCGCAGGTGATTGCCCCGTTTGATGGCAAAATCGTTTTTGCCGGACCATTCAGAGGATATGGGCAACTCTTGATCATTTCAGTCGGGGAAGGCTACCATGTGCTGCTTGCGGGAATGGCCCGCATAGATGGGCAAACCGGCCAGCAGGTTCTTGCAGGCGAGCCCCTGGGTGAAATGGGCCAAACCGGCAATATCGCTTCACAAACGAGCCAGGCCGGTGGCAGCGCTATGTCTAAAAGCGGTCCAACGCTCTATATTGAATTTCGTAAAGACGGTGATCCGGTCGATCCTCGCCCTTGGCTGTTAATGAGTGACAAAAAGGCTCGTGGCTAACATGAAAAAGTCTGTAATCGCCGGCTTCACGCTTGGTGCTTTCGTATCCGTTCTCACCGTCTTCACCCTCCAGTCTGGTGGCATTACGGGCGCCCATGCGGAAGATTCCAACACCTATCGCCAGCTCAATCTTTTCGGCGATGTGTTTGAGCGGGTGCGCGCCGATTACGTCGAGCCAACCGATGACGCCAAACTCGTTGAAACAGCCATCAACGGCATGCTGACCGCACTTGATCCGCATTCAAGCTATATGAACCCCAAAAATTTCCGTGACATGCAGGTCCAGACACGCGGCGAGTTCGGCGGCCTGGGTATCGAAGTCACGATGGAAAATGGCGTCGTCAAGGTTGTCACCCCGATCGACGACACGCCTGCCAGCCGCGCCGGCCTGCGCCCCAATGACTACATCACCCATATTGATGGCGAACAGATCCTCGGCCTGACGCTGAGCGATGCCGTCGACAAGATGCGCGGCGCTGTAAACACGAAGATCAAACTCACCATCGTGCGCAAGGACGTACCCGATCCCTTCGATGTGACGCTGACCCGCGACATCATCACGATCAAGTCGGTGCGTTACCATCGCGAAGGCGACATCGGCTATATCCGCATCACCTCTTTCAATGAGCAGACCACGGATCTTCTCGATGAGGCGATTGACGATCTCAACAAGCAGATCGGCAAGTCAAAGGTCAAAGGTTACATCCTTGATCTGCGCAACAATCCCGGCGGCCTTCTCGATCAGGCGATTTCGGTCAGCGATGATTTCCTCGATGGCGGCGAGATCGTTTCAACACGCGGCCGCCATGCCGAAGACACGCAGCGCTACAATGCCCGTGGCGGCGACACCACCAATGGCAAGCCCATCATCGTGCTCGTCAATGGCGGTTCGGCCTCGGCCTCCGAAATTGTTGCCGGTGCCCTGCAGGATCACCGTCGCGCCACGATCCTTGGCACACGTTCATTCGGCAAGGGCTCCGTCCAGACAATCATTCCGCTCGGTTCCGACGGCGCTCTGCGCCTGACAACGGCGCGTTATTACACGCCTGCCGGCCGCTCCATTCAGGCCAAGGGCATCGATCCCGACATCATGGTCGATCAGGATGATCCGGAAGGCAAAAAGCGCCCGATGGTGACAGGTGAGGCGGAACTGCCGGGTCATCTGGCCGCCGAGAAGGGCGAGGAACAGGCCGGGTCCAACAGCTATGTGCCGGCTGACAAGAAAGACGACAAGCAGCTTCTCTATGCCATCGACCTGCTGAATGGCATCCGCAAGGACGCAGCTTATCTTGGCGGCAAGCAAACAGCCGCCATGGCCAACTAGGCGCAGCCTCTGCTGCAGTTAAATTGTCGATTGATGTGATCAGTCTGGGGTGAGCCATGAACGCCAATCTTGCTGGCAAAGCTTCAGCTGCCGACAGGCATAAATCACATTCAGACCGCTTCAGGCTGCTGCGTATCGTGGCAATTGCCGTGGGTGCCGTCTATCTGGCCCTGACGCTATGGGTCGTTGCAGGCGACAATCGCTTTGGCGGGCAGCCGCTTGCCAGGCTGGCTCTTGATCCCGAGCCTGTTGCCCCGCCCGCCGACCTGCGCACGGAAACGGCAGCCGCACCGGCAAGTGCGGCCAGCGTGGACGGCACGCCGGAAACACCCGCCACCAAACCCTCGCCTCTTGATGATCTCAGCCCCGAGGAACAGGCCCTGCTTGATGCCGCCAATGGTCTCGACAACGCCAATGTGGCGGCCAATGTGAATATCGTTGGCGCCAAAAGCGTTGATGGCAATACATCCACAAAACCATCAGCGCCCGAGCGCGTCACGGGGCCCCTGTCGGATGTGCCTGACCCGGCCCTTGTCCAGCAGGGCAAATACGGGCCGCTGCCCGTCATCGGCAAGGATGGTCGTCAGCCATGGAAAGTCTATGCCCGACCGTTGCAGGCTCTGCCGGCAGACACCAAGCGCGTCGCTCTGGTTGTCAGCGGCCTTGGCATCAGCGAGAGCGCGACCGCCCATGCCATTGAAGTGCTGCCGCCGGAAGTCACGCTCTCCTTTGCACCCTATGGCACCAATCTGCAGAACTGGATCAACCGCGCCCGCAAGGCAGGCCATGAAGTGCTGCTGGAATTGCCCATGGAACCCTTCGGTTATCCACAGAATGATCCCGGCCCCTATACGCTGCTGACAAGCCTGAGTGCCGCCGACAATAACAGCCGTCTCGAATGGCTGCTGTCGCGCTTCACCGGCTATGCCGGCGTCATGAACTATCAGGGCGCGCGCTTCACGACCTCGCAATCAGCCATCTCGCCAGTGCTTGAAGCGCTCCACAGGCGCGGTCTCCTCTATGTCGACAATGGCGGCTCGGCGCGGTCGCTTGCCCCGCGCACCGCTGCCGATATCGGTATGCCCGTCTCGGCTGCTTCGCGCATCATTGACCCGGTTCAGAACCCTGATGTCATCGGCCTTTCCATGACGACACTGGAACGCACAGCTCGTCAGGCCGGTGCGGCCATCGGCATCGCCTCGGCCTTTCCCATCACGGTGGATGAACTCACCGAATGGGCAAAAACGCTGCCCGACAAGGACATCGCACTCGTGCCGGTTTCCTCGCTGGCAACGACGGAATAACGACTCTTTCAAACAGCCCGCCACGGCTGACAACGACCACCGGAACCCCATGCCCAAACACGCCGACAAACGCACCACAGTCAACGCCGATGAGCTTCCCTATCGTCCCTGCGTCGGCATCATGCTGATCAATGCGCAGGGCCTTGTCTGGGCAGGCAACCGGATTCAGGAAGTCGATACCGGCAGCCCGCTGACCTGGCAGATGCCGCAAGGCGGTGTCGACGAAGGCGAAGCCGCCGATGTCGCAGCCTTTCGCGAGCTCAAGGAAGAAACCGGCGTCGACAAGGCCGTCATCATTGGCGAAACCCGCGACTGGCTGACCTATGATTTGCCGCCCCATCTCGTGGGGGTGGCGCTCAAGGGAAAGTTTCGCGGGCAGAAGCAGAAATGGTTCGCCATGCGCTTCACAGGTGAGGATGAAGACATTGATCTGACCGCTGATGCGCATCAGGAATTCAGCGAATGGGCCTGGGTGCCGGTGTCGGAACTGGTCGAATTGATCGTGCCCTTCAAGCGCGGCGTTTATGAGCAGGTGATCGCCGAGCTTGGACCGCTGGCAAAGCCTGCCTAAACCGCGACACTTTCCAGACGCCAGTTGCGGAACTGCCAGTAGCGCCAGGCAAGCGCACTCACCGCGCGCATAAGCAGGCTCTGCGGCTTCAGGCCAGACGCTTTGCCGACCATGGCGATCAGGCGCTCGACATGCTGACGGCGATAAAGGCCAAGCGCCCGCTTCTCATAGGCCTTGGCATAGAGCACGCGGTCATAGATCACGCTGCCGTCATTGGGCGTATTGGCCGAATAATAGGCGCAGGCCAGTTCATCATCATCGGCTTCGCTGATGCGCCCCAGTGCCACGCGCAAACGCTGCATGACATTTGGCTTCTCTTCCTGCAGCGCATTGAAGCAATCATAGAAAAGCTTGTAATGCTTGAACTCGTCGGCCGCGACATTGGTGGCGATCTGCTTGAGAACAGGTTCGCGGCTCGCTTCCTTGATGGCGGTGTAATAGGAGGAGGTACCGCTTTCAACGACACAGCGCGCAATCATCTCGCCGGCGCGGCTGCCGCGAACGGACTCAATGGCATCGACAGGGATGGAATAGCCCTCGCGAAACCGGGCAAAGGCATCATCAAACACAAAAGCCGGATCGGCCATCTCGGCCCAACGGGCCAGCGCCTGGCCATGCTGCACTTCCTCGCGCCCCCATTGATGAATGATGGCCTTGAGATCAGGACGGTCCGAAAAAACATTGCAGAGATAGGTCACATAGTCGGGGGCATTGAACTCGACCAGCGCAGCCGCCTTCACGGCGCACAGAATATCAGGATCGACCTTTGACGCATCAAAGTCGTTCCAGGCGATATCTTCCAGCGTCCAATGGCGGCTCATGGCTCTCAGCTCCCGCTGTCACAAGTGATTATTATAGCCTCGGGGACCAGAAAACCAAAAGGGCGGCACATCAGCGCCGCCCTCTGGTTAATTGTCGCAGTGGCTGACCTCAGAGGGCCTGCTGCATCTCGCGGAGATGGTCGAGTTTTTCCTGCGCAGCCTGCCGCTTGTCTTCAGTTATGGCATCGGCGACATCTTCTTCGGCATTCTTGATTTCGCGCTCAATGGTCTCGCCATCCAGCTGCTCAACCGGTACCGCGAATTCAGCCAGAATGGTCAGGCCCGCCGGTGTCACCTCCGCAAAACCGCCACGCACGAAAATATGCTGGTCGGCCTGGCCTTCAATCTGCACCTGAACAATGCCCGGACGCATGACCGAGACGATCGGCGCATGCTGTGACATGACACCGAATTCACCCTCGACGCCGGGAACGACGACGAGATCAACCATCTCCGAAAGCAGGAGACGCTCGGGCGATACCAGATCGAATTTCAGCTTCTCAGCCATTCACATTCACCTTGCAGCAGATCAGCCCCGATGGATCAGGCTGCTTCCTTGGCCAGACGCTCAGCTTTGGCAACAGCATCTTCGATTGTGCCGACCATGTAGAAGGCCTGCTCGGGAAGATGGTCATAGTCACCATTGCAAAGACCCTTGAAGCCCTTGACCGTGTCCTTCACGTCAACCAGCACGCCGGGCGAACCGGTGAAGACTTCAGCCACAAAGAACGGCTGGCTCAGGAAGCGTTCGATCTTGCGTGCACGCGACACGGTCATCTTGTCTTCTTCCGAAAGCTCGTCCATGCCGAGAATGGCGATGATGTCCTGCAGCGACTTGTAGCGCTGAAGAATGGACTGCACCTGACGGGCCACCGCGTAATGCTCTTCACCCACAATGCGGGGCTCGAGAATGCGCGAGGTCGAGTCAAGCGGATCCACAGCCGGATAGATGCCCTTTTCAGAGATCGCACGGTTGAGGTTGGTCGTTGCGTCCAAATGCGCAAAGGACGTGGCAGGCGCCGGGTCGGTCAAATCGTCAGCAGGCACGTAAATGGCCTGCACGGAAGTGATCGACCCTTTTGTGGTCGATGTAATGCGTTCCTGCATCGCACCCATGTCGGTGGCGAGTGTCGGCTGATAGCCCACAGCGGAAGGAATACGACCCAGCAGAGCGGAAAGCTCCGAACCGGCCTGCGTGAAACGGAAGATGTTGTCCACAAAGAAGAGCACGTCCTGGCCCTTGTCGCGGAAATATTCGGCAACCGTCAGACCGGCAAGCGCCACACGGGCACGGGCCCCTGGCGGCTCGTTCATCTGGCCGAACACGAGGGCGCATTTCGAACCGGCTGTGGAGCCGTTATTCTCATGCGGATCCTTGTTCACGCCGGACTCGATCATTTCGTGATAGAGGTCGTTGCCTTCGCGCGTACGCTCGCCCACACCGGCAAACACCGAGTAGCCGCCATGCGCCTTGGCGATGTTGTTGATCAGTTCCTGGATGAGAACGGTCTTGCCCACGCCGGCACCACCGAACAGCCCCACCTTGCCGCCACGCGCATAAGGCGCGAGAAGGTCGATCACCTTGATGCCCGTGACAAGCATTTCAGCTTCCGTCGACTGATCGGTGAAGGCAGGGGCTTCCTGATGGATTTCGCGACGCTCTGCAAAGTCCACGGGACCGGCTTCGTCCACCGGCTCGCCGATCACATTCATGATGCGGCCCAGTGTGCCTTCACCAACAGGAACCGAAATCGCCTTGCCCGTATCTTCAACCTTCTGGCCGCGTGTCAGGCCTTCGGTTGTGTCCATGGCAATGGCGCGGACTGTCTTTTCGCCGAGATGCTGGGCAACTTCGAGAACAAGGCGGTTGCCGCCATTGTCGGTCTCAAGCGCATTCAGAATCGCTGGCAGATGGTCTTCAAATTCGACGTCCACGACGGCGCCAATAATCTGGACGATCTTGCCTGTTGCGTTGCTCATTTCGTCTATCCCTGCTTCGCGTGCTTGGAGGAAATCAATTTCCTCCGGGTTCGGTTCTGGTGGCGCGATCTCTTCCGCGCCCAACTCTTCAAGACTTGCGTCTTCAACTTCAATCTCGTCGGGGATCAGATCCAGCGTCGTCACCGCCGCCTCTGGAGGCGCGGGTGGCGACAGCAAGGCCTGTCCACCTTTAGCAACCGGCACCATGCGCGCCAGCAGCTGTCTTGCCATTTCCAGCAACCGCGCCAGTCGTCCGCGCTTGCCTGATACATCAGCCATGCCACCCTCCGGTTCTGTCTGGCTTCCCTGGGGCCAGTTCCGTTGGGCAGTTTCGCCTTCTTATGTATCGTCCGTCTTACAACCCGCCATCGCGTCGCTGGCAGCCTTAAAGGGCTTCAGCGCCGGAGATGATTTCGATCAGTTCCTTGGTAATGATGGCCTGACGTGAACGGTTATAGGTGATCGAAAGCTTGTCGATCATCTCGCCAGCATTACGTGTCGCATTGTCCATGGCGCTCATGCGGGCGCCCTGCTCGCTTGCGGCATTTTCAAGAAGCGCGCGGAAGACCTGCACCGCCAGATTGCGCGGCAGCAGTTCCTTGAGGATTTCCTCTTCCTCGGGCTCGTAATCATATGTCGCGCCCCCCAGTTCGGCGAGCGCCTTCTCGGCGGCATCATCCGAACCGACTTCGGCCGGGATCAGCGAATGCGCTGTCGGGATCTGTGTGATCACCGACTGGAACTCGGAGAAGAACAGTGTGCAGACGTCGAATTCACCTTCGTCAAACATCTTCAGGATCATGCGGGCGACGTTGTCCGCCTGCTCGAAACCGATCTGCTTGATGCCGGTAAATTCAAATGTGTGAACGATCTTGTCGCCGAAGAGACGCTTGAGCGCATCACGACCCTTGCGACCGACGCAGAGGATCTTGACCGTTTTGCCGTCGCGCAGCAGACCGTGAATATGTTCACGGGCCTTGCGCGAGATCGAGGAATTGAAACCACCGCAAAGACCACGGTCAGCCGTGGCAACGACGATGAGATGCACATCATTTTTGCCCGTGCCCACGAGAAGCTCGGGCGCGCCTTCAGCGCCCTTCATGCCCGCGGCAAGATTGGCCAGCACACCGCTCATACGCTCGGCATAAGGACGTGCCGCCTCGGCAGCATCCTGGGCACGGCGCAGTTTCGCGGCGGCGACCATCTGCATCGCCTTCGTGATTTTCTGCGTCGCGCGAACACTCGCGATGCGGTTTCTAAGTTCCTTTAGGCTCGCCATGCGCCGTTACCTGATGCCTTTTCTCTCGTCTTTGCCGTCTCAGGCAAATGCCTTCGAGAATGCTTCGACGATTGTCTTGAGCTTGCTTTCGCTGTCAGCGGAAAGCTGCTTCTCGGTGCGAATGGCCGCAAGCAGATCTTCATGCTTGCCGCGAACGGTACGAAGCAGATCCTGCTCGTAACGACCGACATCGGCCACAGGCAGCTTGTCGAGATAACCGTTCACACCGGCATAAATCACGATCACCTGTTCTTCCACCTTGAGCGGCGAGAACTGGGGCTGCTTGAGAAGCTCGGTCAGACGGGCGCCACGGTTGAGCAGGCGCTGCGTGGCAGCGTCCAGATCGGAACCGAACTGCGCAAAGGCCGCCATTTCGCGATACTGGGCAAGCTCACCCTTGATCTTGCCGGCAACCTGCTTCATCGCCTTGATCTGAGCGGCCGAACCCACGCGGCTCACCGACAGACCGACGTTCACGGCAGGACGGATGCCCTGATAGAAGAGGTCCGTTTCAAGGAAGATCTGACCGTCCGTGATCGAAATCACGTTTGTCGGAATATAGGCCGACACGTCATTGGCCTGCGTTTCAATGATCGGCAGCGCCGTCATCGAGCCCAGACCATGCTCTTCATTGAGCTTGGCCGCGCGTTCAAGCAGACGGGAATGGAGATAGAACACGTCGCCGGGATAGGCTTCACGGCCCGGCGGACGACGCAGCAGCAGCGACATCTGACGATAGGCCACGGCCTGCTTGGAAAGATCGTCATAAACGACCAGCGCATGCATGCCATTGTCGCGGAAATATTCACCCATGGTGCAGCCGGCAAAGGGCGCCAGATACTGCAGCGGGGCCGGTTCAGAGGCTGTCGCGGCCACAACGACGGAATATTCCATCGCGCCATTTTCTTCCAGCGTCTTCACGATCTGGGCAACGGTCGAACGCTTCTGACCGATGGCGATGTAAACGCAATAAAGCTTCTGGCTTTCATCATCGCCCTGATTGAGCGACTTCTGATTGAGGATCGCGTCAATCGCAATGGCTGTCTTGCCCGTCTGACGGTCACCGATGATGAGCTCGCGCTGGCCGCGGCCGATCGGGATCAGGGCGTCAATGGCTTTCAGACCGGTCTGCATCGGCTCATGCACCGACTTGCGCGGGATGATGCCGGGGGCTTTCACGTCCACACGACGACGTTCGTCGGAAACGATGGGGCCCTTGCCGTCGATCGGATTGCCGAGCGGGTCAACCACACGACCCAGCAGACCCTTGCCCACGGGCACGTCCACAATGGCGCCGGTACGTTTAACGGTGTCGCCTTCCTTGATGTCGCGGTCGGTGCCAAAAATAACGACGCCGACATTATCGCTTTCAAGGTTCAGCGCCATACCGCGCACGCCACCCGGGAACTCGACCATTTCGCCCGCCTGGACGTTGTCGAGACCGTATACGCGCGCAATACCGTCACCGACGGAGAGCACCTGGCCGATTTCGGAAACCTGCGCCTCGGCGCCGAATCCCTGGATCTGCTGTTTGAGGATTGCGGAGATTTCCGCAGCCTGAATGTCCATCAGGAGGCCTCTTTCATGGCAAGCTTAAGTGAATTGAGTTTGGTACGAAGCGAGCTGTCGATCATTCGAGAACCCACCTTAACAACGAGACCGCCCAGAAGACCGGAATCGACCGCCATATTGATGAAAACATCACGGCCGGTTGCGGCATTCAGAGCAGTTTTAAGTGCTGCAATCTGGCTTTCGTCAAGCGCATGGGCGCTGGTGACATCCGCCGACATTTCGCCCCGCTTGAGGGCGAGCAGTGCAGTGTAACCGGAAATCATGCCGGGCAGCGCGAAAAGGCGGCGCTTGCGGGTCACGATACCGATGAAATTGTAAACCAGGCCGCTGATACCGGTCTTTTCGAGAATCGCCGAGACGGCGCGCCACTTGGCGTCAGCGTCGAAAACGGGGCTGCGAACCAGGCGAACCAGATCATCGCTGCTGTCGAGCAGAGCCCGAATGCTGGCAAGATCGGACGCAACAGCGTCCAGGCTGCCCTGAGCATCCGCCAATTCGAACAGTGCCGTTGCGTAACGGCCTGCCATACCGGAAACGAGTTGTTCTGATGACACGTGCGGCGCTCGCCTGTCTGACCCGAGGGGGTTTGACGTGCCGAAAGTGACGACCCGCCAAAGCATTGAAAATATTGACTTTTAGCCACCCTGAAGCGTGGTGTGTTTGGCACCATCCCCAAGACCGCGCGTTAGGTAACACGGGACCTCAAAAGGTGCAACATCTTGCCCGACAAATAGCTCGCATCTGCGGCATTTTGGGCAATCTCGAATGACGTTTTGCACCCGTCAAAGGCTGACAGCCTACCTTATACGAATATTTAACCATACCAATCCACCGTAAGCGCCTCTTTCAGCGGCGAAAAGCAGCATGCCCAGGAAAAAAATTGTCATTCTGACCGATATTCCCGTTCATTCGATGGGGTTGGGCAGCATTGCCCGCATGCAGGTGCTGCTCGAATATCTCAGCCCGTCGGTCGAGACCCATTGCATCATTCTTGGTCAGGATGAGGTCCAGCCACCGCAAATCGGCAGCGCGACCCTCCATTTCCTGCCGCCCGACGCACGGGGGAATATCGACCCGTCCCGCATCCGGCAGCTGATAGCAAAGCTCAAACCCGATATCGGCATGATTGTCTATGCGCCGCTGGCCAAAACCACGCGGGCCCTTTTCCCGCCAAAAATTCCGATGATCATCGATTCGCATGATCTTCTTTATCTCCGGGCCGACAGCTTTCGGGCGGCGGGCCTTGCGCCCATCATGCCCATGGATGAAGCCGACGAATTCGCGGTACTGGACACATTTGATCGTGTCCTGCTGATTTCAAAAATGGAGATGGAGCTTGCCATTCCGCTGCTTGGTAAAAAGAAATGCCTCTTCTCCCCGCATGTCGCGCCCGACAGGGACGTGCCGCTGACACCAAGCCCTGTCGGCGGCATCCTGAGCAGTGCCGCGACTGCCAATCGCCATGGCCTCAAATGGCTGCATGACCAGGTCCTGCAGGAAGGCGATCTCGCCGCACATCCCCTGCGCATCTGCGGTTCCATTTCCAACATGCCCAAGGTGGCAGATGAATTTCCGCGTTTTGACTTTCTGCCCTTCGTGGAGTCGACGGCGCAATTTTATGAAACGATCAGCTTCACCATGAACCCGACCCATATTGCAGGCGGCATGAAAATCAAAAGCGTGGAGGCTTTCGGGTACGGCATCCCCTTGATCACGACACCGGAGGGCATTGATGGCTGCCCGCCGGTTGATTACGAGTTCTGTCGTGTCGCCAAAACGGCGAGCGATTTCCGCAACGCCATTCTCGAAGTGGCCGCGTCAGAAGACTATCGCCATCATCTGCGCGCCGGGGCCCTGCGATATGCCCGCGAGCAGCTCTCGCCCGATGCAGCCTTCGGCAGCCTGATCCGCTATATCCAGAAAGCCTGACCGGCGAACGCCCGTCAAAGAAAGCTGTAGGGATCAATATCCACCGACACGCGCACGGCATTGGGCAGCTTCATCTCCGCGAGCCAGGCTTGCGTGAAGGCCTGCACATTCACATTGCGCTCCGCCTTGACGAGAAACCGCAACCTTGTCCGCCCGCGCAACAGGGCCAGCGGTGCCGGTGCAGGGCCAAGCACGGTGACATTATCGGCGGCAGGCACGCGACGCGCCATCTCCCGCGCGGTGCGCTGCGCAAGGCCTGCATCAGCAGACGACACCACGACACCGACAAGGCGCCCGAATGGCGGCAGCGACAGGCGCTCGCGGGCCGCTGCCTCACGATCCAGAAAGGCATCCCGCTTGCCCGCCACCAGCGCCTGCATCACGCTATGTTCGGGCATATAGGTCTGGAGAAAGACGCGGCCCGGGCGATCCGCGCGGCCCGCCCGGCCCGCCACCTGCTGCAGCAGCTGGAAGGTTCGTTCGGCCGCGCGCAAATCGCCATTCTCAAGACCGAGATCGGCATCGACCACGCCAACAACCGTGAGCCAGGGGAAATGATGTCCCTTGGCAACAATCTGTGTACCGATGATAATATCAATCTCGCGGGCTTCAATGGCTTCAAAGGCCGCCCTGTGCGAGGCAGGCCCGCGCAGATTGTCACTTGAGAGCAGTGAAATGCGGGCCTCGGGAAAGAGCGACGCCACTTCTTCAGCGATGCGCTCGACCCCGGGCCCGCAGGCAACAAGCGAATCTTCCGCGCCGCAGGAAGGGCACGCTTTGGGCACGGGTGCGGTATAGCCGCAATGATGACAGGCAAGCTCGCGCCGGAAGCGGTGCTCCACCAGCCAGGCCGAGCATTGCGGACATTCAATGCGATGCCCGCATGTACGGCAAAGCGTGAGCGGGGCATAGCCGCGCCGGTTGAGAAACAGCATGGACTGTTCGCCCGCCGCCATCGCCGCCACCATTTCCTTCACCAGCAGCGGCGAGAGCCATTGGCCGCGCTCCGGCGGATAGGCGCGCATATCAATGGCTTCAATGGACGGCATCAGGGCAACGCCATGACGCTCCCTCAGAACCAGACGCTCATAGCGTCCCTGATCGGCATTGACCGATGTTTCAAGTGACGGTGTTGCCGAACTCAGGATCACGGGAAACTGGCCAAGCGAGGCACGCACCACGCTCATGTCGCGCGCATGATAACTCACGCCATCTTCCTGCTTGAAGGCGGCTTCATGTTCTTCATCCACGACGATGAGACCGAGCTCGGGGAACGGCAGGAACAGCGCCGATCGCGCGCCCACCACGACACGGGCCTCTCCATTGGCAACACCGCGCCAGACACGACGACGCTCCCGCGTGGACAGTTCCGAATGCCATTCGGCGGGCAAAATGCCGAAACGCTTTTCAAACCGCGTCAGAAACTGACTGGTCAGCGCAATTTCCGGCAGCAGAATAAGCGCCTGCCTGCCTTGCGCCAGAGCTTCGGCAACAGCCTCAAAGTAAACTTCTGTTTTTCCGGAACCCGTCACGCCATCCAGAAGCAGGCTGGCAAAACCACCCTTTGCCACCACTGCGCGCAATCTCTCGGCGGCTTCTGTTTGCTCTTCCGACAGCGCTGGCCCTTTTGTCCGCCAGTCCGGCACCTCAAATGCGGCTTCGGCTGGCAACTCGACAGGGCGCAGCGTGCCCGCCTCCACAAGGCCGCGCACCACACCGTCCGAAACGCCTGATTCATCAGCCATTTCGCGTATCGTGCGGGCAAAGCCGTCACCGGCCACCGCAACAACACGCTCGCGAGCGGGCGTCATGCGGGCAGGCCGCGCATCAGTCAGGCGATAGGCAATGCGCATGCGCGCAGGCTCCAGCGCACCGGGCACCCGCATCGCCAGACGCAAAACCGAGCCCGGCGGATTAACTGTATATTGTGCAACCCAGTCGACAAATCGCCGTAACACCTCTGGCATTACCGGCACGTCGAGAACTTCGCGCAGCGGCTTGATTCGGGAGGCCGCAATCTCGGCCTGCCCCACGCCCCAGACAACGCCGACAAGCTCCTGCGGGCCCAAAGGCACAACAACATAGCTTCCCGGCTCCACGGTTAACCCATCAGGAACCTGATAGTCGTAAGGTCCTGGTAGAGCGAGTGGAATCAGAACACTGACGCAATGCGGCATATTTTTATTCGTAATTGTCATTTGATTCTTGATGACGGAGAGCAAATGCGAGGCGACACTGTAACGACTGATAAAGCAAGAGTATCGACGACCCCTTGCGCTACGACCAGCATGGGCTCAAAAGAGACCTCAAGATCACCTGCAGCCCTTGCCTGAACAAGAGACATCATGAAATTCTTCGTTGATACCGCCGATATCGCTGAAATCCAGGAACTCGCCAGCACAGGCCTTCTGGATGGCGTAACAACCAATCCCTCGCTTATTGCCAAAAGCGGTCGCCAGTTTCTCGATGTCATTGCCGAGATTTGCGACATTGTTGACGGTCCCGTCAGCGCTGAAGTAGCTGCGCTCGACTATGAGACAATGCTGGCTGAAGGCAAGAAGCTCTCCAAGATTGCCGATAATGTCGCGGTAAAAGTGCCGCTGACATGGGACGGCCTCAAAACCTGTAAGGCGCTCAGCGATGAGGGCATCATGGTCAATGTCACACTCTGCTTCTCGGCCAATCAGGCCATGCTGGCAGCCAATGCAGGCGCCACCTTCATTTCGCCTTTCATCGGGCGACTGGACGACATGAATCTGGAAGGCATGGATCTCATTCATGACATCCGCCAGATCTATGACAATGACCCGGATGTGGAGACAGCCATTCTCGCCGCCTCCATCCGCACCGCCAATCACGTCAAGGACTCCGCTCTTGCCGGCGCTGATGTGGCAACCGTGCCGCCCGCCATTCTCAAGAGCTTGGTTCAGCATCCGCTGACCGACAAGGGCATTGAAGCCTTCATGGCTGACTGGGCGAAGACCGGACAGAAAATTCTCTGAAGCGCTTTGGGGAGACGCTGAATGAATACCAAGACAGACATGACAGGGAGCCAGATGATCGGCGTTGCCATTCCCAGCCTCTCGGCTGAGGAAGTGACCGCCTATCTGCAGGCCCATCCCGAATTCCTGCTGAATGACGACACATGGGTCAGCTATCTGGTCCCGCCCACCATGTCGACCGGACATAATGTGCTCGACATGCAGCAATTCATGATCACGCGCCTGCAGGCACAGGTGCGCACGCTGCGCGACATTCAGTCCGAACTCATCGAAGCCTCCTCGCTGAACAGTCTGGCGCGCGAGCAGGTGCATCAGGCGACGCTTTACATGCTTGATGCCCGCTGCATCGAAGACATTATCGACTACATCACCAATCCCGAAGGTCTTGCCAAAACACTTGGCACACGCGCCGCCACCATCTGCATCGAGTCCCCCCGTCATGTCGCCGCCTATGGCACGCATGGACTGCGCGTCCTTGAGCCAGGTGGCGTCGACCGCATCCTCGGCCACAAAACATCCTATCGCCTTGTCGCCAATGTCGAAGGCAGCCCCAGCCTTTATGGTGATCTCGCCCCGGATGTGCGCTCCGAAGCGCTGGTGCGTCTCAACTTCTCGCCCGCCTCGCCGCCAGGCCTGCTGGCGCTGGGTGCTTATGAAGCCGAACAGTTCCACCCGGAACAGGCGGGCGATCTTCTGGAATTCCTTTCCCGCATCGTGGAGCGCTGCATCGCCCGATGGCTCGACCTGCCCCCGACGACATAGTTCTCGTCAGAGAGGACAGCCTGTCCCCCGAGGCCATGGCGCGGACCATGCCAGCAGGAGACGATGCGCGTCAGCAGATCAGAAACTGGCTTGCCCATCTAACGGGTGAACGCCGCGCCAGTCCGGCCACCATCATCAATTATCATCGGGACCTCTCGCGGTTTTTCGATTTTCTTGTCGAACATCTGGGCGATGCCGCTGATATGAAGGCACTCGGTGCCCTTGAGACGCGCGATTTCCGCGCTTTCGTCACCGCGCGGCGCAATGACGGCCTGCAAAGCCGGAGCCTTGCCCGCACCATTTCAAGCCTGCGTTCCTTTTTCCGCTTCATGGACAGAACAGGCGTTCTCTCCAACAGCGCCATTAGGGGCCTGCGCTCGCCAAAACTCCCCCATGCGCTGCCAAAGCCGCTGACCATTTCCAATGCGCAGGCATTGCTTGACGATGTGCTGCAGACAGCCGGCATGCCCTGGCAGAATGCCCGCGATGCCGCCATCCTCACGCTGCTTTATGGCTGTGGGCTTCGCATTTCCGAGGCCCTGTCGCTCAACCGCAAACAGGCCCCGCTCTCCGATTCCCTGCGCATCATCGGCAAGGGGCGCAAGGAACGCATCGTGCCCGTATTGCCTGTCGCACGCGAGGCCGTCGACATCTATCTCGCACTCTGCCCTTACGGGCTGGCGCCGACGGACGCGCTCTTTGTCGGCGCCCGCGGCAAGCGGCTTGATCAGCGGCGCATCCGGGAGGTCATGATCAAGGCGCGCCTGCGGCTGGGCCTGCCTGACAGCGCCACACCCCATGCGCTGCGCCACAGCTTCGCGACGCATCTTCTGGCCCATGGCGGCGATCTGCGCGCGATCCAGGAATTGCTGGGCCATGCAAGCCTCTCCACCACGCAGGTCTATACCGAGGTGGATTCAGCGCGGCTTCTGGAGGTCTATGACAAGGCCCATCCGCGCGCCAAGGAGTGACGCGCAAACGAGGTCACATGTGAATGGGAAGGCCGGTCGTGGCGAGCGCCGCTTCCTTGATGGCTTCCGACATCGTCGGATGGGCAATACAGGTGCGCGCAATATCTTCCGAGCTTGCCGAAAATTCCATGGCAATGGCCAGAGAGGCGATCATCTCACCGGCACCAACACCGATAATATGCGCGCCCAGAACAAGATCGGTTTTCTTGTCGGCCAGAATTTTGACAAAGCCATCCGTCGTCTTGTTGGCCTTGGCGCGGCCATTCGCCGTGAAGGGGAACTTGCCGACATTATAGTCGATACCGGCTTCCTTCAGCTGCTCTTCCGTCTTGCCGACAGAGGCAACTTCGGGCGAGGTGTAAACAACACCCGGCACGAGATTGTAATTCACAAAGCCATATTCACCGGCCAGATGCTCGGCCAACGCCACGCCTTCTTCCATGGCCTTATGTGCAAGCATCGGGCCTGAAATCGTATCGCCGATGGCATAGATGCCCGGCACATTGGTCATCATGAAATCATCAACTTCGACGCGACCGCGCTTGTCGAGCGTCACGCCGAGCTTGTCGAGACCAAGACCCTCGGTATAGGGCACGCGACCGACCGCAACGAGAACAGCATCCACATCAAGCGTTTCAGCTTCGCCACCGGCAGCCGGTTCAATCGTGGCGCGAACGGACCCGCGACGCTTTTCCGTCTTGGTCACTTTCTTGCCAAGCTTGAAGTCAAAGCCCTGCTTCTTGAGGATGCGCTGGAAATTCTTGGCCACTTCGCCATCCATGCCCGGCAGAATGCCGTCCAGGAATTCAACAACCGTGACCTGCGCCCCGAGACGCGCCCAGACGGAACCAAGCTCAAGCCCGATCACGCCGCCGCCGATCACCAGCAGCTTGGCTGGCACCTTTTCAAAGGAGAGCGCGCCGGTTGAGGAAACAATCACCTTCTCGTCAATTTCGATGCCCGGCAGACGGGCGACATCCGAGCCGGTCGCGATGACAATGTTTTTGGCTTCAAGAACGCGGTCACCGACCTGCACCTTGCCCGGCGCCGTGATCGTGCCCAGACCCTGAACCCATTCGATCTTGTTCTTCTTGAAGAGGAACTCGATGCCCTTGGTGTTGCCGTCAATGGCTTCCTGCTTGAAGGCGAGCATCTTTTTCAGGTCAAGCTTCGGCGCGCTGACCTTGATCCCCATATCTTCAAATTTGTGACCGGCCTCCTCGAAAAGCTCGGAGGCATGCAGCAGCGCCTTTGACGGGATGCAGCCAATATTGAGGCAGGTGCCGCCCAGCGTCGGGTTCTTTTCAACGCAGGCCACGCTCAGACCAAGCTGTGCCGCCTTGATGGCACATTCATAGCCACCAGGTCCTGCGCCGATTACCACCAGGTCAAATGCGTCTGCCATTGTCTCAAGCCCTTATTGTCACGCGATTACAAGCCATGTCCCGATCAGAGATCAAGCAACAGACGCTCTGGATCTTCCAGCGACTCTTTCACGCGGACGAGGAAGGTCACGGCTTCCTTGCCATCGACAATGCGATGATCATAGGAGAGCGCGAGATACATCATGGGACGGATCTCGATCTTGCCTTCAATGGCAACAGGACGCTCCTGAATCTTGTGCATGCCCAGAATACCCGACTGCGGTGCATTGAGAATGGGCATCGACATCAGCGAGCCATAAACGCCCCCATTGGAAATGGTGAAGGTGCCACCCTGCAGATCATCAATCTTCAAGGCCCCGTCGCGGGCGCGGCCACCAAAATCATTGATCGCCTTTTCCAGATCAGCGATTGAATAATCCTGCGCATCCTTGATCACGGGCACGACAAGACCGCGATCTGTCCCGACGGCGACGCCGATATTATAATAGTTTTTGTAGACGAGTTCCTCGCCATCAATTTCCGCATTCACGGTCGGAATTTCCTGCAGCGCATGGATGCAGGCCTTGATGAAAAAGCCCATGAAGCCGATGCGCACACCATGCTTGCGCTCAAAGACATCCTTGTATTTCTTGCGCAGCCCCATGACCGCCGTCATATCCACTTCGTTGAAAGTGGTGAGCATGGCCGCTGTGTTCTGGGCTTCCTTCAGACGCGTCGCAATGGTCTTGCGCAAACGCGTCATCTTCACGCGCTCTTCGCGCGCGCCTTCATCGCGGGCAGCAGGCGGCACAAAAGCAGGCGCAGGCGATGCGGCAGGCGTGATGTTCTTGGGAGCGGGCGGTGTGGCCGCGGCACTGCCAGCCGCATCCAGCGCATCACCCTTGGTGATACGACCGCCCTTGCCCGTGCCTTCAATTTCGGCCGGGTTGAGCTTGTTCTCCGAAACGACGCGACGTACCGAAGGGGCGAGATCCGCATCGGCAGGCGCTGCCGTCTTTGCCGGTGCCTTGGCAGGCGCAGCAGCCGGTTTGGCGGCCTCGACTTTCGGCTCTTCCTTCTTTGGCTCGGGGGCTTTTTCCTCTGCCTTCTTGGGTGCGGCCTTGGCAGCCGACCCGGCTTCACCAATCTCACCCAGCAGCGCGCCGACATTGACCGTCTCGCCATTCTGCACCGAGATTTCGGCGAGCACGCCCGAAGCCGGTGCCGGCACTTCAACGGTCACCTTGTCTGTTTCAAGCTCCACCAGCGGCTCATCAACCGAAACCGTGTCGCCTGGTTTCTTGAACCATTGTGCAACGGTTGCCTCAGTAACGGATTCGCCCAGCGTGGGAACTCTGATTTCCGTGGACATGAATGATAACGCCTTTCGGGGGATGAAAATTAGTCAGTATGCAGTGCGTCATTCAGGAACTGGTTGAGCTCCTGAATATGTTTGCTCATCAGGCCTGTCGCTGTGGACGCCGAGGCCGCCCGGCCCGCATAGGTCGCGCGACGGAAGCGCGTACCGATATGGCCGAGAACCCATTCGATATTCGGCTCCATGAAACTCCAGCCGCCCATATTTTTGGGCTCTTCCTGACACCAGACAAATTCAGCCTGCGGGAAGCGTGACAGCTCCGTGATCAGGGACTTGGCCGGGAAAGGATAAAGCTGCTCGACGCGCAGCAGATAGACATCGCTGATGCCCTGCTTCTCACGTTCTTCATAGAGATCGTAATAAACCTTGCCCGAGCACAGCACGACGCGCTTGATTTCCTTGTCGGGCACAAGCTTGATCGGCTGGTCTTCCAGCATTTCAGCATCATCCCACAACACGCGATGGAAGGACGAGCCGGGGCCGAATTCCTCAAGACGCGAGACCGCCCGCTTGTGACGCAGAAGCGACTTCGGCGTCATGATGATGAGGGGTTTACGAAAATTGCGATGCATCTGGCGACGCAACACATGGAAATAATTCATGGGCGTCGTGCAGTTCACAACCTGCATATTGTCTTCGGCGCAAAGCTGCAGATAGCGTTCCAGACGCGCCGATGAATGTTCCGGCCCCTGCCCTTCATAGCCATGCGGCAGCAGCATTACGAGGCCCGACATTCGCAGCCATTTGCGCTCGCCCGCGCTGATGAACTGATCGATCACCACCTGCGCGCCATTGGCGAAATCACCAAACTGCGCTTCCCACAGCACCAGCGCATTGGGCTCGGCAAGGCTGTAGCCATATTCAAAGCCGAGAACGGCGGCCTCGGACAGCATCGAATTGATGACTTCATATTCCGCCTGACCTTCAGACAGATTATTCAGCGGCACATATTTTTCTTCAGTGACCTGATCATTGAGCACCGAGTGACGCTGCACGAAGGTGCCGCGTTCGGAGTCCTGGCCCGAGAGCCGCACCTTGATGCCTTCATCAACCAGCGTGCCAAAGGCGAGCGCCTCGGCCATGCCCCAGTCGATCCCCTCGCCCGTCTCGATCATCTTGCGACGGTTTTCCATGAAACGACCGATGGTCTTGTGCAGGTTGAATGTTTCCGGCACCTCGGAAAGTTTCAGGCCGATACGCTTTAGGCGATCAAGCTCCACATCTGTCTCGCCGCGACGTGCCTCGCCTTCAGCCTTGGCAAGACCCGCCCAGCGGCCATCCAGCCAGTCCGCCTTGTTGGGACGGAAGCCATTGACGGACTGGAACTCGCCTTCCAGCTGATCGCGAAAAGCGGTCAGGCGTTCCTCAACCTCTTCAGCCGTCATCACGCCTTCGCGCACCAGACGGTCGGAATAGATTTTCAGCGTTGTCGGCTGTTCCTTGATCTTCTGATACATGATCGGCTGCGTCATGCTGGGATCATCGCCTTCATTGTGACCAAAGCGGCGATAGCAGAACATGTCGATCACGACAGGCTTGTTGAAGCGCTGACGGAATTCCGTGGCGATCTTGCAAGCATGGACGACAGCTTCAGGATCATCGCCATTCACATGGAAGATCGGCGCCTGCACCATCTTGGCCACATCAGAGGGATAGGGCGAGGAGCGGCTGTTGATCGGGCTCGTCGTGAAGCCGATCTGGTTGTTGATGATGAAATGGATTGAGCCGCC
Source organism: Hyphomicrobiales bacterium (assembly GCA_016124805.1). Lineage (GTDB taxonomy): Bacteria > Pseudomonadota > Alphaproteobacteria > Parvibaculales > Parvibaculaceae > Parvibaculum. Next base: position 358,297 of record WGND01000001.1, on the reverse strand, counting down.
GGTGCGGTGACCCTTCAGCCCCGAAAGCCCAAGACATTCAGCAACGATGCCCTGGCCGGCAAAGGCGGCATCGCCATGGATGAGCAGCGGAATGACCGAGCCGCGCTCGCGGTCATGATTCTGATCCTGCTTGGCGCGTGCCTTGCCGAGCACAACAGGATCAACAATTTCAAGATGCGAGGGATTGGCCGTCAGCGACAGATGCACCTTGTTGCCATCAAACTCGCGATCAGAGGACGCACCGAGGTGATATTTCACGTCACCCGACCCATCAATATCTTCCGGCGTGGACGAGCCACCCTTGAATTCATGGAAAACGGCGCGATAGGGCTTCGACATCACATTGGTGAGCACGTTCAGACGCCCGCGATGGGCCATGCCGAAAACGATTTCCTTCACGCCCAGCGCACCACCGCGCTTGATGATCTGTTCAAGCGCCGGGATCATGGCTTCCGCGCCATCAAGGCCGAAGCGCTTGGTGCCGACATATTTCACGCCGCAGAATTTTTCAAAGCCTTCAGCGGCAATCAGCTTGTCGAGAATGGCCGAGCGGCCCATGTCGGTGAAGCTGATTTCCTTGTCCGGCCCTTCAATGCGTTCCTGAATCCAGGCCTTCTCCTCGGGATCGCCGATATGCATGAATTCGACAGCCAGCGTCCCGCAATAGGTCCGGCGCAGAATTTCCAGCATCTGGCGCACGGTCGCTGTTTCCAGCCCCAGCACATGGTCGATGAAAATCGGCCGGTCGAGATCGCCCTCCCCAAAGCCATAGCTTTCGGGCTGCAATTCGGGATGCAGGGATTCGCTGCGCATCTTGAGCGGGTCGATATCGGCGTCCATATGCCCGCGGATGCGATAGGCGCGGATCATCATGAGGGCGCGCACGGAATCGAGGGTCGCAGCGCGGATTTCAGCCTGTGAAATGCCCTCCGGGGCCCGCTGGGCAATCTTGGCGCCGATCAGCTTGTCGCTGACCTCGGCCTCGCCATTGGCATGATAGGGCCAGTCAGCCCTTTCCCAGGAAGCGCCTCTGGCCTCCTTGATCACATCTTCCTTGGGGTCGCCAAGGCTCTCGAAAAAGCGCTGCCATTCAGCATCAACGGAGGATTTATTCTCCTGATACCGGGCATAGAGCTCTTCAACAAAGGGGGCATTCGTGCCGTAAAGGAAGGAAGTGCGCTCTAAGCGCTCATTGGCGCCGTCATTGCTCATATCGAGGGGCCCGTGTCGCTCAGTGGGGGTGTGGCGGGCCACACCCCCCTGAAATACGTGAAATCGTCCGGTCAGACGACATTGATCATGGAATTAATCTTATCACGTTATGTATGAATCGAATGTCAGTAATCAATTATTTCGAGAAAAGGCCCTTACGTTTTCCACCCTTGAGGACCTCAACCAGCGTTGTGCCGAGCGCCGAGGGAGAGGGCGAGACGGTGATGCCGGCCGAACGCATGGCCTCCATCTTGTCTTCCGCGCCACCCTTGCCGCCTGAAATGATGGCACCGGCATGGCCCATGCGGCGGCCGGGAGGGGCCGTCACACCCGCGATGAAGCCCACAACCGGCTTCTTGATCTTGGAGGCCTTGAGGAATTCGGCTGCCTCTTCTTCCGCGGTACCGCCGATTTCACCGATCATGATGATCGATTCCGTCTTCGGGTCATTGAGGAAGAGCTCCAGGCAATCGATAAAATTCGTCCCGTTGACCGGGTCCCCGCCAATGCCGATGCAGGTGGTCTGGCCAAGGCCGGCTGCCGTTGTCTGGGCCACGGCTTCATAGGTCAGCGTGCCCGAACGCGAGACAATGCCCACATTGCCTGGCTGATGGATATGGCCCGGCATGATGCCGATCTTGCACTGGCCGGGCGTGATGACGCCGGGGCAGTTCGGCCCCACAAGACGCGTCCTGGAGCCCGAAAGTGCCCGCTTGACCCGCACCATGTCGAGAACGGGAATGCCCTCGGTGATGCAGACAGCCAGTTCGATCCCGGCATCAATGGCTTCCAGAATGGCATCAGCCGCGAAAGGCGGCGGCACATAGATCGCCGAAGCCGTGGCCCCGGTTTTGGCCACAGCCTCGCCGACCGTGTTGAAGACGGGCAGATCGAGATGGCTTGAACCACCCTTGCCGGGGGCCACGCCGCCAACCATCTTCGTGCCATAGGCAATGGCCTGCTCGGAGTGAAATGTGCCCTGCTTGCCAGTGAAGCCCTGACAAATGACCTTGGTGTTCTTGTCGACCAGAACGGACATTATGCAGCCTCCTTCACGGCCTTGACGATCTTCTCGGCCGCATCGGCGAGATTGTCTGCAGAAATAATGGGCAGGCCGGATTCAGCCATGATTTTTTTGCCGAGTTCCACATTGGTGCCTTCAAGGCGCACCACCAGCGGCACCTTCAGGGCGAGCTCGCGAGCCGCCGCGATCACGCCTTCAGCAATGATATCGCAGCGCATGATGCCACCGAAGATGTTGACCAGAATGCCTTCGACATTGGGGTCGCTCAGAATGATCTTGAAAGCCGCCGTGACCTTTTCCTTGGTCGCGCCGCCTCCCACATCGAGGAAGTTTGCCGGCTCCGAGCCATAAAGCTTGATGATGTCCATCGTCGCCATGGCAAGGCCCGCGCCATTGACCATGCAGCCGATCTTGCCGTCGAGCTTGATATAGCTGAGGTCATATTTGGAGGCTTCGACTTCTGCCGGGTCTTCTTCGGTCAGATCGCGCAGCTCGACAATGTCCTTGTGACGATAGAGCGCGTTGGAGTCGAAATTGATCTTGGCGTCGAGACACACGAGATTGCCTTCGCCCGTCACCACCAGCGGATTGATTTCAAGCTGGCTCATGTCTTCGCTGACAAAGGCGTCATAAAGCTTGTCGATCAGCTGCACGCAATCAGCGACCTGCCCACCGGTCAGACCGAGCGCAAAGGCAACCTTGCGGCCATGGAAAGAACTGATGCCCGAGGCCGGATCGACGTCGAATGTGAGAATTTTTTCAGGCGTCTTATGCGCCACTTCCTCGATATCCATGCCGCCTTCCGTCGAGATGATGAAGGAGACGCGCGATGTGGCGCGATCGACGAGAATCGAGAGATAGAGTTCGCGCTCGATCGAGGAACCTTCCTCGATATAGAGGCGATTGACCTGCTTGCCTTCGGGGCCGGTCTGATGCGTCACCAGAATGGAGCCCAGCAGGCGCTCGGCTTCCTTGCGCACATCGTCGACAGACTTCACGACCTTGACGCCGCCGGCCTTGCCGCGTCCGCCGGCATGGATCTGTGCTTTGACAACCCAGACGGGTCCGCCAAGCTCTTTGGCGCCTTCAACAGCTTCGTCAGCGGTGAATGCAGCATGCCCCTTGGGCACGGCAACGCCGTACTTCGCGAGTACAGCCTTGGCCTGGTATTCGTGAATATTCATATGGGTCCGTCCGGCTATTGGGGCTGAGGAGTAAGTGTCGCCCGATGAGTATGCGGATGGGCCCGAGTTATATCACCCGCACTGTGCGACGCAACCGCCAGTCCGCGATAATGCGCAGGAGCCCTCGCAAAAAGTCACCAATATCCTGACAGAACTGTCAACTGACCGCTCTTATGGATGGGCTTTGATGCCTATCAAAGCGGCAATTGACGCTTCACGCGACGTCAGAGAAGCGACTTCAGCTGATAATCTTTTTTGCCCTCGGGCAGCGTGATCATCAGACCGTCATCACCGATTTCGACATCGGTATCGCCCTGCACATCCGAGACGCCACGCAGAAACATGTGACGAGCGAGCCCATTGGGCAACGGCGGCACGATATGGGAATAGACAAGCAGTTTCACACCAGCGCCATGGGCAATTTCAGCGGCTTCAACGGGGGAGGTGTGATAGCCAAGGGTATCGCGCAGCATTTTCGCCAGACGCTCGCTGCCCGAGGCCTCAACCTGTTCAGCAAGGCCGGCAACCATTTCCTTGTTGAGCGCTTCATGCACCAGCAGGTCGGCATCTTTCGACATCAACGCCAGATTTTCATTCTTGATCGTATCGCCGCTGATGATGGCAACGCGGCCGCCATATTCGACGCGGTAGCCAAAGGCCGGTTCGATGGGCAGATGATTGACCAGAAAGGCACTGATCTTGAGCCCGTCCTTGTCATAGACCGTTACAGCCTCCCCCTGCGTCATGGTCGGAATCTCATGCGCGACCATCCCCTCCGCCGAAGGCGGCATATGGGCCTCGTCATGATGGGCAACGCGGAATTCCTTGTCGGCGCGATAGGCCTCCAGCAGACCCGCGACAACGGCTGGTGTACCAGCCGCATTCACAAGATCTTTCGGGCCGGAAGGACCATAAACATCCAGAGGCTGCGGACGACCATTGACCCAGCCCTGCAGGTTGACTTCGCCAAGACCGCCAAAATGGTCAGAATGCAGATGTGTCAGGAAGACCGCCTCGATGGCCCCGCCGGGCAGACGCATCTGGGCAATCTTCGACCAGGACCGGGGGCCTGCATCAATCAGCACCATGTGACCGCCAGCAATGACCGCCGTACAGGCATTGGCGCGATGGGGATCAGGCATTGGCGATCCCGTGCCACAGAGAATGACCTTGAGAGATTTGTCGTCGAGCAGCGCCGCATTGCTCTTGGCAATCTGGCTGCGGGCAACACGGGCAAACACGGCATCCTGCAGGCTTGGCGAAAGCCAGAGCACCCCAAAGCCGATAACACCCAGCACAATCACAAAGGCAACAAGCCCGCCGACAATACGCGCCAATGAACCACCCATGCCGTCCCTCCGATCAATCACCGGGGTCTCTTGCCCCATCTCTAATGGAGCACATTAGTGTTGCGGCCATAAAATGGCAAGCAGGGTGCCAAAAGAAAATGGGCGGGCATTTCTGCCCGCCCATTCAACCTATCAAAGCGCCGTGACGCTTATTTTGCAACCGACGGATCGATCGTCTTGCAGGCTTCCACGAGGCCCTTGACCGAGTCGACCGATTTTTCAAACCCGGCTTTTTCCTCGGCATTGAGTTCGATCTCGACAATGCGCTCGACGCCACCGGCACCGATGATCACCGGCACACCGACATACATGTCCTTCACGCCGTACTGGCCATCAAGATAGGCCGCGCAAGGCAGGAGGCGCTTCTTGTCCTTGAGATAGGATTCAGCCATCGCAATGGCCGAGCTGGCGGGCGCATAAAAAGCCGAACCGGTCTTGAGCAGACCCACGATCTCCGCGCCACCATCCCGCGTGCGCTGGATGATCTGGTCAAGCTTGGCCTGTGTTGTCCAGCCCATCTTCACCAGATCGGGCAGCGAGATGCCGCCGACTGTCGAATAGCGCGGCAGCGGCACCATGGTGTCGCCATGACCGCCCATGACGAAGGCCGTCACATCTTCGACCGACACATTGAATTCTTCGGAAAGGAAGAAGCGGAAACGGGCGCTGTCGAGCACACCTGCCATGCCGACAACCTTGTTATGCGGCAGGCCGGAGAACTGACGCAGGGCCCAGACCATCGCATCAAGCGGATTGGTGATGCAGATCACAAAGGCGTTGGGCGCATTCTTGGCAATGCCTTCGCCAACCTGCGCCATCACCTTCAGATTGATGCCGAGCAGATCATCGCGGCTCATGCCCGGCTTGCGCGGCACACCGGCGGTAACGATGACAACGTCGGCACCTTCCAGGTCCTTATAGTCATTCGTACCCGTCATCGCGGCATCAAAACCTTCAACGGTCGAAGCCTGCGAAATATCGAGCTGCTTGCCCTGCGGCAGACCCTCTGCAATGTCGAACATGACGATATCGCCAAGCTCCTTGAGGCCTGCCAGCAAAGCCAGCGTGCCGCCAATCTGTCCGCCGCCGATAAGAGCGATTTTCTTACGCGCCATAAAAGTGCCTCCGGATAATCGATGCAGGGCGTCTGATGCCTTTGTCAGGCGCCATTTGATGAAGTTGCAGCCTACTAACCTGAATCCGGTTTTTGCGCAACGCGGAGCCGCGAAAAGCCGTCCGGGGATTAACCGAAATTTGCATGTTTCATTGACTCATGTTGTGCCGCAAGCGCATGATTTTAGTCGTGGGCGCCGACAAATAAGCTCGTAGATTGAGAGACTTAGGGTCGGCACACAGACGGTATGCCCAATTCATCGGCATACTAGATGTAGCGGTGGACATAGAGCGGGGGCGTGCTCTGTTCACCTTATTGCGTGGGGGCGTTGCCAATGACCAAAGTCAAATCCGGATCCGAAAATCACATCTCGGGACAAAGGCTGCTCTCGCGCGGGCTGCTTCTGTCCGCGCTGGCGCTCAGCCTTGCCGGCTGCTCCATGCCCGCGGCAAATTCGGCGCTCGGCCGTCTGGCCGCCATGGCAGGCTTGAGCGAGCGCGTCATGTACAGCAAGAACAGCCATCTCGCCGCGCGCGACTGCCAGACCCTGTCCGATCTGCTTCATGACACCTCACCCGTCTGCACAACCGCAGCAAAACCCCGCAACGCCGTGCCAGCGCAGCAGCTTGCCAGCCGCGAGATGGACCCCCTCGCCCTCGGCTTTGCCCCTGTTGACCGCCGCGCCGCCGCTGATTTCTCGCTGGAAATCGCCCGTCAGGAAAGCCGCAAGAAGCCGGACCCGCTTGTCTTCGGCATGTTGTCGGCCACATTTGGCCAGTCCTGGTCCTATGAGCTGACCCTCAAGGACGGCGATAAAAATGCGTCAGGCAAGAAGGTCGCCGCCGCCGAAACACCGGCAACCGGCCTCTAAACAGCCGTTCTCATTGATGTTTTGAAGGGAGCGACCCGCGTAAGGCAGGTCGCTCTTTTTCTTCAAGATATATCTTGAATATCCATTTCGAAGATATATCTTGATCTTCGATATATCTTAAGAAGCGATATATCGTGAAACTCAATGGAGAAAACATGTTTGCAAAAATGAAACGTCGCCACGGCCATCGCCATGGCCGCCACAGCTGGCACCATGATCTGGATGGCCTTGAGGGTGGTCGCCCCCGCCGCCATGGCCCGCATGGTCGCAGACGCCGCCTTTTCGATCAGGGCGACCTGCGCTTCATCATTCTGGGCCTGATCGCGCAAAAGCCACGCCACGGCTATGAAGTCATCAAGGATCTCGAAGAAAGCTTCAATGGCGCCTACAGCCCCAGCCCTGGCGTGATCTATCCCACGCTGACCCTGCTCGAAGACATGGGCCTTGCGACCGTCGAAGCGGTTGAGGGCAACAAGAAGCGCTACAGCATTACCGCGGAAGGCAGTGCCTATCTGGCCGAACACAAAGCCACCATCGCCGATGTGGAAGCCCGGCTGAAGGAAGCCCGCGAGAGCTTCGGCACAGGTCCGGCACCTGAGGTCGTTCGGGCGATCCAGAATATGAGGCTCGCGCTGGATCAACGGTTGCAAAGACCTGCTAATCGGGAAGCCAGTCTGAAAATGGCCCAGGCCATTGATGCGGCCACCGCCGCGATAGAGCAGAGCTGAGATGATCGCGATGAACAACCGGATCACACATCCCCAGCCGATGCATCCGCATGGCGTCACCGGTCGCCTCTTCGGGCGGCTGATGGAATGGGGCAATCGGGCAAGCTATGACCGCTGTCTGGAACTGCTGCAGCCCCAGCCAACCGACACCATTCTGGAAATCGGATTTGGTACCGGACGGCTGCTTTGCGATCTCGCGGAAAGCACGCCGCTCGGCATGGTGGCCGGCATTGACCCCTCCGCCCTCATGCTCGAGATCGCCAGCAAGCGCCTCAATGGCAAGGGTGGCATGCATGATCTGCAGCTTGGCAAAGCCGACAGGCTGCCCTGGCAGAGCAGCATGTTTGACCATGTGGCCGCACTTCACTGCTTTCAGTTCTGGGCAGACCCTGTCGCCACGCTGATGGAAGCCAATCGGGTGCTGAAACGAGAGGGCCAGCTCGTGCTGATCCTGCGCGATCACGAAAATAACCGCGACCGCAGCTGGCTGCCAAATCCCTGGAGCCGTCATCCGCAGGAGACTGCCGCCGCCGTCACGCTTCTGCAGCGGGCGGGCTTCACATCGATCATCCGCCACCCCAATGTCGGATCATCGCATGTCATTACGGCCCGCAAGCCCGGCTAGTCGGCTGCGCGCAACGAGAAATAGTCGCTGCTCTGCATCTCGATCAGACGTGACACGGTGCGTTCAAATTCAAACGCGCCGTCCCCCGCTTCGTAGAGCGCTGTGGCCGGCACGGCAGCGGAGAGAATGAGTTTCGTCTTGGCTTCATAAAGCGCATCAATCAGCGTCACGAAGCGCTTGGCCTCATTGCGCAGCTCAGGCCCCATTGCCGGCACATCTTTCAGAATGACCGTGTGATAGGTCTCGGCAAGCTTGAGATAATCCGCCGCCCCCAGAGGCCGGGCGCAGAGATCACGAAAGGTGAAGCGGGCGACGCCATGACAGGCCTCCGGCACATCAAGCGCGCGGCCCCTGACATCCAGCACAGCCGGGTCACCCTTTTTGCGGTCGGTTAGCTTGAAGAAGGTTTCATCAAGCGCGCGATCAGATGCCGCATCAAGCGGTGTGTAATAGACCGGCAGCCCTTTGATGCGATCAAGACGGTAATCGGTCTGGCTGTCGAGCAGCAGCACCGTCATGCGGTCCTTGACGAGATCAATGAAGGGCAGAAAGCGCTGGCGGTTGAGACCGCCCTTGTAGAGATCATCGGGCGGGCGGTTGGAGGTGGTAACGACCACGACACCCAGTTCGAAGAGATGCTCGAACAGACGCCCGAGAATGGACGCATCGGCAATGTCATGCACCTGAAACTCGTCAAAGCAGAGCAGCGACGCCTTGCTCGCGATCTGCGCGGCAACAGGGGGAATGGGATCGGCCCCCTTCACCTTCCCGGCCTTTTCGCGCTGGCGCCAGTCATGGATCAGGCCATGGGTTTCCTGCATGAAGGCATGGAAATGCACGCGGCGTTTGGGCGAGACGGCAACCTTCTCGAAAAAGAGATCCATCAGCATGGACTTGCCGCGCCCCACGCCGCCCCAGATGTAGAGGCCCTCAGGCGGCGTCACCTTGCGGCCAATGCCGAACATGGCCAGCGGCCCCAACCGACGTCCCGGTCGCCAGCCCGCCAGCATGTCAGCCAGCCGCTGAAGATGCTCGGCGACTAACGCCTGCGCCGGATCAGCCGCGATCTCGCCCTTCTTGATCTTGTCCCGATAGGCCTTCAGCGGACCCTTGGCCATCTCAAACGCCCCCAAAATCACGCCACATTACATTGCCTTCAGGGAATAACCTGAAAAGCGTCGCAGGTCACGGATCATTCCAGAGCCTCAAACCCACATCCATCTGCCCGGCAGGCCTCTTAAAGCGCGCGCCAGCTTTCCAGATAGGGTGTCAGCATCAGCGCCTGATCTGCCGGCGTCAGCGGCAGATCAAAATGGGTGGCCAGCGCATCGGCAATCGCCGCCTCGGTTTCAAGCTGCCGGGTTTCAACCTCGCCATCACGATGGCGAATGGTAAGATTGGTATTGAATAGCGTGACACGTCCTTCATCAGTTGGACGCGCGACGATCAGGAACTGCACAAAGATCGATGACGGATGGGTAGAGGTAAACCAGCTCGCCTGCTCATAATCCACCGGCCCATTGGGCTCCATCGTGAAGCGGTAGATCGGCACCCAGTCATCGGCAAGCTTTGCCTGCAGCTCATAGCCCTCCCCATGCACCATCAATCGGCGCGGCTCATGCGGCGTTTCAAGCTCGCGATCCGTCACGAAAGGAATGGGGCCCGTCATCGTCAGACCGCCAAAGCCGATATCGACAAGAAAACGGCCTTCCGGCAAATCGACAACCGACAGCATATGCGAGCGGTTTGTCTCAAGCTCAGCCGGCGCCTTCCAGCGTACCCGCCCGATAAGCGTCGTCACCTCAAAGCCGATGGCGCGCAGGGCAGCGACAAAGAGCGCGTTGACCTCAAAGCAATAACCGCCGCGGCGATCGGCTATCAGCTTTTTCTGAAGCGAGCGCATATCCAGCTGAATTGGGCGCCTCGCCAGTACATCAAGATTTTCAAAGGGAATGGACAAGGCATGCGCCCAGTGAAGCGCTTTCAGCACATCCAGTGTCGCCTCGCGTGCACCGACATAGCCGATGCGGGCGCAATAGGCATTGAGATCAATTGACGCGGCAGGGTCTGTCATCATGGGCCTCCTGATTGGGTCGCCACATAAGCAAATGGCGCCTCCTTGCGGAAGCGCCATTTTTGTCGAGCCATTCACCAAAACTGGTTTTACTTCCCAAAACTGGTTCTACTTCATCGTCGGGATCACGAAAGACGAGCCTTCCTTGACGCCGCCCGATGGCCAGCGCGACGTCACCGTCTTGATCTTGGTCCAGAATTTCACGCCTTCCGTCCCGTGCTGATTGGTGTCACCAAAGGCGGACCGCTTCCAGCCACCAAAGCTGTGATAGGCGAGCGGTACGGGGATCGGCACATTGATGCCGACCATGCCGACCTGCACACGCGAGGCAAAGCTGCGCGCGGCATCGCCGTCACGGGTGAAAATCGCAACGCCATTGCCATATTCATGCTTGGTCGGCAGCTCGGCGGCTTCCTCAAACGTCTTGGCACGGACGACCGAGAGCACCGGACCGAAGATTTCATCCTTATAAATCTTCATGTCATCGGTCACATGATCAAACAGTGACCCGCCCATGAAATAACCATTCTCATAGCCCTGCAGCTTGAAGCCACGACCATCGACGAGCAACTTGGCGCCTTCCTTCACGCCGAGATCGATATAGCCTTCAACCTTGTCGAGATGCGCCTTGCTGATGACCGGACCATAGTCGGAATCCGCTGCGGTGGACGGACCCACCTTGAGCGCCTGCACGCGCGGGACAAGCTTCTCGATCAGGCGGTCAGCCGTCTCCTCGCCCACCGGCACCGCAACCGAGATCGCCATGCAGCGTTCACCAGCCGAGCCATAGCCCGCGCCGATCAGATCATTGACGACCTGATCCATATCCGCATCCGGCATGATGATGGCGTGGTTCTTGGCCCCGCCCATCGCCTGCACGCGCTTGCCATGTGCCGCGCCCGTTGCATAGACATATTGGGCAATGTTGGAGGAGCCGACAAAGCTCACCGCCTGAATGGTGGGATCGGTGAGGATGGCATCGACGGCTTCCTTGTCGCCATTGACGACATTGAGAACACCGGCCGGGGCACCGGCTTCCATGAAAAGTTCAGCCAGTCGGATCGGCAGCGAGGGATCTTTTTCCGATGGCTTGCAGATGAATGTATTGCCGCAGGCAATGGCCACACCAAACATCCACATCGGAATCATGGCTGGAAAATTGAACGGCGTGATCCCGGCCACCACACCAAGCGGCTGGCGGATGGAATACATGTCGATGCCGGGGCCTGCCCCTTCGGTGAATTCCCCCTTCATCAGATGGGGAATGCCGCAGGCAAATTCGATGACTTCCAGACCGCGCTGCACATCACCCTTGGAATCGGCGATCACCTTGCCATGCTCGGCCGAAAGCATTTCAGCCAGTTCCTGCATGTTGTCTTCGAGCAGGCGCTTGAATTCAAACATCACACGGGCGCGGCGCTGCGGGTTTGTGGCCGCCCAATCGGGAAAGGCATTGGCCGCCACTTTCACCGCGGCCTGCATTTCAGACAGACTGGCCAAAGGCGTCCGTCCGGTCACTTCGCCCGTATTCGGATTGGTCACATCACAAAAGCGCCCGCTTGTGCCCTGCACATGCTGGCCGCCGATAAAATGCGTCAGTTCCTTTGACATGAATCTACCTTTTGCTTCTTGTTGTTTTTGATTGTTAGCGCCTGCAGCAGAGAACCCGCAAGGGGGGTTGAAAAGGTCAATGCACCTTGCGCTCAAGATAATCAACACCCGCAAAACGGATATTTGAACGAAAACCGCAAAGAAACTTACGAATTTCATCGTTTGATGGTGGCAAAGTACCCCCGATTCTCTCTAACATCGCTCACGGGCACCTGAAAGTTCTAGCAAGATACGGAGGGGGGGCCTGAACAGATCGCGACCCTGTGACAGGGACTGTCTGAAACATTGAGGCGCATACATGCGCCAAGAGGGAAATACTATGTCGAATTTCATGAAGATAGCTATTGCCATCATCGTGATCGCTGTCATCGCAGTGATCGGCTTCAATATGACGAAAAAGGGTGGCGACGAAGCCGCCATGGAAACGCCGGCAATGTCGGATGACTCCGCTGCAACGGCTGATGAAGCTGCAGCCCCTGCCGAAGAAGCCGCGCCTGAAGACAGCATGATGGCACCTGTTGAAGATGCCGCCGAAGCCACTGGCGAAGCCATGGACAGCGCCGCTGATGCCGCTGATGCCGCTGGCGAAGCGGCCGAAGATGCTGGTGAAGCCATGTCGAACATGGCGGATGATGCCGGCAAGGCAATGGAAGACGCCGCTGACAACATGAAGACCGGCGACGAAGCACCTGCTGAAGGTACACCTGCCGCTGCAGAATAATCTGCTCTGCTGACAGACAATGTCTGAATGATGATCGGCCCGCCTCCTCACCGGAGCGCGGGCCGATTTATTGTGCGAGAGGTTTTTCGTCAGACCACAGCCAATGGGCGACCAGCGCGGCGAGCAGCGCGCCGGCCAGCTGCGCCAGAACAAATCCGGCAACGTCGTCCGGCCTGATACCTGAAAACGTATTGGTGAAACTGCGCGCCAGCGTCACAGCCGGATTGGCAAAGGATGTCGACGAGGTAAACCAGTAACCCGCCACAATCACCATGGCGACCATGGGTGCCACTTCCAGCGGGCGAAACCGGACAGCCCCCAGAATGGTGATCAGCAGGCTGAAGGTCGCAATCACCTCGCCCAGCCATTGCCCACCGCCGCTGCGCTGATGCAGGGAGGACTGGATCAAATCCATATCGAACATCGCATGCGCCGCCATTGCGCCCAGCACGGCAAAGAGCACCTGGATGGCAATATAGGCGGCGCCCTGCGCAAGCGGGAGCTCACGCCGCAGGCAGAAAACAAGCGTCACCGCCGGGTTGAAATGCGCCCCTGACACAGGCCCCAGATAGGAAATCAGCACATAGAGAATGGCGCCCGTCGCAATCGAATTGCCGAGCAGGGCGACCGCCGCATTGCCGGGCGAGAGCTGCTCGCCCATGATACCCGAGCCGACAACGGTGGCCAGCAACAGAAATGTGCCGACGGCCTCGGCCCCCAGCGCTCGCAGCCCCTTTTTCGTCAACATGAAGAATGGTCCTTTAGCCGCGCGCCTTGCCCAGATCATCCAGTTCCCTTTTCAGGGACATGCGATCAAGACGGTCAAAGGGAAGATTGGCAAACAGATCGATACGACGGCGGATCTGGAGAAAAACCTCAAGGAATTTTTTCCGGGTCGCATCCTCACTGCCGACAAAGGCAGCCGGATCCTCGAAAGGCCAATGCGCACTCATGGGTTGTCCGGGCCAGACGGGACAGACCTCGCCCGCCGCATTGTCGCAGACGGTAAAGACAAAATGCATATGGGGGGCGCCGGCTTCCGCAAACTCGTCCCATGATTTGGAACGCAGCTTCTCCGTCGGTATTTTGGCATGCTGCAGAATGTCAATTGCATGCGGGTTCACGCGACCCATGGGATGGCTGCCCGCGCTATAGGCCTGAAACTTGTCGCCATGCATCGCATTCATGCAGGCTTCCCCCATGATCGAGCGGGCCGAATTGCCCGTGCACAGGAACAGAACATTGAAGCGTGTTTTCTCGGCGCTCATTTTTCACCTCAACAGCAAAGATCGGCTTTTTCCAGGGTCCCGCAGGCACCCTTGCAGCAATCATCCAGCAGAAAATCCGTCAACCCCCGCATCACACCCAGATCGGCCTTGTAAATGATTGAGCGTCCCTCGCGGCGCGAGACCACAAGCCCGGCATGGGCCATCTCCTTCAGATGGAAAGAGAGCGTCGCCGGGGCCACGCAGAGCATCTCGGCGATTTCGCCTGCCCCGAGCCCACCCTCGCCTTCAATGGCGGAATGTGCCCGCACCAGCGCGCGGAAAATGGCCAGGCGCGTTTCCTGCGCCAGGGCGGTGAGAACGGGTATGGCGGTTTTTGATTCCATATTTCCAATATCATTGAAATATAGACAGCCGTCAAGCCATCGCGTGACGCCGGGCAAATGGCGCCGGAATCCGGATGCCCCCGCGTTCTTCTACTGCTGAGGGCTCCACCCCCGGCCGTCACATCCCTCAAAATCGTGACGACAAGCCCGCACCTCCCTCCCCCAGAGTTAGAGGTGCGGGCGCTTCCATTTCCCCATCCGCAAAAGAAAAAAGGCCGCCCCTTAAGGACGGCCTTTCGCAATGCGTGTTTGAAACAGGCCTCAGGCCTGACGCTCCACCATCATCTTCTTGATCTCGGCAATGGCCTTGGCCGGATTGAGACCCTTCGGGCAGGTCTTGGCGCAGTTCATGATGGTGTGGCAGCGATAGAGCCGGAACGGGTCTTCCAGACTGTCAAGACGCTCCCCCTTGGCTTCATCGCGTGAATCGATCAGCCAGCGATAGGCCTGAAGCAGTGCGGCCGGGCCCAGATAACGGTCACCATTCCACCAGTAGCTCGGGCAGGAGGTCGAGCAGCAGGCGCAGAGAATGCACTCGTAAAGGCCGTCAAGCTTGGCGCGGTCATCATGGCTCTGGCGCCATTCCTTGGCAGGCTCGGGCGTCTTCGTCTGCAGCCAGGGCTCAATGGAGGCATGCTGGGCATAGAAATTCGTCAGGTCCGGCACAAGGTCCTTCACCACCGGCATATGCGGCAGCGGATAAATCTTCACATCCCCGGACACTTCGTCGATGCCCTTGGTGCAGGCCAGCGTGTTCGTGCCGTCAATATTCATGGCACAGGACCCGCAAATGCCTTCGCGGCAGGAGCGGCGGAAGGTCAGTGTCGGATCGATCTCGTTCTTGATCTTGATCAGGGCATCAAGAACCATCGGCCCGCAGGCGGCCAGATCGATCTCATAAGTATCGATGCTCGGATTCTGACCATCATCCGGGTTCCAGCGATAGATGCGAAACGCCTTGACCTTCTTGGTGCCCTTGGGCGCCTTGAATGTCTTGCCTTTGTTGATCGTCGAGTTTTTCGGCAGTGTAAGCTGAACCATGACCTAGTCCTTACCCCTTGAGCAACGCGTTAGTAAACGCGCGCCTTCGGCTTGATATATTCAATGTCGTTGGAAAGCGTATAGGCATGCACCGGACGGAAATCGACCGATGGCTTGCCATTGGCGTCAACCCAGCACAGCGTGTGCTTCATCCAGTTTTCATCATCGCGATCCGGGAAGTCTTCGCGCGCATGGGCACCGCGGCTTTCTTCGCGCCCGCAGGCGCCTTCAACCGTGGCCACCGCCTGCACGATGAGATTGTCGAATTCCAGCGTCTCGATGAGATCGGAATTCCAGACCAGCGAACGGTCCGTCACCTTGATGTCGGCAATGCCGCCAACAACATCGTGAATGCGCTTGCGGCCCTGCTCCAGCGTCTCGCCGGTGCGGAACACGGCAACATCTTCCTGCATGGCGCGCTGCATCTTGAGGCGCAGCTCGGCCGTGGGTGTGCCGCCATTGGCGTTGCGGAAGTGATCCAGACGCGCAATGGAATTGTCGCCTGCATCCTTTTTCATTTCGGGCTGGCGCGCACCGGGCTCGACAAGCTCGGCGGCACGAATGCCAGCGGCGCGACCAAACACAACAAGATCGATCAGCGAGTTGGACCCGAGGCGGTTGGCGCCGTGAACCGACACGCAGGCCGCTTCACCAATGGCCATCAGGCCGGGCACGACCGTGTCCGGATTGCCATTCTTCAGCGTCAGTACTTCACCATGGAAGTTCGTCGGAATACCGCCCATGTTGTAATGCACGGTCGGCAGCACGGGGATCGGTTCCTTGGTCACATCGACACCGGCGAAAATACGCGCCGATTCCGAAATGCCCGGCAGGCGCTCATGCAGCACCTTGGGATCGAGGTGATCAAGATGCAGGAAGATATGGTCCTTGTCGGTGCCGACGCCGCGACCTTCCTTGATCTCCACCGTCATGGCGCGCGAAACAACGTCACGCGAAGCCAGATCCTTGGCGCTGGGCGCATAGCGCTCCATGAAGCGTTCACCCTGTGAATTGGTCAGATAGCCGCCTTCGCCGCGCGCACCCTCCGTGATGAGGCAGCCCGCGCCATAAATGCCCGTGGGATGGAACTGCACAAATTCCATGTCCTGCAGCGGTAGGCCCGCGCGCAGCACCATGGCATTGCCATCGCCCGTGCAGGTATGAGCCGAGGTAGCGGAGAAATAGGCGCGGCCATAGCCACCCGTCGCCAGAATGACGAGCGAGGCCGAAAAACGGTGCATTTCGCCCGTTGCCATATCCATGGCGACGACGCCACGGCAGGCCCCTTCCTCATCCATGATGAGGTCGATGGCAAAATATTCGATATAGAATTCAGCCTGGCGGCGCACCGACTGGCCGTAAAGCGTATGCAGGATGGCATGGCCGGTGCGGTCAGCCGCCGCGCAGGTGCGCTGGGCGATGCCTTCACCGAAATTCGTGGTCATGCCGCCGAAGGGACGCTGATAGATCTTGCCTTCCTCGGTGCGGCTGAAAGGCACGCCGAAATGCTCAAGCTCGTAAACGGCTTCGGGCGCATGGCGGCAGAGATATTCAATCGCGTCCTGATCGCCCAGCCAGTCAGACCCCTTCACGGTGTCATACATGTGCCAGCGCCAGTCATCCTGACCCATATTGCCGAGCGAGGCGGAAATGCCGCCCTGTGCGGCAACCGTGTGGCTGCGCGTCGGAAACACCTTGGTGATGCAGGCCGTTTTCAGGCCCTTTTCAACACAACCCAGCGTCGCGCGAAGGCCGGCGCCACCGGCACCAATGACGACCACATCATAGGTGTGATCATTGAAGCTATATGCTTTTGACGCAGTCATTGAACCGCTCTCGTAATTGAATCAGGAACCAAAACCGATCTTGAGCACTGCATAGATGCAGGTCAGACCGACCAGTACAGCAAAGAAAGAATTGGCAACCAGCGCCAGAATCTTGAGCCCGTGACCATGGACATAGTCCTCAATCACCACCTGCATACCCAGACGCATATGCACAATGCCAACGCCGATAAAGAGCAGCAGCAGAATGGCGCTCAGTGGGTTGGCGACATAATCATGCGCCGTCTGCCAGTCCGCACCCGTCACGGCGACGAGCGACGCCAGCAGGAAGATCGCCAGCGGCACAAGGGCCAGCGCCGTCATGCGCTGGGCGATGAAGTGCCCGGACCCGGATTTGGCAGAGCCCAGACCGTGAACCCGGCTCAAAGGCGTACGCATTTCTGACATCACATGGCCCCCAGCATCATATAGCCCGCCACCCAGACCAGAACCGTCAGGGTGATCGAGGCAATTACATGGATCCACGCCATCACTTCGACCAGTCCAAGGCTGAATCCGCGACCCGTATCCCAGATGAAATGGCGAATGCCGCCGAACATGTGGTGGATCAGCGCCCAGGTGTAACCGAACATGATGAGACGGCCGATCAGGCTGCCTGCCAGCCCCATGAAGCTGTCATAGGCATCCGGGCCCATGGCCAGCGCAATCAGCCATGCCGCCAGCAGGACGGTGCCCATATAGAGCCCCACACCCGTGATGCGATGGATAATGGACAGCATCATCGTCAGAGTGCGGCGATAGATCTGAAGATGAGGCGATAAAGGCCTGGCGGCCTGTTGGGTATCAGCCATTTCTGGAACCCCGGCTTGAACAAGCAGTGGAAGGAATTTCGTCTAGTCGTTGTTTATCGCTTGGCAGGACGGAAGGCAAATGCCCATCACCACCCGTCCGGGATATCAAATAGGGCACTGTGCCCACACGGCAACTTGGCCCCTTTGTTGCGAATGAATATCAACTGGCAGGGACGTTACGGCCAGAAGCATTCCTAGCGACGCGGCATCAGAACCCAATAGTCAAAATCGAGAATGACGCCCTCGTCATAGCCCTTTTCAAGCGCGCCGGGAAAATCATGGCAGGGCCGATCCTTGGTCGCATAGGTGCGCAGCCGAAGCGCCGCCAGATCCTCGCGACCGGCAATCGCCGCCTTGTCGAGGACCTTGCTCCAGGCAAAAACCGTATCACCGGCAAAGCAGGGGGCCACATGGCGCCCCCCATTGATGGCGGCCACCAGCACGGCATTGCCAAGCCCGTTGAAAGAGAGCGCGCGGGCGAGCGAAATCACATGACCACCATAGATCAAGCGACGGCCAAAGCGGCCCTTTCCTTCCGTATACTGATTGAAATGCACCTTGGCTGTATTCTGGTAAAGGCGCGTCGCCATCATGTGCTCGGCTTCCTCAATGGTGCTGCCATCCACATGATCGATCTTTTCGCCGATCTCATAATCGTCCCAGAGATGCGGGCTGCCCGAGGCGGTCAGGTCAAACCCCTTGAAATTGACGCCCTCATGAAAATGGAAATGCTCCGGTGCCACGCTCTCGGGCAGGTGCGGCACATCCGCCTCCGGTGCGGGCGCGGCCTTGTCGCGCTTGCGCACCATGACCCAGCGCACATAGTCAATCACCGTCTCGCCACGCTGGTTGCGACCATTGGAGCGCACATAGACGACGCCGGTCTCGCCATTGGAGTTTTCCTTGAGCCCGATCACCTTCGAGCTGGTAGAAATCGTATCGCCGGGAAAAACGGGTTTCATGAAATGACAATCGGCATAGCCGAGATTGGCCACCGCATTGAGCGAGACATCGGGCACCGTCTTGCCGAACACGACATGAAAGGCCAGCATGTCGTCAATGGGCGACTGCGCATAACCTGCCGCCCGCGCCGCCTCATCTGAGGACTGCAGCGAAAAACGCGAGCCGAAAAGCGCCTGATAGAGCGCCCTGTCGCCCTGCGTCACCGTCCGCGGCGTCGCGTGGTTCAGCACCTGACCGACCTTGAAGTCCTCAA
This sequence comes from Hyphomicrobiales bacterium, assembly GCA_016124805.1. Lineage (GTDB taxonomy): Bacteria > Pseudomonadota > Alphaproteobacteria > Parvibaculales > Parvibaculaceae > Parvibaculum. The sequence continues at coordinate 339,280 of WGND01000001.1, read as the reverse complement.
AATAATTGCCCGCATTGGTTTTGCTGGTCATGCTGCAAGCCTCTGTCTGCATGGGCCCCGGCGAGGGAGACCGAAAGGAATGTCATATGGGAGATGAGTTTAGTGATTATCTCTGTGATGTCTTATCACCCTTGGGCGAAATTTCGAAAGGCCGTCTCTTTGGCCTGAAAACCCTGAAATGGCGCGGCCTGCAATTTGCCATGATGACGGAGGACGCCCTCTATTTCGCCGTCAACGAAAAGACCCGCACCGACTATATGGAAGCCGGCTGCCGCCCCTTCACCTACAGCAAGGGCGATCGCGAGATTGAAATCCATAAATATTACACCGTCCCCGATGAGATCATGGATGACGAAGACAGCCTGTTGAGATGGGCGCGCAAGGCGACCGATGCCGCGCTCGCCCCCGACAAGCATTCATCCAAGGCCGCAGCTGCCGCCCGAAGGAAGATGGAAGCGCCTGACTAGGCGCTTTTGGCCATCTCCTCGATCGCATCGGCAATCGCCACCGTACGCTCGGCAATTTCCGCATGGAGGATTTCGACCATGCGGCCTTCCACCTTGAGCACGCCTTTGCCCTTGTTCTCGGGCAGCGCGAAGGCCTCGATGGTCTTGCGCGCAAAGGCAACCGTCTCCGCATCGGGCGAGAAGATCATGTTGCAGGGGCCCACCTGCGAGGGATGGATCAGCGTCTTGCCATCAAAACCCAGATCGCGACCCTGCTCGCACATGGCGGCAAACCCGGCCTCTTCCTTGATGTCATTATAGACGCCGTCGAGAATGACGATGCCATAGGCGCGCGCGGCCAGCAGCGACAGGCCGAGCGATGTCATCATGGGCAGGCGCTCGGGCGTATGGGCGCAGCGCAGCTCCTTGGCAATGTCATTCGTGCCCATCACCCAGACCGTCATGCGGGCATCCGGTGCTATGGCCTTGGCCGCAATCGCCTGGATGTTGAGCAGCGCCAGCGGCGTCTCGATCATGCACCAGAGCGCGATGGAAGCATCGGCACCGGCTTGCTTCATGGCCGCTTCAGCCCGGTCAACATCGGCAGGCGTATTGATTTTCGGCACGAGAATGGCGTCAGGCCCGGCCGCCACCGCCGCCTTGAGGTCATCCAGCCCCCAGGGCGTGTCGAGGCCATTGGCGCGGATCACGATTTCCCGGCGACCATAGCCACCCGCCTTCACCGCATCACAGACCTGCTGGCGTGCTTCTGCCTTGGCATCCGGCGCCACGGCATCTTCGAGATCAAGAATGAGCGAGTCGGCGGGAATATCACGCGCCTTTTCCAGCGCGCGCGAATTGGAGCCGGGCATATAAAGGACACTGCGGCGGGGACGGGCGGCGCTGGCGGGCATTTTCTTCTCCGACATGGAACTCTCTGTCTTTCTGATCGTCTTACATATGGATTTTCGCTGTGAGCCTGCACAGTATAAAGCCTGAGCGGGGGTGTGAAGCACCTTTCCCCGAATTCACATCATCAGGACCATAATTCATGTCAACGATCCTCTCCATCTCCAGTCAGGTCGTGATGGGGGCCGTCGGCAATTCTGCGAGCAGCTTTCCGCTCATGCGGCTCGGCCACAATGTCTGGCCCATCCCGAGCCTCATTCTCTCCCATCATCCGGGCCTTGGCCGCCCGCAGGTGCTCCCCGTCGCGGCAGGCGATATCGAGGCGATGGGCGCCAATCTCGACGAGCTGGGGCTGCTGGCACAATGCGACGCGCTGATTTCCGGCTATCTGGCCCATGCCGATCAGGCCGGCGCCATTGAAGCGCTGCTCGGCCGGCTGCGGCGCGCCAATCCGGAGGCCATCTATCTCTGCGACCCGATCTGCGGTGATGCGGAAGAAGGCAGCTATGTCAGCGAAGGCATTACAGATGCCCTGCGCCATCTTGCAGGCCTTGCCGACATCATCACACCTAATATTTTTGAGCTTGGGGTTCTGGCCGGTTGCGAAATCCGCAACACAGGGGAAGCCATTGCGGCGGCCCGCTCACTGAAATGTTCGCTGGTCGTGGCCACCTCATCGCCCGCCGATGCGGCCTTCATCGCAAGCCTCGCCATCACGGCTGACCATGTCTGGCGCTGTCAGACGCCCAAACATCTTGCCGTCGCGCCCCTCACCACCCCCAAGGGCACAGGCGATCTTTTTGCCGCCCTTTTTCTCGGCCATCACCTCAATGGCATGACGGTTGCCGAGGCCATGGCGTGCGCCAGCGCCACCACAGCCGACATGGTCGCCTTCAGCATTGATGAGAAATCGGAAAGCCTGCTGCTCGGGCCGGGCCAGCAACTTCTGGAACAGCCTCTCACAGCCTGCGCCATTGAAAGCCTTTAGCCGGCTGCGGCAATCTGATTGATCTGAACCACACGATCATAGGGCATGCGGATCGTGATCGTGGTGCCGATATTGGGCTCGGACTCGATCACCAGCGTGGCGCCATGCAGACGCGCCAGCGCATTGGTCAGCGGCAGACCAAGACCCGTCCCCTCGGAGGAATAGACATTGGAATCCTTGCCGATCTGGCGGAAGGGCTCAAGGGCCGTCGGAATGTCCTGACGCGAAATGCCAATGCCCGTGTCGCGCACACGCAACGCGATACGCTGATCGGGCTCCAGATGCGCGGAGAGTTCAATATAGCCGCCACGCGGCGTAAATTTCACCGCATTGGAAACCAGATTGAGGATCATCTGGCGCAGGGCGCGTTTATCCGCCAGCAACAGCGGCAGCTTGGGATCCATCACCATCGACAGCTCGACACCGGCTTCAGAGGCACGATGACGGATCATGTGATGACAGGTGGCGATCACCTCGGCGACATCGAGCTCTTCTTCATAAAGCTCATAGCGATCAGCCTCGATCTTGGAGAGATCGAGAATGTCATTGATCAGGCTGAGCAGATGGCTCGATGATTTGTGAATATCACCCACATATTCCTTGTAGCGATCATTGCCGACCGGGCCGAAAAGCTCATTATTGATGAGTTCGGAAAAGCCGATAATGGCATTGAGCGGCGTGCGCAGCTCATGGCTCATATTGGCCAGAAACTGGGACTTGGATGCATTGGCAAGCTCGGCCAGATCACGCGCTTCGCGCAGATCGCCCAGTGTCTTTTCACGCTGTTCGACTTCATTGTTGAACTTGTCGAGCACAAGATTGTAGCGCTTGGCAATTTCGCCGGCTTCGGTGAAGGGCTCGACCGGCAGCGAGCGGGAGAAATCACCCCGCGCGGCCTGATGTTCCATCGCACCCAGCACATCCAGCAGAGCGCTTGAAGCGCCATGCTCAGAGACATTGAGGCCAATCGATTCATCTTCGCTGCTCACACGCAGCGGCGCATAGCGATTGATGAGACGCAGCAGACAATAGGAAACGGTAAAGGCAAAAAGACCGGCCGCAACCACCCCGAGCGCCTGCACGCCCAATTGTTCAAGGCGGGTATTGCCATTCGGGAACATGGCCTCATTGCCGAAAATCGCCACCGCCAGCGTGCCCCAGATGCCCGCTGCCAGATGCACCGGCACGGCATCCACCGCATCGTCAATTTCAAGATAGGCAAGCAGATCACTGGCAAAGACGCAGACCATGCCACCCACCATGCCAATGGCAACGGCGGCGCCTGTATCCACCACATGGCAATTGGCCGTGATGGCCACCAGCCCCGCCAGAATGCCGTTCAGCGTGCTGCTGACACTGGGCAGGCCCGAACGCACCCAGCTCAGAATGGTCGCTGCAAAGCCGCCTGCCGCCGCCGCCAGCATCGTATGCACCAGCACGAAAGGAACAGAGGCATTCAGCGCCAGCGTGGAGCCGCCATTAAAGCCGAACCAGCCGATCCACAGGAGAAACATGCCAAGCGTCGCCATCGGCATGTCATGACCTTCAATCGGATGACCGCCCGGTCCAAAACGGCCGATACGCGAGCCCATGACGAGAATGGCCGCAAGCGCGATCCAGCCGCCAATGCTGTGAACGACGGTGGAACCCGCAAAATCAATGAAGCCAAGCTTCTCGAGCCAGCCGGACGCTTCGCCCGTCAGCAGGCCGCCCCAGGCCCAGTGGCCGAAAACCGGGTAAATCAGAATGCTGAGAATGGCGGCGGTCACCATATAGCCAAGAAAGCTCATGCGCTCGGCCACAGCGCCCGAGACAATCGTGGTGGAGGTGGAGCAAAAGGCCAGCTGGAAGAAGAAGAAAACCATCACCCAGGCCGAGGCGGCACTGTCGCCGGCGGCCCCCTTGATGGCAAAGCCGGTCGTGCCGATGACGCCATAGGCGCTCGTACCAAACATCAGGGCAAAGCCGATGACCCAGAAACCAAGGCCCGCGATACAAAAATCAACGGCATTCTTGACGGCGACATTGATGGAGTTTTTGGCCCGGACGAGACCTGATTCAAGACAGGCAAAGCCCGCCTGCATCAGCAGCACCAGCACGGTGCATACCAGAACCCACACAGTGTCGATTGATTGGGCTGTCGACTCCACAGCATACCCCCTGGTTACAACTTCAAAGGGTAGCCTTACGCGAAATGATTAATTTTCCTCGCTATAGCCGAGAATTTGTCGGCATTTTTGAGCGCCAGCATGACAAAAATTACTGACAAAGGGTTAACAATCATCCGTATGCGGTTGATTGCACAGTTATTGTGCAGTTCTCAAGCCGCCTTTTTCAGATAACGCGCGCCCAGTGTTTCGGCAATCTGCACCGCATTAAGCGCCGCACCCTTGCGCAGATTATCCGAGACAACCCAGATGTTGAGGCCATTATCGATGGTCGGGTCCACGCGGATGCGGCTGATATAGGTGGCAAAGTCACCCACGCATTCAAGCGGCGTGATGTAGCCGCCATCCTCGCGCTTGTCGACCACCAGCACGCCCGGCGCCTCACGCAGCAGCGCGCGCGCCTCTTCATCGCTCATGGGATTTTCAAATTCGATATTGATCGCTTCGGAATGACCGACAAAGACCGGCACCCGCACACAGGTGGCCGTCAGCTTGATCTTGGGATCAAGAATCTTCTTTGTTTCCACCACCATCTTCCATTCTTCCTTGGTGGTGCCGTCTTCCATGAAATCGTCAATATGCGGGATCACGTTAAAGGCAATCTGCTTGGTGAACTGTTCGCGCACGATCTCATCATTCACAAAGACAGCACGTGTCTGCGTGAAGAGCTCGTCCATCGCCTCGCGGCCCGCCCCCGACACGGCCTGATAGGTCGAGACGACCACACGACGGATGACAGCAGCATCATGAAGGGGTTTCAGCGCGACAACCATCTGTGCCGTCGAGCAATTCGGATTGGCAATGATGTTCTTCTTGGTATAGCCCGCAATCGCGCCCGGATTGACCTCCGGCACCACCAGCGGCACATCGGGGTCCATGCGGAAGCGCGAGGAATTGTCGATCACGATGCAACCCTTGGCAGCGATCTTGGGCGCCCATTCACCGGCAAGCGACGCGCTGACCGCCATCAGGCAGATATCGGTGCCCTTGAAATCGAACTGCTCAATGGCTTTCACTTTCAGCGTGCGGTCGCCATAAGAGACGTCGCGCCCGACGCTCGCGCGCGAGGCAAGCGCCACCACTTCATCAGCCGGAAAATCGCGTTCCGCCAGAATGTTGAGCATTTCCTGGCCCACATTTCCGGTCGCACCCACAACGGCGATCTTGTAGCCCATCTTTTCTCTCCTGCAGCTCGGCCCGCCCCCTTCGAGACGCCGCGTTGCGGCTCCTCAGGGTGAGGACATATTTTTGAGTTAACCTCATCCTGAGGAGGACCGAAGGTCCGTCTCAAAGGATGTCGTCGGACTAAATTTCTTCCTCATCCTGAGGAGGACCGAAGGTCCGTCTCGAAGGATGACAACAAAACTCAACCGTTCAATTTATCAAGGGCCGCGAGGATCGCATCGCCCATTTCGCGCGTGCCGACTTTTTTCATGCCGTCCTGCATGATGTCGCCGGTCCGCAGACCCGAGGCCAGCACCTGATCGACGGCCTTTTCCAGCAGGTCGGCATCAGCACCCAACTCGAATGTATAGCGCAGCGCCATGGCAAAGCTGAGGATCGAGGCAATCGGATTGGCCGCCCCCGTGCCGGCAATGTCCGGCGCCGAGCCATGCACGGGTTCATACATGGCGCAGGCCTTGCCATTGGCGTCTTTGGCCCCGAGCGATGCCGAGGGCAGCATGCCCAGCGAGCCTGTCAGCATGGAGGCAATGTCGGAAAGCACGTCGCCAAAGAGATTGTCGGTCACGATGACGTCGAACTGTTTGGGATTGCGCACGAGCTGCATGGCGCAATTATCGGCCAGCATGTTCTCAAGCTTCACGTCGGAGAACTTCGCCTTGTGCAGCTTGGCAACTTCCTCATACCAGAGCACGCCGGTCTTCATCACATTGCGCTTCTCAACCGACATCACGCGATTGTCGCGCTTGCGCGCCAGATCAAAAGCGACTTCGGCAATGCGTGTGATCTCATGGGTTGTATAGACCTGCGTATCAACGCCGCGACGCTCGCCATTGCCGATATCAGTGATCTCTTTGGGCTCGCCGAAGTAAACACCACCCGTCAGCTCGCGCACGATCATGATGTCGAGACCTTCGACAATTTCCCGCTTCAGCGACGAGGCATCGGCAAGGGCTGCAAAGCAGAGCGCGGGCCGCAGATTGGCGAAGAGCTCCAGGTCCTTGCGCAGACGCAGCAGGCCCGCCTCAGGGCGTCCTTCATAAGGCACATCATCCCATTTGGGGCCGCCCACCGCACCCAGCATCACGGCATCTGCCGCCTTGGCCTTGGCAACCGTTTCATCCGTCACCGCCACGCCATGCGCGTCATAGCAGCAACCGCCGACCAGCTCGTTCTCGACCTTGGCGTCAAAGCCGCGCTTGTCATTATACCAGGCGATCACGCGCTCGACTTCGCCCATGACTTCCGGGCCAATGCCGTCGCCGGCCACGATGAGGATGTTCTTCGTCATTCTGCTCTTGCTCTCATTGTCATTGCCGGACCTGCTCCGGATGCCCGGATCGGATCCCGGGCGACATATTGATATTTACAGCCAGGGCTGCTCTACCGCCTGTCGATCTTCATAGGTCTTGATCGTATCGACCTTCTTTAGCGTCAGACCCACGCCATCAAGGCCTTCAAGCATGCAATGCTTGCGGAAGGGATCGACGTCAAATGTGATCACACCGCCATCTGGCCCGCGAATTTCCTGGGCTTCCAGATCAACTGTCACAACGGCGTTCTGGCCGCGCTCGGCATCATCCATCAGCTTGTCGACGTCGGCCTGCGGCAGGACGATGGGCAGGATGCCGTTCTGGAAACAGTTATTGTAGAAGATGTCGGCAAAGCTCGGCGCGATCACGCATTTGATGCCGAAGTCGGCCAGCGCCCAGGGCGCATGTTCGCGCGAGGAGCCGCAGCCGAAATTTTCGCCCGTCACCAAAATCTGTGCCTTGCGATAGGCCGGCTTGTTGAGCACGAAATCAGCAATCTCGTTGCCCTGCTCGTCATAGCGCATTTCGTCAAACAGGTTCTTGCCGAGCCCCGTGCGCTTGATCGTTTTCAGGAACTGCTTGGGGATGATCATATCGGTATCGATATTGATCAGTGGCAGCGGTGCCGCAACGCCTGTGAGTTTGTTGAACTTGTCCATTTGGCGTCTCCTTAATTCATCTCGCGAAAATCAACAAAGTGACCGGCAATCGCTGCCGCCGCCGCCATCTGCGGCGAAACGAGATGCGTGCGGCCGCCACGGCCCTGACGGCCTTCGAAATTGCGGTTCGAGGTCGAGGCGCAGCGTTCGCCCGGGGCGAGCTTGTCGGCATTCATGGCAAGGCACATGGAACAACCTGGCTCGCGCCATTCAAAACCGGCTTCGACAAAAATCTTGTCAAGGCCTTCAGCTTCCGCCTGCTCCTTCACAAGGCCCGACCCCGGCACCACCATCGCATTGACGGTGGCGGCAACCTTCTTGCCTTTGGCAACAGCGGCAGCCGCGCGCAGGTCTTCGATGCGGCCATTGGTGCAGGAGCCGATGAAGACGCGGTCGATCTTCACATCCGTGATCGGCGTACCCGCCGTCAGGCCCATATAGGCCAGCGCGCGTTCCAGCGCGTGACGATGGTTTTCATCGGTCACTTTTTCCGGATCCGGCACGCGGTCGGTGATCTTGATGACATTTTCAGGGCTCGTACCCCAGGTGATCATCGGCGGCAGATTGGCGATATCGAGATTGATTTCCTTGTCGAAATGCGCGCCTTCATCCGATGGCAGCGTCAGCCAATAGGCCGCTGCCTTGTCCCAGTTCTCGCCCTTGGGCGCCATCGGGCGGCCCTTGAAATAGGCAATGGTTTTTTCGTCCGGTGCGATCATGCCGGCGCGGGCACCGGCTTCGATCGTCATGTTGCAGACCGTCATGCGGCCTTCCATCGACAGGTCACGGATCGCTTCACCGGCATATTCGATCACATAGCCCGTGCCGCCCGCCGTGCCGATATGGCCGATGATGGCAAGCGCGATATCCTTGGCCGTAAAGCCTTCCGGCGCCTTGCCCATCACATTGATGCGCATGTTCTTGGCCTTGGCCTGGATCAGCGTCTGCGTGGCCAGCACATGCTCGACTTCCGATGTGCCGATGCCATGGGCGAGCGCGCCAAAGGCACCATGCGTCGAGGTATGGCTGTCGCCACAGACAATCGTGGTGCCCGGCAGCGTGAAGCCCTGTTCCGGGCCGACAATATGCACAATGCCCTGACGGATATCGGACATCTGCAGATATTCAATGCCGAAGGCCTTGGCATTGTCTTCCAGCGTCTGCACCTGGATGCGGCTTTCTTCATCCGCAATGCCATGGGCGCGATCCGTGGTCGGCACATTATGGTCGGCAACCGCGAGCGTCTTGGCAGGTGCATGCACCTTGCGGCCGGCCATGCGCAGCCCTTCAAAGGCCTGCGGGCTTGTCACTTCATGCACGAGATGGCGGTCGATATAGAGAAGGCCCGTGCCATCCTCCTGCATGTCCACAAGATGGGCGTCCCAGATCTTGTCGTACATGGTGCGGGGTGTGGACATATTTCTTGCTCCTGTCTTCGGCGCGGGATGTTGATCCTCTGGCAGCCGTTCATGTCTCAATAGTATAAGGGCTATGCTTGGGGCGGGGATATCTCATCACCACCTCGCAACATTCCCGTGGCATCTCGGAAAATGGCGCATCAGAAAAAAGAAAGCGGGCCCGGGCGTCTGGCGCCCTGCCCGCTTGCTTGCTGCATCGACCTGTTAAGGCTGATGAATTCAGGCTGCGCCGTTTGCTTCGCCGCGACGGGACTTGAAATCCTTCTTCTCGGTAATTCGGGCAGCCTTGCCGCGCAGACCACGCAGGTAATAAAGCTTGGCGCGACGAACGCGACCCTTGCGGACCACCTTGATCGACTCGACCAGCGGGCTGTAGAGCGGGAACACACGTTCCACGCCTTCGCCGTAGGAAATCTTGCGGACGGTGAAATTCTGGTTGATGCCGGCGCCGGCGCGACCGATGCACACACCTTCATAGGCCTGCAGACGCTCGCGCGTGCCTTCCACAACCTTCACGCTGACCGAAACGGTATCGCCAGGTGCGAAATCGGGAATGACCTTGCCGCCGCTTGTCAGCGCTGTCATTTGTTCCTGATCGATCTGCTCGATGATATTCATGGCTCTCAAACCTCAGATATGAAGGCGTCGCAGACCCATCTGGCCCGCAAGCGCGCTTCCGTAACACAATTCAATCGGTCTTGCGACCATCTTTCGTCATATCTTTGAGAAATTTATCCCAAAGATCAGGCCGTCGGGCCTTTGTCAGGCTTTCAGCGGCTGCCCGACGCCAAGCCTTAACCTTGGCATGATCACCGGAGGTCAAAACCGCCGGTATTTCGCGGCCCTCAAACAGGGCAGGCCGCGTATAATGCGGATATTCAAGCAATCCGCCTTCAAAACTCTCATCTTCGCCCGAAGCCGTCGCGCCCATCACACCGGGCAGCAACCGGACCACGGCATCCAGAAGCGCCAGCGCCGCTGGCTCCCCGCCGGAGAGGATAAAGTCGCCGAGGCTGACTTCTTCCATCCCGCGCGCTTCAATGACCCGCTCGTCCAGGCCTTCAAAACGACCGCAAACCAGGGTCACACCCGGCCCCTCAGCCAACGCCCGGACCCGTTCCTGGGTCAAAGGCGCGCCCCGAGGGCTTAAATAAATCAATGGCTTGACGCCATTTCCCGGATGAACCGCATCAATCGCCGCCGCCATCACATCGGCCCGCATCACCATGCCGGGCCCGCCGCCTGCCGGGGTATCATCAACGGAGCGGTGTTTATCGCGCGCAAAATCGCGAATGTCCACCGCTTCCAGACTCCAGATGCCCGATTCCAGTGCCTTTCCGGCCAGAGACAGGCCCAGAGAGCCCGGAAACATCTCCGGAAAGAGTGTCAGCACATGGGCAACCCATGGCGTGGCAGGCGCCCCTTCAGTCATGGGCCTCACCTGCCTCGCCCTCATCCTCAAAGAGCCCCAACGGGGGATCGATGATCACAAGCCGCGCCTCCATATCGACAGCAGGCACGTTATCCGCCGTAAACGGCATCAACACGCTCGCCCCGCCCGTCACCGGGTCAATCTCGATCAGGTCACCGGCCCCGAAATTCTGGAAGCCCAGCACACGGCCATAATGGCGACCCTGCGCATCAACCGTCTCAAGACCGATCAGATCGGCCTGATAGAAGTCTTCATCTTCCTCAGGCTCGGGCAGACGCTCGCGGGGCACGTAAAGTTCCGTCCCCCGCAAGGCATCGGCCATGTCACGGTCATTGACACCCTCAAGGCGGCACAACACCAGCCCCTTGGCCATGCTCATCGCCTCAACGGCAAAGCGGCGCTTGCCATCACCCGTTTCCACCGGCCCATAGGCGCCCACATTCATGGGCTCCTCCGTGAACGGCTTCACGCGCACAAGACCGCGCACGCCATGCGAACTGACGATTACGCCAAGACAGACCTTACCGGCCAACGCCTCGTCGGATTTCACCATGGCTGCGCCATCTCGAATGGTGATCAGGCCTCAGCCGGTGTTTCTTCAGCGGCAGGTGCTTCTTCGGCAGGGGCCTCAGCGGCAGCCTTGGCGGCTTCAGCAGCTTCTTCAGCCGCAATGCGGGCCGCTTCAAGACGTTCCTGGGCCTTTGCCTTCGGCTTGGCCTTGTTCGGATTGTTGCGGGCCGCACGCGGCATCACGCCGGCTGTATCCAGAAAGCGTGACACACGGTCGGTCGGCAGCGCGCCAAGGCCCACCCAATGACGGGCGCGTTCAACATCGAGCACGAGGCGTGCCTCATTGTCCTTGTGCAGCAGCGGGTTGAATGTGCCCACCTTCTCGATGAAACGGCCATCACGCGGTGAGCGCGTGTCAGCCACAACGATGCGGTAGAAGGGACGCTTCTTCGTGCCACCACGGGCAAGGCGAATTTTCAGAGCCATTTGTCGTTCCTTTTCAGTCTCTCTAAAACGCGAAATCCATAAACGCGTTATGTCTGTCGTCTCTTGCGCGTCCGGCGACCCTCATGGCCTGACCGATCCGCGAATTCTCACTTCTTCTTTTTGCCCGAAGGCAGACCGGGCAAACCCGGCATCCCGCCACGTGACCCGGGCAATCCCGGCAGACCGCCCGCACCCGGCAAACCGGGCAGCCTCGGCATCCCCGCGCCTGCCTTGGGCATCATTTTTTCCAGCGCTTCCGGGTCAACACCGCCTGCGGTCGCCTCATCAAAGCCGCCCGCGCCCAGCGCCGCGCCAAGCTTGGCAAACATGCCGCCACCCTTCTGGCGACCCATCATCTTCATCATGTCGGCCATCTGGCGATGGAGCTTGAGGAGACGGTTGATCTCCTGCACTTCCGTGCCCGAGCCTGCCGCGATGCGCTTCTTGCGGCTGGCATTCAAAAGCTTCGGATTGCGGCGTTCCTTCTTGGTCATCGACGAGATGATCGCGGCCTGGCGTTTGACGACGCTGTCATCCATATGCGCGCCCGCCGCCGCCTTCTGCATCTTGCCCATGCCCGGCAGCATGCTCATGACGCCCGCCATGCCGCCCATGCGCTTCATCTGGGCAAGCTGTTCGGCCATGTCATCAAGGTCGAACTCGCCCTTCTTCATCTTCGCGGCGATTTTCTGCGCTTTTTCGGCATCAATCGTTTCAGCGGCGCGCTCGACAAGGCTGACAACATCGCCCATGCCCAGAATGCGGCCCGCGACGCGGTCAGCGCGGAAATCTTCCAGCGCATCAACCTTTTCGCCCGTGCCCAGAAGCTTGATCGGCACGCCGGTCACCGCCCGCATGGACAGCGCCGCACCACCACGGCCATCGCCATCGGTCCGTGTCAGCACGATGCCCGTGACGCCAATGCGCTCATTGAACTGCTGGGCCACATTGACCGCGTCCTGACCGGTCAGGCTGTCGGCCACCAGCAGGGTCTCATGCGGTTTGGCGATGTCGCGAATTTCCGCAACCTCCGCCATCAGCTCTTCATCAATATGGATGCGGCCTGCCGTATCGAGCATCACCACGTCATAGCCACCCGTACGGGCAGCTTCCATGGCACGGCGGGCAATCTGCACCGGCTGCTGGCCGTCAACGATGGGCAATGTGGCAACGCCGGCCTGCTCACCCAACACGCGAAGCTGCTCCTGCGCAGCCGGGCGGCGCGTATCCAGCGAGACCATCAGCACCTTGCGCTTGTCGCGCATGGTCATTCTTTTGGCGATCTTGGCCGTCGAGGTCGTCTTACCCGAGCCCTGCAGACCCACCATCATGAAGGCGACCGGCGGCGCGGCCTGGAAAGAAAGTGCGCCATCCGCATTGGCCCCACCCAGCATCTCCACCAGCTCGTCATGGACGATCTTGATGACCTGCTGGCCGGGCGTCACGGATTTGAGGACTTCGGCACCCACGGCACGGGCCTTGACCTTATCGATAAAGTCGCGCGCCACCGGCAGCGCTACATCGGCCTCGATCAGGGCGCGGCGAACCTCGCGCATGGCCTCATCAACGTCTTTCTCGCTCAGAGACCCGCGGCCTCTAAGGGATGAAAAAACGTCGCCGAGACGACCTGTCAGGTTTTCGAACATGGCTCTGGCGAGATCCGTTCATACAAAGCAAAATGGCTCCCGCGAGCGAACATCGCCGGCGGCAGTTGACCCCGGCATAGGCCTGGGGCGGGTCGGGGTGTTAGAATGTCCCGAAATTCGGGCCGGAAATTAGGCGCAAGGTCCAAAACTGTCAAGCCGATTGGCCAAATCGGGGCTTTTTGGCCCCCTGCGGCGACAACAACCCTTCGCCTTGGCCCCGAAACCTGTATATAGCGCACAATCACACTCATTGCTGACAGACGATCAAGAAGCCTGCCAGGCCCTTAGAAAGACGACACCCTGACCCAATCGACCGACACGACCCCCGCCGAAAACACGCCGGTTGAGCCCGGCCTGCCCGTGGACGCCATTGAACCTGCCTTGCTGCGCGCCTTGACGGCGAAGGGCTATGCCAAGCTCACGCCCGTACAGTCCGCCGTGCTCGCCCCGGAGGCCAGTGATCGCGACCTGCTCGTCTCGGCCCGCACAGGTTCAGGCAAAACGGTTGCCTTCGGTCTGGCTGTCGCCCCCACGCTTCTTGAAGGCGCTGAAACGCTACCGCGCGCTGCCGAGCCGCTGGCGCTTGTCGTCGCCCCAACCCGCGAGCTCGCCCTTCAGGTGCAGCGTGAGCTTGAATGGCTCTATGCCCAGACCGGCGCCAAGGTTGTCTCATGCGTGGGTGGCATGGAAATGCGGGCCCAGCGCCGGGCGCTTGAACAGGGCGTCCATATTGTTGTCGGTACACCCGGCCGTCTGCGCGACCATCTCGAGCGCGGTTCGCTGGATGCCTCACATCTGCGCGCCGTCATTCTTGATGAAGCCGATGAGATGCTCGATCTCGGTTTCCGCGAAGACCTCGAATTCATTCTCGACGCCGCCCCTGCCGAGCGTCGCACGCTGCTCTTTTCAGCAACGGTCGCCAAGCCAATCGCCACACTTGCCAAGACATTCCAGAAAAATGCGCTGCGCCTCGCTACCGCCAATGAGCAGGAACAGCATGCCGATATTGAATATCAGGCCATGCGCATCGCGCCGACAGAACGTGACCATGCGGTTGTCAATGTGCTGCGCTATTTCGGGGCACCGGGTGCACTTGTGTTCTGTGCCACGCGCGAAGGCGTCAAACATCTGCATAGCGGTCTGACCGAACGCGGCTTTGCTGCTGTGGCACTGTCGGGCGAGTTGAGCCAGGGCGAAAGAACCCATGCGCTGCAGGCACTGCGCGATGGCCGCGCCACGGTTTGCGTTGCCACCGACGTTGCCGCCCGTGGCATAGACCTGCCCAATCTCGATCTCGTCATTCATGCTGATCTGCCACAGAACCGCGAAGCCCTGCTGCATCGCTCGGGCCGCACCGGCCGCGCCGGTCGCAAGGGCACCTGCGTTGTGCTTGTCGCACATAACCGCCGCAAGATCGCCGAGCGCATGCTGTCTGCCGCCCGCCTTCATCCCAAATGGGGCACGCCGCCCAGCATCTCCGATATTCGTCAGCGCGATCATCAGCGCATGATGGAAAATCCGGTGCTGACCGATACGCCGACCGAAGAAGACCAGACGCTCGCGCGCGCACTTCTCGAAGTGAAGTCGCCCGAAGAAATCGCCATCGCCTTTGCCAAGCTCTATTCAGCGACGCTGCCCGCCGCCGAAGAAATGCTTGATGCGCCCTTCAGCGACCCGCGTCCCAATGACCGTGGGGATCGCGGAGACCGTGGCGAACGCCGCGAACCCAAAGAGCGCCCCAATCGCAATGCCATGGAAAATGGCGTCTGGTTCAAGATGACGGTTGGCCGCCAGCAGAATGCCGAACCGCGCTGGCTGCTGCCGCTCATCTGCCGTCGTGGTCATGTGACAAAGAAAGAGATCGGCTCGATCAAGATTCTCGATCGCGAATCCCGCGTCGAGATTGCCGGTCATATTGCCGATCGCTTTGAAGAGTCGGTCAACCGCGTCGACATCGAAGACGGCTCGATCCACTTCACGCGCATGAAGGGCAATGAACCGGCCCCGAAATCTGCGCCGCGCCCTGACCCCGTGGTCGAAAAGCTCGCCGAAGCCATGGCCGAAGCCAAGCCGACGCGCGAGGAGAAGGCTGAAAAGCCCGCATCTTTCGACAAACCCAAAAATGACGACAAACCCTATGGCAAGAAGCCTGAGGGCAAGAAATATCAAGACAAAAAATATCAAGGCAAGGGCAAGCCGAAATTTGACGGCAAGCCCGGCTGGAAGGACAAGGCTCCTTCCGGCGACAAGCCGCACAGCAACAAGTCACGCGACGACAAACCGCGTGAATATAAACCGCGCGACGAAAAGCCCCGGGAATACAAGCCCCGCGAGGAAGCCAAAGCCGCGCCTCAGAAGCCGAAAGGCGATCTGATCAATGCCAGCAAGCGGCCTGATGGCAGCAAGCCGGTGGGCAAGAAATTCGCTGGCCGCAAACCCGTCGGGAAAAAACCGGATGGCAAAAAGCCAGGCGGCAAGGGAAACGCGCCCGGCTATCTGAAACGCAAGGGCTGAAACCCAGCCCGGCACATCAATCAGCCCAGCACGTCAATCAACAGCGTGAGGCCGCCAGCTGCAAAAGCGCGCATATTGGCGGCCCGGTCCTGCGAGCCTGTGCTCACGGTCACAGCCCGCTCAACAGGTCCTGCAATCGCAATCACGCCCGTGCCCGCCGGGGGGCCATAAGGCGAGCCGGAGGGGCCACTCGCCCCCATCTCCGCCATGGCCCAGGTCGCGCCCATGCGCTCACGCACCAGACGCGCCATCGCCAGCACATAATCCTCGGTCAGCGGACGCACACCCTTGGGCGCAGGCGACCCCGTCATTCCGAGCAGCGCCTGCCCGGCTTCGCGGGTGTAAATAATGGTCCCGCCCAGAAAATAGGCCGAGGCGCCGGGCTGCGCGACAAGTGAGGCCGACATGAGCCCCCCCATGGATGATTCCGACACCGCCAGACTGTCACCGCGCTCTTTCAGACGCGCAGCGGCTTTGGCGGCCAGCGGCAACAGGCTTTCCATCAGGCATCATCCCCTTCATGCAGGGAGGCCCCGATATGGACTTCACCACGGGCCTGCGCCAGCGCGATCTGCTTCTGGCGCTCGGCGAAATTGCGTTTCTGTTCGGGCGTCGTCTCAGCATGACAGCGCGGGCAGCTCACGCCTTCTTCAAACAGCGAGGAAGCCTTGTCCTCGGCCGCCAGAGGCCGACGACAGGCATGGCAAAGGTCATAATCGCCCTGCACCAGCCCATGCCGCACTGAAACCCGCTGATCGAAGACAAAGCAGTCGCCCTCCCAGAGGCTTTCAGCCTCAGGCACCGTTTCGAGATATTTCAAAATGCCGCCTTCGAGATGGTAAACCTCCTCAAAGCCCTGCTGCTTCATATAGGCGCTGGCCTTTTCACAGCGGATGCCGCCGGTGCAGAACATCGCGACCTTGGGCTTTTCGCCTGACTTTTTCAGCCCATCGACAAATTCGGGAAACTGGCGGAAACTATGGGTGCGCGGATCAATGGCACCAACAAATGTGCCGATCTCGACCTCATAATCATTGCGCGTGTCGATGAGAATGACATCTGGCTCTGAAATCAGCGCGTTCCAGTCCGCCGGCTTCACATAGGTGCCGACAACGAGATTGGGGTCCACATCCGGCTGACCCATGGTCACAATCTCGCGCTTCAGGCGCACTTTCATGCGGTAAAAGGGTTGTTCAGCGGCGCGGGAAAATTTGGGCGCCAGCGCCTCGAGCCCCGGCAGCCCGCGCAAATGGGCCAGCACCGCCGCCACGCCGCCATCCGGCCCTGCAATCGTGCCATTCACCCCTTCCGGTGCCAGCAAAAGCGTGCCGCGCACCTGCTCTGCCTCGCAAAGCTGCTGCAATTCGACCTGCTTTTCGGCAAGCCCGTCCATGCGGACAAATTTATAGAGGGCTGCAACAAGAAAGGGTGTCTGGCTCATAATTCACTCATTCCGGTCCATCCGGCCTCCATGGCTGCTTTCTAATGCCTCAGCCAGCCACCGGCAAGCAAACCATCACGACTCCAAACCACTGGTATTTCGCGACCAAAAGCGCCATATATCCACCCATAATGAGCAATTCAGGCATCCATTTCCGCAAGATGAACGGCCTCGGCAATGATTTTGTCGTGCTGGATCTGCGCGACCACCCCATCGCCATGAGCGATGAACTGGCGCGCGCTATTGCTGATCGCGAAAAGGGCGTGGGTTGCGACCAGCTCATCACCATCGAAAATCCGCGCGAGGGCGGCACCGCCTTCATGGGCGTACGCAATCAGGATGGCGGTGTTGTGGAAGCCTGCGGCAATGCGGCGCGCTGCATCGGCCAGATCCTGCTTGATGAGACGGGCGCCGACAACGTCACCATCGAAACGCTGGCAGGCGACACCATTGCGAGCCACGCCGACAACGGCAACATCACTGTCGACATGGGCGAGCCGCGCACACGCTGGGACGAAATCCCCCTCTCGGAGGCATTTCAGGATACCCGCATGATCGAGCTTGAGGTCGGCCCGCTGGGCGCACCCATCATGCACTCGCCCGGCGTCGTCAATGTCGGCAATCCGCATGCGATCTTTTTTGTCGATGATGTCGATGCCATTGATCTGGGGCGAAGCGGCCCCATGCTGGAACATCATCCGCTCTTTCCCGAACGCGCCAATATTTCCATCGCGCAAGTGCTGAGCCCCACTCATGTGAAGCTGCGTACATGGGAACGCGGGGCGGGCCTTACCAAGGCCTGCGGCACGGCGGCCTGCGCAACGGTCGTTGCTGCCGTGCGTCGTCGCCGGACCGAACGCAACATCACCGTCAGCCTGCCCGGAGGCGACCTGCAACTGGAGTGGCGCGAAAGCGACAACCACATCTACATGACAGGACCCGCCACATTCGACTTTGAAGGCGATCTTGATGATCGCCTGCTCGCGGGGGCCGGCGCATGAACAAGCCCACCGAAATCGTCACCTTCGGCTGCCGGCTCAATGCCTATGAATCCGAAGTCATGAAGAACCATGCCGAAGCCGCCGGTCTTGAAGGTGCCATCGTTTTCAACACCTGCGCCGTGACCAATGAAGCCGTGAGGCAGGCCCGGCAGGCGATCCGCAAGGCGCGCCGCGAGAACCCCGCCGCCCGCATCATCGTCACGGGCTGCGCGGCCCAGATCAATCCGGAAGAATTCGCCGAGATGGGCGAGGTCGATCTCGTCATCGGCAATGCTGAAAAGATGGAGGCGCGCAGCTGGACCCCTGCCCTCGCGCTGCAATCCAATGAACGCATCCGCGTCAACGACATCATGTCGGTGCGCGAAACAGCCGGGCATCTGGTGCAGGGTCTTGAAGGCCGTTCGCGCGCCTTCGTGCAGGTACAGAATGGCTGCGATCATCGCTGCACCTTCTGCATCATTCCTTATGGCCGTGGCAATTCGCGCAGTGTGCCCGCCGGCGAGGTCGTGGCCGAGGTTCGCAAGCTCGTCGAGAACGGCTATCGCGAAGTCGTGCTGACCGGCGTCGACATCACCTCCTATGGCGGCGACCTGCCCGGCACACCAAGCCTTGGCAATCTCTCGCGCCGCATCCTCAAGCTCGTGCCGGAACTTGAGCGCCTGCGCCTCTCCTCCATCGACTCCATTGAAGCCGATGACGAACTGCTGCGCCTCATTGCCGAAGAAGAGCGCCTGATGCCGCATCTTCATCTGTCGCTGCAATCGGGCGACGACATGATCCTGAAACGCATGAAGCGTCGCCACCTGCGCGCCGATTCCATTGCCTTCTGCCAGGAAGCCCGGCGTCTGCGCCCCGACATTGTTTTCGGCGCCGATTTCATTGCGGGCTTCCCCACTGAAACCGACGAGATGTTTGAAAATACAATGCGACTTGCCGATGAATGCGAACTGACATGGCTGCATGTCTTCCCCTATAGTCCGCGGCCCGGCACGCCTGCCGCCAAAATGCCCCAGGTTGAGCGCGGTCTCATCAAGTCACGCGCTGAACGACTGCGGGCCAAGGGTGCTGCCCGTGTGCAGGCCCATCTCGATGCAGGCCTTGGCCTGACGCGCCCCGTGCTGATGGAAAGCGCCTTGCTCGGTCGCACCCATCAGTTCACGCCTGTGCGCGTTGCCGATGGCATTGCCAGGCCCGGCGACATCGTCAACCTGCATCTGGCGCGTCATGACGGGCAAAGCTTTGAAGGCCAAGTGGCCGCATGAGCGAGAACGACATCAGCACCGAAACGGATGCCAAAAAGAAATCCCTCTTCCAGCGGATGAAGGAGGGGCTGTCCCGCTCGACCAAAAATCTCTCCGACGGTATCACCGGCATTTTCACCAAGCGCAAGCTTGATGCTGAAACGCTGGAAGAACTCGAAGACCTCCTGATCAGCGCCGATCTCGGTGTGGATACCGCCGCGTCCATCACGAAGGCGCTGGCCAAGGATCGCTTTGACAAGGAAATTGCCACCGAAGAAATTCGCCGCGTGCTCGCTGAAGATATTGCCGGTCGGTTGCGTGATGTCGAAAAGCCGCTTGTCATCGACGACAGCAAAAGGCCTTTCATCATTCTCGTGGTCGGCGTCAATGGCGCAGGCAAGACAACAACAATCGGCAAAATCGGCGCCAGGCTGCGCGCCGAAGGAAAGAGCGTCATGCTCGCCGCCGGCGACACCTTCCGCGCGGCTGCTATCGAGCAGCTGAAAATCTGGGGCACGCGCATCAATGCGCCTGTCTGCTCAACAAAAATCGGTGGTGATTCAGCAGGCCTTGCCTATGAAGCCGTGGCGCGCGCGCGCGAAGAAAAAGCCGATGTGCTCCTGATCGACACAGCCGGTCGCCTGCAGAACAAAACCGATCTCATGGCCGAGCTTGAAAAAATTCTCCGCGTCATCCGCAAGATTGATCCCGAGGCACCGCACGCCACGCTTCTCGTGCTCGACGCCACCACCGGACAGAACGCGCTCAATCAGGTCGATATTTTTGGCAAAATGGCTGGTGTCACCGGGCTTGTCATGACCAAACTGGATGGTACGGCGCGCGGCGGCATTCTTGTCGCCATTGCCGCACGCTTCGGCCTGCCCGTACATATGATCGGCATTGGCGAAGGCATTGACGATCTCCAGCCTTTCAACGCCGAGACCTATGCCCGCGCCATCACGGGTGCTGCCTGACGTCGCCGAGCCCTGCAACATGAACCAATGTCATCTTCGTCACGTAAGAAGTCAGGCAAAGGGAGAGACAGATGAGCCAACCAGTGGCAAATGATGATCGGAACATGGCGGGCATGTCCGGCTCGCAATGGATCCGCATGGCCATCGAGATGGGGCCCCTTGCCGTCTTCTTCATTCTGAATGCCAAGGCGGATGATTTCTTCGGCATTGCCGAATCCCAGAATATTTTCTGGGCCACCGGCGGCTTCATGATTGCCACCGCCATCTCGCTCATCACGTCCTATTTGTTGTTCCGCAAAATTCCGACCATGCCGCTCGTCACGGGCGTCTTTGTTTTCGTCATGGGCGGCATGACGATTTTTCTGCATGATGATCTCTTCATCAAACTGAAGCCCACCATAACAAATGTTTTGTTCTCGGCGGGTCTTCTGGGCGCAGCCTATATGGGCAATCCCATCATGAAGAGGCTTTTTGATGGCGCCTTTGATCTCACCGACGAAGGCTGGATGGTGCTGACACGCCGCTGGGGCTTTTTTTTCCTGCTTCTTGCCGTGCTCAATGAAATTGTCTGGCGCAATGTGTCAACGGACACATGGGTGAGCTTCAAGGTCTTTGGCATCATGCCGCTCACCATGGTTTTCGGCATGGCCCAAATTCCCGTACTGACGATATATGCCCCAGCGGCCAAAACGGATGAAGCTGAAAAGGATGGCACGGCGGCCTAGGGTTTTTGCGGGAAGTGATTTCCCGTCTCACCTTCCGGATTTGAGAAGGGCGCAAAAACCGTCTGATCCATCACGCTGCGATATTGACGAAGCGCCCAATGCACACTGGGGAACGCAAGTTCATCCCACGGAATCTCATCCCAGCCGAACAATCCGACATCCAGACTTTCCTCACCGGCGGAAAATTCCGGTTTCGCCAATCTGGCGCGATACATGATCTGCACCTGCGCGATACGCGGGATGGAATAAACAGCCAGCAGATCGATCAGGTCAATTTCGGCATTGGCTTCTTCACGTGCTTCGCGCCGCGCACCATCTTCCACACTCTCGCCCAGTTCCATGAAACCGGCCGGCAATGTCCAGTAGCCCATACGGGGCTCAATCGCGCGACGACACAACATGATGCGTCCTTCATGCGCTACAACCGAGCCGACAACAATTTTCGGGTTCACATAATCAATAAATCCGCAGCGGTCGCATATGTCGCGCGGCAAACTGTCTCCATGCGGGACGCGTTTTGAAAAAGTCAGCGTCTCGGTGCCCGAAGCGTCGCGAAACCGGCCCGTGACATGATGATCAAGGCGGCGGCTCTCGTCTTTTTCACTCATTCTAAATAATTCCTATGGTCCGCCTACGGATATACGAACACCGTTCATGTCAAGATATGGAACCTGAAAATTGTTCCGTATGGCCGATATTTTTGACTCAGGCGTTTCAGGCTCTTGCATATCGGGCACCATCGGGTGCATATGATATTTATAGAGCTATACGCCGTGACGACAAATCCGGAACATCTATATCTCATGGGCATCCCACCCCCCAATGCGTTACTCACAATGGGATGGCCTGTAACAGTTTAATCCAGATCGCTGGCGTGAGCATTCACACCGCATCACTGCGCGATCTTCCCCTGATTGTTCTTACGAACACGCGCCGAAGGAAATCTAAATGGCAGCCAAGAAAACAACTGGAAGCTTTGATCTTGAAAGCTCGCTGAGCCACATGCTGCGTCGCACGCAGCAATTTGCCTATGACCAGTTCGTCCAGCATATGGGCGACAGCACATTGACACCGCGGCAGTTCATTGTGCTCTTCGCCGTGAACGAAGAAGAAGGCCTGAGCCAGACCGATCTGGTCAATCGCACCGGCATCGACCGCTCGACCCTTGCAGACATGATCAGCCGCATGATCAAAAATGGCCTGCTGGCCCGCAAGCGAACCGCCGAAGATGCGCGCGCCAATGCGGTACGCCTGACAGCCGCCGGTCGGCGCGCTCTCAATGGTGCAATGCCAAAGGCAATCGCCGCTGAAAAAGCGCTGCTGGATGTCTTGCCAAAGGGTGTGCAGGCTGAACTGGTCAAGGCATTGGGCCATCTCAATGGCGCCATTGAAAACATGAAGGCTGTCGAAGCGCCGGTGGCAAAAAAGGCCCCTGCGAAGAAGAAGCCCGCAGCCGCAAAAAAGAAGCCGGTCGCCAAAAAGAAACCGGCTGCCCGCAAAAAGGCCTGATCTTTAAACAGACAATAGCCGGGGCTGGTTCAGTCCCGATCGAAATAAGATCTCCTGCCGCGTTCACTTGCCCATATGGGCCTGTTTGAGCGCTGGCAGGATTTCTGTTTCCAGGGCATCGGGCGTCAGGGGGCCGACATGCTTGAGCACGATCAGACCCCGCCCATCGACAACATATGTCTCGGGCACGCCATAGACACCCCAGTCAATGGACACGCGCCCTGTGGTGTCGGCCCCAATCCGCGTGAACGGATTGCCCAGCGTCCCCAGAAAGCGCGTCGCCGATTCCGCATCATCCTTGTAGTTCAGCCCCACAATCGGCGCATCGGTAAGCCCCTTGAGCGCCACGAGCACACTATGCTCCTCGCGGCAGGGGACACACCAGGATGCCCAGACATTCACGACCATGGGCTGACCGGTACCAAAATCCTTTGAGGACAGACCCGGCACGTCGAGCCCCTCAACGGCCGGCAGGTCGAATGTCGGCACATAGCGGCCCACCAGCGCCGACGGCAGGCGCGAGGGATCACCGCGATAAATGGCGGTCAGAAAAAGTCCTGCCAAAATCAGAAAAAGGGCAATCGGCACAATGGCTGTGAGACGCGGTTGCCACATCATGCATCGCTCCGGTGCGTCCTGGCCGCACGCCGCGCCCGACCACCGGCTTTGCTTTCAAGCTCGCTTACAAGGCGCAGCTGACGGCGATAGTCAAGGAGGCTCTGCCCGACAAGGCCGACAACAACGAGCAAAGCCAAGCCATATACCGGCCAGACATAGGCCGCATATCCGCCCATGAAAAAGAATTCGGCCATCACATATCCGCCTTCGCCAGCAACAGGCCGCGAACACGGCGACGCAGAATTTCGGCCCGCATGCGCACCAGCAGCAGGGTGACAAACAGCATGGTGAAACCAAGCGCCATCAGCATCAGCGGCGTCAGCATGGACGCGGCAATGGTGGGGCCGCCCATGCGGAACACACTGGCGGGCTGATGCAGTGTATTCCACCAGACGACCGAGTAATGAATGATCGGCACATTGAGGGCCCCGACCAGCGCCAGCACAGCCGCGCCACGCGCCGCGCGCGCCGGCTCCTCAATCGTTGCCCAGAGCGCGATATAGCCCAGATAGAGAAACAGCAGAATGAGCATGGAGGTCAGCCGCGCATCCCAAACCCACCACGTGCCCCACATGGGCTTGCCCCAGAGCGAGCCCGTGACAAGGGCGAGAAAGGTGAACGCCGCACCAATCGGCGCGGCAGACTTGGCGCAGACATCAGCAAGCGGATGGCGGAAAATCAGTCCAATGGCTGATGCCCCCGCCATGATCATGTAGCCCATCATGGCAAGCCAGGCCGAAGGCACATGCACATACATGATGCGTACGGTCTCGCCCTGCTGATAGTCGGGCGGCGAATCGAGCAGCGCAAAATAGAGCCCCGACAACAGCAAAAGGGCTGTCACAGCTGCCATCGGCCCCAGAATCCGTCCCGACAGGGACATGAAGCGGGTCGGATTGGCAAAGGCCTGCAAACGCTGGCTGGTGGACAATGTTGACATATCAGTGATTTAGCCCCACCAGCCCCAACGAGCAAGACGCACGATCCGGGGCCTGTCGGGGCAAAACGTCCCACATCATCGCAAATTGGCCCGGAGAGCAACGGCAGCAGCCACGGGGCCCACCACCAGGCTGACAAGGCTGACAGCGCCGAGCAGGCTCAGGCTTTGGCCATAGACGCCTGACGGCATGGCGCTGGTAGCCGCACTTGCCGCCCCGACACCAAAAATCAGCACCGGAATATAAAACGGCATCACAAGCAGCGAGGCCAGAAGCCCGCCGCGACGCACGCCCACCGTCAGCGCCGCCCCGATGGTGCCCAGAAAACTCAAGGCAGGCGAGCCCAGCAACATGGCAAGCATCAGCGGCGGATAGGCGCTCTCATCCAGATTGAGCAGCAGGCCCAGAAGCGGCGCGGCAATGACCAGTGGCAAGCCGGTTGTCAGCCAGTGGCCGACCGCCTTGGCGGCCACCAGCGCCTCAAGCGGCAGGTCGCCCATCATCAGAATATCCATTGATCCATCTTCAAAATCGGCCTGGAACAAGCGATCAAGTGTCAGAAGAGCCGACAGCAGCAGCCCCACCCACAACATGCCGGGCGCAATCATCGCCAGCAGGTTCAGGTCCGGGCCGATGCCCAGCGGCACGATGGTGACCACAATGAGAAAGAAGAAAACGGCCATGCCACCACCACCACCCGCCCGTGTGGCCAGCCGGAGATCACGCATCAGGACAGCGCTGAAAGCCCTCCTCATGCGGTCACCTGCCGGGCCACATCTGCCAGATTGAAGTGGCGTGCCTGCGCCAGCCCCAGATCAAGATGTGTGGCGGCCATGATCATGCCGCCGCCTTCCAGATGGGCTTCCATCAGCCCCTTCAGCCGCTCAATCGATGCCGTATCGAGACCGACCGTTGGCTCATCAAGAAGCCACAGCACACGCGAGGCGAGCAGCAGACGCGACAGCCCGAGGCGGCGTTTCTGGCCCGCCGAAAGATAGGCCACAGGCAATGTGGCAAGCGGCACAAGATCAAAGGCGTCCAGAGCCGGCATGACATCGGCAGCGCCACCATAGAAATCAGCCCAGAAGCGGGCCGTTTCATGCACGCTCATGGCAGGCTTCAAGGCATCAAGATGGCCGACATAATGCAGGCGGGCCGCCATCGGATGATCTTCATCGGCCGGTGCCAGCGAAATCGAGCCTGATGACACCTCCACAAGACCGGCAATCTGGCGCAGCAGGCTGGATTTCCCCACGCCATTGGGTCCCGTCAGCACCAGCGCCTCGCCCCCCTCCAGCGAGAGCGACAGCCCGTCAAACACCCTTCGCGCCCCGCGCTCGCAGGCGAGATCCGTAATCGTCAGGCTTGTCGCCGTATGGCTCATGAACGCGTCCTGCAGGTCAGATGTCGTCAAAGGCGCCGCCGCGCCCCTTGCCCGAAGCAAAACGGGCCGCCCCCTTCACCGTTTCGCCGCTGGCAAGCACCTCGCGACCGTGGGCGAACTCATTTGCCATAGCAAGATCGAAAGGCAAATCCCATTGTTCAATTGCCGAGAGGCGATCATGCCGCAGACAGCCTTGCGGAAAACGCGCAATTTCCGCCGCCAGCGCCTCTGCCGCCTCGCGGGCCTGGCCGTCGGCCACCACCCGGTTTGCCAGCCCCATGCCAAGCGCCTCCTGCGCGCTCACGGCCCGGCCGGTGAGAATGAGGTCCATGGCCCGGGCATGGCCGATCAGGCGCGGCAGCCGCACCGTGCCGCCATCAATGAGCGGCACGCCCCAGCGACGGCAAAAGACGCCCATCACGGCGCTTTCTTCCATCACCCGCATGTCGCACCAGAGCGCGAGCTCCATGCCACCGGCAACGGCATGACCCGAAATTGCCGCAATGACGGGCTTGGTCAGCACCATGCGCGAGGGTCCCATGGGCCCTGTCGCATCATGCCTGTCATGGGCATCACCGGTCGCCATATCACTCAGGCGATTGCCACCTTTGCCGCTGGCCACGGCCTTAAGGTCCGCCCCGGCGCAGAATGCTCCGTGAGCACCCCAAAACACCGCGACGGATGCCGCTTCGTCCTGTTCAAAATCGAGAAAGGCCGCAGCCAGCGCATCTGCCGTGGCGCGATCCACCGCATTTCGCGCCTGCGCCCGATCAAGAATGATTGTTGTGACAGCACCGTTCTTTTCCATGCGCACGGCCGTCTGCATCTGTTCTCTCCCCGATAAGTGACGTGATTGAATTTTCTTCATTCATTTTTGTGCATCTGATCAGCACGCCATGGCATTGCGCGCTGAAAAACATTATAGTCGCGCCGTTAAGCATATAGGCTCAAGGCAGTTCGGCGGCGGCGAAATCGATTTCCGATATATTGCCCGCCACCCTCCGGACAGCGTGCACGAATCCCTTGCATGAAGTCCACGCCCCGGTAGCCGAGCCCGCACATCGAGGAATCAGATTCATGGCGAAAAAGGTAGTGGCGAAGGCAAAGAAAGCCGTCGCGAAAAAGACCGCAGCAAAACCTGCGAAGAAGAAAACGGTTGCCGCCCCAGCAGCCAAGAAGGCCACCAAGAAACCGGCAGCAAAGGCCGCCAAGGCAAAGCCTGCCAAGAAGACCCCCGCGAAGAAGGCCGTTGCCAAGAAGGCAGCCCCTGCCAAGAAGCCTGCTGCGAAAAAGGATGTCGCGAAAAAGGCACCGGCAAAGAAAGCTGTGACCAAGAAGAGCGCCGCCAAGAAGCCCGTGGCGAAGAAGGCTCCGGCCAAAAAGGCTGTCGCGAAGAAACCTGCCGCGAAAAAAGCCACGCCCAAAAAGGCCGCCCCGAAAGCCGCGACAAAGAAAGCCGCGACAAAGAAAGCTGCGGCCAAGAAAACAGCCGTCAAGAAACCGGTCACCAAAAAGACCGTCGCCAAGAAGCCTGCTGCCAAGAAGGCCCCGGCCAAAAAGGCTGTGGCGAAAAAGCCTGCCGCAAAAAAAGCGCCTGCAAAAAAACCGGTCGCAGCCGCCAAGCCCGCCGCCACCGCCAAAAAGCCTGCCGCCGCCAAGAAGGCTGCTGTCAGCAAATCCAATAGCAACAGCTACAATGCCAGGCAAACCCTCAAGGTCGGCAAGCGCAGCTATACCTATTACAGCCTGCCGGAAGCTGAGAAAAAGGGCCTCAAGGGCATTTCCCGCCTGCCCTTCTCGCTGAAGGTGCTGCTCGAAAACCTGCTGCGTTTTGAAGATGGCCGCACCGTCAGTGCCGCCGACATCAAGGCCGTTCAGGGATGGCTCAAGAACCGCACATCGGATCGTGAAATCGCCTATCGCCCGGCCCGCGTGCTGATGCAGGATTTCACCGGCGTGCCCGCCGTGGTGGATCTCGCCGCCATGCGCGACGCTGTGAAAAATCTCGGCGGCGAGCCCACAAAGATCAACCCGCTCGTCCCTGTGGACCTCGTGATCGACCATTCGGTCATGGTCGACAAGTTCGGCACGCCGACCTCCTTCAAGGAAAACACCGAAATCGAATATCAGCGCAACAAGGAACGCTATGAGTTCCTGCGCTGGGGTTCCAAGGCCTTCAACAATTTCCGCGTCGTGCCGCCCGGCACCGGCATCTGCCATCAGGTCAATCTTGAATATCTCGCCCAGACCGTCTGGACGAAGACCGAAGGCAAGACGGAAGTCGCCTATCCCGACACATGCGTGGGCACCGACAGCCACACAACCATGGTCAATGGCCTGGCCGTGCTCGGCTGGGGTGTGGGTGGCATTGAAGCCGAGGCAGCCATGCTCGGCCAGCCCGTCTCCATGATGATCCCGGAAGTCATCGGCTTCCGCCTCACCGGCAAGCTCAATGACGGCGTCACCGCCACCGATATGGTGCTCACCGTCACCGAGATGCTCCGCAAAAAGGGCGTGGTCGGCAAATTCGTTGAATATTTCGGCACAGGTCTCGATTACCTCACGCTTGAGGATCGGGCCACCATCGCCAATATGGCGCCGGAATATGGCGCGACCTGCGGCTTTTTCCCGATCGACAAGGAGACAATCAAATATCTTCGCGCCACGGGCCGTGACTCCGATCGTGTTGATCTGGTCGAAGCCTATGCCAAGGCACAGGGCATGTTCCGCGAGTCGGACACGCCCGACCCTGTCTTCACCGACATGCTGGAACTCGACCTCTCTTCGGTCGTGCCGAGCCTTGCCGGTCCCAAGCGTCCGCAGGACCGTGTCGCGCTCACCGACATGGCGACCAATTTCGGCAATGCGCTCGCCAATGAATTTGGCAAACCCGGTCAGGCCGACCAGCGTGTGCCCGTTGAAGGCAAATCCTATGACCTTGGTCATGGCGATGTCGTGATTGCCGCCATCACCTCCTGCACCAACACTTCAAACCCAATGGTGCTGGTCGCCGCCGGTCTGGTGGCTCGCAAGGCCCGCGCCAAAGGCCTCAATGTGAAGCCCTGGGTCAAAACCTCGCTGGCACCCGGGTCCCAGGTCGTCACCGACTATCTGACCAACTCCGGCCTGCAGACCGATCTCGACGCCCTCGGCTTCGATCTCGTCGGCTATGGCTGCACCACCTGCATCGGCAATTCCGGTCCGCTGCCTACCGAAATCAGCCAGGCCATCAACAAATATGACCTGGTCGCCTCGGCTGTGCTCTCGGGTAACCGCAATTTCGAAGGCCGTGTCAGCCCGGATGTGAAGGCCAACTATCTCGCCTCACCGCCGCTCGTGGTGGCTTATGCCATCGCCGGCTCCACGCAGATCGACCTCACCAAGGACGCCATCGGCACAGGCAGCGACGGTCAGCCCGTCTATCTGGCCGACATCTGGCCGACCACCCACGAAGTGGCCGAGACAGTGCGCAGCTGCGTGACGCCCGAGATGTTTGCCGAACGCTATGCCAACGTCTTCGAAGGCGATGCGCCATGGCAGGCCATCAAGGTCACAGGTGGTCTCACCTATGACTGGGACGGCGGTTCAACCTATGTGCAGAACCCGCCTTACTTTGAAGGCCTCAAGAAAGAGCTTCCCAAACTCACCGATGTGAAGGAAGCCCGCATCCTTGGTCTCTTTGGTGACTCCATCACCACAGACCACATCTCGCCTGCCGGCAACATCAAGGTTGCCAGCCCCGCCGGCTCCTACCTCAATGACAAGCAGGTCGGTGCACAGGACTTCAATTCCTACGGCGCCCGCCGTGGCAATCACGAAGTCATGATGCGAGGCACCTTCGCCAATATCCGCATCAAGAATCAGATGCTGAACGGTATTGAAGGTGGTCTGACCAAGCTGGAACCGGAAGGCACCCAGATGCCGATCTATGACGCGGCAATGGAATATAAGCGTCGTGGCGTGCCGCTCGTGATTTTCGCGGGAAAGGAATATGGCACGGGCTCATCGCGTGACTGGGCGGCCAAAGGCACAATGCTTCTCGGTGTGAAGGCTGTCATCGCGCAGAGCTTTGAACGCATCCATCGTTCAAATCTCGTCGGCATGGGCATTGCCCCGCTCCAGTTCATCAATGACATGAGCTGGAAGTCGCTGGATCTCGACGGCTCCGAAATGGTCACCATCGAGGGTCTGGCCAAGGTCAAGCCGCGCAACAAGGTCAAGGCTGTCATCACCTACAAGGATGGCGCCAAGAAGTCGATTGACCTGCTCTGCCGCATCGATACGCAGGACGAGCTCGACTACTACGAGAATGGCGGCATTCTGCAATATGTGCTGCGCCACCTCGCAGCCTGATCGCTGCCACACCGCATAAATCAGGGGCGTTCCGCAAGGTACGCCCCTTTTTTGTTCCCCTCACGCCGGATCACGCAACCGTTCACTGCAACGTGAGTGGCCCACACTGCTCTCGCGACCTATCGTCAAATGCCGTAAAGGAGATGACGATGATCAAGACACTCACCCTTGGCAGCCTCCTGCTGATCAGTCTGGGCAGCATGGCGCAGGCGGGCACCACGCCCGTTATCGTCGAGCTTTTCACCAGCCAGGGCTGCTCCTCCTGCCCGCCCGCCGATGCCTATGTGAAGGACCTTGCCGCGCGCGCGGATGTCCTGCCGCTCTCCTTCAATGTCGACTACTGGGATTATCTCGGCTGGAAGGACACGCTCGGCAAAGCCGCCTATAGCCAGCGACAGCGCGACTATGCCATGAGCCTTGGCCTGCGCGGCGTCTATACGCCGCAAATCGTTGTCGATGGCCAACTGGAGGGCGTCGGCAGCCAGCGCAGCGTGATCGACAGGCTGATCGAAACACGCAAGGGTGCAGACAGGCCGATACTCCGTCTCTCGCAAACCGGCACAGAGACAACGCTGACCCTGCCGGCAACCGCGGACGCGCGATCTGCAAAACCCGCCACGCTCTGGCTCCTGCGCTATGCCCCTGAGATCAAAGTTGAAATCCAGCGCGGGGAAAATCGTGGTCGCAACATCACCTACACCAATACGGTCCGCGAAATGACGCCGCTCGCGCATTGGCAGGGAAAGACGCTGACGGTCAAGATCGCGCCGTCAGCGCTCGCTAACGATAATGGGGATGCTTATCTGGCGCTGCTCCAGGAAGACAAGGCAGGCCCGATTCTCTCGGCCATCCGCCTCATATCCCTGCCGCAGGTGCCGGTGGCATCAGAGTGACGGCGAACCTTCGCGCGTCAGCACATCCTTGGTCTGCATCAAAGGCCCGGAGACGGCATTTGGAATCTGATAGGCCCAGGCTGAAAGCCGCTTGTTGAGCGCGGCAGCTTTGGCCTGCACCGCAACGGCATCAACGCCCGCTGGCAGTTCCGCCATTGGCGAGACCTTGACCGTTGCCCAGATATTCGTGCCAAGACCGGTCATCACGATCTCGTAGCGCAGGCCGCTGAAACTATCGACTACGATATGCGGCGAGCTATCGGGGAAGGTGATTGTGTCCCGGGCGGCAACATCATCAAAGGAGGCCTCTGCCACCGCATTGGCGATGCCGTTCATCACAGGCGCCCCGCGCGAGGCGCGATCGGTTTCAACATTCTGAAGCTCAAAATTGGGCTCGTCAGGATCGCTGCGGGACACCACAGCCGGCAACGCCGTGCCTGCCCAGAGCGTCACGCTGGCAATATCATTCTTCTTCAGATCAAGGAAATCCGTATCAAGCCAGTCCGACGCCACTTTCGACAGCGGCAGGCGCCCGCGCGCAAGCCATGTCTGATCCTCGCCATCACGACGGACATAGATCATCCCCTGCCCCTGCACATCGACAGATTCTTCAGGTATCTTGCCGGTCAGCAGCGCGGCAATGCGCGTATTCTTGTCGTCGAGAAGTTCAACGCGCATGGCCGTGCCCAGATCCTCCGGCGCCAGCAGGCCGAGATTGCGCTGCCACTCCGGCCGCTTTGTGCGCGGCTCATAGGCTTCAAGATTGCCCAGTCCGACCAGAAGATCCTTCACCTTGTCCTGCCGGGCGGAATAACCGCCAAAGCCCGGCATATGCCAGATGCCATCGGCATCCTTTGTCATGATGAGCTTTTCCGGTCCCTGCATGCCACGCGGGATGGTGAGCACAATCTTCGCGACATGTTCCAGATGCGTATCAAGCCCGGCAAAAAGCTTGACCGGTTCAAAGCGGGCGCTGACCCCGCGCGTATCGCGCGTCACGGCATAGATGGCCGCAAAGACAGCCAGAATGGTGATGCCGGCCAGAATGATCAATTGGCGCAGCGGCTTGTTGTTCCAGATGTCGGCAAAACGCTCGGACATGTCAGGCACCTCCTCGGGCAACACGTGCTTTGCGGCGGCGGTGGCGGAAGAAGGCCAGAACCAGGGCGATCACAGCCACCAGCAGGGGCATGGCAATCACATTGAGGAAGCGTATCTTGCCCGCCAGATCGTCAATATCCCGGCGCAGATTGCGCTGCACATTGCGGAGCGCCTTGCGGCTCTCCACAAGCTCGGCACGGAACTTGTTGATCTCGGCCTGCACGCGCGCATCATCCTCGCCCTGACCTGTCGATGAGGTTTGAAGGGCCTTGAGGCGCTTTTCCGTATCGGAAATCTTGTCCTGCAGGTTTGCCTGTTCGCTCAGGAAGCGCCGCTCGGCATCCCGCTGTAAGGCTTCGACAACCTTGAAGGGACGATCAATCTTTTCGCGGGCGCGCAGCGAGATGAGGTCATCCGACCCCATCAGATTATCAATCGCCGACAAAACGAATTTGGCATTGTCGGCAATCGGCTCGGCCACGCGGTCGCCCTGATATTGCTGCGCCTGCACCCAGAAGCGGTCATCAAAAATGTCGCTGTCGGCGAAAACGATAATATTGGCATCGCCTGATGTCGACGCGAGGTAGGCAGGTAGCATCGCAGCTGTCATATCCGGCCCCGACGGATCGTCATCCTTTTTGGCTTCCAGCGCGGGGGCGGCGTCAAAGGCACTCTTGATGGGCCCGGCAATGCGCGCAGCGATGACATAACCGCCTTCGCCCGGCTTGAAGCTGCGCAGAAGCATGTCCGGCGTCGGCCCACTCTTCACATAGTCGAGATCATAAAGGGCGGAATCTTTCGACGACCAGATCAGCGGCGTGAAGCGTGTCGTCGCGCCATCAATATGAGAGAGTGCCCCGACCGTACCGAGATTGAGATGGTCGACATTCGTGGTCACGATGTCGTCCTGGTTCATCTCCTCGCGCGGCACCGAGAGCCAGAGCACATAGTCACTTTCCTGACGACGGGCATCAAGACCGGTCTGCACGCGCTGGGCAAGCGCCCGGTCGCCAACAACCTTGAGCGGGTCATAGGCCACACCCCAATCTTTCAGCAGCGGCTCCAGATTGGAAGCTTCGGTATAGCCGCGCACAGGCTGGCCATCGGCGCCCGCCGTCAGGCTCACTTCCGAATGTGGGTCGATAAAGGCAAGCACGCGCCCGCCACGCATCACGAACTGGTCGATGGCATAGAGCGTCGGCTTATCAAGCGGACGCGGATGGGCGATCATCAGCACATCCACATCGTCAGGCACGGTTGCGAATTTCTGTTCGAGAAATTCGATCTGGAAACGGGCCCGCAATTCTTCATAGATCATGAAGGGCTGGGACTGGCCGCGCATCGCCGCCGTCAAGCCACCAGCACCGGTGTCAAGCGGCAGATTGGTGACAATCCCGAGGACCGGCTTTTTCGGCCGCGTCAGATTCTGCACCATGCGCGTTACGTCATATTCAAGATATTGCGCGCGCTTGTCGGAGAAGAAGGGGATCGATTCAAGCCCGTCGACCATATTCGTGCCGACGAGACCGAAATAGACAATATCGCCTTCCGTCGTCGGCGCGCCGTTCAGGCCCATCGAAACGGCAAGATCTTCCTGCTCGGAGAAAGGTTCGGGATCGATCACCTCAAGATGGATCTTGCCATTGGAGCGGTCGCGCATTTCTTCCAGCAGATCGCGGACGTGGCCTGCATAGGTGCGCACGCTTGGATAATCATTGGCAAGCTTTTCAGAATAGAAAAAGCGCAGCGTGATCGGCTCGTCAATTGCGGCAATCACATTCTTCGTGCCGTCCGACAGTGTGAAGAGACCACCTTGGGTGAGATCGATCTGGGCGGAGCGGAAAACGACGTTCGAGATCATGTTGACGGCAAGAAAGAGCACCGCCACCAGAACCAGCATGACCACGCGATAGGCATTGCTTTTCACTGGCATGACTTCATCCCGCCTTCTTCATGTCGACGACGATGCCGCAGGCCACAAGCCAGGCGGCAATCAGCGTGGCAAAGAAAATGAAGTCGCGCAGATCAATCACACCCTGCGTGATGGCCTGCGAATGGGTGAGGAAAGAGAAGGATGCAATCGTGTTCACGACCTGCTGCGGCGCCCAGCCTGAAAAGAAATCAATCACGATAGGCAGGCCCGACACCGTAAAGAGGAAACAGACAACCACACTGATGACAAAGGCGATGACCTGATTGCTTGTGATGGCCGAGAGGCACGAGCCAATGGCGAGATAGCCGCCTGCCATCAGGAAGCTGCCGATATAGCCTGCCAGAACGGCACCATTATCGGGATCGCCGAGATAGTTCACCGTCAACCAGACCGGGAAGGTGAGCAGCAGGGCAATGCCGGAAAAAACCCAGGCGGCAAGAAACTTGCCCAGCACCGCCGACCAGAGCGGCACTGGCAGCGAGAGCAGCAGCTCGATTGAGCCGGTGCGGCGTTCCTCGGCCCAGAGCCGCATGGAAATCGCGGGGATCAGGAAGAGATAGAGCCAGGGATGGAAATTGAAGAAGATCGAGAGATCAGCCTGATTGCTCTCGAAATAGCCACCCATGTAAAAGGTGAAGGCGCCCATGGTGAAGAGAAAAATCACGATGAAAACGAAGGCGAGCGGCGTCGCAAAATAGCCCGCCAGCTCACGACGGAAAATGGCAATCAGCTCGTTCATGCGGCAGCCTCTCCCTTGCGGGGTGTTTCGGCCACATGCGTATCGGGTCGCGTGAGTTTGCGGAACACTTCATCAAGCCGTCCCGGTTCGCCATAGAGCGAGCGCACTTCCCAGCCCTTTTCGCGCACCAGATCGGCGACCGCATCAATCAACCGGACTTCGCCTGCAATGTCGCTGGTATCCCCCTGCTGATGGCTAAAGAGTGTCAGTGTTGTTTCCGTTCCGCGCGGGATTACCTCAATTGAGGCAATGCCAGGCAGCGCCTTGAGCGCCTCGGCGGCGGCCACCGTCAGATTTTCACCCAGTGTCAGCGATACCGCATTGTGATAGCGCGAGCGCGCCATCAGCGCGGCAGGGGTGCCATCGGCTACAACATGCCCGCGATCGATGATCACCGCGCGTGTGCAGATCGCATCCACTTCTTCCAGAATATGGGTCGAGATGATGATGGCTTTTTCGGCGGCCATATTGTTGATGAGGCGACGCACTTCATATTTCTGATTGGGATCAAGACCGTCTGTCGGCTCATCCATGATCAGCACGGGCGGGTTGTGCAGAATGGACTGGGCAAGGCCCACACGACGCCGGAAGCCCTTGGAGAGCGTATCAATCGGCTGCTCCAGCACATATCTGAGTTCGGTCGCCTCGACAGCGCGATCAATGGCCTTGTCGGCCTCTGCGCCGCGCAGGCGACGGATATGCGCAACAAAGCGCAGGAACCCGCGCGGGGTCATGTCGCCATAGGCCGGCGCCCCTTCGGGCAGATAACCGAGCTGGCGCTGGGCGGCAAGCGTGTCGGCCACCACGTCATGGCCGCAGATACTGGCCTTGCCGTCGCTTGGCGAGAGAAAGCCCGTGATCATTTTCATGGTGGTGGATTTGCCCGCGCCATTGGGCCCGAGAAAGCCGAGCACCTCGCCCCGCGCTACGGAAAAGCTGATCCCGTCAACAGCCGTAAAGGGGCCGAAGCGCTTGGTCAGTCCATCAATTTCGATCATGGCATCCGTCATGGTCAAAGCAGGATCTCGTCTCCTGCACACTCCCTCTTGGCGCTCCCGACAGGCGCTTCAACATCACGGACTTATGCCATGTTTATCGTCAAAGGCCATCGATTTGTGTAGGCGCAGCGCCATCAGGGAACAAGTGAAAGATGTTTCATCTTCCCGGTCAGACCCGCAGCATCAGCCCGCCATCGACATTGAGGCCATGCCCGGTGATGAAGCTCGCCTCGTCAGAAGCCAGAAAGAGGGCGGCGCGCGCAATATCCAGCGGCTCGCCCAGTCGCCGCAGCGGCGACTTCTTCGCCCAGATTTCGGCAATGGCTGGATCATCAAAATTGGTGGTCATGCCGGTCACAATGGCGCCGGGCAGAATGTAATTGGCCGTGATGCCCGATTTGCCGAGTTCAAGCGCCAGATTGCGGGTGAGCCCCGCGACACCAGCCTTGGAGGCGCTATAGGCCGCCAGGCCGTAATCGGTCCCTTCGGCCATGACAGAGGCCACATTGATGATGCGCCCCTGCCCTGAATGACGCAGATGCGGGATCGCCGCGCGGCACAGGATGAAATGGGCCCGCAGATTGACCTGCATGGTGCGGTCCCAGTCAGCATCGCTTAGGCTCTCCACCGGCCCGCCAAGGGCAACGCCGGCATTATTGAAAAGGATATCGAGGCGACCCTGCGCCTTGACCGTGCCTTCGATGATGCGGTCAGCCGCATCTGCCGCACTCACATCGGCTTCCAGCGTGGAAACGCCCTGATGGTCCTTATGGGCCTCAGCAAGCCCCTTGCCCGGCAGGTCAACCGCCACAACATGGGCCCCTTCACTGGCGAAAAGGGCCGCACTTGCCCGCCCGATCCCCGAAGCCGCGCCTGTAATCACCGCCACCCTGTTTTGAAGCCTCATCGCGTCTCTCCCTTTGTTTTTGGGAAAGTCTAGCAGGTCAGAATGCTCATGAGGGAACCCCACAAAGCAAAACCGCCCAGGCGGGGGGTCCTGGGCGGCTGATGCTGCTGTCTTGATCCCTTGGGGGAAGGGGTGGCCCGGTTCCTTGATCCCGGTTGGGGCTGGGGGGCTGGATGACCGGAAAAAATAAGAACCGGGCCGTGAGGCAACGATTAGAGATTGGTTGTTCACTGTGTTCGGTCAAAGGCCAAAAAGGGGCAATTTTGTGTCGCGGCTTCATTTCTCAAAAAAGGCGCGTCATACTGTTGTTACAGAACGGATTTCTGCCGCTGACGTGACCGAACCGTAATGAAAAAGGGAGAGCCAAAGCGCATGTCGGATAGCCTGGACGCGAATATAGGCCTCACGCTTGTCCCCTCCTCGGCGCCCGCAGAGGCGACAGGCCCGTCCCAGCCGCGGCGGTCCGTCGAACCCCAGGTCTTTTTCAACCGGCGCGAGCTCGACACCATCCTCTCGCTTTATGGCCGCAAAGTCGCGGAAGGCGAATGGAGGGATTATGCCATGGGCGCATCGCGCGACGTCGCCATCTTCTCCGTCTTCCGCCGGTCGAGCGAAGTCGCGCTCTACCGCATCGAGAAGCGGCCAAAGCTTGCCCGCAAGCAGGGTGCCTATTGCGTGATTGCCGCCAGCGGCCAGATCCTCAAGCGCGGCCACGAACTGGAACAGGTGCTGAAAGTCTTTGAGAAGCGCAAGCTGCGCCTCATCGATTAGGCGCATGACAAACATGAAAAACCCCGGTGCCTGAGGCACCGGGGTCATCATTGTCGTCGCTGCGAAGACGATCAGCTGCGCTGATTGCCGAGGAACTGCAGCAGGAACATGAACATGTTGATGAAGTCGAGATAGAGCGAAAGCGCGCCCATCACGGCCTTCTTGCCGGCAACAACAGCGCTGTCACCCACGAAATACATTTCCTTGATGCGCTGCGTATCCCAAGCCGTCAGGCCTGCGAAAATCACAACACCAATCGCCGAAATCGCAAACTGCAGGGCCGAGCTCTGCAGGAAGAGATTGACCAGCATCGCGATGATGATGCCGAAGAGGCCCATCATCATGAAGGAGCCCATGGCCGACAGGCTGCGCTTGGTGGTGTAGCCATAAAGGCTGAGCGACCCGAAGGCGGCGGCCGTGACGAAGAAGGTCGTCGCGATGCTGTTACCGGTAAAGACGAGGAAGATCGTCGAAAGCGACAGACCCATCAGGGCTGAATAGGCCCAGAAGGTGATCTGCGCGGCCGACAGGCTCATCTTGTTGATACGGAAGCCGAGGAAAAATACCATGCCGAGCGGCGCCAGCATCAGAACCCAGCGCAGCGGGCTGGTATAAATCATCTGACCGAATGAGGTCAGCTCCAGACCACCGGCTGTCTGTGTGACGGCCATGGCAAAGGCGGCATAGGCGACAAGGCCCGTGATGGCGAGCGCGCCCGCCATGTAGTTGTAAACGCCAAGCATGTAGCTGCGCAGCCCCTGATCGATGGCTGCGGCATCTGCTGTATGCGCACCAGCGCGCATCTGGTCTTGATTCAGATTTGACATATCTCTGCACCCTCCTGAAAAGTGCTTGATCTCATATTGGCCTGCGCGGGCGGAAATTCAAGGAAAAC
Organism: Hyphomicrobiales bacterium; assembly: GCA_016124805.1. Lineage (GTDB taxonomy): Bacteria > Pseudomonadota > Alphaproteobacteria > Parvibaculales > Parvibaculaceae > Parvibaculum. The sequence continues at coordinate 301,188 of WGND01000001.1, read as the reverse complement.
CGGTCAATTCGTGTGAAAAATTTGTAATATCTTTCAGGGGCTTATCAAACTTCACTTATGTGTCGTAAATGAACAATCCTCAATCCGATCAGGGCCTTATTCGCCGCGAAGGACACTGGCGGAGGAGACCGACAGCACCCGCCACGTGCCCGCAAGCCCAAGCAAAACGGTCACGACAGTCGCCCCCAGAACGGTTCCGAGAAGCGTCCATGGCAGGAAGGACCAGGGCAGGTCCATCACCAGCACGACAACGGCATAGGCTGCCCCCGTGCCCGCCAGCGCCGCCATCAGGGCAGTTGAAAGCCCAATCAGGGCATATTCACGCACATAAATGCCGACAATGCGCGCCCGGGTCGCGCCCAGCACTTTCAGGATCACGGCGTCACGCATCCGGGCCTGAAAGCCCGCCGCCATGGCGCCTGCCAGCACCAATATGCCCGAGGCAAGCGTGATGCCGCCTGTTGCGCGGACGGCAAGCGAGAAATTCTCAAGCAGGCTGTTGACGCTTTCCAGCGCCTCCTTGACGCGGACGGAGGTGACATTGGGAAAGGCATCCGTCACCCGCGTTTCGAGCGCCTGCTCATCGGTCGCCGCCACGCTGACGGTTGCCAGAATCGTGTGCGGTGCCGAAGAGAGAACACCCGGTGAAAAAACGAAAATGAAATTGATGCCAAGGCTCGACCAGTCGATTACCCGGGTATTGGCGATGGTCGCGGTAATCTCGCGCCCCAGCACATTGACGCTCACCGTGTCGCCGATCTTGACGCCAAAGCCTTTGGCCAGATCTTCGGAAAAGGAGACAAGCTGGGGACCGCTGTAATCCTTGGCCCACCATGTGCCCTGACCAAGCGTCGAGCCCTTGGGTAGATCAGCCGAATAGGTAAGCCCCCTGTCACCCTTCAGGGCCCATTGCACATCGGGCGCGACCTTCAACTGATCGGCAGGCACACCATTCACCGAGGCAATGCGCCCGCGCAGCATGGGCACACGTTCAAAGGCCTCAAGGCTTGGCGTTTCGCGAACCATTTTTTCAAAGGGGTCTGCCTGATCGGGCTGAATATCCAGAAAGAAGAAGGAGGGCGCCCGCCCCGGCAACTCGCTGGTGATTTCGCCCGAGAGATTGCCATTGATAAGCGAGACGGCCACAAGCAGCGTCAGGCCGAGACCAAGGGACAGCACCACCGCATGGGTCGGTGCTCCGGGGCGATGGATATTGGCAAGCGCAAGTCGTAAATCAGGCGAGCCGCCTGAGGGTGCACGAGCGGCAAGCCAGGCGATAAAACGCGCCGCCAATGTCAGCACACAGAAAACAGCGATGGCGGCGAGAACGAAATAGAAGGCGAAGAGTCGCTCTTCGGCCAGACCGACCGCCAATGCGGTGAGCAGTCCCAAAGCGCCTGCCGTCGCCGCCATATAGACAGGGCGCGGATAGCGGCGCATGGGCGCAATCAGATCACGAAAGAGGCTTGTCGCAGGCACTTCGCGCGCCCGCGCCAAAGGCCAGATGGCAAAGGCAAGCGCCGTCAGCACGCCATAGGCAGCGGCCAGAACAAGCGGCCCGGCATAGACGCCAAGTTCCGCCGGAATGGGGATCATGTCGCCAGCTACATAGTCAACAATATAGGGCGCGACCGCGCCGATGATCGCGCCAATCGCAATGCCGACAAGGGCAAGCGCCATCACCTGCATGAGATAGAGCCGGAAAATCAGCGCCCCCGGCGCGCCCAGACATTTCATGATCGCAATCACCTGCCGCTTGCGATCCAGATAGGATTTGACGGCATTGGCAACGCCGACACCGCCCACAACCAGCGCCGTCAACCCGACAAGCGACAGAAACAAGGCCACGCGCTCGACAAAGCGACGCATGGAAGGCGCGCTGTCGGTACGATCAGCAATGCGCCAGCCTGCATCGGGGAAGCGGCTCTGCAGCCCTTCGGTAAAGCCTTTCAGATCAGCCACGGCGCGCGCGTCGTCCGGCATGCGAATGCGATAATGCCAGGTTGCCAGACTGCCCGGCTGAATAAGCTGCGTGGAGGCAAGTGCCGCCTCGCTGATCATCGCGCGCGGCCCCAGCGTGAAACCATCGCCGACGCGATCCGGTTCATGATTGATGACGGCGCGAAGGACAAATTGCGCCTCCCCGATCGAAATGAGATCGCCCGGTTTTGCCTTCAGCCGGTTGACGAGATTGGCTTCCGCCACCACGCCATAATGACCATCGGACAAGGCAAGAGCCTGCGCCAGCGGAATGGACGGCTCCAGCACCATCGCACCATAAAGCGGATAGACGCCATCAACCGCTTTCAGCTCGACGAGGCTTTGGCTGGCTGCCTCTTCATCGCGGGCCGGCACCCGCGCCATGGCCCGCATCTCGATGCTCGTGGCCACACGCCCGCCAGCCTTCAGCGCACTGAGTTCATCGGCACTGGCCGGGCGATGGATGAGGCGCACATCGACATCGCCGCCGAGAATTTCCTGACCCTTTTCGGCAAGACCGCGCGTCAATGCTGTCGAGATGGAGCCGACACCGGCAATCGCCGCCACGCCAAGCGCAAGACAGGCGATGAAAACGCGAAAGCCCGAGAGGCCGCCGCGCAATTCGCGCCGCGCCAGCCGGAACGCCAGCGCCCAAGAGGTTGCGCTGTCAGCCCTCACGCGGGCATCCCTTCCGAAATGCTCTCAATCAGCCCGTCTCGCAGCCGCACCACGCGATGGCATCGCTCGGCCAGCGCCTCATCATGGGTGATCAGCACCAGCGTGGTGTTTTTGCGCGCATGCAGATCAAACATCAGGGAAATGATGGAGTCGCCCGTTGTCTGGTCGAGATTGCCGGTCGGCTCATCGGCGAGAAGAATTTCCGGATCGCCAGCCACAGCGCGGGCCAGCGCCACACGCTGCTGTTCACCGCCCGAGAGCTGACCCGGATAATGATCAAGCCTGTGGCCGAGCCCCACCTGCTGCAATTCATCTTCGGCCCGCTCAAATGCATCCTTGCGACCGGCAAATTCCAGCGGAATGGCGACATTTTCAAGCGCCGTCATCGTCGGCACGAGGTGGAAAGACTGAAAAACAATCCCTATATGTTGCCGACGGAAGCGCGCCAATCCATCTTCACTCAGACCGGTCAATTCCTCACCCGCGACCTTGATGCTGCCTGATGAGGGGCGCTCTAGACCCGCGAGCACCATGAGAAGTGTCGATTTGCCAGACCCAGACGGCCCCACAAGACCCGCAGCTTCGCCCGGTTGCACATCCAGACTGATCCCGCGCAGGATGTTGACCTGTCCGGCATGGCTCGGCAGGCTGAGCTTCACGTCTTTCAGTTGAATAATATGTCCGCTCACCCGACCATCCACTCCCAAATCGCCATTCCCCAATCCGCATCAAGAGCATAGGCCATTGATGACATTTCGCCGCCCGCCTCAGAACCTTCTCATGCGATATGGCCTTTCCGCCCGCATTTGCAAGCTTGCCGCCATTTTGGCCCTGCTTTTGGCCATAGTGGCGACAGCGCCCGCCCATGCTGATAGCAGCATCCGCATTGTTGCGCTGGGCGACAGCCTGAGTGCAGGCTACATGCTGCCGCCGGGAAAGGGCTTTCCCGAGCAGCTGCAGAAGGCCCTGCGTGAAAAGGGTATTGAAGATGTTGAAATCGAGAATGCCGGTGTCTCGGGCGATACAAGCTCCGGCGGCCTTGCCCGCCTCGACTGGGCGGTTGGCGAAAACACCGATGGTGTGATCCTGGAGCTCGGTGCCAATGACGCCTTGCGCGGCATTGATCCGGCCATCACACGCAAAAACCTCGAAACCATCATCACACGGCTTCAAGCGCGCGGTATTGTCGTGCTGCTTGCCGGCATGTATGCGCCCCCCAATCTCGGCCGGGAATATGGGGATGCCTTCAACTCGCTCTATCCCGAGCTTGCCGAGCGCTATCAACTCGTCTTCTATCCCTTCTTTCTCGACGGGGTCGCCGCCGATCCGGACCTCAATCTGGGCGATGGCATGCATCCCAATGAGGCCGGCGTCCTGGTCATGATCGACCACATCATGCCCAAAATCGACAAACTGATTTCCGACATACGCGCACGCAAACAGCCATAAGCGCAATTACAACACAGCACCATACGGGGGAACTTCAATGGAATTTCACAAACTCGGCACAACCGATCTCAAAGTCAGTGCCATCTGTCTTGGCACCATGACATTTGGCGAGCAGACCAGCGAAGAGGTTGGTCATGAGCAGATGGATTACGCGCTCGCCCATGACATCAATTTCTTCGATACATCGGAGATGTATGCCGTGCCGCCGCGCAAGGAAACGCAGGGCGCGACAGAGCGCATCATCGGCAACTGGTTCAAGGCGCGCAAAAACCGCGACAAGGTCATTCTGGCCACCAAGGTTGCCGGGCGCAGCCCCATGACCTGGCTGCGCGAGGATGGCTCGCCTACCGAGCAGAGCCGCGCGCAAATTTTTGAAGCAGTCGACAAGAGCCTTGCCCGCCTCCAGACCGACTATATCGACCTTTACCAGCTGCATTGGCCCGATCGCCCGATCAATCTTTTTGGCGGTCTGGGCTACAAGCATATCGAAGCGCCGAGCCATCCCATTGAGGAAATCCTCGAAACACTCAATGAGCTCGTCAAGGCGGGCAAAATCCGCCATATCGGGCTCTCCAATGAATCGCCCTGGGGTACGATGAAATTCCTGCATTATGCCGAGGCAAAGAAATTGCCGCGCGTGCAGTCGATCCAGAATGCCTACAATCTCGTCAACCGCACCTTCGAACTGGGCGGCTCCGAAATTGCGCTGCGCGACCATGTCGGCCTGCTGGCTTACTCGCCATTGGCGCAGGGCTATCTCACCGGCAAATATGCCAATGGCGCCCTGCCCAAGGGCTCACGCAAGCAGCTCTTCAACCGGTTGCAGCGCTATGAATCACCCATGGCAGATGCGGCCTTTGAAAAATATCTCGCACTTGCCAGGAAGCATGGGTTCGATGCCTCGCAGCTCGCCAACCAGTTTGTGACGACCCGCCCCTTCGTCACTTCCAATATCATCGGCGCAACGGACATGCCGCAGCTCAAGATCGCGGTTGATTCCGTCAATCTGAAATGGACCGACGAATTGGAAGCCGAAGTGGAAGCCATCCATCTGAGCCAGCCCAACCCCTGCCCATGATGCTGACGAGAATATGATCCGTCTTTTCACGGCCCTTGCCCTTCCCGACCTGATTGCAGAGCGCCTTGCGCAATTGCAGCGTGGTCTGGAAGGCGCACGCTGGATCGACCGCGACGACCTGCACATCACGCTCCGGTTTCTGGGGGATGTGCCGGAAAATATAGCCGATGATTTTGATGGCGAATTGCGTCGCATCCCTTTCACGCCCTTTGAACTGGAACTCGAAGGCGTTGGTGTTTTTGGCGGCGAAAGACCCAAGGCGCTTTATGCGGGCGTCAAACCCAGCGAGCCCTTGCGCATCCTGCAGCAGCGCCATGAGGCGGCGGCACGGCGTGTCGGCCTCAAACCGGAAAAGCGAAACTTCATGCCGCATGTGACACTCGCCCGCCTGCGTGCCGTTGACACCGATCTCGCCTACCGGTTTGTGAGCGCACAGAACCTGTTTGCGTCACCGCGATTTGACGTCACGCAGTTTGGGCTCTACTCGTCACGTGACAGCGTCGGCGGCGGGCCTTATGTCTGCGAATGTCTCTATCCCGATACGCCGCAATTTCCAGGAGATGAATATGATTGAAAAAATAACAGGCAAAGCCCGTGCCGATGCACTAGCCACCCTGCCCGACTGGAAACTTGCCAGCGACAGGGATGCCCTCACCCGCAAGTTCAAATTTGCTGATTTCAACGAAGCCTTCGGCTTCATGGCGCGCGTCGCACTGGTCGCCGAAAAAATGGACCACCATCCTGAATGGTTCAATGTCTATAACCGGGTGGAAGTGACACTTGCCACCCATGATGTCGACGGCATTTCGCAGAATGATATCGATATGGCCCGCTTCATGGACAAGGCGGCCGGTCTCTGAACAAAAAAGGCCCCGACATTGCTGCCGGGGCCTGATCTTGTCGATGCGCTGAAAGCTTAGCGCGGCGCCATGCGGATGGCGCCATCAAGACGCACATCTTCGCCGTTGAAATAGCCGTTCTGGATCATGGTCAGCGCCAGATTGGCATATTCGTCCGGCTGGCCGAGACGGGACGGGAACGGCACCTGCGCGCCAAGCGCCTGACGCACCTTTTCAGGGGCACCGGCGAGCAGCGGCGTATCGAAAATGCCGGGCAGGATCGTGTTGATGCGGATGGCTTCACGCGACAGGTCGCGGGCGATGGGCAGTGTCATGCCGATCACGCCGGCCTTGGAAGCGGAATAGGCTGCCTGACCGATCTGGCCATCTTCACCGGCAACGGAAGCGGTGTTGACGATCGCGCCACGGTCGCCGTCGGGCAGCGGATCAAGCGTCATCATGCCGGCCGCCGACTTGGCGATGCAGCGGAATGTGCCCACCAGGTTGATCTGGATAATGAGGTTGAACTTGTCGAGCGGGAAGGATTCAGGCGCCCCCGTTTCCTTGTTGCGCGAGGCGGTCTTGATGGCATTGCCCGTACCGGCGCAGTTCACGAGAATGCGCTCCTGGCCGATGGCGGCGCGCGCCTTGGCAAAGCCGGCATCAACGCTGGCATCATCCGTCACGTTCACTTTGCAGAAAACGCCGCCGATGTCCTTGGCAACCTTCTCGCCTTTTTCTTCCTGCAGATCGAAAAGGGCAACCTTCACGCCATGCGCGGCAAGGGCGCGGGCTGTGGCTTCACCGAGGCCGGAAGCACCACCTGTCACAACGGCGCTAATGCTTGAGTCGAGTTTCATTGGAAATCTCCCTGTCCATATTCGCGGGATGGGCCCGCCTTGTTTGAGGCCGTTTTACAAACTCGCGGGCTAAAGAGCGAGCCCAAAATCTGCGCGGAAACGCTGCAATTCCTCAACTTTTGAGACAATCGCCGAATAACGCAGCGGCAGCCTTGCCTTGCGCGAGGCCGAATTCGACACCATCTTTACAAAAGAAAAGGACTTCCCCTTGGCAGGAGGACGCAAATGACGATTTCGCCCCCCGGTTCGAGCCACAGTCTCGGCGATCCACTGGATGAAGAGCAGACCCAGCTGCCCGCCGTTCTGGCGCGCAACGAACAGGCCGTGCAGGAAGGTTTCTGGAAGAAGATGGCCCGCTATGCCGGTCGCATTCCTTTCGCCGAGGAAGCCGCCGCGTCATGGTTCTGTGCCCGTGACCCCAAGACACCGCTGCGTGTGAAAGCAACCATTCTGGCAGCCCTTGCCTATTTCATCATGCCGGCGGACTTTGTGCCCGACATCATTGCAGGCTTCGGCTTCACCGATGACGCAACTGTGCTGACGGCTGCCCTGGGCCTTGTCTCCAGCCATATCAAGGCACGGCACAGACAGGCAGCGCGCCTCGCGCTGGGGCTGCCGCCGCAGGAAGATTCCGATGACGACAGCCGGGCAAGCTAGCGCCAGGCCCCGCTGGCATTGCTGGTGCAGCCAATCGAGCGATAGGCCGCATCGACCAGCGACTGGCCCCGCGCATTAAGCAATATGCCGTTGCCCATCTGGTTCATGTTGTAGCCAAAGCTCATACCCGCCTGCGGATCGGCAAAGCCGATGGAACCACCCATGCCGACATGGCCAAAAGCCGATTCCGACATGATGCAGCTCATGCCCGCTGAATTGGGAAAGCTGCGATTATCCATGCTCTTCATATAGCCAAGGGCAAAACGGCTGGGGATGAGCAATGTCGCATCTTCATGCGTGCCCATGCTGATACGGCCCATCCGCGCAATCGTGTCGGGCGAGACAAGCTTGCCGCCGCCATTGGCAAGAGGGGCATACATGCCCGCGAGCCCGCGACCATTGGTAATGCCATTGGCCGAGCCGATTTCAGCGGCATGTGTTTCACGCGTGTTGAAATTGGCATTGCCGCCATTCATGAGGAAGAGATGCGCTGGCGAGTCGGGATCCGTCATCACGGCTTGCGTGAATTTTGATTGCAGCGTGGCTTCATCAGGGATGGCAAAAATCATCGGCGCGATGCGCGGCTCAACGGCCTCGGGTGTACCGATCCAGAAATCAAGCCCCAGAGGCCCAGCCACCTCATCGGCAAAAAACTTGCCCGTGCGCTTGCCCGACGCGCGATGGACAATCTCGCCAACCGTCCAGGCAAAGGTGACGCCGTGATAGCCATTGCGGATGCCGGGCTGCCAGAAGGGCTTTTCTTCTTCGAGCAGTTTCACCATGTAGTCATAATCATTATAGCCGCCATCCTTGAGCTTGGTGCGCACATGCGGCACACCGGCGGAATGGTCGAGCATCATGGAAACCGTCGTCGCTTCCTTCCCGTTCCTGGCATATTCCGGCCAGTATTTTGATACCGGCGCATCCAGATCAAGCGCGCCGCGATCTGCCAGAATATGCGCGCAAAGGGCTGTCGCGCCCTTGGTGCAGGAAAAGACGATCGACACCGTGTCCTGTTCCCAGGCCTCGCCGTCGGGGGCCTTGCGACCTCCCCAGAGATCAACCAGCGTCTTGCCTTCCAGCGTCACACAGACATTGGCGCCGACTTCATCGCGCTTTTCAAAATTCTCGACAAAGGCATCCTGAAGCCCCTTGAACTTCGGATCACAAACGCCTTCAACAAGGCCGGCTGATGTTTCAATGGATACGGTCTTGCTCATGGTGTTCTTCCTTTTTTTCTTGATGGCGGGAGTGAATTAGGGACGAGGGGGCTGGCCAAGTCCAGCCGCAAGAAGCGATGGCTTGATCTCGGCCGTCAACACCTGATAGCCCTGCGCGTTAAGCGTCAGCCCATCCCAGCGAAACAGGTTGTCGCGCACATTTCCGCGCGCATCGACAATGCCGTCAGCCGCTTCAATGTAATGCAGGCTTGGATCGCGCTGGATGAAATCCTTGACCAGCGCATTGGCCCGCTGACCGCCAAACCACCGGCTCGCCCGCATTGGCGAGGGGTGGATCGACACGAAATAGACAGGGGCCGTAATCTTGCGCGCTCGCAGCTCGGCCACGAAGTTCTTGAAATCATCGAGCACATCTTCAGGCCGCCGCCCATGCACGTCGGCAAGATCAGCCTCACCCGCCATCAAAACAATGGCGCGCGGCTCATAGGGCACGACAATGCGCGAGATATAATGGGTCACATGGGCGATCTGCGCCCCGCCAAAGCCGCGATTAATGACCTTGATGGGGCGCATATCCAGATCAAGGCGCGGCCAGAGACGCAGATCCCGCCCGCCCAGAAAAAGAACCGCATCGGGTGGCGGCGGGTTTGACACATCCCGCCGCTCAAATTCGGCTATTTCGGCACGCCAGTAATCTGCATCGCCAGAGGCCAGCAGCACATAGACGAGAAAGCCGAATATCGCCACGGCAGCCAGCATGACGGCCAGGGCGATTTTAGCCAGTGGTCGCCTCATCGGCGCACCCCCACGTTAGACGCCGCAGCGCCGGTCTTGCGCATCAACCCGTTCAGGGAACAATGACAATCTTGCCCTTGACCTTGCGGGCAGCCATGTCCTTGAGCGCCTGCGCCGTCTCGGTGAGCTTATAGGTCTTTGACACATGCGGCTTGATCTTGCCGCTGGCAAACAATGCCATGAGCTCCTTGATATTTTCTTCATTGCCCTTGGGATTGCGCGCCACAAAGGCCCCCCAGAAGACACCGACGATCTGGCAGCCCTTGAGCAGGGCGAGATTGAGCGGGATTTTGGGAATGGGGCCCGAGGCAAAGCCAACCACAAGGAAACGCCCCTCCCAATTGGTGGCCCGCAACGCCGCCTCGGAGAAATCACCGCCAATGGGGTCATAGACGACATCGGCGCCCTTGCCGCCCGTCAGCTTCTTGATCTCTTCGGAAAGCGCCTTCATTTGTTCCTTGTCGAGATCGGGGCCACCCGGATAGAGGATCGTCTCATCCGCCCCATGATCACGGCAGACCTGCAGCTTTTCTTCCGAGGACGCCGCCGCAATCACCCTGGCCCCCATCACCTTGCCGAGCTCGACAGCCGCCAGCCCCACGCCACCAGCCGCGCCCAGCACCAGCAGGGTCTCGCCCGGCTGGATATACGCGCGATCCTTGAGCGCATGATGCGACGTGCCATAGGTCATCAGAAAGGCGGAAGCTGTGGGAAAATCCATCTCATCGGGGATCGGAATGGCCCGATTGGCCTCCAGCAGCACTTCCTCGGCAAAGCAGCCCCAGCCGGCAGAGGCGAGAATACGGTCGCCCACCTTCAGATTGGTGACGCCTTCGCCGACGTCCTTGACCACACCGGCGACTTCGCCGCCGGGTGAAAAGGGGCGTTCAGGCTTGAACTGATATTTGTCCTCGATGATCAAGACGTCGGGAAAATTGACCGCCGCCGACTTCATGGTGAGAACGATCTGGCCCTTGCCCGGCTTGGGGCTGGCGACCTCTTCCAAGACCAGTGAATCAGGCGGACCGACATGCTTGGACAAAACGGCTTTCATTTGGCATCTCCCTAAAGGTTGTTCTTCAAATTTTGACTGCCACTGGCTTAGCACAGCCGGGGCAAATTCCGCCAGATTGGAGCTTCAGAGATATTTTTACACAAACCCAGCCCATCTCCCCATTTTCGCCGAGATTCATGTGATATTCTGGCAAATGGCGACGCAGGCCACGAGGCCGGGCGTTGCAGAACCGGCATGGCTGGAAATCCGGCCTGAGGCCCGTTATGGTCTGGGGCCATTCCCGCCGATAACAGAATGAGTTGGATATGAATTTGAATCGCTTGCGCGTTCTTGCCGCCACAGCGCTGACCGCAGCCATCCTTGCCCTCACCCCCGCGACAGGCGCATGGGCAGCGGATGCCCCCAAACTTCTCGGCAAATTTGACGACTGGGCTGCCTATACCTATGGCAGCGGCAATGACCGCATCTGTTATGTACTCAGCGAACCCAAAACCATGCTGCCTGCCGGCGCCAATCGCGGCGATGTCTATTTCATGGTCACCCACCGCCCCGGGCGCGGCATCAAGAACGAAGTCAGCATGCGTGTCGGCTATCCTTTCTCACCCACCAGCCGTCCTTTCGCGACCATCGACAATGAGCGCTTCCAGATGTTCTCCGGTGTGCCGCAGGGCGGTGAACACCAATTCTGGGCCTGGCTGGAAAACACACGCGAAGAGGGCAAAATGGTCAAGGCGCTGCGCGCCGGCCGCTCCATGGTCGTCAAGGGCACGTCCTCGCGCGACACGCTGACAACAGACACCTATTCGCTCAAAGGCAGCTCGGCGGCAATCGACCGTATCGATCAGGCCTGCCGCTAGGAAATGACAGCCACATATGGGCGCGACACTCGATCTTTCTCATAAAAACTCAGGCACCGTCCCGCCCGCTTCCGGGGTAGCGACGCCTGCAGACGCGCCCGCGTCCAAAATCAATCTCATGGGCCTCACCCGCGAAGGCATGGCGCAGGCGCTGCGCGATTTCGGCCTGCCTGAAAAGCAGATCCGCATGCGTGTCGGCCAGCTCTGGAATGCGATCTATCACCACGGCTTGAGCGACTTTGCAGAGATGACAACGCTCTCAAAGGAAGCCCGTGCGAAACTTGCCGAAGCCTTTGTCATTGCGCGCCCTGAAATTGTCGTGGAGCAGAAATCAACCGACGGCACACGCAAATGGCTGCTGCGCCTGCCGTCCGACAAGCCAGGCCTGCCCGGACCGGAAGTCGAAGCCGTTTACATTCCCGAGGAAGGCCGAGGCACGCTCTGCGTCTCCAGCCAGGTCGGCTGCACGCTTACCTGCACCTTCTGCCACACGGGCACGCAGAAGCTCGTACGCAATCTGACCGCGGGCGAGATCATCGGGCAGATCATGATTGCGCGCGATGCGCTGGGCGAATGGCCCCATTCAGGCCGCAACAGCAGCGACCGCCTGCTCACCAATATCGTCATGATGGGCATGGGTGAGCCGCTCTATAATTTCGACAATGTCCGCGATGCGCTCGACATTGTTTCGGACGGCGAAGGCCTGTCGCTCTCCAAGCGCCGCATCACCCTGTCAACATCGGGCGTCGTGCCGGAGATCGTGCGCGCCGGCGAAGAGATCGGCTCCATGCTGGCAATCTCGCTTCACGCGGTGAATGACGAGACGCGCAACAAGCTTGTGCCGCTGAACAAGAAATACCCCATCGCCGAATTGCTGGAAGCCTGCCGCAATTATCCGGGCCTTTCCAATGCGCGCCGCATCACCTTTGAATATGTGATGCTGAAAGGCGTGAATGACAGTCTGGCTGACGCCAAGGAACTCGTCCGCCTGCTGAAGGGTATTCCGGCCAAGATCAATCTCATCCCCTTCAATCCCTGGCCAGGCACGGACTATGAATGCTCGGACTGGGCGACGATTGAGAAATTCGCCGATGTCGTCAATCGCGCTGGCTATGCGAGCCCCGTGCGCACACCGCGCGGACGCGACATCATGGCAGCCTGCGGCCAGCTCAAAAGTGATACCGTGAAGGCTCGCGCCAGCGACCGCTTCAAGACAGAAAAAGCGGAAGCCAGCGAAACGATCTGACGCGTTGGAGGGGTGACAGACAATGAATGCAGAACCCCCGCTTCCCCTTCCCCCCACACTTCGCCGCAGCATCGGGCTCTGGCCGCTTGTGCTTTACGGCGTCGGCGTCACGGTGGGTGCGGGCATCTATGTGCTGGTCGGCGTCACGGCTGGCATGGCGGGCACGCTCGCACCGCTGTCCTTTCTGCTTGCCGCCCTCATCGCCGCGCCCTCCGCCTTTTCCTTTGCCGAACTCTCATCGCGCATGCCGCGCAGTGCGGGTGAAGCGATCTATGTGCTGGAAGCATTTCAAAGTCCCCGCCTTTCACAGGTAGTGGGGCTGCTTGTCGTTTTTGCAGGTGTCGTCTCCTCCGCCACCGTCACCAATGGCGCGGCGGGCTATCTCGAACAGATATGGGATGTGCCGGGCTGGCTCACCAAAATCATTTTTGTCGGCTCCCTCGGCCTCATTGCCGGATGGGGCGTGGTGCAGTCGGTCGCGCTCACCGTTCTTCTCACCATCATCGAGATGGGAGGCCTTTTGGTGATTGTTGGCACCGGGCTTTACGATCTGGGTGGCTTGCCGCCGCTGGCAACATTTACCGCACCAGAAAACATGCCCGTCTCTTTCATTGGTGTGATATCCGGCATGTTCGTCGCCTATTTCGCCTTTATCGGTTTTGAAGACCTCGTCAACATGGCCGAAGAAGTGCGCGAACCCAAACGCGTCATGCCGATTGCCATCGCCTTGACACTGGCCATCACAACGCTGCTTTATTTTGTGGTTGTCGCTGTCGCCGTTGCCGTTGTCCCACCGGCAATCTTGGCGGCAAGCGATGCCCCGCTTGCGCTCGTTTTCGAACATTCCACCGGCATGAATGCGGCAGCCTTTGCAGGCGTCGCCGTCATCGCCACCGTCAACACCGTGCTCGTGCAGGTCGTCATGGCCGCACGCGTGCTTTATGGCATGGTCTCTTCGGGCACCATGCCGGCCATCCTTGGCAGGATCGACCCCGACACGAGAACGCCTCTCATGGCAACACTGATTGCCGTCGTGATCATCCTGACACTTGCCCTCGCCTTTCCGCTGGGCGGACTAGCACAGACAACCACCTTTGCTGCGTTGATCATTTTTACAATCGTCAATCTCGCCCTTGTGCGCATCAAACTGCGCGACAAAGACACAACGCCGCATTACACCGTGCCGTTATGGGTGCCGATCTTTGGTGCGGTGATGAGCCTGGCCGTGCTTGTCTTTGCGACGGCGCAGCTTTTTGCCTAAGCGGATTTTCCCGCCCAGTCGAGCGCCTGTTCCAGCCGGTCATTGCCCCAGAACAGCTCCTCACCGACCGTGAAACTCGGCGCCCCGAAAATGCCTTTTCCGATGGCGGTCTGGGTCTGCACCTTAAGGCGATCCTTGTTTGCCGGATCATTCGAACGCGTCATCACATCGGGGGCGTCCTTGCCGAGCGCATGCAGCAGATCACGCAACACGGCCTCATCTGAAATATCTTTCTGTCCGGCAAAATTGGCCAGATAAACGCCGCGCACGAAATCACCGGCCCAGCCTTCGTCCGTCGCAAGCATGGCAATCCGCGCGGCCTTTAATCCGTTTTGGGGAAAGCGCAGCGGCTCTTTCAGAACCAGCCCCTGCGCGTCGCAGATCCGCGCCATGTCGCGCCACATATATCTCCCCTTGGCAGGATAAATATTGAACGGGCTGTCATTCCAGCCCTGTGCGCCAAAGATGGGACCGAGAAGAAAGGGCCGCCAGACAAGGCCAACCCCCGCCGCGCGCGCCATCGCCTCTACACGCATGGCAGCGGGATAGGAATAGGTGCTGGCAAATTCAAACCAGAATTCGACTTGCTGCGTCATATATGTGTCTCTTGATTGAGTTTCAGAATATCAACGGCAGACGCAATAAACATGATGGGACTGACGAGCTTGTTGATCCCGTCCAGATTATCAACCGATGAAAAAATGGATGGTTTGGGAAACTGGTCCCGGCCCAGATGCACCGCCAGATAAAAGCGGCCACCTGTAAAGGCTGCCTGCATGCGCCCGCCCAGCCTGTCGCGCATCGCCAGCACACGCTCCATGAAGGCAGGTGTCAACAGATAGCGCGCCTCGATCTGATCGGTTGAATAGACCTCAAAGGCCTCTTCAAAGCGCGGGTCTTCCAGATGCACCCGCTCGCCAGCACGCCCGATACCCTGCAACATATTGAAAATGCCATTATCGGTGAAAAGAACAGTCCGTCCGGCAAATTTTTTCGGGATTGAATAATAGCCGATCAAGCCCTGAAAGACGGTGCTCTCACTGCGCCGGCCCTTGCTGTCCCGGTTCACCCGAATAAGATGGCAATCGGCGAGCTCAAAACTGGCAGCCTCAACATGGCCGCGCACATGATCCTGCAGCACACGCTTGTCATAGGCTGGCAATATGCCACTGGCCCAGAGCGGCTCAAACAGCATGTCAGGCACATCAGAGCTGTAGTCATAGCCAAACCAGCCAAAAACCTGGGCAAAGAGGTCCGCCTTGAAGCGCCCGCCCCAGGCACGCAAAGGCTTCAGCGCCATTGAAATGCCAAAACCGAAGAGCCCGAAAGCCAGAAAAATCCACAATGCCGCATTGAGCCGCAAACCAACGATGCCGATCAAGGCACAGACAATGACAACCACGGCAACCCGGCGATAGGCTTGATTGGCAAGATGTCGCCGGGTCAGCTCTGCCTCCTGCAGCCATGGCAAAAGGTCCGACCGGCAATAGGCCTCAAAGGCAGCAAGCTGGGCATCTGGATCACGCGACATGGTCACAGAGGCTCCGGCCTATTCTGATTTCATGTAATCATTCACATCGATCGGGGCGCGCGAGGCTTCCTCGACCTCATAAAAAGGCATCGGCAGGACATTGGCAAAGCCCGCAATGATCGAGCCCGGGAAGATTTCAACGGCATTATTGAGCTGGGTAACCGAGGCATTATAGAAGCGGCGGGCAGCGGCAATATTGGCCTCGACCTCTTCAAAGGTTTCCTGCGCCCGGACAATCGTGTCGGATGAACGCAATTCAGGATAATTCTCCGCCACCGCGAAGAGCTGCCGCAGCCCGGCATTGAGCTTGTTGGCGGCCTCCATATGCGCCTTCACATCTTCCGGGTCATTGGGGCGATAGGGCTGATCCACCTGCGCCCGCAGCGCCGTCAGTTCGTTCAGCAGGCTCTTTTCATGGGTCATGAAGTTCTGGGCAAGCTTCACGACATTGGGCACCAGATCGAAGCGCTTGCGCAGCTGCACATCAATCGAGGACATGGCCTCGCGGGCCTTGTTGCGCCTGGAAATCAGGCTGACATACCAAGCATAGCCTGCCACCAATAGCAGAAGAGGAATAAAGCCCATGATCGACATATCGCGCCCTCGGATTGACCGGTGGAATGAGAAACCCAGCATACGGTCAAGCAGACCGCCCAGCACCCCCCTATGGGCCCTTTTTGACCTCTTTTCATGAAAACAAAGCCGGCACAGGGCCCGTCACGTGGTTGTGCAGACGCACAATATGCCTATTATGCCCGCAAAATCCCCAGGGGCTCGCAAAGGTCAGATGGTCCCCTGTGGCCAGCGGAGCGGCACAGATGAGCGCGAAAAAAGACGTCAAAAAAGTAGTCCTCGCCTATTCAGGCGGTCTGGACACCTCCATCATCCTGAAATGGCTTCAGACCGAATATGGCTGTGAAGTCGTGACCTTCACCGCCGATCTCGGTCAGGGTGAGGAACTGGAACCGGCCCGCAAAAAGGCCGAGATGCTCGGCATCAAGGAAATCTTCATTGAGGATTTGCGCGAAGAATTCGTCCGCGACTATGTCTTCCCCATGTTCCGCGCCAATGCGCTTTATGAAGGCGTCTATTTGCTGGGCACCTCCATCGCCCGCCCGCTAATTGCCAAACGCCAGATCGAGATTGCCGCACTGACAGGCGCCGACGCCGTCTGTCATGGTGCCACCGGCAAGGGCAATGATCAGGTCCGCTTCGAGCTGGGCTATTATTCGCTCAATCCCGACATCAAGGTCATCGCGCCTTGGCGCGAATGGGACCTGACGTCACGCACTTCACTCATTCAATTTGCCGAAAAGCATCAGATTCCGATCGCCAAGGACAAGCGCGGCGAAGCGCCCTTCTCGGTCGATGCAAACCTCCTGCACATCTCCGCTGAAGGCAAGGTCCTAGAAAATCCAGCGGAAGAAGCGCCTGAATATATCTATTCCCGCAGTGTCGCGCCGGAAGACGCGCCCGACAAGCCGACCTATATCGAAATCGGTTTTGAAAAGGGCGATGCCGTCTCCATTGATGGCGTGACAATGTCGCCAGCCACACTCCTCACCAGGCTCAACGAGCTCGGCGGGGCCAATGGCATCGGCCGTCTTGATCTGGTGGAAAACCGTTTCGTCGGCATGAAATCGCGCGGCATATACGAAACACCGGGTGGTACAATTCTTCTTGCTGCCCATCGCGGCATCGAAACCATCACGCTCGACCGTGGTGCCGCCCATCTCAAGGACGAGATCATGCCGCGCTATGCAGAAATGATCTATAACGGCTTCTGGTGGTCGCCCGAACGCGAAATGCTGCAGGCCCTGATCGACAAAAGTCAGGAAATGGTTACAGGTGCCGTCCGCGTCAAACTCTACAAGGGCAACGCGACTGTCGTTGGCCGCAGCTCCCCCTATTCGCTCTATTCGGAAGCCCATGTGACCTTCGAAGACGATGCGGGCGCCTATGATCAGAAGGATGCCCAAGGCTTTATCAGGCTCAATGCCCTCCGTCTGCGACTCCTCGCAGCACGTAACAAACGGAACTCCAAGTAATGCGTATCGAAGCCATCCCGATCGGCGTCAATCCCCCCGAAGATGTGAACGTCATCGTCGAAGTGCCGCATGGCGGCCATCCTGTGAAATATGAAATGGACAAGGCGTCCGGTACACTCTTTGTTGATCGTTTCATTCACACAGCCATGCAGTATCCAGCCAATTACGGCTTCATCCCGCACACGCTGTCAGGCGACGGCGACCCGGTGGACGTGCTCGTTGTCAGCCGTATTCCCGTTGTTCCCGGCGCTGTGGTGCGCGCCCGTCCCATCGGCGTGCTGATGATGCGCGATGAAGCCGGCATGGATGAAAAAATCATCGCCGTGCCCGTCGAACAGCTCAATCCCTATTACAAGAACACACGTGAATATACCGACCTGCCCGAGATCCTGCTCAAGCGCGTGGCGCATTTCTTCGAGCACTATAAGGATCTTGAAGAAGGCAAATGGGTCAAGATCGAACGCTGGGGCGATGCCACCGAAGCCCGCCAGATCATCATGGACGCGATTGACTCCGCAAAAGCGGACGCGACCAGGAAGTAAACCTCACCCATCAATCGACATGGCAAGGATGCGGCTGATCTCGTTGAGGGATCGGCCGCTTTCTTTTTGCCATGTATTGAAAGCGGCCTGCACGGCAAGCATCGCCTTGCGCGAGGTCGGCGCCTTGTCCACAACACCCGCCTTGACGAGTGCCGCAACAACGGAGGGTGCAAGGATAAAACTGTCCACGCCCTGCATGCGCAGGAAATATTGGGCTGACGCACCGGAAAGACGGCTCCCGCGCTTTTTCAGCGTTTCGAGAAGATCCACATAATTTTCAGGCTTTGACGCGGCAAAAAACGCGCCGACCGAACCATGCTCGGCGATGAGCTCGGTGACAAAGCGCGCATTCTCAACCGTTGCCTTGATCTTGGCGCCATTACGCACAATGCGCTTGTCGCTGACAAGACGCCCCAAATCCTCATCGGAATAAAAGGCCACGCGATGGGGATTGAAGCCGTCAAAGGCCTCTTCAAAGCCCGGCCATTTGGCTTCAATAATTTTCCACACAAAGCCCGCCTGAAAAACGGCCCGTGTCATGCCGGCAAGCCAGCGATCATCGGTGATTTTCTTCAGCGCTGCCGACTTCTTCGGACGCGACAGGCTTGCCTCGACAATATCTTCGCCATGACGTTTGACGGCCCGGGCATAAATCACCTTGAAGCTCTGCATGGCTGTGTCTCCCCGCAATGCCGCCGGTTCAGGGCAAGGCCCATACCGCTTCAATGCCCAGCATATCACGCATGATCGCCTGGGTGAGAAGCCCCCCCTCACTGGAATTCGTCAGAACAACAACGCCTGTCTGCCGCGCGGGCTCCAGCACCATGAGGCTGACATAGCCGGGCGTTGCACCACGTTCCCAATAGGTGATGCGGTTGTCATTGCGCTGAATGCCCAGCCCCATGGCCCAGCCCCTGTTCTTGCCGATACGGGTCTGTTGCGAAAAAATCTGGCTGCGCATGGCCCGCCCGATTTCCTGCCCGTCGAGCAATTCAATCATGAAACGCCCCATGTCATTTGCCGAGGTTCGGAAGCTCAGGGACACATTGGGCTGCGCAACCTGTCCGAATGGCAAATGCTTGACAGGCAGATTGAAACGCAACAGCGGCACAAGTGTCAGGCAGGCCAGAACAATCGTGACGACATAAAAACGCGTCGTCTGCATATCCCGCCCTCGCGTCAGCACGCCCTCGCCACTCTGATCAAGCCCGAGCAAACGCCCGATCGCCCTAAAGATCAGAATGAGCACGCCCAGCAGCATCGCAAACCCCAAGGCGATCAAAGTCACAAGCAATGTCATGGCATAGCCGACATTCAGGGTCACCACGACCAGGGTCACGACAAAGGCCAAAACCACCGGCAGCAGAAGATGACGCATTTCGGGCCGATGTTCGTCATAGACAACACGCAGCACAACCAGCATCAGGACAATGGCAACGGCGAGCGACACAATGAAAGGGAAAAAGAAAAGGGCGAGCGGATAACGAACGGGCACATAGCCCCGCGCCACAAGCCCCGCCGTTTGCGCGCCCTCGCCCGGCAGGGCACCGATGAAAGTTGACCGCGCCATGCCAAGTGGCTCGAACACACGTGCGCGCATGAGCTGCTCAAAGGGCTTCCCGGCAACATGGGCCATCACATATTGCAGATAGAGAAAGCCCTCGCTTGAATGAAAAAAAGCCTCGCCGGGCCGCCCGCTCACCTTGCGGGAGGGATAGACTTTATTATCCCCCAAACCAGACATGTGGCTGAGAACGCGGCGCAGCGTGACATCCTTGTCAGCGGCCTCACTTTGAAGCCATTTCTCATTCAGGTCGCGTGAGAGGGGCGCATCAAGAAAGAGCAGCTTGTCGCGCACCATTGTCATGGCGCCGTAAGCGGCCACGACAGCACCGAGATCACCGGCCTCAAAAAGCGTGTCCGATGTCACGGGCACATCGAGCGCGCGGTCAGCCAGGCCAAAATTGCCGCGATAGACAATATGGCCGTTCTTCACAACGGCGATGGCGACCCCTGAAACTTTTTCAGCCTCCATATGCGCCGGCACCACAACATCCAGCGCCTGCGACATGACGGGCAAAGGCCATCTGACCATGCCGCCTTCGGTGCGCTCATCGGCGGCAATACCCGCCTGCATCCAGATCATGAATGACAGAATGAAAGTCAGCCCCCCCAGACCAACACGACGCTTCATTGCGCCTCGCCATCAATGGGCATGCGCGGAATTTGCCGACGAAGACCCAGCGCATCAATCCTGGCGATGATCTCGGGCGAAAGGGGACCTCGCGCTTCAGCGTCAATGGCAGCATTGAGTTCGTCGCGGTTCTTGACGCCAAGAACAATCGTGTCGACGCCCTCCATCGCCAGCGCATAGGCATGTGCAAGCTCTGCCGGGTCTTCACCAAGATCGGCAGACAGATCGCGAAATGGTTTGGCCTTCATATAATCCCGCATATCGGGATTATCATCCGGTAGCGGACGATCAATGGCGGCCGTCAGGGCGCCTGCCTGCACCGCACGGATACCCATCACGCCGACACCATTATTCTTTGCCGTGCGAATGATATTGCGTGGCTCAGGGGGTTCCTCATAGCGCCGCAGGGCGCCCGGACTGTCCATCAGATTGGCAATGGCCTGCACAACGTCTGGCTTGATGTCTTCCCGCAAGGCATTCATGATTGAGCGCGGCAGGCCGATACCGGTAATGCCCCAGGCGCCAATCTGCCCTTCGGCCTTCAACGCTTCAAAGGTGGGCACGACTTCCTCAACAAATCGTGTCCAGGGGACGACGCCATTGACGTGATAGTCGGGATAATCTTCATAGACATAGTCATCAGGGCAGATATTGGAGTGCAGAAAATAAATGTCGGCGTGATCACGCTGCAGCGTCGCCAGACTGAGCCGGAGCGATTTGCGCAGTCGTCCGGGAATGTCCTCAAAATGGCGCGAGCCCATCATGCATTTGGTCGTGACGTGAATATGTGAGGGCCATACACCTTCAAATGTGGCGCCGACCGCACGCTCCGCATCGCCATAATAGGGCGCCAGATCCAGAAGATTGACGCCACGATCAACGGCAAGCTTCACCGTAGCCACGGCTTCCTCGCGCGTCGTCTCACCCCAGCCCTGCCCAAGACCACCCCCGCCCAATGTCAATGCACTGACCGGCCAGAGATCCCCAAGTTTGTGCATGTTCATCGCGCAGTCCTCAAAAATCAGATGACAGGCTGACGCCGGATTGTCGCGCGGCGGCCACCACTGCATTGCGCATGAGGCAGGCAACAGTCATGAGCCCCACACCGCCCGGCACAGGCGTAATGGCAGAGGCAATCTCGGCAGCTTCGGCAAAGGCCACATCGCCGACCAGGCGCGTCTTGCCCTCGCCGCGCTCAGGTGCGGGAATGCGATTGATACCGACATCAATCACGACAGCGCCCGGTTTCACCCAGTCACCCCGCACCATTTCAGGACGCCCGACAGCCGCAACCAGAATATCGGCCTCCCGGCAAAGGGCTGGCAGATCATGCGAGCGTGAATGGCAGATCGTTACCGTGCAGTTTTCAGCCAGCAGCAATTGCGCAATCGGCTTGCCGACCAGATTGGAGCGTCCGATGATCACTGCATGCTTGCCGGAAAGATCCCCACCCAGCGCATGCTTTGCCATGATGAGGCAGCCCATCGGCGTTGCCGGTACCATGGCGGGCAAACCACTGGCAAGCCGCCCGGCATTCAGCGGATGCAGGCCATCGGCATCCTTTTCGGGTGAAATCGCGTCAATCACCGCCTGCTGGCTGATTTGAT
Source organism: Hyphomicrobiales bacterium (assembly GCA_016124805.1). Lineage (GTDB taxonomy): Bacteria > Pseudomonadota > Alphaproteobacteria > Parvibaculales > Parvibaculaceae > Parvibaculum. Next base: position 279,370 of record WGND01000001.1, on the reverse strand, counting down.
CGGGCACCGGAAACTGCACAAGAAAGCCATGCACATTGGTATCCTCATTCAGCTGGCGCACCTGTGCCAGCACCTCGTCCTGGGTGGCCGTTGCCGGTAGTTTGTATTCGAAGGAATTCATGCCCGCTTCCACAGAGGCAATACCCTTGTTGCGGACATAGATTTCACTTGCCGGATCGTGACCCACCAGCACGACGCCAAGACCTGGCGTCAGATCAAATTCGGATTTGAGGCGGCTGATCTCATCACGCACACGCGCCTTGAGTGCCATTGCAAGAATTTTCCCGTCAATCAGAACCGCGCTCATCGTCCTATCTCTGCCTTGCTGCTGTCTTGAATGGAATTCATGTGGCGGGTCAACCAGCGCTGCAATTGCGGCAACAGCTCGGCCACATCCCCACTGATGCAAACAACCTTGTTTCGATCCGTCTCGCCCGCCACCAGTTCGAGCCGCGAACGGGCGAGCCCCCAGCTTCTGGCAAGCAACTTGAGAACAGCTGCATTGGCCTTGCCTTTTTCAGGACTGGCCGACACCCGCGCCCGCAGAAAGAATCGCCCCGAGGCGTCCGACGACAGCCCCTCCACACGGTCACTGCCGCCATTCGGCGTCACACGCAGGTCAACCATCAAGGCGCCACGCTGAACACGAAAGGGCATCTCCGCATGATCATGCCCTTCAGTCATCCCGGTCAGCCGGCCATGACAGAGCCGTAAATTTCCCAGATCAGGTTTTGCAGGAAATAGAGGCCCAGAATAAGAACGATGGGCGAAATATCGATACCACCCAGATCTGGCAGCACGCGGCGGATGGGCCGCAGCGCAGGCTCGGTCAGACGGTAGAGCACGTCAGCCACCGTATAGACGAAACGGTTGCGCGTGTTGACCACGCCAAAGGCGATGAGCCAGCTCAGGACAGCCTGGATGATGATGACCCAGACATAGAGCTGGATGACCTGCGTGATGAGTATGAGAACGGATTGCATGGGCCCTCGGCTTGGCGCGTGGGGTGGGGCCGAGATGGTCTCGGCTCGTTTCTTTTCCACATAAAGATGTAAACGCGCCCGCGCGTCGGTTCAAGCACACTCTGTGGAAGAGGCCGCAGATGAGGCCCCATCGCCTCACTTGACACCCGGCAGGGCGCCGCCTAATAACGCTTTCTGGACTGAAGCCCTGCTTCAGCCCGGCATGGGGCCGTAGCTCAGTTGGGAGAGCGCGTCGTTCGCAATGACGAGGTCAGCGGTTCGATCCCGCTCGGCTCCACCATTTCAGGCTTTTCAAGCCATATATCCAGAAATCTGTTGAGCCAGGCACGCAATTCGCCGTCATGGACATGGCGCGCCAGACGTTGCTCCTTTTCGGGCTGGGCGCCGGGCTCCACCAGCCTGTGCCGCGCCTTGACCAGCCAGGCATTCATCATCAGTGCCGTCAGTTCGGGATGAAACTGGATGCCATAGGCTTTCTCGCCATATCGCATGGCCTGGAGCGGAAAATCGCCCTGCCCACAGGCCAGCGCAACAGCTCCCTCGGGCAGTTCAAATCCCTCTCGATGCCACTGATAGACATATTGGGGTTCGGTAAAAAGGCCGCGCCCTTCTACCGTCGGCAGAATGGGAAAATAGCCGATCTCGACGCGATTTTCTGCCTGCGGCATCACCCTTGCGCCAAGATGGCGCGCGAGCATCTGCCCGCCCAGACAAATGCCCCAAAAAGGCTTGTTCTCCCGAAGGGGAATCTCAATCCAGTCGGTTTCAGTCTTGATATAGGGGAGATCGTCATTGGCGCTCATCGGCCCGCCAAAAATAATGGCGCCGTCGTGCCCGGCCATGGTCTCGGGCAGGGGATCGCCCAGCGCCGGCCGCCTTATATCGAGCACATAGCCCCGGTGCCGCAAGACCTGGCCGACACGGCCCGGACTGGAGCGTTCCTGATGCAGGATTATGAGAATGCGGCCTGTCGTCATGACTGAATAATCTGGGGTGGACCGGCCTGCCTTGCAAGAGACAAGACAGGCCCTGTCCTGAAAACGGGATTACATCGCGCTAATGCCGCCATCAATCTTGATTTCCGAACCCGTGATGAATTTGGACTCATCCGACGCCAGATAGAGAACCGCATAGGCCACGTCATCAGGATCACCCACCACGCCGAGCGGCACCTGACGGGCGAGCTTCGCCTTCAGGTCATCACGTGAAATCCCGCCACGCGCCATCATGCCGTCAAGGATGGGCGTATCGATGAAAGTCGGATGAATGGAATTGGAGCGGATACGGTAGCCGCGCTTGGCGCAATGAAGGGCGACAGATTTCGACAACAGCCAGACACCCGCCTTGGCCGCATTATAGGCAGCCATATTGTGGCCGGCGATCAGGCCGGCAATCGACGAGGTGTTGATAATGGAGCCCGGCGCATGGGGTACCATATAGGGGATGGCATATTTGCAGCCGAGAAAAACAGAATCGACGTCCACCGCCTGAACCCGCTTGAAGGTTTCGAAGTCCGTATCCTCAACCGTAGTACCGCCACCAATGCCGGCATTGTTGAAGAGCACATTGATGCCCCCCATCGCGTCATTGGCTGCGGCCAGCGCCTGCTTCCACTGGTCCTCATTCGTGACATCCAGCATCACCGCAAAGGCGCTGCCGGGATGACGCGCATTGATCTGATTGGCGACATCCTCGGCACCCTTGCCATTGATGTCGGCCACCGTCACCTTGGCGCCCTCGCGCGCCATCATCATGGCGGTGGCGCTGCCCAGTCCCTGTGCCCCACCCGTAATAAAGGCCATTTTTCCGTCAACGCGTCCCATAAGTCTCTCCCTGTTGATTTTATGCGCCGCAGTCTATCCGCTCATGATGCCGAGATGCAGCAAAGAAAAACCCCGATGCAGCGCATCGGGGTTTTGTCGTCACTGAATAGTTCGTTTTTTAGCTGCCGGAAGCGGTCGCACCAATCTTGGAGCCGATGGCATCCTGCGCACCTTCTGCCGTGGCGGGCACGACATGGACGCCGGGCTCGCCGAAAACAGCAATCGAGTCATCGCCAACCTGAATGACCGAGGCATAGTTCAGGCGGTCGGCAATGGTGATGGGCGTGAATGTCTTCCCGTCATCCGTACTGAACCCCAGATAGCCCTGAAGACCGGTAATGACGATCGTGCCATTGGTCAGCTGCGTGACGCCGCTGACAGATTGTTCCGCGCCCGTATCACCCTTGACCCATGTCTGGCCCTTGTCCGCCGAACGGAACACATTGCCGCGCATACCGAAAATCATCACCGAGCCATCAGCAAGGCCGCGACCATTCCAGAACGAGCCTTCATAGGGTGTCTGGAGTTTTTCAAACGTCGCGCCATGATCATTGGAGTGATAGACAACGCCGAATTCGGCGGCAACAAAGATGTCGCCATCATTGTCCGCGAAAACCTTGTTCAGATGGAAGTCATCTTCATCACCTTCGGTCAGCGGACGCTGCTCCCATGTCTTGCCGCCATCATTGGTTTCAACGACAAAGGAAAAAGCACCCATGGCAAAACCATGATTGGCATTTTCAAACCAGACACTCATGATCGGCGTTTCAGCTTCCGGGTCATGATAGGCAAGGGTCCAGTTGGAACCGCCATCTTCCGTACGCAGAATTGTTGTGTCATGGCCGCCGGCATAGCCGAGCTTGTCATCAACAAAAAAGACGCTGGTGAGCGTTGCCTGGGTCGGCACCTTGGCCGCCTGCACCCAGGTCTTGCCCTGGTCATCGGAATAGACAATGTGGCCAAACTCGCCCACCGCCACCACGCGATCACCCGCATGGGCGCTGTCGAGCAGAAGTGACTTGGAGGCTAGCGCCGACGGCACGGCATAGACAACGCCCTCGGTTGTCGAGGCGCCCGTCAAGGCCTCCGCGCGCGCCTGGGGTGAAACAAGTCCGGCAAGAAGCAAGACTGCGACACAAGCGCCGATCATCGAGGCCGTTTTGAAGGTCATGCGGTCTGCAACGCCGCGACGAAAGGTCTGCAACATGATTTTACTTTTGCTCCTCAACCCGGGCATTTGAATGTCGTTTTGCCGGTTTACCCAGACCAATGCGGCAACGACTTATTGTTTTCTACGCTATTTGGCGCAGTTATCTCAATTGTTTAGCACGCTTCTCACCAACGGGCACCACCGGCAAGCTGGCAAGAAGAAGGCCGGACCTTGGTTGCCCAAGATCCGGCCCGCTTACTTTATTCGCTTTTTTAGCGAACGCCAAGCTGACGAATGGCGTTCGGTGTATAGCGGTTGACGTCGAGCTCGTCGGCGAAATAGTTAACCGCCGGCTCTTCATTCTGCATGGTCAGAGCCAGATAACGACCGGCCTGAAGGTCATACACGACTTCCGCACCCGAACCGCACTGCGGCACGTTATAGCGCTGGATGCCCTGGATTTCCTGCGTACGCCACAGCTGGCCACGACCGTCATAGAGTTCGGTCGCCTGAACCTGCCAGCTATCCTCGTCATTGTGGAAAACGCGACGTGAATAGACGTGACGTGTGCTGGGCTTCAGCTTGGCTTCGATTTCCCAAACACGACGCAGTTCGTAACGAATCTTGTCCTGGTTGAGATGGCCCGGCTGAATGAAGTCCTTGTAAGGCGTTGCTTCAGCGTCATAGTCGTTCATGGCGATGAAACGCTTGGCTTTGCCAAGAACGGTCCAGTCATAACGATCCGGCGCGCCATTATAGCCGTCGAAGGAGTCAGAGGTCGACAGACCGTCCGTGTTCGTACCGGGATTGTCGTAAGCAATGTTAGGCGCACGACGCACGCGACGCGTACCGGGGCTGTACTGCCAGGCCTGACGGCCGCCATTCAGTGTTGCGTTCAGGGCTTCGTGAACAAGGATCACGGAACCGGCAGCACGGGCAGGAGCAATCGTGTTGGCAATGTAATAGATCGAGATGTTGTTCAGCTCTTCCGCGGCTTTCTTGGAAGGATCCGACCACGTCAGGATGGCTTCGTCCTGCACGATCTGCAGCGTGTAGTCACCACCGCGCGTCACGGGAGCAGCAGCAAACTGACGTGTCAGCTTGAAGCCACGATAACGCAGTGTGTGGTTCCAGATCATTTCAAGTGCATTGTTCGCGATCGGGAAAGGAGCACCCATGATGCCCTTGCCAACGCCCGAACCGCCACTGATCAGCTCAGCGACCTTGGCGTTGTTCTTTGTCGCGGCATAAACGCGGTCAGGCAGCGCACAGGTGCGGCGTGTCTGATACACGTTCATCTTGTAATCCGGATAGGCCTTCAGCATCGCCTTGTAACCTTCAGTCAGGTTATCGGCATACTGGGCCGCATTCGAGCCCGTGACCGTCACTTTGATCGGATCGCTTGCAAACGGATTGGGAAGACGTCCGCCTGGCGTGTAAGTGATACCGGCGGGCACAGTGGCAAGACCACCTGTCCACGCAGGAATATCACCGCCATCGCCGGCTTTCTCGCCGCCCAACGGTGTCAAATCCGCACCAAGGCGGTTGACCTGGCTATCCGGCACCTGAGCCAGAGCACTCGTGCTGAGCGCGCCGAACACGAGTGCGGAGACCAACATGGTCGTCCTTTTCATATATTTTCCCTCCACTGGATTCTTATGGGGCTAGCGGTCTTACATTTTTATCCGCAGCCGGTTTCCCCGCCAATTCGTAGGTCATGATAACAAATTGCTGACACAGCGCAAACATGCAGTCAGGTCAGAGTCGCCCCTAAGTCCCTTATTAGGCGTGTTTTTTCGACCTGCTGTGACATCTTTCGATTAAATATTTTTAATATACTGCAGCGCACAATGACTTTCGACATCACAAAAGCAGTTTTGTCTGCGATATGATGCAATTCTCAACTTGTCGGTATGCGGACAAATTTGTGCAGCTGCAAAAGGACCTGATGGCGCAAATATAAAGCACCCGATCAGTGCCCCATATGCTCCATGGACGGCATTTTTGAAGGGCTTCTGTCTTCAACAGGCACCGTCAGCACAATCTCGCCAGCCTTTTCAAAGCGGAGCGTAAGGGAAAGATCATCCCCTGCCGCAAGAGCATGCTTCAACCCGATCAGCATGACGTGGTAGCCACCCGGCGCAAAGGCAACCGATTGGCCTGCGGGCAAGGCAACGCTGTCCGCCTTGCGCATGCGCATCACCATATCCGTCATGGTCATTTCATGAACTTCGGTTTTCGCCGCCACGTCTGACGCGACACTGACAAGCGCATCATCGCTTTCGCCCTCATTGGTCATGGTGAGATAGACAGCGCCTGTTGCTGTCGCGCTCGGGCGCGCCCAGACATCACTGAAGGTAATGGGAGAACCGGTCTCGGCGGCCTGCGAAAGCGGCGCACCCGTCATCAGCACAAGAAGGATCGCAAACATCGGATGAAACAGGCGCACGGCAGTCTCCAGTCGAAGAAAGGGTTGGCATGAGCGCAGGCTAACAAAAAGTCGTGCGTTTCGCAGCGAAGAGATCACGACATATGGTCGCGGCATTCCTGTTGATCGGTAATGGAATATGCCGTCAGTCAGGCTCGCTCTCCGCCGGTACGGCAGGCATGCCGGGCACAAAATCATCCGCCCGTAGACGCAACCGCTCAAGAAAGTCCATCGCCGTTCGAAGATCGGATTTTGAAAAGGTATCCACAAGCCATTGCCCCAATGGCTCCTCGCGATGGCGCAAAGCCTTGTAAAGCGCAAACCCCTTCGGCGTAATCCGCACAAATTTGGACCGCTTATGAGCGGGATTATCGACATATTCCACGAAGCCATCCGCCAGCAGTCCGTTCACTTCCATCTGGATGAACTGGCGCGACACCGAGCGCATGCGCGCAAGGTCGGGCACCGTGTGGGCGCCGAGCTCGACCAATGCACGCAGCAATGCGCGGCGCGCCGATCCGGCCTCCCCGCTTTCATGAATGCGCTCGGCCACGGCCGACAGGCTGTAATGAAGTCGGCTCACCTCATCCAGCAAGCCCATCAGCAGTTGCAGCTTCTTGCCATGAGCTGCCGGTATGCCGACAAGCGAGCCCGGCAAGGGGCCCGCCGGAAGCGATTTTGTTTTTATCGGTTTGTCTTTTTCAGTCGCGCTCATGACACCCAATGCGTTGACAATTGAATTGTCACGCTATGTTTGCGTCACATCACTGTCAAGACACTGTCAAAGTCGCAGATGCCGCCCGGGTCTCAGATGCGTCCAAGCTGACGCCATCGCTGCACGATCGACTCCAGGCCGGCACGATCAAGATTCGGCGACCGCCAGGCTGTCGAGAAGCCTTCATGGCGCGTGCTCGGCACACCCTTGCCATTGATCCCGATATCATCGAACCGGATACGCATGGGCATGGCCACACCCTGGCCGAGGATGATGGCTTCGCGATCACCCAGCAAAGGCAGGAAGTCGAGGAGATCCAGCGCCCCGTCATGGGTATTGCTGCGCATCACATCCTGATCGCGGGCGGTTGAGAGCCGCATCACGACAGCGGTGCTGCATTGAGAGAGAATTGTCGGGTCGAGCTCGGAAGGGCGCTGCGTCACAAGCGCAAGCGAGAGACCATATTTGCGGCCCTCTTTTGCGATGCGCGAAAGCGCCTGACGAGTCGGCATGAAGCGGTCACCCGAACCGGCAGGCGCGTAGCGATGGGCTTCCTCGCAGACAAGCAGCATCGGCAAGCCGCCCTTGCTCCAGACAGCAAGGTCAAAGGCAAGGCGCGAAATCACGGAGACCACAACGTCGAGAATTTCGGCCGGCACGGTCGAAAGATCAATCACCGTGATCGGACGGCCCTCATTGGGAACGCGGAAAAGCTGCGCCAGCACATCGCTCATCGTGTCCTGAATGGTGAGATTGCCAAACATGAAACTGTAACGGGCATCGCTCGCCAGACTCTCGATACGGATTTTCAGACGGCGATAGGGGAGCGTGGCCTGGGCGCGTTCCAGCTTGCCGAGCTGTTCATCAATATAGGCAATGAGATCCGAAAGACGGAACGGTGTAGGGGTTTCAACGGAGAACCCATGTCCTTCACCGATGCGGCGCGTGATCGTTGTATGACGCCCTGTCGAGGCTTCATAATAACGGCGCTTGGCCCACACCACCGCCTCGGTCAGAATATCAACCTCGGCCTCGTGATGAATGTCATTGCCGGTGAAAGCCGCCGAAAGTTCCTGAAAATTCAGCAACCAGAACGGCAGATGAAGATTGGACGGATTGATCTGTTCGGCCTTGTCACCGAAAGCGGCCGGATACTCATTGTGAATATCGAGGACGACAATATGTGCATGGTCATGTTCTTCCAGCACACGCTGCAGGATGCATGTCAGGGCGCATGACTTGCCGCTGCCTGTCGTGCCCACGACGATGAAATGCTTGGACAGCAGCTCATCCATCAGCAGGCGTGCCGGCACGTCAGGATCCTGAAACAATTGTCCCACTTCAATGGTGGCGGTATTGGGCTGATTATAGACGCGTGTCAGATCATGGCGATCCGCCAGCATGACCAGATCACCAAGGCTGGGGAGATGCGACACGCCGCGCCGGAAAGTCAGCCGCCCGTTCTTGGGGTCGGTCACCACTTCGCCGGCCAGATTGATTTCGATCAGCCCCATATCGTCATCCGAGCCTGGGCGACCGGGCAAGGGGGAATTGACAGCCGATACAATGCCCACAACATCGGAGTTGGGCGTGGGGATTTTGACAAGCCCACCAATATCCACACGCTCGCGTTCGCTATTGGCGCCATCTGTCCACTCCAGCACGGCAACGGCGCTGGCACCGGAAACAGAGACAACATGGGCGATACAGCGCGGCGGCGAGGCCGGCTTCCCGCGCCGCTCGATAAATGTTTCGGCGCTGGGTGTAAGGATGCTTGGCTTGACTGTCATGGTCGCCCCTCCCTTGAGGCATCAGCTGAATGTGCCGGACGCGCGGGCAGAGTGAAAAGAACACTCGTGCCCTCTTTTGGTTGGCTGGAGAGATGGAACTCCCCGCCATGCTGGCGCACCAGCGCCTTGGCGATGGGAAGGCCCAGACCGGTCCCTTCGTGATTGCGCGAATAGCTCGACTGCACCTGACCAAAAGGCTTCATGGCACAGTCGATCTGTTCCTTCGTCATGCCGATCCCGGTATCGGCCACGGCAATGGTAACCCCGCCATCGACAGCCCCCGTCGCCATGATCAAGATGCGCCCGCCCTCCGGAGTAAATTTCTGCGCATTTGAAAGAAGGTTGATCACCACCTGCTTGATGCGGCGCGTGTCTATATTGAGAACAGGCAGGTCGGGGGCGATGCGACGCTCAAGAAGCTGCTTCTTTTCGACAATGCGCGGCTCGACAAGCGTGATGCATGATTCAAGAAGCTCAACGAGATCACATTCATCAAAATTCAGCGAAAAGCTGCCGCTCTCAATCTTTGAAATATCGAGAATGTCATTGATGATATTCAGCAGATGGCGGCCTGCCTGCGCAATATTGGCGGCATAATCAACAGTCTTGTCCGAGGGCTGACCCGTGGCGGCCAGATGCTGGATAAAGTCGGAAAAGCCGATAATGGCATTGAGAGGCGTACGCAGCTCATGGCTCATATTGGCGAGAAATTCAGATTTTGTCTTGTTGGCAAGTTCAGACTCAAGGCTCGCTGCAAGCAAAGCCTCTTCCGAGCGCCTTCGCGAAATCATGGTCCCCATATCGGCAGAATACTGGGACAAAAGGGATGATTTCCGACGGCCATGCTGTTGCCGGTCGTTCATTTACACAAACTTCTCCTGTGCCATCCTTGGCACTTGGTAAAATTTATAGAGAAGTTTCGTTTCCTACTCGTAAACAACGGCAGGGTTAACGCGCGTTAAGACATCAGTCGAGGCACAAAGACGCGCTGCCCTTGGGCACTGGTCATCATCTCCACGCCAAGGTCAAAACAGGCTTCAATTTCGACCGGATTCAGGACCTCATCGACCGGCCCCGCGGCCACGCATCGGCCATCGCGCAGCAACATCAGGTCATCGCCATAGGCCGCTGCCAGATTGATATCGTGAAGAATGGCAAGCACACCGACCGATTCCCCTTTCAGCGCCGCCGCGACATTGAGCAGGAGACGCTGATGCCGCAAATCCAGTGCCGATGTCGGCTCATCCAGAAAGAGGTAGCGCCGGGTGCCGCCGTCGCGATGCCATAGCTGTGCAAGGGCACGGGCAAACTGGACGCGCTGCTTTTCACCGCCCGACAATGTCGGATAGTGCCGGGCCATGAGATGCTGAATATCGGCACGCGCCGCCGCCTGGGCAATCGCCGCTGGATCATCCGCCACATCAGGGGCGTCGACATGCGGCAGCCGTCCAAGCGCCACGACCTCGGCGACAGTAAAGGCAAAATCAAGTGCACTTTGTTGCAGCAGCACGGCCCGGCGCATGGCGAGTTGCCGATGGCTGATCGCAGAAAGCGGCACGCCATCCATCATCACGCCCCCCGTGGCGGGAACGCGCTCACCGGCAAGCACCGACATGAGCGTCGATTTTCCAGCCCCATTGGGCCCGGCAATGATCATGATGCGACCGGGCTCGATGTCGATATTGATCTGGTCAAGCAGACGCCGCCTGCCAATCTCGACGCTGATATCCCGCCCCTCGATCATGAAAAGCTCCTTTGCCGCATCAGAAGCCAGATGAAGAAGGGGCTGCCGAGGGCGGCGGTTACAAGCCCGACCGGAAGCTCGGCCGGCGCCACGCTGACCCGCGCCAGACTGTCAGCCAGCAGAAGAAGCGCGCCGCCGAGCATGGCCGAGCCGGGCAGGACGAGACGATGAGCAGGGCCCGCCACCAGACGGACGAGATGGGGCACGACAACGCCGACAAAGGCGATGACGCCGCAAAGCGCCACGGAGATGCCGACCGCCAGCGCCGAGCAGATGAATATGCGCCGCTTGAGCCACACGACATCGACCCCGAGATGGCGCGCTTCTCGCTCTCCGAGCAGCATTGCATCGAGCGAGCGGGCGGAGGTCCAGATCAGATAAAGCGCCGGCAAAGTCATCGGCACAGCGATATAAAGACCCTGCCATCCCGCCGCCGCCAGACTGCCCATGCTCCAGAAGGTGAAGTCGCGCAGCTGGTTGTCATTGCTGGCATAGACGAAGAAGCCCGTCATGGCTCCTGCCAGCGCATTGATCGCAATCCCGCCGAGCAGCAACAAGGCGGTGGAGCCATGTCGCCGGGCAAGCATCTGTGTGGCAAGGCAGGCAGCCAGGGCACCTGCAAAGGCGAAAACCGGCACAAGAAAGCGCGACCCGAAAAGGGGCAACCACAATGTCAGCGTGGCACCCAGCACAATGGCGCAGACCGCCCCCAGCGCCGCGCCACTCGAGACACCGATCAAGCCCGGATCAGCCAGTGGATTTCGAAAGAGCCCCTGAAGGGCGGCCCCCGAAACACCAAGCGCTGCCCCCGTCACCACCGCCATCAAGGCACGAGGCAACCGAAGCTCCATCACCACAGACGCAACGGTATGGTCGCTGGTCAGGCCGAACAGGCTGAGCAGAATATCAACCGGGCCAATCGCCATCGCCCCGATGCTGAGCGACATCACAAAGCTTGCCACCAACAGCAACCCGAGCATGACCAGCAGCGTCTCGGGACGACGCCAGAGATCAGACGCAGGACGCGTGAGGACAGCTGCCCGCATTACCAGGTCACCGCGGCATCAGGATGGAGTGCGGCAGCCAGCAGGCGGGTTGCCTCGGGCAGACGCGGACCGAAGCCTGAGAGCAGCAGCGCATCCATTTCGATAATGCGCCCGTCACGTGCCGCAGACATGAGTTTGATCCCCGGCATCTCGGCGAGGCTTGCCTTGCCACCGAGCGCCTCACTCGTATCCGTCGTCACAAGAATATAATCCGGCTCAAGCCCGGCCAGCGCTTCAGGCGTCAGCGGCTTATATCCCTGAAAGCCCTGAACGGCATTGATGCCGCCCGCCAGCCGGATCATCGCATCGAGGGCGGTCCCGCCACCCGACACCATCGGCGCCCCGCGACCGGCCTGCAGCAGGAAGAGAACACGGGGTTTTGTCGTCAGGGTTGCAATTTTTTCCTGAACGATCTGCATCTCTCTGTCGACATCCGCCGCCAGCTTTTCACCTGCCGCAGCATGCCCGGTTGCCTGACCAATCAGTCTGATCCGTTGGGTGACTGAGGACAGGTCATAGCCTGAGGGCAACACCATCATAGGCACGCCGCTGATTTTCAACTGGTCAAGCGTGGCAGGCGGACCTGCTTCAGGACCGGCAAGGATCAATGTCGGACGAAGCGACAGGATGCCCTCGGCAGCCAGCTGCCGGACATAACCCACATCGGGCAGGTTGCGATCATCAGCAGGATAAAGGCTGGTGGAGTCGATCCCCACCAGCGCATCGCCCGCACCGACCGCATGCACTGTTTCCGTCACCGCACCACCCAGCGAGACGATGCGCAGAGGTTCGGCCGCATGCAGCGGCAAGGTGCTGAGCAGCAGACCCAGAAGCGCGAAGAGTGAACAACGCATCAGGCGACCTCTCTTTCGGCAACACCCTCAACAACGGCGCGCCAGCCTGCATCCTCTTTCATGCCGGGCTTGCGCTTGCCAAAAAGCGTGACCATCAGCTCGCCCTGCGCGTCAAACACTTCCAGCGAGGTGACGACACCATCATCGGTCGGTTTGCGCACCACCCAGACAGAACCGATATGGTCTTCACGCAGATGCAGATTGAAGCGGTCGTCGAGCACATTATACCAGGGCCCCATGGCTTTGAGATGGGTCACAGGACCTGTATGGATCTGGATCATGCCGTGATTGCCAACAAAGACCATGATGGGAAGATCGGTTTTTGAAGCCTCAGTCAGCGCATCACGAAGAGCGGCAGGCGCCACGCGCTGCGCGCGCCGGTGACCCGCCAGACGCATGGCCTGCAAACGCTGCAGCTTGAATTTGTTGAGAAGCCCGTGAAATTCATGGGTGTCCTTCAGACCATCCCAGGCCAGGCGAAACCCGGCAACATCAATCTCTGCATCGGGAAGCACAACGGGTGCGGCTGCCGGTGGCACGGTTTCAACGGCGATCAGCTCCAGCGACTGATGCTCACTGACAAGCCGGTCAAAAGCCTGAACATCCGACTGATCCGTCAGATAGATCTTGTGAACGGCAACACCCTGCGCGTCGAAAAACTGCAGGCTGCGTTTAACGCTCTCCTCGCCCGTTTCCACAACGGCAAAACCAAAACGCCAACGGCTGAAGAAAATACGCAGATCAATATCGTCGCCGACAATCAGACCCACATGCGCGCCGCCTTCCAGCTTGCCATAAACACCCTTGCGTTCATGGACAACGGATTCATTGCGCGTGAGCGCCATAACATAGCCAAGCTTTGACACATCGGCGATGATGCCCGGCCAGTTGGCCGCCAGCGGCGTCACATGGCTGGTGGGCGTCCCGATGGCAAGAAGCTCCGCCTCGCTGATGCCAAGACGCGAGGCCAGATCACGCGCCCTCAGCCTGGGTTCGCGCGACAGAATATCTGCGCGCCGCTCGACAAGATTGCCGCGTCCCTCTCTCTGCATGTTTTCCATCATCACGTCATACCTTTCATGATTAATTCTTGAGTGCGAAACGAACGGGAATTTGAACCCAGCCTTCAACGGGAATGCCCTGCCTGCGGGCCGGCTCAAATTGCCAGCGGCGCACGGCTGCAAGTGCCGCATTGTCGAGCAACACATGGCCCGTGCTTTTCCAGAGGCGCACATCGGCAGGCATGCCTCGCCGGTCGAGTCGGGCGCGGATCAGCGCCTCGCCATGTTGGCCCAGACGCTGCGCCCGCAGCGGATAGACAGGCGGTCGGGGCGGCACACGAAATTTCGGCTCCGACACAAAGACCGGCGCCGCGCTTTCGCCTGCAGGGGAAGTGCTGGCGCTGCCGTCGCCCGCACCGGCTTGCGAGCCCGCCTCGCCTGCCGCCATGGCAGAAGAATCCTTTGAGGCCTCAGCCATGCCGGAATTTGTCTCTGTTGCGACAGGCTGCGATGACGTAATCGCTTCTTTGGCAGGGGCAGTTTTGACAACAGCCATCTCCGGTTTTGCCACAACAGTTTCGCGCGGTGCTGGCTTGGGTTTTGGACGGTCGGATTTTTCAGGCGTGGCGACAGGCTTTGGCGCGGGCGGCGACCAGGCCACCAGCGATATTTCAATCGGCCCGGAGATCCGCGCCGTGGCGGCTGTGCCTGCAGGTTCCGACAGGCCACCCTCAGGGGAAAACCAGATCAGCGCGCCGCTGAACAGGGCCAGGTGAACGACAAGGGATGCCGCCATCGACAGAGGCAATCGGGGACCACGGATCGGGGTCATCGAGGAACGTCGCCCCCGATCCGGAAGGTTGCTGTCTGTGATGGCGGCAAGAGACATGGCGCGATCTCCTAGAAGCGGATCGTCGCATTAACGCCGAGATTGCGGCCCGGCTGCACATAGCGATCAAGCGTCGCGCTGCTTGCTGCCACGCCGTTCACGTCACGGGCGAGCGTGTAGGTCTCGTCCAGAAGATTGAAGACACCGGCATTGATGGTGAAGGAAGGCATCACTTCGACATAGACCGTCAGGTCGACAACCGTATAGGACGGTGTCTTGTAATATGTCGGGCTGCTCACCTGATCATGCTCCCAGGCATGCGTCGTCGTGAGTTCAGCGCCCCAATATTCACTCGTATAGCGAAGACCGGCGACAAGCTTGAGCGGATCAACCGAGTCGATGGGATTGCCCGTCGCCTCATCCTCGCCATCGGCATAGGCAACGCTGCCCAGTACCGACCAGCCCGGATGGAAGCGCCACTCTCCCTTGGCTTCAATGCCCTTGATCGTGACATTTGGCAGGTTCTGATACTGGAACTGCAGCAAGCCACCCGAGACGCCCAGTGTGACCGTGTCGATAAAATCCTGATACTTGTTATAGAAGCCGGCTACGCTGAAGCTGCTGCCATTGCCGAACCGGCCGCGCAGTCCAGCTTCAAAACCGTCACTTGTTTCCGGCTTCAAATTGCCATTGGGAATGATCTCATAGCCATAGACCGAATTCCGGAAACCGAAATTGGCATTGTCATAGGGCGGCGCGCGGAAGCCATGCGCATATTGACCAAAGAGCTTGTAGGTCTCCGTGACCGCATAGGTGACACCGAGCTTGGGCGACACCGGCACCTTGGTCACGCTCTCAACCGTGAAGGCACCGCCACTCGAATTGAGGAAAGCCTGATCCGGATTGGGCTCAAGATGGTAATAGTCGATGCGCACCGCCGGCGTCACCGTGAAACGGCCAAGCACCATTTCATCCTGCAGGAAGAGGCCCGCATTATAGGTATCGGTATCGGGGAAGTTCTTGTTGGGATAGGTCTCGCCCGCAATCACATTGGTCGTGGTGAGGGTTGTGAGATTTGTTTCCGTGCGATTGCGGGGACGCGATGTACTGGTGACATCAAAGCTGGCGCCATAAGTGAAGGCATGGGTCAGGCCAAACAGGTCACTTGCCAGATTGAACTGGGCTTCGCCGCCATATATTTCCTGCAGGAACTCATTGTCTGACACACGCAGGACATTGTCGGCGCCCGACACACGCAGCTGATCGGTATGTTCATTGCGATCAAGCTTTGTGTAATAGGCCTTGAAGCTGGCACTATCGGCGAGAAAGAACGGCAAGCCGATTTCATAATCCACACTCACTCGTGTGCGCTTGGTCGTGTCCTCACCCTGCGAATCCAGCACGGTGCCGCTCAGCTCTGTCTGCAGATCAGTGTCGACGCGCTTGTCGAGAAATTCGCCGGTGAATTTCAGGCGGTCATTATCGGGCAGATTGAAAACGAGCTTGCCGAGAAAATTATTGGATGCGTAATCCTGCGGATTGACGATAGCGTCGCTATTGGGTTCGACCTGATGGCCGTCGCGGCGCGTATAGAGTCCCAGCACTTCGACATTATCGGCGCGCATCGCACCCGTTGCCGTTTCCGAAAAGCTGGTATCCGCGCTGGAATAGGCTCCCTTCAGACTGACAAACCAGTCCTTGCCGACAAGATCGAGATAGTCGGACGGGTCCTTGGTCACATAGGCGACGATACCGCCAATCGCATCACTGCCATAAAGGGCCGAGGCTGGCCCCCGAATGATATCGATCTGCTTGATGGCATCAAGATCAACAAAATCGCGCGTATAGGTGCCCGCCCCCGCATTGGAGCCGGGGAAGTCAGGCACGTTCTGACCATCAATGAGAAGCTTCACGCGATTGTCGCTGATGCCGCGAATGGTGTAGTTGCCTGCACCTGTTCGCGTCGGCTGGCTGCTGACGGAAATGCCCGGTTCATAGCGCACCGCATCGCGGATGGTCTGCGCATTGTTGCGCTCAAGCGTTTCAGCATCGATGACCGACACCGTCCCGGCGATATTGTCGAGGCTTGTTGCGCTGCGTGTTGCCGTTGCGGTCACGGCATCAAGCTGCGTCGGTGCAATGTCAGGCTCGGCGGCAAAGGCCGATGAGAGGGCGAGAAGCGATGTCGCCGTGACAAATGATAGACAGAGTGAGGTGGAGGTTTTCCCAGCCATTTGAATTCCAGTTCAGGTGAATGCGTGAAGAAGCAGTCCTGGCTGGCTGGCGCGGATCCCTTTGGGGGCGCTCTGGCTGGCTTGGTGCCGTTGTGATGGTCCGTCGGTCTGATCTATTTGATCAGGATGAGTTTGTTGCTTGCCGTCAGTCGAAGTCGATAAAGCTCGGCCCCGTGTTGAATGGTGAGCTCTCTGGTTTTGCCAAATAGCGCTTCGCTGCTGATCACGGGCGGATCGTCCCCTTTCAGAAGCACCAGTCGATCGATTTTGGAACTGCAGGACATGTGATACCGGCAAGTCAATATTGATAATGACTCGCAATAGCATCTAAATCGGGGAGCTGCAAGCCCCTTTTTCGCGACTTTTCGGACGCCCGCGCCTCAGCGGCCGGTAAAATCCGGCGTCCGCTTTTCCAGAAAGGCACTGACCGCTTCCTGGTGGTCCTCGCCGGTTGCAGCCAGCGCAAACTGGTCGAGATCCATATAGGTCGTGGCCTGATTGAGCGCGGTGGCGATCTGGGTGATGCCGCGCTTGGCCATGCGCACGGCAACCGGCGGCAGGGCGGCAACTTTCTGCGCCCAGGCATCGGCGGCGGCAAGACTTTCGCCATCCCCCACAACGCGATCAACAAGGCCCCATCTTTCCGCTTCTTCAGCGCTGACGCGCGCCCCGAAAATGACAAGCTGCTTGGTGCGCGAGGGGCCGATCAGATTCACAAGGCGCGGCTGGCTGTGCCAGCTCATATTCATGCCCAGCGGAATTTCCGGCAGGCGGAAATGCGCGCCGCGCGCGGCAATGCGAAAATCGCAGGCCCCCACCAGCGCCACACCGCCGCCAATGCAGAAGCGCTCAACAGCGGCAATCGTCACCTGATCCAGCGCCTCCCAGGCATCGCACATATCCGGGCCTGCCCGCAGAATTTCACGCCGCTCCAGCAGCGAAACGGTCGCGCGGCGCCCCGCCTCGGGATCGGCAAGATCGGCACCCGCTGAAAAAGCGCGTGCACCGGAAAGAACGACGGCGCTGGTCGTGACATCATCGCGCAGCGCCAGTGCCACGGCACGCAGATCGCGCAGCAGCTGAATGGACATGGCATTGAGGCCGTCGCCCCTGTCGAGCAGGACATGGGCCACACGCCCCTCGCGCTGCAGCGATATGAAGTCCCCGAATTTTTCTGGCTGAACCATGAGCATGTCCTCCCTGATGCGCCTTTGCGACGCTTGGTCGTCATCATTCCTGCTTGAGGCGGGAATGACAATGCCCGCCGCGAAAGGTGACGCGGAAGGACCTATTGCGCGAGTTTGACGAGATCGTCGCTCAGATAGCCGAAACGACTCATCTGCGCGCCATGCACCTGCACGATGCGGCGCACCTGCCGCCGCGTAAGTCCCTCACGCCATTGCCCGGCGGTGCCGGAACGAAAGAAGGCTTCGGCGGCATCCGGCTTCTCGCGAAAACCCTCGCGCACCTCCTGCGCCTGCAGCCGCGCAAAGGAAGAGCGCTCGATGGCTTCTTCCAGTTGCTCCGGCGACGGACGAAGCAGCAGGTGACGCGACAGGCGCGCAAAGCTGTCATAGGGATTTTCGAGAAGGTCTTCATAGCGCAGGACACAAACAGCGCGATGCGGTTTGGCGGTCCAGCTTGCAACATGCTCGCTCCACGAGCCATAGACCTCATGCACGCGTCGTGCATCAACCTCCGTCTCAAAGCCCGTCCATTCCATCTGGTCAATGGCACGATCCACATCCACGCCCAGATGATGGCCATAGGAAATCGCGATATCCAGCGGGTTGCGCACAAGATAAACGGCACCCGAGGTGACACCGAAATTCAGCGTCGGATGACCCCGATCCATCACCAGCGCATGATGCGTCTTGACGAGCACGACACCATCGGACTGCGCCTCAATATCGGCCTGCACAAGCGGGCGGGTCGCGGCAATTTCCGCGCGCGTGGCGGCAAGAACCGGCTTGCCGAGATGGGCTTCATAGCGTTTGGCCGCAAGATCCCATGTCGTGAATTCATTGATCTCGTTGATGCTGTGTTCGGTCTCCTTGCCCGCCAGCAGATCAAAGAGATTATGCAGGAAGCTGCGCGTCCATGTGTTGCCGGATTTGGGATAGGAGGCAAGCCAGACAATGCCGCTCTCTGCAGATGCCGGTGCGGCGTCAGACGACGACATGGTCAAACCACGACACGCGGATTTGCTCGCCTGTCGGCGTATAGCCCATCAGAACAAAAGCCCCGACGGGTGAACTCGGCGGGCGTTTTTTCGCCGTCAGGGCAGAACTTTGCAGAACGCCTGCTGCCCCCATCACTTTTTCTTCCGGGTGATCCATCGACCATTGCTTGAGCACGCCATAGCTATGCGCCAGCATCAGGCGGGCAAGCTGATGTTGCCGGAAGTCCGGCGAGACAAGGCCGCGCAGCATGAAAAACTTGTGTCGCAGAAATTCAAGTTCACGCACAAAGGCCGTGGCGACGCCGGCCAGCCGGTCTCCGACATAGGCGGCCACGACAATTTCATCGGCGCGAAAATCAACGTCGCCCGTTTCGGGCAACACGCTCAGGCGACGCCAGAGATCGCGCGCATCCGCCATGATGTCAGGGTCGGCCTTTTTCCAGGCGATCCTTATGTCGACATCAATGGAAGGCGTGATCTTGTCCATCCAGGGAACCCTCGCCTTCGCGGCTAGTTGAAGCTCCAGACGATACCCAGGAAGGGGCCGTGCTGCACGCTGTTCTGCCGATCGGCATCCAGATAACCGGCATCAACGGCGCCATAAGCAGCATCATAGCGGTAACCGGCCATCAGTTTCAGCGGCGCATGGGGCATATCCCAGTTCAGCTGTGCCGATCCGTCCAGCACCGGCACGGCAACATGCTTGCTGCGCGAGAAAGGCCGATGGCTGACAATGGAACCTGATGTGACCGTCACGTCGTTCTCGGCGCTCTGTTCGCCAAAGAGGACGCCCACCCCGGCACTCAAGCCAAGCGAAAAGCCCTCGCGCCCCATCATCCCGTTGAAGGGGGAGGTCGACCGGGCAAAGAAACGGGGGCCGGCCAGATCGGAGTAGCGCGAAAGATTGAAGCTGCCCGCATTGGTATATTTTTCAGAGGTTGCGAATGTTCCCCGCGTTTCGGAGTCGAAATGGGCATAGCGCAGGCCGCCACCCAGCGTTGTAGTGCCGGAGCCAAAAAGGCCAATGCCGATATCCTTGCCGACCTCGAAATCGACCACAAAATGGGTGGAGCGTTCCGTCGCATCCACATTCTGGTTGAAGGTGCTGAAGGTCGTGGGGTGGGTATCGGAGAACGTCTTGGCGGCCTGATGGCCGCGCCCGATGCGCATCGCCATCGCATAGCTGAAAGGCGAGAGCGGCGGCTGATAGGTGGCCTTGGCAGAGCCCTGATAACCATTGCGCGGCGCGATCTGCCGATCTGTAATCTGGCTGAGTGGCGACTGGACAAAACTCTCCGCGTCACCGCTTGCATCGATCATATATTGGCCCTGAAGCTCCAGCGACCAGACAGGACGCCCCTGTTCCCCAGCCATCGCCATATCGGATGGCGAGAAGGCGCTAAGAAGCGCAAGCGTGGAAACAGAACACAGAAGCGCATGGCGAGATGGGCGCAGATAAGACACAGAC
This sequence comes from Hyphomicrobiales bacterium, assembly GCA_016124805.1. Lineage (GTDB taxonomy): Bacteria > Pseudomonadota > Alphaproteobacteria > Parvibaculales > Parvibaculaceae > Parvibaculum. Next base: position 259,123 of record WGND01000001.1, on the reverse strand, counting down.
AATGGAAACCCCCGAACGGAACTAGTGGCATGCAGTATGACATAGTCGGGCTCTTGCCGTGCATCAAATAGATCAGCTTTGAATGCTTGGGTGAAAAATGGTGCCGCTTGGGTGACTCGAACACCCGACCCTAAATTATGAAGTACCAAAGCGTATTTGTACCTGACAGCAAAGGGGGCTATCGGAATGCTTCAGAATTTGACAAATCACCCCGCCTTCCTTTTTCGTCTCAACGGAGATGATTCCCGTCTGGCCTGAGAGACGGACTGACTTCCGGGATGGCCAGCAGCCTGACTGTTTGGTGCAGCACATCCCATTTCCGAGGTTTATTCAAAGCAAAGACGTGCCGTAATCCAAAAAGGCACTAGATTATTGTTTGAGCAGACGCTTGCCCTTCACAGTCGCTGCTTCCAGAATCTCCTCTTTATTGAGAAATGCTCTCGTTTTGTTTCCCTTTTTGGATTCCAGAAGATCATCCCTTCTTGTAACAAGATATTCGATCTCCGCCTTTATTGCGGCATCAATCATGCCTTCTACAAAAATCTCGTAAGGCGTTCTTTCGTCACTACTAAATCTGACGCTCTGCCGCACCAGCATTTTGCTTAATTGATTCAGCCTTTGATTAATGAGCTGCTTGACGCGAGTTTGCGGCATGTGGGAGGCGAAGCTGATAATGAAAAGAAAATCAGAGGTGATTTGCTGGCGCGGCTCCACATGCAGTAACGCGCTTATGGCTGTCCGTCTGCCCAGGGCGGTGAGATTATAGAGTTTCTTGTTGGGTCGCGAATTCTGATCTACTCGTTCGCACTCAAGAAAGCCCGCATCATCAAGATCTATAAGGGCCGTGTAGATATTGTTTAAAGCAACATCAATATAGTCGGTGAAAGTCATTTCGTACTTTTTTTTGATGTCATAACCAGACAGCGGACCGTCCAGAAGCAGACACAGAATCATGTCTTTAACTTTCATGATTTCCCCATTGCGATATTATGCATTTTTAGTTGAGCAATGCGCCTCATGTATAAGTAAAAATTATAGAGTGAATAATTTTACAGAGATATTTTTTAACATGTCATTTTGTAACAAAAAATTACAGACGTCACTGAGCGGTCGATCTTAAGGCGCTCGGCTTTCCACTATTGTCTCCATGCGCCTTCGGCCTTTCGAACTTCCGAGAATTGATGTCTTTGCAAACAAAAGGGGTCACATTTATGTGACCCCTCTCATCCATGTAAAAATATTCTTCAGTCAGAAGGCATAAGACAAAGTGGCCGAGGCGAAATCTTTGTCCCACGAGCTGTTGTAGTATTTGTTCCCAAAACGATTGGTCCAGCTTATCGAAGCAGTCCAAGCATCTCTTGAGACATTCGTCCCGATGGTGACAGATTTTGTGCCCTCCACAAACCCTGGACCATTCGGTCCGGCTGAGTAGCCGTGGACATCATGTCCGAACTGTAGAAAGGGTTGAACCTTGAACGGCGTATCAAAGACATTGTTGTAGTCAGCCAGCATCACGATGCGATAACCCCAAGAAAAATCATCAGCATACTGAACAGTACCGCAACCACAACTGTTGCCAAGGATTGCGGCTGTAAATGCATTGCTGTGTGTTGTTCCTGATCGCGCAACTGCCAAAAAGTCTTCTGATGCCTCATAATCCTGAAGCCACTGAAACCCAGCATTGCCGAGTATGACGACCAGATCTGAGTTGATCAGATTTGCCAGAGCAGACGAGCCTGAAAATGTGCTGGTTGTGCCAAGTTGTCCTGTGACGACATCATAACTTGAATAACCGCGGATCACATCACCTTCAGCAACAGAGCTTCCCGAATAGATGCTGCTAACCGACGTACCAAAAACACCTGCATACGCAGCACCTAGGCCAGGGTTGTAGTTGGTGAAATAGTTTTCGACGTCATTTGCATTAATTTCGACATCAGACAACTGGAACGGCATATCTACAGTGTAGAGAATTTCACCCTGAAGTGCGGTGCCGCCTAAAACATTCGAGAGTATCGTATTGAAGCTCAAACCAAACTCTTTGATGTCTTCCACATAGACACTCTGATACTCCTTGGTGTTGGAACCGACAACTATATCCTGCGCTACGTTGCCGGTGAATGCACCAGACACATCACCCAAATTTGCCGCTGTAAAAGTACCAATTGGCAACTTGGAATGATAGTTGACAAAATAGAGGCCGAGTTCTGTCCCGTTATTCATCCAATCAGCATAGTAGCGCAGAGCAAGGCCATACTGGCCATCCTCTCGGGCATTGTCATCGGCAATGCGGGGAATATAGACAACTGAAGTGTCCGGATCATCCGGCCCGACACTCAGGACATATGCGCCGCCCTGACAAGCAGCGTCAGTTGTGCTGAAAAAAGTGCCACACGCGTCGAGCTTTGTTTTTTTGTAGTCGTATGTGTAGAAACCCTCGATAGACACTTCGCCTGGCAGGCCCAACGAGAAAAAGAGGGAGCCCTCTGGCAAGAGAGCGTCTTTTACTTCCGATCCCGGCGTTCTCAGCGCTTGGACATCGACAGGCAGATACGAGTTAATACCGCCTGTGATAAAAACACTTTCACCCCAGTTCACGACCTGACTTCCGAGACGAAGTGTGAGAGGCGCATCGGCTACGCTAAATTTGCCGTAAACAAAGGCATCAAGGAGATCAAGGCCACTGCCTGCGGAGTCTGTTGGGTTTGTTCCACGTTGGGCATCGTCCATAGAACGATTTCCAAATCGGGTAGCATTGTTTCCCTGCTCTTCCGCATTCCAATAATCATAGAAGGCTTTAACACGAAAAAAGGCTCCATAATTTTCATATTTGAGCCCGATGTCAGAGACGGCCTTCACAGTTGTCGAGATAAGGCCATATCGCTTTGTGTTGACGTTACCATCATCGTCGTTAATGCCGTAGACGGTTGGTTGTGACACTGAATCAGGGCATCCACCGTTCGCTGACGAGATTTTTGAACAATCCTGACCGCCTGTGCGCATGCTCGCGCCAATCGATACAGTGGTGTTTATATCGACATCAACTTTTCCTACTTGCATCTCAACTGCCTGCGCCTTCGAGACAATAAAGACGGTCAATGAGGCGATGATTACTTTGCTTATTATATCTGCGCGCATGCGCTTCCCCCTCCATTTGTTTCGCTGCCCGCACCCTTACGAAGGCTTCTGAAAGGGCAGCTGAGGCAAAACATTAAGAGAGGATGTACTCTTTCAACAAGTTAACAGCCTGTTTTTAGGCGTGAATACTGAATTATACATAGGTATAATATTATTTTTTATTTATATATTTCGTTGTTTGAGAAACACAGTCGAACACAAATACGTATACAGACCCGCTGGTGCTGGCTCGCATATTGTCATTTCTGTGAAAAAAGTGGGGCCTAGGCGCGATGCAAGTGGACAGCAGTCATCACTGAATAAAATACACTCCAATCATAACGCCTGGAATTTTTCTCCGATCACGCGTCTCCTTGAACAACATCGTCACTCATGGATTTAGGTGCAGCATCCCCGCTGCAGTAGAGAGCTTTGGGCACTTGGTTTTCCTGACGCCGTCGGCCGACGCGTCATCATTAAACACGTGTTTAACTCATGCGCTCACGAACCATTGGCATGCGGGAAGCGGTCGATAATGCTCGGCAATAAGCCACAGCGTGAGCGAGGCATGACACCATGCAAGCCGACAAACAACGCTGTTTCTAGCCAAATCAAAAGGTGTCAGATTTTTCCAAAAAGCGCGCAAATGGATTGATAACAAGGAGAGGCCGAGCTGTAACAGTCGGTTACAACTCGGTACTTGCTTACTTCTAACTCTGAAGCGAAATTAAAGGCATGCCTCATTCGCCTCATATTTTGGTCGTCGATGATGACCCGAAAATACGAAACGGAATCTCGAAATTTTTCGAGCAACACGGACTGAGGGTGACCGTTGTTGCCGACGGCACTGAAATGCGTGACATACTTTCCGTCTCGCGAATTGATCTGATAATTTTGGATATTATGCTGACAGGTGAGAACGGAATTTCTTTGCTAAAGGATTTGAGTGGCAACGGAAATATTCCCGTGATCATGCTCACGGCCCTTGCGTCTGAAACGGATCGAGTTATCGGTTTGGAAATTGGTGCGGAAGATTATATCTGCAAACCGTTCAGCCTCCGAGAACTGCTTGCAAGAGTGCGTGTCGTCGTCAGGCGACGAGGTAATTTCCCAGAGAACGCTGCAACAAGAAAACCAGTTACCAGGTTTATATTTGATGGCTGGTCATTGGATGTAAGAACGCGCACTTTGACCTCTCGCACCGGCGGCTATGTTGCATTAACGACGGGCGAACTCGACCTGTTGCGTGTATTTGTTGAAACACCGAACAGGATTTTGACCAGGGATCAACTGCTTGATCTTGCCCACGGCCGGTCAAGCATTGCGCTGGACCGCGCAATTGATGTTGAGGTCATGCGTTTGAGACGGAAGATCGAAATAGACCCTCAAAATCCGCAAATGATAAAAACAGTACGAAATGGCGGATATATCTTCACGCCAATCGTTAGCGAAGGCTGCGCACAGCAGTCAGAGCACGAATGAGAAATCACCTTCTTGCCAGGGTTTTTGGGCTCAGCATTCGTTGGCAAATAGCGCTCGCGATCACTCTGTCTCTCATTGCCGTTCAAGCCCAGGCCGTGACGCAAATGTGGCTTTATGGCAGTCCGGAAATTTACTTCTATGGCACAAATTGGCTCGCGAACAATGTTTCTGAGGTTGCAGAGGACATATTCTCAAAAGAGGATTCGCTGAGAAATGATTTTCTATCCACCGTCATGCGCGAAGATCCGGTTACATTTTTATGGAGCCCTCAACGCCCGTGGAATGGCCCTGTGGAGCATCTAAATCCGGCGGCCCAAAAATTGGAAACGACACTGAAAGGAAAGCTCCGCGGCAAGATACAGGCAATCGAAATTCGCGAGACGTCAGTCAAATACCCGTTTCCCAATCATGCTTTCAAAATCAGATTGCTTCCCACATCCATCACGAAAGATATTGATCAGTCGTCATTAGCTGCCAATCAACCCGAAGTACTTCTGCCCTCAAATTTGGCTATCGCGATACAAGGTCTCGACGGCACCTGGCTTTATGTTAGGCCAAACCCATTTGACAAACGCAATGCGCCGTCTGGGTTTCCCTTTGGTCCCCTGATTATGGGTGGTCTGATCATTGCTATATTTTCAACTCTAACCGCTTGGCGCATTCTTTCGCCGCTCGACCGTTTTCTTGTTGCAGCCAACAAGATTGGAACGACACGAGATTTTGTACCCATTTCAACGAGCGGGCTTGGAGAATTCGTGCCGGTTGCTGTCGCATTTGAAGAGGTCCAAAAGCGCCTGTTTCATTTCATCAATGATCGCACACGAATGCTGGCGGCGATCTCTCACGACCTTCGGTCTTCTCTGACGAGAGTGAGAATTGCTGCCGAAAACGCTGAGCAAATTGAGGACAGGCTCTCCCTTCTCAATGAGATTGACGACATGCAGGCGATGGTTGAATCGACATTGGCTTTTGCAAGCGGTGATGCTGAAGCGATGTCTTCGCAAACCCTGGATATCGCCGCTTTGCTTATCAGTCTTGTGGATCAGGCAAACGATCTAGGCAAAGACTGCGCTTATAACGGGCCGGATCATATTGAAATCCATGGCCATCCTTTATCTCTCAAACGCGCTCTTTGGAACTTGATTGATAATGCCATTAAATACGGGAAAGTCGCTTTTGTTCAGCTCGACATAGAGAAAGATGCCGTAAGAATTGAGATTGACGATAGAGGACCCGGCATTCGGACAGATCTCATTGAAGAAGCGTTTGCTCCATTCAGGCGCCTTGATCCGTCAAGAGGCAGTGGGGCTTCGGGTGTCGGACTGGGATTAACGATTGCGCGCGATGTCATAAAAAATCATGGGGGCTCGATACGTCTCCAGAATCGGGAGATGGGCGGGCTTGGAGTGATATTGATACTGCCCCGCGACTTATCTTTGCCGGAGCAATCTGGCGCATGAACTCTACCGTGCGAAAGATTAAAGACACTCAATATCCAAGGCGCCCGCCGGGCAAAGCGCGAGAAATGGTGCCGCTTGGGTGACTCGAACACCCGACCCCATCATTACGAATGATGTGCTCTACCAACTGAGCTAAAGCGGCCCGCTCCGGCGCACCGGCCCGGCACCATAAGGACTGGCGCGGGGGTGATCCCGAAAGAGGCCCTGAGATAGCCTGCCGCGCGGCTTTTGGCAACCGTCTCGCAAAAATCCGCGCTCAGGGGGCGACCGCCTCTGCCGGAGCGTCCATAGGCGAGCCCTGCATGACCTCCACCTCGCCCTTGCCCGCAAGCGCCGGCACGGTTACGGCGCCGGCTTGCGGCTCATCAGGCTGACTGGCGCGGCTCTCTCCCATGTCCTGAACCGCCAGGGCTGATTCCAGAAAACCGCGCAAATCGGCGGCACTCGCCTCGGCGGCTTCCTCCATCGGAATATGGCCGACATCCTGATAAATGACCGTCTGGGCCTGCGGGATACGGTCAGCAAACTCCGAGGCCATCTCGACCGGGATCAGGCGATCCTGATCGCCCCACATGATCAGCACCGGCATCTTGAGGGCGCTGAGCCCGTCTGCAACCGTGGAATCGGTGTAATCAGAATTGGCAAAGCGCGCGACCGTCGCCTTGCGGTTCCCTTCCATCAGCGCCAGATCATAATAGCGCGACACCATCTCGGGCGTGACCTGCGACTGGTCATGAAAGGCCTTGTGCAGCCCCTCGGCCACCACCGAACGCGGCGTGACATAAAGCATGATCTTGTTGAGCACCGGCATGCGCGCCAGACGGAAAGCCAGCGGCATCCCGTCCTTGTTGACCTGTTCGCGCGGAATGCCCGCTGCATCCACCAGAATGAGCGCCGTCAGCTCATCGGGATAGGTCTCGGCATAAAGAGCGGCCACACCGCCCCCCATGCTGTTGCCACCCAGGGCAAATTTCGTCAGGCCCAGCATCTCGACGACTTCATGGGTGAAGGCCACCATGCCCGCCCGGCTGTAATCGCCGCTGGGCACAGCGCCCGTCAGCCCATGGCCCGGCATATCCAGCGTGACAATGCGGAACCGGTCCCCCAGCCGTTCAACCCAGGGCTCCCAGGTATGCAGCGAGGCATTGGAGCCATGCACGAGCACCAGCGCCGGTCCGTCCCGGTTGCCTTCGTCGCGCACATGCGCCGTGGCACCATCGGGCAGCATCAGAAACTGCGAGGCCCCATTGGCATATTTTTTGGCAAGTTCCTCGCGCGGTATATCAAATCGCACAAAGGAAACGGCGATAATGACCAGCGCCAGGGCGATGAGCGTCAACGCGCCCCCGAAAAATTTTTTCACCACGTCCCCCCTCGTTCCGCTTCACGGGCGTCTTCTTCCGCGCCCTCAGGACCCGGATCGTCCGGCACCACGGGGAAAAAGGCAAATGGTTCGTCTGCGACCTCTTCCACCTCGACGGTTTCGCTTTCCGGCGTGGCAGGCGCTGCTGTCTCGAGCGAAGCTTCAGCCTTTTCGTCGGCAGGCACCGCCCCCTCTGCAGGCGCTTCGGCTGCCGGCGATGTCGGCATGACCGGCGCCACGCCGGGAGGCGAAAGGGTTCCGACCGGCGCCTGCCAGACCAGGCCGTCAAATTCGCCCGTCACCGGATTGACCGGCGACCAGCGCTTCGAACGATAATTTTCCCCCATCCACATGGCATCTTCCGGCGCATGCAGCGCGCGCGCGAGCCAGGCACGGGCAGAGCCACGATCCCCATGTTCGCCATCCTCCAGATCAGCCATCAATTCACAGATCCGCTGCGAAGGCTGTTCGCTGGCCACCGCGCCGACATAGGGCACAAGCGCTGCGCGCGCCGTCGCCCAGTCACGAGCCTCAATGGCAGCGCGTGCCAGCAGCACATGGCTTTCCACATGATCCGGGTTGCGACCGACAAGCTGACGCACGCGGGCCAACCGTTCAAAGGCGGCTTCGCTATCGATCAGCTGCATGAAGGCTTCGGCAATATCAGGATGGGGCACCCGCGCCCAGGCATCCTCGGCGAGCTTCACGCCGCGCCGCGTCTTGGTGAGCGCCGCACAGAGACGGATATTGAGCGCGATGGCGGGCGCAAAATCGGTCTCCAGCGACAGCGCCTGCTGCGCCAGCGTCAGCGCCTCTCCGAAAGCGGCCTGACGGGCATCGCCGATCTGGTTGCGCGCTGCAGCTTCCGCCGTCATGGCCTGAGCCGTCAGCAGTAGCGCGCGGCGATGGCGTGCATCTTCGCGGCTGATCAGCTTGGCTGACAATGTCTTGTCGAGTGTCTGAAGGGCGGCAGACCAGTCTTCATTGGCCGATTCAATTTCAAACACGGCCTGCGAGGCCCAGGGCGTATTTGCCCGCAGACGGAAGGCACGACGCGCCAGTTCCAGCGCCCGGTCGCGATCACCCGCCCGGCGCGCCTGAATGAAGAGCCCGCGCAATCCCAGAAATTCTGTTTCCGGCGCTTCGAGCATCGCCGTGAAATAGCCGCTTGCGGCACTCTCATCGCCTTCAAGCTGGGCGGCCTGCGCAGCCAGCAGCAATGTCAGCGGCGGCGCGTCCAGAAGCTTGTGCGCCTGTCCGGCATAGCGTCGCGCTTCAACAGCATCCCCTGCCGCCACCGCCACCATGCCGCGCGACAGCGCCGAAAAACCTTTCTGGCGACGACGCTCGGCCAGCAGCGACGCCACGCCCTGCGGGCTCGTGATGATCGCGCTCGTGACCCGATAGGCAAAGAGAACCAGAAAGGCGACGACCACCAGCAGCCCGAGACCGACCACAAAGCTCGTGCGGATTTCATAGCCGCGCCAATGCATGACGAGATCGCCGGGATTGTCGGCCAGCCACATCGCCAGCACACTGAGGGCGACAAGAATAAGGAAGATATATATGACCCGCCACATCGCCATCAGCCTTTATCCGCCGACGGTGCCGAGGGTTCTTTCGTGGCAAGACCGGCGGCCACGCGTGCGGAGAGTTCACGCACCAGCCGATCAGTGCGCAACCGCGCCTTGGCCTGGCCAAGCCATGTCGCGGCGGCATCCTTTGCCGTGGCATCAAGACCCTTGGCCTCGGCAACAGCGCCTGCCAGATCGTCGACTTTCAGGCGCTCTTCCATCCGCGCCATAATGGCTTCGGTTGAGTCACCCGACACTTCGCCGGTACGGCGGACCGTGATGATTGACATGGCATTGCCGAGAAATTTCGTCCACAGACTGCTCTCGTCCGACTTGGCCTCGGCCTGAAAGACATTATCCAGCAGCTGCGGAAAATCCTGTTTCAGCCGGGCCATGGTTGGCACGCCGGCTTTGGAGGCAGCCCGCAACTCGTCAATTTCAGGCATGCCCGGCAGCAATGTCGCGACAGCCTCAAGCTCGGCATCAAAACCGCCCGGACCCTGCGAGGCGCGTGCAAGATTGGCAAGCGCCAGCCCCAAGGCGGCCCGCGCGGCCGGATCAGGTTCGGCGGCCTTGGCTTCGATCGCCGCCACCCGGCCATGCAATTCTTCGACACGCGGGGCAAGCGCATCAACCGCGGTGTTGAGCGCGGTGATCATCGCCGAGAGCTGGTCCACGCGCTGGGCAATGTCAGCCGGCGGCATGGCCTTGGCCAGCTCATCCACACGGCCGGTCAATGTGAGGCTCGCACTGCGTGTTTCATTGAGTGAGGCCTGCAGGGCCTCGCTTTGACTTGCGAGCTTGTCGAGACGCGCATTCAGCGCCTCGACGGCAGCCTGATTGGAGGTGACATTTTCAGGAATGGGCGGCAGCTCGGCCAGCGCCTTTTCCTGTGCCGCGATGCGGGCATCATTTGCTTCAAGCTGAGCTTCAAGCTTCTGTTCCAGTTCGCTTCGCGCCTCGCCACTGCTTTTTTCCAGCGCTGCAACATTTGTCGAAACCGCGTCAATCTGGCTGGCGAGCGGCGCCGTTTCCACGCGATGGCCATAGCCCATGCCATAAGCCAGCGCGAGCAGGCCCGCCGCGCCGATAACGCCGGCGACGCCGCCACCGATGACACCCATCGCCACACCGCTCTTTGAGGACGTCGCTTCTGCCTTTGCGTCAATCACGGGCGGTTCCTTTTTCGAACGGGACTGATGCGCCCGGCCGGTTGTATCCGGGCTGATGACTTCGGCATCACTTTCCGTCTTCCTGGAATCGGATGTGCCGTCGGAATCTGAGGGGGCAGATGTCATATGCGTTTTCGACCTTTTTCCTTATTGAGTCACCACTATAGGGCGTTCGCACCGCCCGGTCAGGTGATCTTCACGCCTTGCGAGCGGCAATCAGGCGCAGAAGTGCAGCCTGCGTGGGTTCCGACGCCACAAGGCAGCGTGAAAAGCCAGCTTCACGAAGAATTTGGGCAACATTTGGGGAGAGGCAAAAAAAGGTGATTTCGCGCGCGCTCTCCATAAGACCGGCCACCTCGACAAGCTGCAGAAAGCTCTTTGCCGTGCGGAGCGAGAAAAACAGCGCGCCATCAATATTGCCTGCGCTCAAGCCGTCCACAATCTCTGTCGGCAGATGGCTGGGCACACGCGCCTCATAAAGAACGGCGCGCTTTGTCTCAAAGCCCTGCATCGCCAGCACGGATGTGAGATCGCCTGCCACCACACTGCCCGCCACATGCAGCAGGGGACCGGCCACGGGCGAGAGCTCGATCGAGACGGCGGCGGCCAGCGAGTCGACATCGCCATCGGCACTTTCAACCCAGCGGAAACCGGCTGCAAGCATGGCATCGGCACTTGCCGCGCCCACCGTGAAAACGCGCAGCGGCTTTAGGGTGGCGACATCGCCACGTCGCGCCAGCGCGCGGGCGCCATTGGCACTGGTAATGAGCAATGCCTGAAACGGGCCTTCCGGCAGCACGACTTCATCGCGAAACAGGATGTCGAGCAACGGGGCCACAATCACCTCATGCCCGATCTCGCCCAGCGCATCTGCAAGCGGCAGGGCATCTTCACGCGGGCGCGTTACCAGCAGACGCATGAAAAGCTCCTAGGCGACGGTGAAGAATTGCGGGCCGGCGCGCCCTTTGACTTCAAGGCCCGCATCATGCCCGATCTGCTCGGCATCAGTCGCCAGACCCTCGCGCGAGGTCTCGATGACTTCCGACCCGTTCGGCGTCAGGATCATGCCGCGCAAATGCAGGCGCTCGCCATCAATCAGCGCCAGCGCGGCAATGGGCGTGCGGCAGGAGCCATCCAGCACCTTGAGAAAGGCGCGCTCGGCTGCCACGCGGATACCGGTTTCGGCATGATGCAGCTTTGCAAGCAAGGTGGCTGCCTCTTCATCCGTCTCGCGGCGCTCCACGCCCACGGCCCCCTGCCCGACGGCAGGCAGCATTTCCTCAAATGACAAGGGGGCTGTCGCAACATGAATCATATCGAGACGCGTCAGACCGGCCATGGCGAGCATGGTGGCGTCCGCCACACCATCGGCGAGCTTTTTCAACCGCGTCTGAACATTGCCCCGGAAGGAAACGACCTTGAGGTCGGGCCGCAGGGCCTGCACCTGCGCACCACGTCGCAGCGAAGACGTGCCCACCACCGCGCCCTGCGGCAGATCGCGGAGCGATGCGGCCTTGTGCGAGATAAAGGCGTCCCGGGGATCGACCCGCTCAATCAGGCAGTCAATCACCAGCCCGTCGGGATAGACCGTCGGCATGTCCTTCATCGAATGCACGGCGAAATCAATGCGCCCGTCGCTGAGCTGCTCCTCAATTTCCATGGTGAAGAGACCCTTGCCCCCTATCTCGGACAGATTGCGGTCCTGCACCTGGTCGCCCATGGTTTTGATGACGACAACCTCGCAGACCTCGTCAACCGGCATGCCGAGGGCCGCGGCCAGACGGTCGGCCACATCGCGGGCCTGAATAAGGGCAAGCGGTGAACCACGGGTGCCGATGCGGTAGCGACGTTGCATGTGGGGTCTCTGAAGTTGTATGCCCTGTCGGACAGAAGCGGAAAATCAGCAAGCGGGCGTCTTATAGCCTTATTGCGATTGCAAAAGACAGGCAAGCCGCCCCCATCGGAGAGACATGACGCGAACCCTTACCATATTGGGCATCGAAACAAGCTGCGACGAAACGGCTGCCGCCGTCGTGCGCCGTCATGCCACCGAGGAAGATGGTACGGCGCGTGGCGAGATCCTCTCCAATGCGGTTTTTTCGCAGATCGAGGCCCACAAGCGCTTTGGCGGCGTGGTGCCCGAAATTGCCGCCCGCGCCCATGTCGAGCATCTCGACGGGCTGATCGCCCGGGCCCTGCGCGAAGCTGACACCCATTGGAGCGAGCTTGACGGGATTGCCGCGACAGCCGGTCCCGGCCTCATCGGCGGCGTCATTGTCGGCCTGATGACGGCAAAGGGTATTGCGGCGGCCCGCAATCTGCCGCTCATCGGCGTCAATCATCTCGAAGGCCACGCCCTGACGGCGCGACTGACCGACCACCTGCCCTTTCCCTACCTGTTGCTGCTCGTCTCCGGCGGGCACAGTCAGCTTCTGATCGTCAAGGGTGTGGGCGATTACCAGCGTCTGGGTACCACAATCGATGATGCTGTGGGCGAGGCCTTTGACAAGGTCGCCAAGCTGCTCGATCTCGGCTTTCCCGGTGGCCCCGCTGTAGAAGCCGCCGCCAAATCCGGCCATGCGACGCGCTTTGCCCTGCCGCGCCCGCTGATCAATCGCCCGGGTTGCGATTTTTCCTTCTCCGGTCTCAAAACCGCCGTCCGGCAGGCATCCGAGGCATTGGGCGAGGCGGGCGATCAGGACAAGGCTGATCTCGCCGCCTCCTTTCAGGCCGCTGTTGCCGATGTCCTCTCGGCCCGGACCGAAAATGCCATGGCGCTGGCCGACGACATCATCCCGCAGGGCATGCGCCGCCTTGTGGTGGCCGGCGGCGTTGCCGCCAACATGATGCTGCGCGACCACCTCACCATATCGGCACATGCCTTTGGCTATGAGCTTGTGGTGCCGCCGCAAAAGCTCTGCACCGATAATGGCGCCATGGTCGCCTGGGCCGGCGCCGAACGTCTGGCCCTTGGCCTGAGTGATGGTCTGGAAATTTCCCCCCGCGCCCGTTGGCCGCTCGATCCTGATGCTGCGCCTGCGCGCGGTGCCGTCGGCAAGGCCTAAGACAAAAAAAGGCCCCGACGCCGGAGGGGAGGAGGCGACGGGGCTAGATTAGCCCTGGGGAACAGGGCCCCGTTTCAGCCGGCGGGACCGTGGAGGGGAGTGGCCAGCTGAACGAATTTCGGTGGAGCCGTGAGGCTCAGGCCGGGAGGCTGTTGGCGATCTGCACCAGCATCAACGCGGCATAACCCGTCAGTGCGACGGTAGCGGCATAGAAAAACTTCAAATTTGTGTTGGTCATGGCTCATCTCCTTGAAGCCAGTAAATCTCTCGCAGAATAGGTTCAAACTGCCATCAAACCCGCCTGCCCACCTGAAATAGGAAGCCCTGAAAGAAAAACAATAAACAAAATCAAAAATATTCAGCATTCACAAAATATTTTTATGCGCTGCAGCAAAAATGAGCTGAAAGCAGCTAATTTCACACTGAAAACAATGGGATATAGATTTTCAAAAATAGTAGGCCGAAATCTTGCGGCGCACCAAATATGGTGTTTTCGGCAAAAAGCCTTCCGCCCTCACGGGCGAAAGGCCTGATCCCAGCCCTCCGGGGCCATTATTCGACGGTGATGGTCACAACCGGCGAAACAAGCGGCGGATTATGCGGAATATGATTGGCGTCCCCCATAATCAGCTGCAGCGTGTGCTTGCCGGGGGCGAGTTCGAGCGTGGTTTCGGTCTGTCCGCCGCCAAAATGCACATGCTCGGCATCGGCCGGCAGCGAATAATCCAGATCCTCACCGCTCGGGGCCGGGGTATCAATCAGCAGATGATGATGGCCCGTCTTGGGTTTTTCGACGCCGGCAGGGGCAACGCCCATGCCCTTGAGGCCGAAAACCACTGTGACCGGGCTTGAGACCGTGGCCCCGTCAGCGGGTGAAATGATGTAAGGCGCGGCCCCGTCCGGCCACGGGCTCGCCATATCGTCCGCCATCGCCGCCGTGACAGCGCCGACAAGGAAAAGCGCGGCGGCAAAGGCAGCGCCAGAAAGGCCAGAAAGGCCAGAAAGGCCAGAAAGGGATGTCATGGTCAGGTGTTTTATCATGTCGACCTCTTTGTCTTGTTCCCACACCGGAAAACCGGGGCAAGAAACGGGGGAAGGAGGGTCTTATGCGTCAACAAGGCTTTCGCGCGGATCGCGCAGCGACACGCCCGCCCGCAAACCGGCCAGCATCAGCTGATAGACACCCTCCAGATCGCGCTCAAGTTCGGGCAGCGTCATGCGGGTAAAAAGCTGGGGATAGGAAAACTTCATCGTCGCCGCCTGGATCATCTCGGCCATATATTCCGGGTCAGCAACGGCAAATTCGGCGGCTGCATTGCCCTGATCAATGATCCAGCGCAACACCTCACGCTCGCGGCGCAGGCCCTCATTATGGAACTGCGGCCGCTCGGTGGTGACGATCTGCGCCATTTCGACGATACGCGGATTGTCCTCCAGGGCACGGAATGTTTCGCGCAGATCCTGAAACAGGAAGTCGCGCAGCCGTTCGGCAGCCGAGCGCCCCGGCTTGGTCAGAATGCGCGACAGGGCTTCCGCCGTCTGCATGGAGGCAGAACGGCATATTTCTTCCGCAATATCGATTTTACCGGCAAAAAAGCGGTAGAGATTACCCGGCGACATCTCGCAGTCTTTAGCGAGATCAGCCATCGTTGTTTTCCCATAGCCATAATGGGTAAAACGCTTTTTGGCCGCTTCGATGATTTTCTGGCGTGTTTCTTCCTGAGCAGTCATAAGAACCATTCTAGTCCGTGGCTGTAAATATTCAACGAATCGTTCAATCGTTAGGTTCCGAAAGATGTTTTGGCCACCGGACGGCCCCATCAAGAAGGCGCAAGGCAAATGCGGCAGATCGAGAAAATGGGCGTTATCGGTGCAGGGGCCTGGGGTACGGCGCTCGCCGAAGTCGCTGCAAGGGCCGGACGCGAGGTCCTGCTCTGGGCGCGCGAGAGCGCGGTGGTCGAGGCCGTCAACGCACAGCGCGAGAACACCACCTTCCTGCCCGGCATTCCGCTGCATGCCGCCATCACCGCGACAAGCGACCTGACGGCATTGGCCGGCATGGATGCGCTGCTGATGGTGACGCCGGCCCAGCATATGCGCGCGCTCTGCCTTGATCTTGCGCCGCTGCTGCCTGCTGGCATGCCCGTCATTCTCTGCTCCAAGGGCGTCGAACAGGGCAACAACAAGCTACTGACCGAAGTGCTGGAAGAAACCATGCCGCAGGCCATCGCCGCCGTTCTCTCCGGCCCGAGCTTTGCCGCCGAAGTCGCACGCGGCATGCCCACCGCCGTCACGCTGGCCTGCGCGGATGAAGAGATGGCCGAGGCCATTGTCAGCGCTATCGGCCTGCCGACCTTCCGCCCCTATTTTTCCGCCGACCTCATCGGCGCCGAACTGGGCGGGGCGGTGAAGAATGTTCTCGCCATTGCCTGCGGCATCTCCGAGGGCAAAGGCTTTGGCGACAGCGCGCGCGCCGCGCTGACAACGCGCGGCTATGCCGAGATGCGGCGTCTGGGTCTGGCCATGGGCGCACAGGCCCAAACCCTGATCGGGCTCTCCGGTCTGGGTGACCTGATCCTCACCTGCAACTCGCCCAAATCGCGCAACATGTCGCTTGGCATGGCGCTGGGGGAAGGCAAAACGCTGGAGGACATCATGACCTCGCGCAATTCCGTCAGCGAGGGCGTCCATTCCGCCAAGGCGGTCTGCGAACTTGCCGCCCGCTATGATATTGAAATGCCGATCAGCGAAGCGGTGGCCGCGATTGTCACGGGCAAGGCGGACGTCGATTCAGAAATCATCGCCCTGCTTGAACGCCCCTTCAAAGCCGAAATTGACGACTGAGAAATCAAACCCCGAGGAAACCCCAGATGCTTTTCTGTATTCAATGCACCGACAAACCCGATGCGCTGGAACTTCGCCTCGCCAATCGCGATGCGCATCTTAACTATTGGGCGGAGGCGGACTGCGTGAAAATCGGCGGCCCCTTCACCAGCGATGATGGGACGGTGATGAATGGCAGCCTGCTTGTCATTGATGTGGCCGATCGCGCCAAGGCCGAAGCGCTGGCGCAAAATGATCCCTACAAGCTGGCGGGTCTTTTTGCCCATGTGGACATCAGGGCGTGGAAATGGCTTCTCGGCCCCCAAGCCTGAACAGATAAATGCCTGACGGAGCAAGAAACGACATGAATTACTGGCTGTTCAAATCCGAACCCGGCACCTGGTCCTGGGAGGACCAGAAAAAGAAGGGCGCCAAGGGCGAGCCCTGGAATGGCGTGCGCAACTATCAGGCCAACAACAACATGAAGGCGATGAAGAAAGGCGATCTCGGCTTCTTCTATCACTCCGTCGATGAGAAGCGCATTGTCGGCATCGTCCGCGTGATCGGCGAGCACCGCCCTGATCCGACCGACGAAAAGGGCCGCTTCGGTCTTGTCGACATCGAAGCCGTCTGCGACATGCCAAAGCCAGTCACGCTGGCGGATGTCAAATCCGACCCGCAGCTTGAAGACATGGTGCTCGGCAATAATTCGCGCCTCTCGGTGCAGCCCGTCACAGCCGCCGAATGGAAACATGTCTGCGCCCTTGGCGGTCTCAAGAAACTGCCGTGACAGGCGCGACCCGAAAGCGCCCCGGCATGCCGCAGGCCGGGACCGCGATCTGCACTGTCGACTATATTGAAAATCCGGGCGCGCGCGGCTTCGTCTTCGGGCAGGGCAAGGAACGCTTCGACATGTTTCTCGTGCGGACCGGCCACCAGGTGCGTGCCTATGTCAATGAATGTCCGCATGCCTTCACGCCGCTGGACACATGGCCTGACCGTTTTCTGACGCAGGATGAAACACGAATCATCTGCTCCACCCATGCCGCCCTTTTCCGCATCGAAGACGGCTATTGCACGTCTGGCCCCTGCGCGGGCAAGAGCCTGATCCCGCTCGCCATCGAAATCCGGGATGGCACGATCTATATGGCCTGATCCGTCAGCGGATGATGAAAAGGCGGCGACGGACTTAGCCGGCCAGGAAAGCCTTGTAGTCCTTGATCAGCCCTTCGGCGGACAGCTCAATCAGCTTCTCGCCATCGGCAGGGTCGGCCATGCTGGGGTCAGAACCGATGCGGCCATCGGGGTAGCGGGCGCGATAATCATCGGCATCGGCATAGCGCCCTGCCTGCATCATGGTCGGCGCGACACGCGGTTCCATCGTCACCTTGTTGATCGCTTCCGGAAAGGCAGCCCAGGTGACGGCCACTTCCGACGGCGTGGCATGTGCACCATGGGCCGCGCCATAGCGGTCGCGGCAATAATCGGCGACGGGCCTGAAGTCCCACCAGTTGGTGAGCTTGCAGGTGACGGCACCGCGAGCGCCATTGCCGCCATTGCCGGACGCGAGCGACTGGTCGGCATAGATTTCCTGAAAGGCCGACTGGATCGTGGTGATGTTGCCGCCATGGCCGTTGAAAAAATAGATCCGCTCAAAGCCGTGACGCGCCAGCGACGACACCCAGTCATGCAGGGCAGCGATCATGGTCGAGGGCCGCAGCGTGATGGTGCCGGGAAAAGCCAGATGATGCTGCGCAATCCCGACATTGAATGTCGGCCCGACCAGAAAATTGCCGACCTCGCCTGCCCGCCGCGCAATCACCTCCGGGCAGATCACATCAGTACCGATCAGGCCATTGGGCCCATGCTGCTCGGTGGAGCCGATGGGGATGACGATGCCGCGCGAGCGCGTGAGATAGGTCTCGATCTCCGGCCAGGTCGAAAGATGCAACTGCATCAGCCTTGTCCTTTCAGTGGCTTTCCTTAAAGCCCATCCCACCATAGGCTGCAGGACCAAAACGAATAAAAAAGACGCGTAAAGTCAGTTCATGCAGATCACACTCAGACCCGCCTTACCCGTCGATGCCCCGACCATAGCGCATATCTTCCTTTCGGCACGCGCCGGCATGACCTATCTGCCCCGGCTCCATTCGGATGACGAGACCCGCCGCTTCATCACCCATGTGGTCGCCACCCAGGCGGTCATGCTGGCGGAAGTGACGCTGGGGTCACGTAAAATCATCGCCGGATTTGCCGCTTATGCCAAAAATGACGGAATTTTTTGGCTCAATCACCTTTATGTCCGGCCCGATGCGCAGGATTTTGGCGCCGGTCACCTGCTGCTCGACCACGTCAAGACGCAGGGTCCGCATGGGTTCCGGCTCTGGTGTTTTCAAGCCAATGAGGGCGCCCGGCGCTTTTATGAGCGTCACGGGCTGGTGCTTGCGGAAATGACCGATGGAAGCGATAACGAGGAAAAGCTGCCGGACGCCTTGTATGTCTGGCAGGGGTAAAAGAAGACGCCAGGGAAGGACGACAGGGAATGAGTGAGACCAGACAACTCGAAAGCGAAGCCACGGGGCCACTCAAGGGCATTCGCATCGTTGATCTGACCAGTGTCGTTTTCGGCGCCTATGCCACGCAGATTCTCGCCGATATGGGTGCGGAAGTGATGAAGGTCGAAGCCCCCTCGCCCACAGGTGGCGGCGGCCAGGGCGGCGACATCATGCGCTGGCCGGGCCACACGCCCGAAGGCGCGCCCGATGATCTCGGTCCCATCTTCATGACGATCAACCGCAACAAGCGCTCGGTGCTGCTCGATCTGCGCAACGAAAAAGCCCGCGCCGCGCTGATGAAGCTCATCGCGACCGCCGATGTGCTGACCTCCAATGTGCGCTATGACGCCATGAAGCGCCTCGGCCTTTCCTATGAGGAGGTGAAGAAGGTCAAACCAGATATCGTCTTCGTGCATGCCGCAGGCTATGGCTCGGATGGCCCATACGCAGGCCTGCCCGCCTATGATGATCTCATTCAGGCAGGCTCGGGCGCAGCCGATCTTCTGTCGCGCATGGATGGCAATCCGCAGCCGCGCTACATGCCAACGATTGTTGCCGACAAGGTCTCCGGCCTCTTCTTCGTCTCGGCTGTCACCGCCGCGCTCTTTCATCGCCAGCGCACGGGCGAGGGCCAGTTTGTCGAAGTGCCGATGCTCGAAGCCGTCACGTCCTTTGTGCTCGCCGAGCATTTTTATGATCACGTCTATGACCCGCCGACGGGCCCCTGGACCTATGGCCGCATCACCAATCCCGATCGCCGCCCCTATCGCACCAAGGACGGGCATATCGGACTCCTGCCTTACAACGACCAGCAATGGAATGACTTCTTCGATGTGGCGGGCAAGCCCGGTGCCATGTCGGAGGACCCCCGCTTTGCCACTTACAAGGCGCGCACGCAGAATATTCGTGAACTTTATGCGATGATCGAAGAGGTCACCGAAACAAAGACCACGCAGGAATGGCTCGATCTCCTCAAGCCGCTCAACATGCCGATTGTGAAAATGAACAAGCTTGACGACCTGCAGGGTGATCCGCATCTGCAGGCGGTCGGCTTTTTCGGTCGCTATGAGCATCCCGAAGCGGGTGGCTATTTCGCGCTCAAGCCACCTGTCCGCTTTTCCGCCTCGCCTTCCAATATTCGGCGTCATCCGCCGCGCCTTGGCGAGCAGACAGCCGAGGTGCTGCGCGAAGCCGGATTGAGCGAGGCCGAAATCGCCGAGCTCGGCTGACCACGACCGACCGGGCTTGTTTCAACTGCCTTCCCGCGCATAATGGGCACCAACAAGAAAAACACCGCCCACCTCCCGGGAAGGAGACACACCCATGTCGACAAACCCTGCCACCCCCGTCAGCCTCGTGCCTGTGTCACCGGAATGGGCCCAGCGCGCCTATGTGGACAAGGCCGACTATGACGCAATGTATCAGCAGAGCATCAGTGATCCTGAAGGCTTCTGGCGCGAACAGGGCAAGCGCGTGGACTGGATCAAGCCCTACACCAAGGTCAAGAACACGACCTATGATCCCAAGCATGTCTCCATCAAATGGTATGAGGACGGCACGCTCAATGTGAGCGCCAATTGCATCGACCGCCATCTGCCCAAGCGCGCCAGTCAGACCGCCATCATCTGGGAAGGCGACGATCCGGCAGACGCCAAGCACATCACCTATCAGGAACTGCATGACGAGGTCTGCCGCTTTGCCAATGTGCTCAAGGCACGCGGTGTCAAGCGCGGCGACCGTGTCACGGTCTATATGCCGATGATCCCGGAAGCCGCTTACGCGATGCTCGCCTGCGCCCGCATCGGCGCGATCCATTCGGTCGTCTTTGGCGGCTTCTCGCCCGACAGCCTGGCCGGTCGCGTGGTGGACTGCGCCTCGACCTGCATCATCACGGCCGATGAAGGCCTGCGCGGTGGCCGCCCCATACCGCTCAAGGCCAATACCGATGAAGCGCTGAAGAAATGCCCCGATGTCACCACCGTTGTCGTGGTGAAACGCACCGGCGGCAGGATCGACATGAAAGCCGGTCGCGATGTCTGGCTGCATGAAGAAGCCGCCAAGGTGCCCGCGACCTGCGAGCCCGAAGTGATGGGCGCCGAAGACCCGCTTTTCATTCTCTACACCTCGGGCTCGACCGGCAAACCCAAGGGCGTGCTGCATACATCGGGCGGCTATCTCGTCTATGCCGCGATGACGCATCACTATGTCTTCGACTATCACGAGGGCGACATCTACTGGTGCACGGCCGATGTCGGCTGGGTCACGGGCCACAGCTATATTCTCTATGGGCCGCTGGCCAATGGCGCCACGACACTGATGTTTGAAGGCGTGCCGAACTATCCGGACTCCTCGCGCTTCTGGCAGGTGATCGACAAGCACAAGGTCAACATCTTCTATACCGCGCCCACCGCCATCCGCGCCCTGATGCGCGATGGCGAAGGCCCCGTCAAAAAGACAAGCCGCGCCTCGCTGCGCCTGCTCGGCTCGGTCGGCGAACCGATCAACCCGGAAGCCTGGCTCTGGTATCACCGCGTGGTGGGCGAGGAACGCTGCCCCATTGTGGACACATGGTGGCAGACGGAAACCGGCGGCATTCTGATCACGCCGCTGCCTGGCGCCACCGACCTCAAACCCGGCTCGGCCACCAAACCCTTTTTCGGCATCCAGCCCGTGGTGGTAGACACCGAGGGCAAGGAACTCAAAGGCGCCACGCAGGGCAATCTCTGCATCGCCGATTCATGGCCGGGCCAGATGCGCTCCGTCTATGGCGATCACCAGCGTTTCATCGAAACCTATTTCATCCAGTATCCCGGCATGTATTTCACGGGCGATGGCTGTCGCCGCGATGAAGACGGCTATTACTGGATCACAGGCCGCGTCGATGACGTGCTCAATGTCTCGGGCCATCGCATGGGCACCGCCGAAGTCGAAAGCGCGCTGGTCGCCCATCCCCATGTCGCCGAAGCCGCCGTTGTCGGCTATCCCCACGACATCAAGGGCCAAGGCATCTATGCCTATGTGACGCTGAATGCCGATACCCAGCCCAGCGAGGAACTGCGCAAGGAACTGGTGCAATGGGTGCGCAAGGAAATCGGCCCCATTGCAGCACCCGACCTCATCCAGTGGGCACCGGGCCTGCCGAAAACACGCTCGGGCAAGATCATGCGCCGCATCCTGCGCAAGATCGCCGAGGATGATTTTTCCAATCTTGGTGACACTTCGACGCTCGCCGATCCCGGCGTCGTCAATGATCTGGTCGACAACCGCCAGAACAAGGCGTGAGGCCACAAGGCCTGTCACAAGCGGAAGGGTCGCTCATTGAGCGCCCTTTTTGCAGCCACCCAGAAAAGCCCGCTGACCGGACTTGAAAATCCGGTCAGTCGTCACCACTTGCCCTTTTTCAACGGAGGTCTCGGGAGGACATCATGACAAACTGGCAGATCGGTGATGTGAAAATTTCACGTCTGGTGGAAATCGAAGCAGCCCTGCCGCTGGGTGGCGAAGGTTCCATGGTGGAAGCCGCCTATCCCGAAGCGCTGCAGAAGATCGACTGGCTGCAGCCCCATTTCGCAACACCAGAGGGCCACGCCAAGATAGCCATTCAGGCCTTCCTGATCGAGACCCCGACAAAGCGCCTCATCATTGACACCTGTGTCGGCAATGACAAGAAGCGCGACAATCCCTTTTTCAACAATCTGCAGACGACCTTCCTCAAGGACCTCGAAGAAATGGGCTGGACGCGCGACAGCGTCGACATCGTTCTCTGCACCCATCTCCATGTCGATCATGTCGGCTGGAACACGATGCTGGAAAATGACAAATGGGTGCCGACTTTCCCCAAGGCCGACTATCTGATCGGCCAGCGCGAATGGGACTTCTGGAAGGCGGAGGAGTCTGAAACAGCCGCGCCGCTGCTTGCCGACTCCGTGCAGCCGATTTTTGATGCGGGCCTTGCGACGCTAATCACGGATGATCATCGCATCTGCCCCGAAATTCACGTCGAGCCGACGCAAGGCCACACACCCGGCCATATCAGCATTGTCATTGAGTCAAAGGGCGAACGCGCCATCATCACCGGCGACATGATCCATCATCCCTGCCAGATGGCGCATAGCGACTGGCGCTGTGGCTTTGATCACAACAGCGACATGGCCAATGAGACGCGCAAGAGCTTCCTTGAAAGCGTGGCTGATCAGCCGACGCTTGTCATCGGCACCCATTTTGCCACCCCTGCGGCAGGCCATGTAAAACGCGACGGGGATGGCTTCAGGCTTGACGTGGCGTGAGGCCCCACTAAAACCTCACCCCATGACGGATCAGAATGAACCCCTCTGGAAGGGCTTTCTCGGCACCTGGCTTCTCGATCCCGAGAGCTGTCAATATGAGCAGGGCGACCCGCCGCGCTCGGGAAGCTATCGCATTGAGGAGGCCGGCGAGCGCCTCGCCTTTCACATGGAATGGATTGATGCCGACGGCGAAAGCCTCTCGGCAAGTTTCACCGCCACACCTGATGGCGAGCCGGAAGCCTTTCCCGGTGGCGATCTGGCGGACGCCATGTCGGTGACGCCGGTTTCGCGCCGCGAGCTGAATTCCGCTGCCTACTACAAGGGCCATGAACGCATGGTCGCCTCGCGCCAGCTTGACGATGATGGCGGCGCGATGCGCGTCATTCAGGTGGTGCGCCTGCCCAATGGCGAGAGCCCGACCAATATTTCAATCTATCTGCGCAGCCACTAGCTCGCACTATTTGCAATAGCTCCAGGCACCGCGCTCGAAATGGAAATGATTGGCGTGGAGGGCGTTATAATCCGGCCCGAGCACGCCATTGAACACCTCGCAAGCCCCATCATGCACACGCTTGAGATAGCGCCCGGCGGGCGTGTCCTGCCCCCAGTCTTTCAGTACACTGATTTTTTGTCCGTCTGAAAACTGAAAGCCTGCAATGTCGATGGCACGCGCGCTGGCATGTTTGGAGCGCTTGCCGTCCTTGGCGCCATTCACATTGCGACACTGATAGCTGCCATAATGAATGATGCGGGTGAGGTCAGCACCCATTTCGGCACGCGCGGCGGGGATCGCGACATGGCGCTCCCAGATCATCAGCGCGGTGAGTGCCGGGCAAGTCATCTCGACGCCATCGCCATAAACGACCTGCGACTTTTTCAGCGTCATCGCATCATCGGCACCGCAATCAGCTTCATCCGAGAGGATGGGCGCGCGCGTCACCTCGACGCCTGCCCTCTTGATGACGCCGGCGCAGGCCTCGGGCCGGGCACCCAATATGCGCAACTTCAAGGGCGTGACGAGATTGGGCGCGTCGGCAATTTCAAGCGGCGAGAAGGGATTGATGCTGTCGGGCAAATGAAACAGAAACCATATGGCCCCGCTCGTGAAGATGAGCAACAGCACCACACGGGCGGCAATGTTGAGACGCAGATGACGAGGCGACCGGAACTCAGAAATCGCTCACAATCCCTTTTTTCTCCCAGTCACCATAACGTGTCGGCTCCTTGCCCTTGGGGCCGTTGATTTCGACGGGACGGGGATTGGCGGCATCGGCGGCCTCCGCCGCAACCCGACGCGCCTCGGCTTCCGCCAGCGCGCGTCTGGCAGCCGGGCTCAGCACTTTGGGGGTATCGTCGGGGGCCTCTTCCGTCACGTTACCGGGGATAACCATGCGAGATCTCCTCACTTGTCTCTGTCATGCGAGACTACATATATGCCTCATAGGGTTCGGGTTCCACCCATGGCTCAAGCGGGTGATCGGGACCTGACCATTTGAAGAGGACAAACGGACGGACATGAACACGATCAAGACAGGCATGCTGCTGGCCGCCATGACGGCCCTTTTCATGGGGCTCGGCTATCTGATGGGTGGCACGGGCGGCATGATGATCGCCTTTCTCGTCGCCGCAGGCATGAACCTCTTTGCCTATTGGAACGCCGACAAGATGGTCCTGCGCATGCACAATGCACGTGCGGTGGATGAGACGAGCGCACCGGAATTTGTGCGCCTTGTGGCGCGGCTGGCCGAAAATGCGCAGATCCCCATGCCGCGTGTCTATGTGATCGACACCCCCCAGCCCAACGCCTTTGCCACGGGCCGCAATCCGGACCATGCCGCTGTCGCCGCGACCACGGGGCTTTTGAACATGCTGAGCCCGGAGGAACTGGCCGGCGTCATGGCCCATGAGCTCGGCCATATCAAAAACCACGACACGCTGACCATGACGGTGACGGCAACCATAGCCGGCGCGATTTCGATGCTGGCCAATTTCGCGCTGTTTTTTGGCGGCAACCGCAATAGCGGCGGGATCATCGGCTCGATTGCGCTGGCGATCCTCGCGCCCATGGCGGCAGCGCTGGTGCAGATGGCGATCAGCCGGACGCGGGAATATTCAGCCGACAGGGCGGGTGCGGAAATTTCCGGCCACCCGATGTGGCTCGCCTCAGCCCTTGGCAAGATCGAGAACGCGGCCCGCCAAATTCCCAATCAGGCCGCAGAATCCAATCCGGCAACGGCGCATATGTTCATCATCAATCCGCTGGCGGGCATTGGCCGGGATAATCTCTTCTCGACCCATCCAGCAACGAAAAACCGGATCGAGGCCCTGCGCCAGATGGCCGAGGACACCAACCGCGCCAAGGGGAAGCCCTGGGGGTGAGGCATCGTCGCGTAAGCAATTGCGTGTAGTTCACAATGGTTATGGGGGTGCTTATCCACCCTGTCAGCTGCCAGTGGAAGGGCTACCGGCAGAGGCGGGCGAGTTAACGCTTCTTCAAATTATTAGGAGTGTCATTGAAAAAACCCATTTAGAGGCTAATATCTACAACATGGAAAAGACAAGAGCAAAATATCTAATAGAATCAAAGGCTTTCAGGAGAGGTCTTCTGAATGGATTTGGCGCGCCCGCACTTTTTTTCGCCCCAAAGTTTTATTATCGGCATAGAAAAATAGACTCCAGCGTTGAAAGGGCATGGGAAATTGTTGCCATTGCCCTAAAGGAGGCTATGCAAAAGGAACGTAAGCAGCTTGAGCAGCAAGGATATAAAATCCCAACAGAGGACTCCTGTATTAAAGGCGGAGGAAGCGCCGGAGAACGCAGAGTCCCTGCTTAGCGAGGAAGCAGAGCTTAAAGAAGAGCTTTCTAGGCGCATCGGCGCATTGGTTCCGAAGGGGCAAAGAGACCAAATTGTATCGCAAGTATTTGGTGTTGTTCGGCAGGAAAAATTTTCTGGCCCGATAGCTCATCCGCGCCATCTCCGAGAATATGAAGAAATCTGTCCGGGTGCTGCGGACCGCATAATTGGTATGGCCGAGGACGAGGCAAAGCACCGCCAAGAACTGGAGAAAATTGTCGTAGGGGGCGATGTAAATGACCAGAAGCTTGGGCAGGTGCTTGGTTTTTCTGCCTTGGCGCTCCTAGCGATTGGAGCAATGGTCTCTGTGTATGTGGGGAGCGATATGGGGACTGGCCTATTTCTGGGAACCGGAGCGCTTGGCACAATCGGTGTTTTCATTAAAGGCCGCGCAACCGGGGAAAAGCCTTAAAGGCCCCAGACCCTGACACCCTTGCGCTTACCGGTGCGGGAACTTTCCCTCGCTTCTCCTGCATCCTGAGATCCTGAAAGATGCGCAGACA
Source organism: Hyphomicrobiales bacterium (assembly GCA_016124805.1). Lineage (GTDB taxonomy): Bacteria > Pseudomonadota > Alphaproteobacteria > Parvibaculales > Parvibaculaceae > Parvibaculum. The sequence continues at coordinate 232,869 of WGND01000001.1, read as the reverse complement.
AAGTGAGCGGGCCAGCTGCCTGTCACCAGCATCAAGTCCCTTGGCAATCATAACACGCTCTAAAAACTCCCGCGTATCCAGAGTGCCTTTCTCAATAGCCACATTGCTGATGTTGATCACCTCGCCACTCTGAAATAGGCGGTGAAGGTCAATGTAGGGGGCAACGTCACCGGATACGTCAAACATCGCGATTCAGGCGTTCCTATGGGAAAGGGCAATACGGGACTGATTGAGTACCCGTTCGTTACGCTAGCCCCGCACCACCGAAGAGAGAAATCTTTGGCACGTTTAATATCAAATACCACAGATTTAAGCCCCATTCCCTTTGTCGGGCGGCTGTGGTCTAACGCCGCCCATGAATGACACCGCACAACAGGGGCTGATCGCCCGTCAGGCCGCCGCGCGCCTGCTTGAAGACGTGCTCGCCCGCAAACGCGCCTTTGACGAGGCCTTTGCGCAGGAAGCCGCCCATGGCGCCCTCTCACAGGCCGAACCGCGCGACCGTGGCTTTGCCCGCGCGATTGCCGCGACCGCCCTTCGGCACCTGGGCGAAATCGACCATGTGCTCGGCCAGATGATGGCCAAGCCCCTGCCCACCCGCGCCAGCATGACGCTCGCGATCCTGCGCGGCGCGGCGGCTGAAATCCTCTTCATGGATGTGGCCCAGCATGCCGCTGTCGGCACGGCGGTGGAAGCGGCCGGCGCCGATGACGATGCCCATCATTACAAGTCGCTTGTCAATGCCGTGTTGCGCCGCCTCACACGCGAAGGCAAGGACCTGCTCGCGGCCTGCGATGGCCCCCGCATCAACACCCCCCAATGGGCCTGGACGAGCTGGGCGACGGCCTATGGCGAGGAAACCGCCCGCGCGATTGCTGTGGCCCATATGGGCGAACCGCCGCTTGATCTGAGTTTCAAGCCGGGTCTCGACATGGCCGACTGGGCGAGCCGCCTCAACGGCACGCGACTGCCTTCGGGCACATTGCGTCTGCCGACAGGGGGCCGCATTGAAGCGCTGGACGGCTTTGCGGACGGCAACTGGTGGGTGCAGGACGTGGCCGCCAGCCTGCCGGTAAAACTGCTCGGCGGGGTGGCGGGCAAAGACGTGCTCGACCTTTGCGCCGCGCCGGGCGGCAAGACGGCCGAATGCGCTGCCGCGGGCGCCCATGTGACATCGGTGGATCGCTCCGCCCCGCGCCTGACGCGGCTGACGCAAAATCTCGAACGGCTCAAACTCAGCGCCGACATTGTGACGGCGGATGCGGCGACCTATGCGCCGGGCCGCAAATGGGACGCGATCCTGCTCGACGCCCCCTGCACCGCGACGGGCACCGCGCGCCGCCACCCTGATGTGCTGCATCTCAAACGCCCCACCGACCGCGACAAGCTCGCCGCCCTGCAGGCAAAACTGCTCGTCCATGCCGCGACGCTGCTCAATCCGGGCGGGCGTCTCATCTATTGCACCTGTTCGCTCGAAGCCGAGGAAGGGCCAAACCAGATCGAGGCTTTTCTGGCGAGCCATCCCGGTTTTGCCCGCCTGCCCGTGCAGGCCGCCGAGATCGGTGGCCTGGCCGAATGCGTGAGCCCGCAGGGCGATCTGCGCAGCCTGCCCTGCCATATGGCCGCGCAGGGCGGCATGGACGGCTTCTTTGCCGCCCGTTTGACGCGCCTTAGCTGAGACAGGCCCGCAATCTGTTGCACCCTGTGAATCGACCTGATAAGCACTAAATATAGTGTTTTGAGGGCCCTTTCGTCCCATAAGAGAGCATCCGACCATGAGCGGCATCAAGATTGCCCCCTCCATCCTGTCCGCTGATTTTGCCCGTCTGGGCGAAGAAGTCCGCGCCATTGATGAGGCCGGGGCCGACTATATTCATATCGATGTGATGGACGGCCATTTCGTGCCCAACATCACCATTGGCCCCGATGTGGTGAAGGCCCTGCGCCCGCACACGAAAAAGACCTTCGATGTGCATCTGATGATCGCGCCGGTGGACCCCTATATCGAGGGCTTTGCCAAGGCAGGCGCTGACATCATCACCTTCCATCCCGAAGCCGGTGCCCACCCCCACCGCACGGTGCAGAGCATCAAGGCGGCCGGCTGCAAGGCGGGCCTCTCGCTCAATCCGGCAACCCCGCTCGAATTTCTCTGGCCGCTCTTGCCCGATCTTGATCTGGTGCTGGTGATGAGCGTCAATCCGGGTTTTGGCGGGCAAAGCTTCATTGAAAGCCAGCTTGAGCGCATCGCCATCATCCGCGAACGCATCGACGCGCTGGGATTGCCCATTGACCTTGAGGTCGATGGCGGCATCAATAATGAAACAGCACCCCGCGCCATCGCCGCTGGCGCAACCGTGCTGGTGGCAGGCACGGCAACCTTCAAGGGCGGACCTGCCGCCTATGCCCCCAACATCAAGGGTCTGCGCGGCGCATAATACGCAATTCACCGGCAAAAGGAGCCCGAGGCTCCGAAGCGGACAACATCCATGACCGGCGCGCGAGGCAAAGAACAGAAGACCCAGAGCCTGACGCATGAGGCGCCCCTTCGCGGACGTGCGCCCGGCGGCAATCGCGCCACCGATCTGGCCGCCGCCGCCCTCATCCGCATCCGCGATGTCTCGCTGGCCTATGTCTATGGCACCTGGGCCTATGGCCTGACGCTGCGCGGGCCCATGCCCGATCACATGATCCAGCATCCCCGCGACCTGCGCCCGGGACGGGCCAGCCGCGCTGACGCCATGTTTCAGGGCCACTGGCATCTGCCCGGCGGACAGGTCCGCATTCAGGCCGGCACCTCGCCCTTCTCCACCGAACCGCCGAGCGAAACCTGGGCCGAGGAGCTGCATGGCTTTGCCTGGCTGCGGCATTTCTCGGCGGCCCAGAGCGCCAATAATGGTGATGCCGCCCGCATCTATGCCCAGAAGCTCGTGCAGGGCTGGATCACGGCCTATGGCGGAATGGGCGCGATCAGCGGCAGGCCGCATGTGATCGGCCGCCGGATGATTTCATGGTTTTCCAACGGGCCGCTGATCATTGAAGGCGCGGACCTGATTTTCCGCTCCACACTGCTGCGCAATATGGCGATCCAGTCCCGCCATCTTTCGCGCACCGCCAGCATGGCGCCGGTCGGCGAGCCACGGCTGACGGCGGCGCTGGGCCTGACCTTTTCCGGGCTGTGCCTCTCGGAAGGCCGCAAGCGGCTGGAAAAAGGCATCCGGCTGGTCTGCCGCGAACTCGACCGCCAGATCCTGGCCGATGGCGGCCATATCAGTCGCAATCCGGCAGCACAGCTTTCCATCCTGCTCGACCTGTTGTCGCTGCGCGATGCACTGATCACCCGCCGCATTGAAGTGCCCGCCCCCATGCGCAACGCCATTGACCGGATGACGCCGATGCTGCGTTTCTTCCGCCATGGCGACGGCAAGCTGGCACTTTTCAATGGCGCCAATGAAGGCCCGGAAGGGGCGATTGATGCCATCCTTGAGCGCGATGACGCCAAGGGGCGGCCCTTCGGCTATGCCCCCCATTCCGGCTATCAGCGCCTTGCAGCGGGGCCTGTCAGCATTGTTGCCGATACCGGCACCCTGCCGCCCGGACCCTACAGCCATGCCGCCCATGCCGGCTGTCTTTCGTTTGAGATGAGCGTCAACCGGCACCGGCTTGTCGTGAATTGCGGCGCAACGCGCTTTCTGGGGCCTGACTGGGAGGCGGCCAGCCGCGCCACGGCGGCCCATTCGACGCTGGCGCTTGATGACACCTCCTCGGCCCGCATGCTGCGCGGTCGCCTGTCGCGCGCCCTGCTGGGGTCGCGCATGATGGAGGGGCCGAACTGGGTTGAAAGCCGCCGCAACGAAAATGAAGGCGGCATCTGGATTGAATCAGCCCATGACAGCTATGTGCCGGATTACGGCCTGATGCATCGCCGTCGGCTCTTTCTTTCCACCAGCGGCGAGGACCTGCGTGGCGAGGATGTGGTGGAAGCCCCGGTCATGCAAAAACGCGCCTGGCCCTGGCAGACACGCTACTGGCGCGACCCGGAGGAACTGATCCCCTTTGCGATCCGCTTCCACATCCATCCCGATGCCCGCGTGTCGCTGGCCCATGACCGCAACAATGTGCTGGTGCTGCTGCCCAATGGCGATGGCTGGCAGTTCCGCGCCAAAAGCAATTCCAGCGACTGTACGATCAATATCGAGGAAAGTGTCTATCTGGGCTCGGGCGATTCCACCCGCCGCGCCGAGCAGATCGTGGTCAGCGGCAATGTCTTCCGCAATGAAGCCCATGTGAACTGGGCCTGGCGGCGCCTCTCGGCCCGCAATGCCGGCAGCCCCAAGGCCGAGGACAGCGACGTGCCGGAACTGCCCGAGCTGTCGCGCTAGGCTTTTGGCAGCATCACGAGCTGGCTCTGGGTGACCACGGCGCAAAGCCGGCCATCGCCGCGCGTGATGCGCGTTTCCCAGACCATCAGCCGCCCGCCCCGGTGATGGGGCGTGCAGGTCGCTGTGGCCACATCGCCCACGGGAATGGGCGCCAGAAAATTGGTTTTGCTCTCGACCGTCGTGGTGGTGGCGCCCTGGGGCAGGTTCAGCACCGTTGCCATGGCGCCGGTATTGTCGGCAAGCGCCATGATCGCCCCGCCATGCAGTATATCGGGCACCGTGCAGAGTTCCTTGCGGACCTTGAGCTCGGCGACCACGCAATCAGGCTCGGCAGCGATGAATGTCATGCCAAGCGTTTCTGCCAGTGGCACGGGAAAGGACTTGATGGCGGCGAGAATATCCTCAGACATGGGCGGGCTCCTTCCAGATGGGGCAGGCAGGCTTAGGCGGCTTTCCGGCTCCAGACTAGAGCCGGAATCCTCATTTCCGTAGAGCCACTCGCCCCGAAAAGGGAAAATTGGGGCTGGCGGATTGGCGAAGGGGCCGGAAACATGCTATCGGCCCCGCATCAGCCTTCATGCGCCCCTGCCGCCCATCAACGAGTGATCCCCATGACATCGACCCGCCAAGCCAGCCCCGCCGCCGATATCCAGCCTGTCCGCCGCGCCCTTCTTTCCGTTTCCGACAAGACCGGCCTGATCGAATTTGCCCGCGCGCTCCATGAGGCCGGCGTCGAACTGGTCTCGACAGGCGGCACGGCCAAGGCGATCAAGGAGGCAAGCCTGCCGGTGCGCGATGTGGCTGAGCTCACCGGCTTTCCCGAAATGATGGATGGCCGCGTCAAGACCCTCCACCCGATGGTCCATGGCGGGCTGCTCGCCATTCGCGATGATGCAGGCCACAAGGCCGCGATGGAGGCCCATGGCATCGGCCAGATCGACCTGCTCTGCGTCAATCTCTATCCCTTCGAGGAAACGGTGGCCAAGGGCGGCGACTATGATGACTGCGTGGAAAATATCGACATTGGCGGCCCGGCCATGATCCGCGCGGCGGCCAAGAACCATGCCTATGTCGCCGTCATCGTGGAAGGCAGCGACTATTCAAAAATCATCGAGGAAATCAAAAGCCACAAGGGCACCACCTTGGCCACGCGCAAGGCGCTGGCGCACAAGGCCTATGCCCGCACGGCGGCCTATGATGCGGCGATCTCGAACTGGTTTGCCACCACGCTTGGAAACGAGGCGCCGGACTGGCGCGCCTTTGGCGGGTATCTGAAGCAGACATTGCGCTATGGCGAGAACCCGCATCAGAATGCCGCCTTCTATGTGAGCGGCGAACAGCGCGAAGGCGTCTCGACGGCGCAGCAGCTGCAGGGCAAGGAGCTTTCCTACAACAACATCAATGATACCGACGCCGCATTTGAACTCGTCTCCGAATTCGATCCCAAGATCGCGCCGGCCATCGCCATCATCAAGCATGCCAATCCCTGCGGCGTGGCCTCGGGCAGCTCGCTGGCGGATGCCTATCGCAAGGCCTTTGCCTGCGACACCGTGTCGGCCTTTGGCGGCATCATCGCCGCCAACCTGCCGCTGGATGGCGAAACGGCTGAAGAGATCGCCAAGATTTTCACCGAAGTGATTATCGCCCCCGGCGCTGATGAGGATGCGCGCCGCATCATCGGCGCCAAGAAAAACCTCCGCCTGCTGATCACCGGCGGGTTGGCCGATGCGACAAGCCCCGGCCTGACGGTGAAGTCGGTCTCGGGCGGCATGCTCGTCCAGTCGCGCGACAATGGCCATATTGAACTGGATGACCTCAAGGTCGTGACCAAACGCCAGCCGACACAGCAGGAACTCAAGGACCTGCTCTTTGCCTTCCGTGTCTGCAAGCATGTGAAATCAAATGCCATCATCTATGTGAAGGACGGGGCAACGGTCGGCATCGGCGCAGGCCAGATGAGCCGCGTTGACTCAGCCCGCATCGCCGCGCGCAAGGCACAGGATGCCGCCGAGGCACTCGGCCTCGACAAGCCCGCCACGATCGGCTCGGTTGTGGCCTCTGACGCCTTCTTCCCCTTCGCCGACGGCTTGCTGTCAGCGGCGGAAGCCGGCGCCACCGCCGTCATCCAGCCCGGCGGCTCGATGCGTGATGATGAAGTGATTGCGGCAGCCGACGAAAAAGGCCTCGCCATGGTGATGACGGGCATGCGCCACTTCCGCCACTAAGGCGACACCACCACAAATAACAAAGGCCACCTTCTTGCGAGGGTGGCCTTTTTTTGCGCAGTCGCGACAAACTAGATTTCGTGCTCGATGACTTCTTCGAGCGCGGTCGCGCGCTCTTCCTTGACGAAAGCCAGCATGATGATGCCGAGAATGATGAGCGGCATCACCACCATGAGACCGATGCGCTGGCTGCCGCTGAGGCTTGTCACCAGACCGATGAGCAGCGGCGCGACAAAAGTGGTCGCCTTGCCCGCCAGCGAATAGAGCCCGAAAAATTCCGTCATCATTTCAACCGGCGCGATACGGGCAAGCATCGTCCGACTCGAGGCAATGGTCGGCCCCGCCACCAGTCCAAAAAAGGCAACCGTGATGAGGAAGCCCTGCTGCGGCAATGTCGTGAAGGGCTTGGCGTCATCCGGGACGGCAACATGGATGAAGAAGAAAAGCTGATCATGATCAAAAGAGATCAGCACGGTGAAAATGAGGATCGTCAGGATGAGCGCCCAGATCAATGTCGGCTTGGAGCCGAAGCGCTGGTCAAGCCAGCCGCCGGCAAAAGCGCCCAGCGCAGCAAAGAAGGTGGCCCAGAGCCCGTAGATCGCCATTTCCATGGCACCCCAATGAAAAATGGAGGCTGCCAGAATGCCGCCGAAAACAAAGATCGCATTCATGCCGTCGTAAAAGGCCATGCGCGAAATCAGATAGAGGGCGACATTGCGGAAATGCCAGGCCTTGCTGATCGTGTGGCCGAGACGGATGAGACCGGCTTTGGAAGCTTCGAGGCGCGAGAGACCTGAACGGGCCTGATCGGGCACAAAGAGCAGGAGCGGCATCATGAAGACAAGAAACCAGATACCGCTGATGGGCCCGGTGGCGCGATCGGTTTCAAACGCCTCTCGCGAGAGACCGAAGATCGGCGCATCGGGAATGAAGCCTGCCGATACCTGACCGGGCAGTTGCAGAAAAACGAGCACCAGCACCAGCGCCACAATGGCGGCAAGCTGGCCAAGACCAATGCCGATGCCGGAGAGCAGGCCGAGGCGTCGTTCGGACGCAATGCTCGGCAACATGGCATTGGCAAAGATGATCGTGAATTCCATCCCGACAGAAGCAATGACCAGCGCGACAAGCACGGGCAGCACCGGCGACCCGGGCATGGCAAACCAGAGCCCGAAACAGCCAAGCGTGCAGAAAATGGTGAAGAACAGGATCCAGGGTTTGCGCGGGCCCGCCGCATCAGCCATGGCGCCGAGCAGCGGACTGGCGAGCGCAATGATGACGCCCGCAATGGCCTGCGTGTAACCCCAATAGGCCTGACCGGCCACGGCATCGCCGATGACGGTCTGTGTCAGATAAGGCGCGAAGAGGAAAATCGTGACCAGAGAGAAATAGGGCTGGTTGGCCCATTCATAAAGCAGCCACGAAATCTGTGCGCCCGTGGAGGCCGGTTCACCATTTTCATGGCTTGTGTCTACGCTACTCAATCAACTGCCTCCGCCCGCTCTTCACGAACCAGCAGAATGAGGGCGAGGCCGACAACAAGCAAGATTAATACGGACGCAAAACCTGCGCGCTGGCTATGAAATATGCCGGTCACCGTGCCGACAAGAAGCGGCCCGAGAAAAGCGGTGACCGTGCCGGACAGGGCATAAAGGCCAAAAAATTCCGACATTTTTTCATTGGGCGCAATGCGCGCCAGCATGGTGCGGCTGTTGGCATAGGCCGCCGTAATGTTGATCGCGATGAAGATCACCACAAAGACAAAGAGAAGTTCGGGCAGCGTGCGAAAGAACGGCATGTCCCAGACAGGGGGTGTCGCCGGATCAAAAGGGACAAAGAAAATCAATTCCGGCGTGATCGAAACCGCCATCAGCACACCGAGAATGGTGCCGCCGATGGAGACAAGGATTGCCGTGCGCGAACCGAATGTGTCGTCAAGCCAGCCCCCGAAGAAGCCGCCTCCCACGGCAAAGATCGACAGCACGATGCCATAGATCGTCAGCGTCAAGGCATCCCAGTGGAAAATGCCCGCCGCATAGACGCCGCCGAAAATGAGCACGGCCGACTGGCCGTCATTATAGAACATGCGGGCGAGCAGATAGGTCGCGACATTGCGATATTGCCGGAGCTGGCGAACGGTGCGCAGCACGCGCATGACCCCCATGCGCCCTGCCTGCGCCATGCTGACGGCGCGATTGCGCGGTGTGTCCGGCGTGAAAAAGAGCAGCGGCAGCGTGAAGAAGAAAAGCCATGTCGCAATGATGGGACCGGCGATGCGACTGTTTTCATGCGCGGCCTGATCAATGCCGAAAAGCGGCATGGCGGGAATGAAGGACCATGTGACATGGCCCGGCAGCATGAAGGCATAGAGCATGAAGCAGAGCAGCGTCAGCGCCGAGACATTGGCAAGCGCGAGCCCGAGGCCGGAGAGAAAGCCGATGCGCGACTGCGGCGCGACCGAGGGCAGCATGGAATTGTGAAAGACTTCCGACCAGGTGAAGGCGACGGAGACGGCAATCAGCAGGGCCGCGATCTGGTAGATGCTCAAGCCTGCTTCGCCCGGCAGCGCCCACCAGAGCGCAAAGGTGGCGGGCACCATGATGGCGACCATGGCAATGATCCATGGCTTGCGACGTCCCGCCATGTCGGCAATGGCGCCCAGAAAGGGCGCGGTCAGCGCCACGATAATCCCTGCAAAGCCATTGATATGGCCCCAGATCTCCTGACCGAGCACCGGATCGCTGACGACATAATTGGTGAAATAGGGGCCGAAAATATAGATCGTGATGATGATCACAAAGGCGTCGCGCGCCCAGTGAAACAGGGCCCAGCTATATTGCCCCTTGAGGTCGGCGGCCTTGTCGCCGGTAGCGGAAAGCTGTTCGCCTGCCTTGAGACCAAAATTTCCCGCGCCCGCAAATTCGCCGGCATCCTGTCCTGCACTCACCCTGCGACCCTCCCGATCATGCGTTTCCGGCCCCCGCAATCTGACGCTGCGGTGAGGGCCGAAAAACGACGCCGGATTGGAGCATGAAACGCAGCCTCACGGAAGCCGCGAGACGGGTTGAAGGCGCGCTTATATCGGGCTTGTCAGGCGGCCTGACCGCAGCATTTCTTGTATTTCTTGCCGGAGCCGCAGCTGCAGGGATCATTGCGGCCGATTTTTTCAACCTTGCGCGGCCGCGCACCCATGATCCCGTCGACATACCACCAGCGGCCATCCTGACGGACAAAGCTGCTGGTCTCGTGATGCAGGCGGGGCTCACCCTGCATCGAGAAATGCGCGATGAATTCAACGACACCTGTCTGGTCCATCGGCCCGCCTGCCTCGGTATGGCGCACCTCAAGGCCGGTCCATGTTGCGCCTTCGGCCCATTCCCTGACGCCGTCGCGGTCAAAATCATCGCGCGTGCCGGGCAGCAAGGTCGATTCCAGATAGTCGATATTGTGCGTGGCAAAGGCTGAATAGCGCGAGCGCATCAGCGCTTCGGGGCTGGGCGGCAGGGCGCTGCCCGCCAGATAGGGCGCGCAGCAGTCACCGAAGGTCTTGCCCGAGCCACAGGGGCAGGCATCTGTTTCTTTGAAATCGGGGAAATCGGACATGATCGTTTTTCTGAAAAGGTGAAAGGCGCGCGAAACTAGCCTTATTTGGCCACAGCGACAAATAGCGGTCACTCGGGTCGAAATATACCCGCATCAAGATGGATGCCATGTCGGCCGACTAAATCAATCTCGTCCTGAGATTTTGGCCTATACGAAATAAACTCGCTGCCAGCGCAAGGGGACAGTTTTAGGGCTCCAATCAAAGCGGAGTCATAGTCACCTGACAGAAGCAGTATTCCTTCTTTTGCCAGAACATCGCGCGTCCCCCTCCCATCATCCGCACGAAGACGTCGCATGAAGTCTCTCTGCTGGGCAACCGCTTCGATAACATCCCGGGTGATTGGCACAGCCTGAATCTCACGGAACAGCGTTTCCACACGTCTATTCCCAGAACTGGCCTTGAAAATTCTATCCACTGCACGCAAAGGGACGCCGCGCCAAAAATTGGATGGGTAAGGGACTTCCCTTAAAAGCCACAGAATATTCTTAAAGCCCTCAGCCGAAAGGCTTTTTTTCGAATCCTTATTTTGACCAAGTGTCAGATAGTCTGGTTTGGCGACGAAAAGGCCGAGGTAACAAAGAGCGCTACTTTCATCAGCGGCGATCAGTATACATGGATGATTTATCGCTTCAGTTGGTATCATCCAGTTACTGCCCATCGTATTCTTGATGTCCACATCGTGGCCCGATATCACTGTATCCAGGCGCCCTTTCGGCAAATGCAACATTGCACGGAGCTCAATTTCGACTCGTGTGCCAATATATGTTTTTTCAGTCTTCTCCAGTTCATCATAAGACCGCCTGCCCGTCTTCGGCGTCATAATCACATCATCAATGCACCCTCGAAGCATTGATGGAAACTTATCTGCAATCGCGTCAGCGCCACCCGCACGACTTACAATATCTGCAGCAATAGAAGTCAGCAGTTCATAGTCTGGGTGTTCCGGAACAACCACGCTTTCGGGAATATTCTTTTTCAATGCGTTCCGCCCCGGAAATATCCATTTCCAGATAAGGTGTCACATTGGTTCTTTCTTGGAAAGTTAAGCGCTCACCGCATACAGAACACGTTTCCGCAGCACTCTGGCGACCTCTGTGGCAACGGCTTGAGCAACAGGCGGCGGGAAGGCATTGCCGACTTGTTTGTAAGCATTTGTCTTTGCACCCGTGAAGTGCCAATTGTCGGGAAAACCCTGAATTCGAGCAACCATCGGCACGGTGAGACGCGGCATGCCTTGATGGAAGACATCAGGCGCTTCGGGAGCGATCGTGCGGCCCTCAACACCCAGTGAAGCCCAAGCTTGCCTTGCTCTTGTCGGACCAAGATCGGGACCACCATGTTTTTTTGAACCACCAACAATCGTGGGGGCGATCTCATTTGCCTTATCACGCCACGTGTCTGCGCCACGCCAACCTCGCGAAGCCATCAGATCGTGCAGGGCCTCACCGACTGTAGGTGGATTTTTTCTCTTGAGATTGAGCCAATCAAACTGGTCCGCACGATCCTTTGGAAGCGCAACGATCACAACGCGCGGACGAAGCTGGGGAACGCCATAGTCACTAGCATTCAGCAGATGCCAATCCGCCCTGTAGCCAAGTTTGTCCAGTTGCCCTTTGAGACGCTCTCGGTAATCAAGGAAAACAGCATCAAGAAAACCTCGCACATTTTCAATGATTACGGCCCGAGGTCTTGCAGCATCAATAATATCGATGGCGTCATTGAAAAGATTGCGTTCGTCTTTTTCGCCAAGCTGCTTACCCGCGACAGAAAATGGCGGACAAGGTAACCCTCCCGCCAAAAGGTCGATTCCGCTGAAATCAGATGCCTTTTCCTTGAAAAGTCGAATGTCCTGTTCAAGAACATTCCATTCAGGCCGGTTGTGCCGAAGCGTATTGCAACAATGCTTGTCGATCTCGACGAGAGCTGTGTGATTGAAGCCCGCATTCTCAAGCCCAAGAGCTTGACCGCCCGCGCCAGCGCAAAGTTCTACCGATGTCAGCATATCGTTATTCCCCTTTATGCAATATGCAACATGTAGTGTTGCCTGAGTTCAAGAACTGATTTCAAACATTCTAAGTTCTTTGTTTGTTCTTATCATTTGACAGGCTTGTTTCACAAGCAGCAATACTCTTTTTCCCATCCACAATGGAGGTGTATGAGAAGTCAAAGCGCTTTCGCAGCAGGAATAATGATGATGCCCCGCAAATGAAAAACGGCCCCGAAGAGGGGCCGTCTTACATACCGATATTCCAGAAAAACTGGAGCGGGCGAGGCGATTCGAACGCCCGACCCCAACCTTGGCAAGGTTGTGCTCTACCCCTGAGCTACGCCCGCATCGGTTCTGCAAGTGAACCGGAACCGGCTCACCACTTGCGAGGGCCGTGTTATGACCCAACATTCGGGGCTTTGCAAGAGGGGATTGATGATCGCCCCACCCGTCGCCGCCACCTGTCACGCCGACGCCATGCCCTTGAAAAAGCCCCCTCTTCAGGGCGAGGATAGGCGATGACCGAGATGTCGCCATCCCCTGCCATGCAAAGCCGCCCGCGCCTCACAACAGCGCGTGATTTCCTGTCCTGGCTGGCGGCACAGGGGATTGAGGCCGAGACGAAGTTTCATCGGCCCCATCACACGGTGGAAGACGCGCAGGCTGACCGCGCGCAGCTCGGCTGGACGGGCGGTTTCTGCAAAAACCTCTTCCTCAAGGACAAAAAGGGCCAGTTCTGGCTGATCGTGACGCTGGAAGAGCGCACCATAAGGCTCAATACGCTCTCAAAGCCGCTGGGGTCCGCGCGCCTCTCCTTTGCCAATCCAGACCTGCTCGGGGACATATTAGGCGTGCGGCCGGGCTCGGTGACGCCCTTTGCCCTCGTCAATGACAGGGCCCAGCGCGTCAGGCTGGTGCTGGACGCCCCCATGATGGCGCATGACCAGCTGCATTATCACCCCCTTGAAAATACCGCGACAACGGCCATTTCCCGGGCAAATCTGCTGGCCTTTCTGGCCCTGACCGGCCACGAACCACTGGTACTGGACCTTGTGGAGGCGACACCCGGCACGGCGCCTGCAGGCGACGACACGAGCTTTGCCTCGGCAGAGAAAGGCCGCTAAACCATTGTTCTCTCATTAAAGCGCCCCATCTCATGGGGAAGCGGCAACAGCCGCGCATTTAGGGTCAGGAAAGATGGAACTGAATATTGGCAGCGCAGGCGCGGCAAATCCGGCAGCGGCAGGCGACCTCATCAAGGACACAACGACCCAGACCTTCGCCAAAGACGTGATCGAGGCCTCGCGCGAGGTCCCCGTGCTGGTCGATTTCTGGGCGCCCTGGTGCGGCCCCTGCAAGCAGCTGACGCCCGTACTGGAAAAGGCCGTGATGGCCGCGCGCGGCGCGGTGAAACTCGTCAAAATGAATATTGACGAGCATCCGGCCGTCGCCCAGCAGCTGCGCGTGCAGTCGATCCCCGCCGTCTTTGCCTTCAAGAACGGCCAGCCGGTGGATGGCTTCATGGGCGCGCTGCCTGAAAGCCAGGTGCGCAGCTTCATCGAAACGCTGACCGGCGGCGAAACCGTTACCCCCGCCGAGGAGCTTGTGGCGGCAGGTGGGGAAGCGCTTGAGGCTGGTGACATCAATCTGGCCGCGCAGGCTTTTGCCCAGGCCATTCAGGACGAGCCCGGCCTGCCCGCCGCCGTGGCCGGTCTGGCGCGCTGCTATCTGGCCACCGGCGACCTCGACCGCGCCCGCCAGACACTAGGTCTGGTGCGCCCCGATGGCAAGAATGACGTGGATTACAAGGCAGCCGAAGCCGCGCTGTCGCTGGCCGAGAAGGCTGGTGACCTGGGCGACACCGCCGAGCTTGAGGCGCGCATCGCCGCCAATCCCAAAGACCATCAGGCCCGCTTCGATCTTGCGTTGGCGCTCAATGCCAGGGGCGACCGCGAAGGCGCTGTCGACCAGCTTCTGATCAGCGTTGAATATGACCGCACATGGAACGAGGAAGCCGCCCGCAAGCAGCTTGTCGAGTTTTTCGAGGCCTATGGCCCCAAGGACGAGGCCACGCTTTACGGACGCCGCCGCCTCTCATCGATTCTCTTTAGTTAAATCAGGAAGATCTCTTTTATGGAGCTGACCGGACAATATCGCAGCATTGAAGACCTCCCCCGTGTGATCCCGGTTTTTCCGCTGGCGGGCGCGCTGCTGCTGCCGCGCTGTCAGCTGCCGCTGAATATTTTCGAGCCGCGCTATCTGAAAATGATCGACGACACGCTGCGCGGCAGCCGCATCATCGGCATGGTGCAGCCCGATGGCGACGAAGCCATTGCCGCCTCGCGCAACAGCGACACCAAGCCACCGTTGCACAAGATAGGTTGCGCGGGCCGCCTGACGTCCTATGCCGAAACGGGCGACGGGCGCGTCCTGATCACGCTGACGGGGATTGCCCGCTTCCGCATCGAGAATGAACTGGAAACCATGACCCCCTATCGTCAGGTGGAAGTGGACTGGGAGCCCTTCAGCGAGGATCTGGTGATGGGCTATGGCCAGGAGGATGTGAGCCGGGACCGGCTGCTCGAAATCCTGAAGGAATATCTAGATACCCACGGGCTGCAGGCCGACTGGCGCACCATCAAGCTTTCGGGCAATGAAACGCTGGTCAATTCGCTCAGCATTGTCAGCCCCTATGGTCCGCGTGAGAAGCAGGCCCTGCTGGAAGCCCCGACGCTGGAAGACCGCAACCAGATGCTGATCGCGATCACCGAACAGGCTTTGCAGCAGGCCTCGCAATCCGATAAACCCATCCAGTAGGTAAAAGCACAAGACGCTCAGGAAAGTTCAAGACCCATGACGCAAGCCAATGCGGCCCGCCCGGCCCATAATGAAGTCGATCCCAAGCTGCTGGAAATTCTCGTCTGTCCGCTGACCAAGACGACGCTGAGCTATGATCGCGAGCGGCAGGAACTGATTTCGGAAAAGGCCCGTCTTGCCTTCCCGATCCGCGATGGCATTCCGATCATGCTGGTCGATGAAGCCCGCTCGCTGGATGATGAATGAGCCAGACGTTGCAAGAGACGCCGCAAGGCCCTGCCTGGCCGACTGACATCAAGCTCAAAAAAGCCGAACGCCTTCTCTCCGTCAGTTTCGAGGATGGCGCGCATTTTGATCTGCCTGCGGAATATCTGCGCGTGGAAAGCCCCAGCGCCGAAGTGCAGGGCCATGGGGCCAGCACCAAGAAAACAATTGGCGGCATGCGCCGGATCGGCATCACGGGGCTTGAGCCCGTCGGCAATTACGCGCTGCGCATCATTTTTGATGATGGCCATGACAGCGGTCTCTTCACCTGGGAAACGCTTTACCGGCTGGGCCGCGATCAGGAAAAAATCTGGACGGATTATCTGACCGCGCTTGAACGCGAAGGCCTGAGCCGCGATTGACCTCAGATCGCTTTGCCGCGCAATAGCCGGGGCAGATCGCCGACGACACCACCGGCATGACGCATGAAGAGACGCCGCATCGGCCCGATCTGATTGACAACACCCAGACCCAGATCCCGCGCCAGACGCAAGGGGCCAATGTCGTTTGAGAAGAGCCGGTTCATGCCGTCCATCATCAGCGACAGGGCGACATTGTCGAAGCGCCGCCAGCGCTGGTAATTTTCGAGCACGGTGAGCGCGCCGATATCAAGACCGAGACGCGAGGCATCAACCACCACTTCGGCGGCGGCAGCAACATCGCGCAGGCCGAGATTGAGCCCCTGCCCGGCAATCGGATGAATGCCATGGGCCGCATCGGCGACGAGTGCCAGACGCGGGCGGATATAGTCGCGCGCAAGCTGCAGCGTCAGCGGATAGGACCAGCGCGGGCCGACAGGCGCGCAGACCCCGAGATAGTCTCCAAAGCGGTCCCGCATCTCTTCGGCAAAGCCCGCATCATCCAGTGCCAGCAGCGCTTTGGCATCCGCCGTGCGTTCGGTCCAGACAAGCGAGGCGCGATTGCCCGTCATGGGCAGAATGGCAAAGGGCCCGCCGGGCAGGAAATATTCCTGCGCGATGCCTTCATGGGGCAATTCATGTTCGACGGTGCAGACAATGCCGGTCTGGTTGTAGCTCCAGCCGACCGTCTTGATACCGGCGGCCTGCCGTGTGGGCGAGCCGCGTCCGTCCGCTGCAAAGCAGAGGGCGGCTTCCACCCGCGCGCCATCGGAAAGCGTCGCCACCGCGCGTGCGCCATATTCAACCGATGTCACGGAACAAGGCGCAAGAAGCCTTATGCGCGGTTCAGCTTCCACTGCCTTTTGAAGGGCGATGCGGATATGGCGGTTTTCAATCAGATGGCCGAGCGGTTCATCGCCGATCTCCTGATGGTCGAAATGCAGAAAGGTCGGTGCCGCGCCCTCGCGCACGCGCCCGTCCGAAACGATGATGTCGTTGATGGGCTGCATCTGGCCTGCAAGATGCTGCGTGACCCCCAGTTCGGCAAACATGCGGCAGGAGGCAAAGGCGATGGCCGAGACACGCCCGTCAAAGCCTGCCCCCGTCACATGGGCAGGATCGAGACTGTCGACGACCGTGACCTCCAGCCCGCCCTGGGCGAGTGCCAGGGCCAGCGGCAGGCCTGCCAGCCCGCCGCCCACAATCACGACATCGCTCTGATAAATCTTGCTCATAAGGCAAAGATCGTCCGCTGGAGGGCGAAAGTCCAGTCTGGAGCCGGACGGGCGAGCGGGACCGATAGACGCATCACGCTCGCCTGCCTATTCTGCCCGCCGGAGGAACAGGAACGCCATGACCAAAATCGACAATCCGGCAGGCCAGACAGCGCTGGCGCTCGGGCGCGCCATTGAGAGCGGGGCCTGCGACCCGCGCGAGCTGACGCGCTTTTTTCTGGCGCAGGCAAAGGCTGGCGATCCGGCAAAGCGCGTCTTTGCCCATCTGATGGAAGCCCGCGCGCTCGCCGAAGCCGATGGCGCCCATGCGCGCGCCAAGGTCGGCCTGCGGCGCCACCCGCTTGATGGCGTGCCGATCTCCTGGAAGGACCTTTTCGACAGCGCGGGCACAGCGACCTCCGCAGGTACCCTGCCGCTGAAGGACCGGGTGCCCCACCGCGACGCCGAGGTGCTGGCGCGCGCGACACGGGCGGGCCTCATCGCCATGGGCAAGACCAATATGACGGAGCTTGCCTTTTCAGGTCTCGGCATCAATCCGCATTTCGGCACGCCCGCCAATGCCTTCGACCCGGAAGTTGAGCGCGTGCCGGGGGGCTCCTCCTCGGGCGCGGCTGTCTCGGTTGCGCGCGGCTTTTGTGCCGCCGCGATCGGCACCGATACCGGCGGCTCGGTGCGCATCCCTGCGGCCTGGAACAATCTTGTCGGTCTCAAGACAACGACAGGCCGCGTGTCGCTTGAAGGCGTGCTGCCGCTGTCGCAAAGCTTCGACACGGTTGGGCCGCTCACAAAAGATGTCCGTGACGCCGATGCGCTGTTTGATGTGCTGACGGGTCAGGCCCCCAAATCCCTGCACCCCGCCGATCTCTCGCAGGCCGTGTTTCTTTTGCCCGGCGGCATCGCCTGGGAGGGACTGGATGCCGGTATTGCCGATGCGCTCAACAATGCGATCCATCATCTCATTCGCGCCGGCGCGCGCATCATTGAAACAGCGCTGCCCGAGCTCGACGAAATCAATGCGCTGGCCTGGTCGCCAACCCAAAGCCGTCTCGTCGCCGAAGCCTATGCCAACTGGCATGAAATGCTCGAAACCCATGGCGAGTCGATTTTCCCGCCTGTGCTGAGCCGCGTTCTCGCCGGTGCCAAACTGACAGCGGGCGACCTCACGCAAGCTGATCAGCAGCGTCGCGATATTGCGCAACGCTATCTTGCCACCACCGCAGGCGTGGATGCGGTGATCCTGCCAAGCGTGCAGATCACACCGCCACCCATCGCCTCGCTCATTGAAGGCGGGCCGGATTATTTCAAGGCCAATGTCAGCGCGCTGCGCAACACGACGATGGGCAATCAGCTGGGGCTCTGCGCTTTGACCCTGCCGGTTGGATATGACGCGCAGGGCCTGCCCGTCGGCATGATGCTGCAAGCTGCCCCGCACAGCGAAAAGAAACTGCTCGCGCTCGGCTTTGCGATTGAAACCTGCCTCAAATAAAAACCCCGGCAGTTGCCCGCCGGGGTTGATCTTGTTGGCTGCGCGACAACTCAGTTCGTCGGCTGTTGCCGTGCCCTGTCTTCCAGCGCGCGCTTCTGGATATAGGAGAGGATCGCGGCTGCTTCATCTTCCGTGATCAGATCACTGAAGCTTGCCATCCCCATATCCTTCAGCATGCCGCCGCGCACGATATCCTGGAAATGTTCGCGCGTGACTTCATTCATGTGACGCAGGTCAGGTGTGATGCCGGTCGAGACGGCAAGCGCACCGTGACAGACCATGCAATGCGCAGTGAAGGAAACTTCCCCCTTGCGCAGCGTGGCGGCATCCGCCGTGAGCGGCGGCCATTCTGGAATGGTCTGGTCACGAAGTGCAAGCTGCGGCAGCTCTTCGGTTGCCCCGAGCTTGAAGACCAGCACGCGACCGTCATTGCCATATTTGGCGGCCGCAGATGTGCGTGCATCGCCCGAGACGATGTTGACGCCACCCCAACCGGCCAGCACGGCGATATATTGCTCGCCATCCAGCTCATAGGTCACCGGCGGGGCGACAATGCCGGTCTGGATATTCTGTTCCCAGACTTTTTCGCCCGTATCCGCCTTATAGGCATAGAGGAAACCATCCGCTGTGCCCTGGAAGACGAGATTGCCCGCTGTCGCCAGCACGCCGCCATTGAGCGGAGCCGGATATTCAACCTGCCACTTCACCGTGCCGGTGACGGGATCCCATGCTTTCAGGAAGCCATGGCTGAGCGGAATTTCCGGCAACGAATTGATGGCATCCACATAGGCGGCCCAATCAAGACCCGGATTCCACCAGTTCTTCTCGATCTTGAATTCGCCCGTTTCCTTATAAGCTTCGGAGAGCGAATAGATGCCGGCAATATCCTGTGTCGGCAGATAGACAAGACCGAGTTTCGGATTGAAGGCCATGGGGTGCCAGTTGTGACCGCCATTGGCAGAGGGCAGCACAAAGGCTGTGGCGCTGTCATAGTCGCCATCACCCGTTTCAACCGGACGCCCCGTGGCCATGTCCACATGGCTTGCCCATGTTGTTGTCACGAAGGGCTTGGCTGAAAGCAGCTCGCCGGTTTCGCGATCAAGCACATAGAAGAAGCCGTTCTTGGGCGCCTGCATGATGACCTTGCGGTCCTTGCCCTCGATGGGCAGCGTGGCAAGCATCAGGGGCTGGGTCGCGGTGTAGTCCCAATTGTCGCCCGGTGTTTCCTGATAATACCACTTCATGCGGCCGGTATCGGGATCGAGCGCGAGAATGGATGACAGATAGAGATTGTCACCACCGCCCGGCGAACGGATCGTGCGTGTCCAGGGCGAGCCATTGCCCGTGCCGACATAAAGCGTGTCGAGCTCGGGATCATAGACCATCGCGTCCCAGGCTGTGCCGCCGCCGCCGACCTTCCACCACTCGCCACCTTTCCATGTCGGAATGGCCGCCGTGAGTTCTGGATTTTCAACGGGCTTGGAGGGATCACCGGGCACGGTATAGAACCGCCAGGCCTGCTCGCCGGTTTCGGCATCATAAGCCGTAATGAAACCGCGCACGCCATATTCGCCACCGCCATTGCCGATGATGACCTTGCCCTTGACGACGCGCGGGGCGCCGGTGCTGGTGTAAGGCGCGCCGGGAACCGTGTTCACTTCCCAGACCTTGGAACCGTCCGAGGCATTCAGCGCAAAGAGGCGACCGTCAAAGCTGGCAACATAAACCTTGCCCTTCCAGACCGCGACGCCGCGATTGACGACATCGCAGCAGCCATAGCGGCCCCACTCGCCGGGCACTTCCGGATCAAAGCGCCAGACTTCTTCGCCCGTGCGCGCATCAAGCGCCACAACCACGCCCCAGGAGAGCGAGGCATACATAATGCCATCGACGACAATGGGGGAGGCTTCAAGACCGCGGGTCGTGCCCGTGTCATAGGACCAGCTCAGACCGAGCTTGCCGATCGTCTTGTCATTGATCTGATCAAGCGGCGAGAAACGCTGCTCATCATAAGTGCGGCCATGGGCCAGCCAGTCGCCCGGCGTGCTGTCGGCGGCGATGATCCGGGCCTCGTCAATATTGCCCGTGACCTCCTCGCCTGCATTTTCCGATGGTGCCGCAGAATTTGCCGCTGTCGTATCGACAATCGGGGCCTCATCCTGGGTCCCGACAAATTGCCAGACGATCACGCCGGCTACGACCAGCAAAGCTGCCGCATTGGCCACGATAGGCCATCTTGAAATTGATGGTTGCGCCATAAACTCCCCGCCTCTTTTTTTGTTATGGGCCTTTAGGCCTTTTTTTGGCGCGGCCCCCTCTGGCAGCACCGCTTTGCGCAGCTTAGCGGAAGCGAGACTGGCAAGAAAGCCACAGCTTGGAATTAGAATCACCCGATTTGCCGCCTCACGCGGTGTCGGCATTGAACATTTTTGAGTCAAAAGGGTCAAAAAGGCCGAAAATTGCATAAATTATGTGCGATTGATTTCAAACGCTTGTTTTTTGTGCAGATTTGTGGCGGAATCTGGGCGACTCCAGACGGCCTTTATTAAAGAACTGTTTAGAATCAAGGCCTTGCCAATTTTGCTCCGTTCGGCACGGTTCTTGAGAAACAGACCCCAGGCGCAGGCGCAACTCCCGTGGAGTCGGGGGCTTCCGGTTGCCCGCGTAATCAAGCCGGCGGCGCTAATGGTCCGGCATAAATTGGAGAAACGGATGACTGAGAACATCAACAAGCTGGGGGCCTTCAAAAAGCTCTCGCTCGGCATGGCGGCGGGGGCCGCTACGCTGTTCGCTACGGCAGGTTCTGCTTTTGCAGACGAAATCAACAGCGGCGACACCGCATGGATGTTGACTTCGACAGCCCTCGTTCTGCTCATGACCATTCCGGGCCTTGCCCTCTTCTATGGCGGCATGGTGCGGAAGAAGAACGTTGTCGCCATGGCAACACAGAATTTCGCCATCGTTGCTCTGATGAGCGTTCTCTGGATGATCATCGGCTACTCGCTGGCATTCAGTGACGGCGGCGCGTTGAACGCCTATGTCGGCGGTTTCAGCAATGTCTTCCTGGCCGGCCTCACGGTTGACTCGGTTTCGGGCACGATCCCCGAAAGCGTGTTCATGGTCTTCCAGATGACCTTTGCCATCATCACACCGGCTCTGATCACCGGCGCCTTTGCTGACCGCATGAAGTTCTCTTCCATGCTCGTCTTCATGGGCCTCTGGATGGTTCTGATCTACGCACCGATCTGCCATTGGGTCTGGGGCGGCGGTTTCCTCGGCGGCGACGGCGTGCTCGACTTCGCCGGCGGCACCGTGGTTCACATCAATGCCGGTATTGCCGGTCTTGTTGCCTGCCTCGTGCTTGGTCCGCGTAAGGGTTACGGCACAGAAAACATGGCGCCCCACAATGTGGTGCTCACCATGATCGGTGCTTCCCTTCTGTGGGTGGGCTGGTTCGGCTTCAACGCCGGTTCGGAACTTGCTGCTGACGGCCGCGCCGGTTACGCGATGGTTGTGACGCAGATCGCGACGGCTGCTGCTGCCCTTGCCTGGATGTTTGCTGAGTGGATCGTCCACAAGAAGCCGACACTTCTGGGTCTGTGCTCGGGTGCCGTTGCCGGCCTCGTGGCCATCACACCGGCTTCCGGTTTCGTCGATCCCATGGGTTCGCTCTGGATCGGTATCGCTGCCGGCGTCATCTGCTTCATCGCGTCGACAGCTGTGAAGCGCGCGCTGGGCTATGACGACGCACTCGACGTCTTCGGCGTTCACTGCGTTGGCGGCATCGTCGGCGCCGTGCTCACCGGTGTCTTCGCCACAATGGCGGTGACAGGTGCAGACTCGGCTGTTGGCGGCATCGATGGCAACTGGGGTCAGGTTTATATCCAGCTCAAGGGTATCCTTGCCACGCTCGTCTATTCGGGCATCGGCAGCTTCGTTCTCCTGATGATCGTGAAGATCTTCTTCGGTCTCCGCGTCACACCTCAGGAAGAAGTCGAAGGCCTCGACATCAGCCTCCACGGGGAAGTCGTCCAGTAAGACCTGCGATTTTTTGGACGATCACGAGAGGGCGCCTCAAAAGGGCGCCCTCTTTCTTTTGCGCGCAGGGAAGCGCCAGGAGATAGGTGCCGCGCAACCAGGCCCGAGCGCCCCGCGCAGGGCCAATTGCCCTTCACATAACCATTCCCAACTGATTACTTTTTGTGCATCTGCCTATTTAGGCGCGGTTGGGCCTTCTCCGGCCCCGGCTCCCAAATGAAACCAAATCAGAGGGTTGACAAATATCGATGTAGAAACAACGTGTTAGGATATATTCCGGTCGCGGCACGGTTCTTGATAAGGATTGGGTAAGTCGGATCGGACGGAGGCCAAGACCCCCCAAGTCAGACGAACCAGTCGCCGGTGGCAAGGTGCAACCGGCAAATGATCAAAAGAGGAAACAAATAAATGAAACTCGTTATGGCAATCATCAAACCCTTCAAGCTCGACGAAGTCCGTGAAGCGCTCACCGCGCTGGGCGTTCAGGGCCTGACAGTGACGGAAGTCAAAGGCTATGGCCGTCAGAAGGGTCAGACTGAAATCTACCGCGGCGCTGAATATGCCGTGAACTTCCTGCCGAAGCTCAAGGTTGAAGTTGTCGCGACAACGGATCTGGTCGACAAGATCGTTTCCGCCATCAGCGGCGCTGCCAAGACCGGCCAGATCGGCGATGGCAAGATCTTCGTGACACCCGTTGAGCAGGTCCTGCGCATCCGCACAGGCGAAACCGACGCAGACGCGATCTAAGAAGGCAGAAGCGCCGGTGACGACCGGCGCGACCCGCCCCCCTTCGGACAGGCCGGAACATCATTTCCGCCACCTGCCGAGAACAAAACAGTTTCTTTAGTCGATTAAGGGCATTTCGATATGCCTATTATTAATGCCATATGCCTAGAAAGTGATCCCACTTTCTAGGCATATTTTTTGTCCTCTGGCAGTCCAGTTCCCCAAAACCCCTTGAATCAAGCTGCCTGCTAATGATGCAGGCAAATGGCATGCCTCTTGATTGTGCAAAAGACCAAACAAGAGGCTCATGCGCCTGCCCGGGTATGAGTCCCGCGAATAATAAGTGGCCGCGACGGCTGCCAGCTGCATAACGGGGAATGCCCAGATGACTCCAACCGATGCTGTGCCCGCTGCCCTGAGCAGCGGCGGCGATGTCTTCTTTCTGCTGATGGGGGCGATCCTCGTTTTCGCCATGCATTCAGGCTTTGCCTTTCTTGAGGTCGGCACGGTGCGTCACAAGAACCAGGTCAATGCGCTGGTCAAGATCCTGGTCGATTTCGCCATCTCGACCATTGCCTATTTCTTCCTCGGCTATCTGATTGCCTATGGCGTCGATTTTCTGGCAAGCGCGGCCGTTCTGAACGGCAATGAGGCCGGGGCCGGACACAGCTTCGCGCCGCAGGGACGCGATCTCGTCAAATTCTTCTTTCTTCTGACCTTTGCCGCCGCCATTCCTGCCATCATTTCCGGCGGCATCGCCGAGCGGGCAAAATTCTGGCCGCAGGCGCTGGCCACGGCGCTGATTGTCGGTCTCGTCTATCCCTTTTTTGAGGGCCTCGTCTGGAATGGCAATTTCGGTGTTCAGGACGTTTTGACGGCCCGTTTCGGCGCCCCCTTTCACGATTTTGCCGGCTCTGTCGTCGTCCATGCCGTCGGCGGCTGGATTGCGCTCGGTGCCGTGATGCTGCTGGGCGTGCGCCGGGGTCGCTATAAAAACGGCCATCTGGTGGGCTTTCCGCCCTCCTCCCTGCCCTGGCTGTCGCTGGGCTCCTGGCTGCTCTGCATCGGCTGGTTCGGCTTCAATGTGATGTCGGCCCAGAATCTGGCCGCCGTTTCCGGCCTCGTCGCCATGAATTCGCTGCTGGCGATGGTCGGCGGCATCCTGACGTCGCTGCTGGTGGGCCGCAACGATCCGGGCTTTGTCCATAATGGCGCGCTGGCAGGCCTCGTCGCGGTCTGCGCGGGTTCCGACATCATGCATCCGATCGGCGCCCTGGTGACGGGTGGCGTGGCCGGTGCTGTCTTTGTCTATATGTTCGAATTCAGCCAGCGCCGCCTCGGCCTTGATGATGTGCTCGGCGTCTGGGCGCTGCACGGTCTTTGCGGCTTCTGGGGCGGCATTGCGGCGGGCATTTTCGGCCAAAGCGCCCTTGGCGGTCTGGGCGGCATCAGCCTGACGAGCCAGATTTTGGGCAGTATCGGCGGTGCGGCCTATGCCGGGCTTGCCGGTTTTGCCGTTTATGGCCTGCTGAAGCACACACTGGGCATCCGCCTCTCGGCGGAGGATGAACAGCGCGGCGCCGATATTTCGATCCATAATATCGGAGCCAATCCGGAAGCCGACATGGTCACCCGCTAGGCAGGGAGGCCCTATCACGCCCCTCCCGCGCCGGGCATTCGCTAAAAGTTAACCGAATATTAAAATATTGCTTCCAATTTTGTGGATAAGGCGCGGGAATTCCACAGCTTTTTCCACGGTTTAGCGGCATTCACCATGCTGGACCGGAAGGGAGCCCCCAAGTAATATCGCGCCAGAACCCGACACCGCGCCGCCGAAGCAGGGGGTGATGACCAGTACTGGCAGGACATGACGCAAACCGACACCATATCTGCCAATCAGCCCCGCTTCGCCGCCCTGCCGGACAGCCCTTTTCCGCGCCTCAATGCGCTGATCGAGGGAATCACGCCGGGCAAGCCGCCGCTCATCATGTCGCTGGGCGAACCGCAGCACCCCTTCCCGGCCTTCATTCCCGAGATCATCGCCGCCCATGCCCATGAATTCGGCAAATATCCCCCGATCATCGGTACGAAAGATTTTCGCGACGCGGTGGCGGGCTGGCTGACCCGCCGCTATGGCCTGAAACATGTAATCGGACCCGGCCTGCCGCTTGATCCCGAGCACCAGATCCTGCCGCTCAATGGGACGCGCGAAGCGCTTTTCAATGCCGCCCTTGTGGCAACCCCGCTGGCAACGGCCGCCAAAAAGCCAGCGATCCTGATGCCCAATCCCTTTTACCAGTGCTATGCCGCCGCCGCGCTGGCGGCAGGCGCCGAACCCGTCTATGTGGCCGCCACCAAAGACAACGGCTTCATGCCGGATTTTGCCGCCCTGCCGGAGGAACTGCTCGCCCGCACCGCGATGATCTATTTCTGCAGCCCCGCCAACCCGCAAGGCGCGGTCGCCGACGAGACCTATCTGCGCGACCTGATCAGGCTTGCCCGCGAACATGACATCCTGCTTGCCATTGATGAATGCTATGCCGACATCTATGACGAGACGCCGCCCATGAGCGCGCTGCAGGCTGCCTTCAATCTCGCCGAAAGCGCCCCGCGGGGCACCGGCCCGAGCGATCCGCTCGCCAATATCATTGTCTTCCACTCGCTTTCCAAGCGCTCCAGCCTGCCCGGCCTGCGTTCGGGCTTCTGCGCCGGCGAGCGCGATTTCATGGCGCGCTTCCGCATGTTCCGCAATGTCGCGGGCCCGCAGGTGCCGCTGCCGCTGCTTGCAGCCTCGGCAGCCGCCTGGAACGAAGACAGCCACGCCGAGGCCAATCGCCTGCTCTATCGCCGCAAGATCGATATTGCCGAGCGCATCATCGGCAACCGCTTTGGTTTTTACCGCCCCCGGGGCGGCTTCTTTCTCTGGCTTGATGTCGGCGATGGAGAAGCCGCCGCACGCGAGCTCTGGGCCAAGGGCGGCGTCAAGGTGCTGCCGGGCGGTTATCTGTCGCGCGAGGATTTGACCGGTGCGGTGAAAAATCCGGGTGCGGCCTATATTCGTGTGGCGCTGGTGGACGGCGAGACACAGACTGAAGACGCACTGACACGCCTTGCGGAGGTGTTGTGATCGGTTCGGCAAGGCGCGTAAAATCCGCAGCTCCCGTGAAGGGCCGCGGCAAGAAAACCACCAAGGCGCTGGCAGCCTCGCCGCGTCGTGCCAAGTCGCAACCAAGGAAGCAACGTGTGGGCTGGCTCACAAGGCTGATCGATATTCTCCCCGACTGGCTGCGCAGCTTTCTGGCGCGCCGGATCGAGGAAGGCTTCGGCGTTGCCCTTGTGGCCGCCTCGCTGTTCGGCCTGATCGCCATGGCGAGCTGGTCGGGCACCGATCCGAGCCTCAACAATGCGACGGGCCTTGAACCCAAAAACTGGATGGGCCTGCCCGGTGCCTATGCTGCCGACATTCTGCTGCAGGCGCTTGGGCTCGGCGGTGTCGTCTTTCTGGCCGTGCCGCTGATCTGGGGCATCCGCGCCTTCTCCCATGCCTCGCCCGACAAGATTGTCTTCCGTGTCGCCGCCTGGCTCGCGGCAACCTTCATGGCGACGGCCTTTCTGAGTTCGCTTTTCCGTCCCTTCTTCTGGCCGCTGGCGATCGGGCTTGGCGGCGTGGTGGGCGATGCGCTCGCCGCGCTGGGCCTCAGCCTCTTTGCCCCCCTTCTCGGCCCCACCAGCGCCTATGGCCTGAATGTCCTGATCACGGCGCCGCTGACGGCCGCCCTTGTGGTCTTTGCCGGTCACATCACGCTTGCCGATATGCGCGAGTTGATGGCGCGTCTGCGGCGCGACAGCGACGACACGGATGATGTCCATGATGAACCTTATCAGCCCGTGCGCCGCCGGTTGCGCGCAAGCCTGATCGACGAAGATGAGCCAGATATCAGTGACGATCTGCTGGCGGACAGACCAGACCTGCTGCCCAGCCGCCTGCGCCTTGCCTATTGGGCCGTCACCGACACGCTGAGCTACTGGCATGACCGTCTGTTGCGGCGGGGCGATTTTGCACCGCTGAGCCCTGATGAAGTGGCCGCCGCCCGGGCGGGCGAGTTTGGCAATTTCGGCCGGCGCCGCGATGGCGAGACGACCCCGACACCACGCAAGCGGGCCCGCGCCGCCAGGCCTGCGATCGAGCGCGAAGAACGCATTGAGCCCGTGCTCAGCGCCCGAGGCTCGGCCCGTGTCGAGCGCAAGACAACACGCGCGCCAAAGCCGTCCAAGCGCGCTGCCGCCGAAGCCCAGCCACGGCTGGCACTCGAACCGGCCAGTGAATATCAGCTGCCGCCGCTCTCGCTGCTGACAAAGCCCAAGGCCGTCGCCACCGCGCAACTCACCGATGACGCGCTTGAACAGAATGCCCGCCTGCTTGAAAGCGTGCTGGACGATTTCGGCATTCGCGGCGAGATCATTCATGTGCGCCCCGGCCCGGTCGTCACGCTTTATGAACTGGAACCGGCCGCCGGCATCAAATCATCGCGCGTCATTTCACTGGCCGATGATATTGCCCGCTCAATGAGCGCGGTCTCGGCCCGCGTCGCTGTCGTACCGGGCCGCAATGTGATCGGCATCGAGCTCCCCAATGTACGCCGCGAAATGGTCTATCTGCGCGAGCTGCTGGAGACCGGCGAATATGAAAGCTCAAGCTCCAAGCTCGCGCTGGCTCTGGGCAAGAATATTGGCGGCGAGCCTGTCATCTCTGATCTCTCGCGCATGCCGCATCTGCTGATCGCCGGTACCACCGGTTCGGGCAAGTCGGTCGGCATCAACACCATGATCCTGTCGCTGCTCTATCGCCTCTCGCCCGAGCAGTGCAAGCTCATCATGATCGACCCCAAGATGCTGGAACTCAGCGTCTATGACGGCATCCCCCATCTCCTGTCGCCTGTTGTGACCGAGCCCAAAAAGGCCGTGGTCGCGCTGAAATGGGTGGTGAAGGAAATGGAAGACCGCTACCGCAAAATGTCGAAAGTCGGTGTACGGAATATCGAGGGCTATAACAGCCGCGTCATCGAGGCCAATGCCAAGGGCGAAGTACTGGTGCGCACGGTACAGACGGGCTTTGACAAGGAGACCGGCAAGGCAATTTACGAAGAGGAGGAAATGGATCTCTCGCCCATGCCCTTCATCGTCGTCATTGTCGATGAAATGGCCGATCTGATGATGGTGGCGGGCAAGGAGATTGAAGCCGCCGTGCAGCGTCTGGCGCAGATGGCGCGCGCCGCGGGCATCCACATCATCACCGCCACGCAGCGCCCCTCGGTCGATGTCATCACCGGCACGATCAAGGCAAATTTCCCCACGCGCATTTCCTTCCAGGTGACCTCCAAGATCGACAGCCGCACCATTCTGGGTGAACAGGGCGCCGAACAGCTGCTCGGCCAGGGCGACATGCTCTATATGGCCGGGGGCGGCCGCATCCGCCGCGTGCACGGGCCTTTCGTGTCGGACGAGGAAGTCGAGAAGGTGGTGACCTTCCTGAAAAAGCAGGGCACGCCGGAATATCTCGAAGCGATCACGGCGGAAGCGGAAGAAACAGGCGAAGACCCCTTCGGTCTGTCGGGCGGCGGCTCGGGCGATGACCTTTATGACAAGGCGGTCGCCATTGTCGCCCGCGACAAGCGCGCCTCGACAAGCTATATCCAGCGGCGTCTGCAGATCGGCTATAACCGGGCCGCGCGCCTTATCGAAATGATGGAAGATCAGGGTGTCGTCAGCCCGCCCAATCACCAGGGTAAACGCGAGGTTCTGGTCGGGGATCACTAGAATGCCGCACAAAACCCCGCCCTGCACCCCGGCCATTCAGCCGGGGTTCATGCCAAATGCCGCATAGATGCCTTAATCTGCTTCTGCTTTTTGCCACAAAGGACCGCCATGTTCGCCAGCATGAGCCATATTGATCATGAGAATAACAACCGGCTTCGTCAGTATGTTCTGGTGGCGCTGGCAATTGTTGGTCTGAGCCTGCTGGTTGCAACCCTGCTGAGTGCGGGCGCGCGACAGGCACAGGCAGAGCCCCTCAGCACAAGCGACTCCAGCGCCTTGCAGGAAGTCACGGACTATCTGCAGGGCGTGAAAAACATGCAGGGTGATTTCCTGCAGATCGGCCCGGACGGGTCTATCGCCGAGGGCAAATTCTATCTCCGCCGCCCTGGCCGCCTGCGCTTTGAATATAACCCGCCTTCCGACCTGCTGGTCGTGGCCGATGGCATCTGGGTGGGCATCAAGGAAGGCTCGGGCCCACCCCAGCGCTATCCGCTGGGCTCCACCCCGCTCAATCTGCTGCTTGATGAAACGGTGGACCTGACACGCGACACCCGCATCATCAGCGTCGACCGCCAGCCCGGCGTACTGCGCGTGACGCTGGCCGACAAGACCAACAAGGCCCCTGGCGAGATCACGCTCGTCTTTGACGAGCCCCGCCTCCAGCTGCGCCAATGGGTGGTGACGGATGCGCAGGGGCTGCAGACAACCGTCGCCCTGCGCAACATCCAGACCGGCATCAATGCGGCCAATGAGCTTTTCGTCATGCGCGACGAGCAGCGCCCCTTTGGCGGCAAAAACAACTGATTATCAGCCTCTTTCCTTGTTGATTATCCTAGACGCGGGCACCCCTTGGCCGCTGCGTGGCGCTTGAGCGCCCCCTAGGGGCCGTGCTACTTCTATGGTGCATGACAAAACACACCATGAGACGCCCCGTCGTCGGCATTCCCTGCGACGTCAAGATGCTGGGACCGCATCCCTTTCACGCCGTTGGTGAGAAATATATCGCCGCCGTTGAGGGGGGCGCCAAATGCATGCCCGTGCTGTTGCCCGTGCCGCGCGCGCCCTTTGAGACCGCCCCCGATTTCGATGAAATTCTGAGCCTGTGCGACGGCATTTTCCTGCCCGGCTCGCATTCCAATGTGCATCCCGACAATTATGGCGGCAGCGCGCCGCGCGAAGGGGTGCTGGAAGACCGCCAGCGCGATGCCCTGACACTCGAGCTCATCCGCGTCTGCGTTGATCGCGCCGTGCCGATTTTTTCAGTCTGCCGCGGCTTTCAGGAACTCAATGTCGCCTTTGGCGGTTCGCTCCACCCCCATATCCATGAAATACCCAGCGATGAGGGCTTTGCCCCGCGCTTTGATCATCGCGAGGACAAGGAAGCCCCGCTGGAGGATCAATATGCCGCTGCCCATGATGTGATGCTCACGCCGGGCGGCGTCTTCGAGGCCCTGCTGGGGCAGAGCACGATCCGCGTCAATTCCCTGCATGGTCAGGGCATCGCCAGGGTTGCCCCTGCGCTCACCATTGAGGGGCGCGCCGCCGATGGCACGGTTGAAGCGCTGCGCGTGACCGGCTCGAAAAATTTCTCGCTCGCCGTTCAATGGCATCCTGAATGGCAATATTGGAAAAACGACGTCTCGCAGAAACTCTTCGGTGCTTTCGGTAAAGCCGTTCACGAAGCCGCCGCTCTCAAACTCGAAACGGTCTGAACCCTTTCAGCATTTAGAGGCCACCCATGGGCGACAAGGTCAAGAACAAGGACGATCTGGTCAAATGGCTAAAAGATCATCGCATCACCGAAGTGGAATGCATGGTCTCCGACATGGCGGGCATTGCGCGCGGCAAGATCCTGCCGACACGCAAATTCATTTCCAGCCTTGCCGACCGCACCCTGCGCCTGCCGGAATCGATCTTCGGTCAGACGGTCACCGGCGACTATATCGAGAGCGAAGTGCTCGACGATCTCGAGCCCGACATCATTCTCGATCCCGATTGCTCCAGCGTGCGCATGGTGCCCTGGTACAGCGAGCCGACGGCGCAGATCATTTGCGACGCCAATTACCGCGACCGCAGCCCCGTGCCCATCGCCCCGCGCAATGTGCTCAAGGGCGTGCTGAAGCTTTATGAAGAAAAGGGCTGGCAGCCCATCGTCGCGCCAGAAGTCGAATTCTATCTCGCTGCCAAGAATATCGATCCCGACTATCCGCTCGAACCGCCGGTCGGCGCCAATGGCCGTCAGGAAACCGCGCGCCAGTCCTATGGCATTGACGCGGTCAATGAATTCGATCCGATTTTCGAGGACATGTATGATTTCTGCGAAGCCCAGGATCTCGACATCGACACGCTGATCCATGAGTCAGGTGCCGCCCAGGTCGAAATCAATTTCGACCATGGCGAACCGCTCGACATTGCCGATCAGGCTTTCCTCTTCAAGCGCACCATGCGGCAGGCCGCCCTTCGCCACGGCATCTATGCGACCTTCATGGCCAAGCCCTATGAGGGCGAGCCCGGCAGCGCCATGCATATTCATCAGTCGATCGTGGACATGAAAACAGGCGAAAATCTCTTCGCCAACAAGCAGGGCAAGGATACCAAGCTCTTCCTTTCCTATATTGCCGGCCTGCAGAAATATCTGCCGGCCTCCATGGCCCTCATCGCCCCCAATGTGAACAGCTATCGCCGCATCGTGCGCGACCTTGCCGCGCCGGTGAACACCCATTGGGGCCACGAGAACCGTACCGTCGGCCTGCGCATTCCCGAGGCGCGCCGTCCCGGCCGTCGCGTGGAAAACCGCGTGCCGGGCGCCGACGCCAATCCCTATCTCGCCATCGCCGTGTCGCTCGCCTGCGGCTATATCGGCATGGTCAACGAGTTGACGCCGACCAAGGAGATGAAGGGCAACGCTTACGAGTCAAAGCGCTATGCCCTGCCCCGCCATCTGCTCGACGCGCTCGACCATCTGCGCACCGCAACCGAGCTGAAGGAAGTGCTCGGCACCCGCTTTGTGCAGATCTATATGGATGTGAAGCTGACCGAGCATGAAGCCTATCAGCAGGTCATCTCGGCCTGGGAACGCGAGCATCTGTTGCTGAACGTTTAAGCCGCCTTCTCCGTCTTCCCTGCTTTTGCGCGTTCAGCCGCCTGCTGGGCTCGTGTTGTTTCGCTCCAGCCATAGGGCGACCAACCGGGCGGCGCGAAGAGATAGCCCATCACCTCGCCAAAGCAGCGCGCACTGCGCAGGTCTTTGGCAATGGCAATCCATTCATGAAAGGCGACGCGCAGCGGATTGACCGTTTCAAGCTGATGGCGAATGCCATAGACGGGCTTTTCCTCCTCAACCTGAAACGACCCGAACAGCCGGTCCCAGATGATGAAGGTGCCGGCATAATTGCGGTCGCAATATTTGAGATCGGAACCGTGATGCACGCGGTGATGGGAGGGCGTGTTCATGATCCACTCCATCGGCCCAAGCTTGCCGATATGCTGCGTATGGAGCCAATACTGATAAAGGTGATTGATCGACATGAGCGCAATCGCCATGACCGGATCAATGCCGAGCAGCACCACAGGCACGAGCATCAGGGGCTCAAGCCAGGCCTCCACAAAAGAGGAGCGCAGCGCCGTGCCGACATTGAAATACTGGCTGGAGTGATGCACCACATGGGCCGCCCAGCCAAAGCGCATTTCATGAATGGCGCGGTGATACCAGTAAAAGGCGAAATCGACGATCACATAGGCAGCCAGAATGAGCCAGACGCTGCCCGCCCAGTCGATGTCGAAAAAGGCGCGCGCATGGACCCAGTAAAGCGCCAGCAACACCGTGCCCGCCGAGAGCGCGATGGTAGCGGCATAGGCCAGCGCCATGAGAACGGAATTCAGCGAATCCGTGGCCGCGTAATATTTCTTGCGCAGCACCCAGGTCAGCACGACATCGACGACAATCAGCGCCAGAAGAATGCCGATTTGGTCCACATCACGTATATGTAGAAGACCATTGAGAAAGTCGTGCATGTTCCATCCCCGTTTTGGATAACGCTTGTTATGTGTTATTTATTGCAAAACAATTGTTGTGTAAACAGAAAAAGCTGACCGGATTTCCCATGCCCAAAATCATCGACCATGACATACGCCGCCTGGAAATCGTTGAGGCGAGCTGGCAGGTGATCGCCAGCGAGGGGCTGGAAGGCCTGACCATGCGCAAGATCGCCAAGGTGGCGGGCTGCACAACGGGGCGCCTGACCCATTATTTCGCCAATCGCGAAGAACTGGTGCTCGCCGCCCTGCATGCCGCCTATGACGCGGCAGGCGATCGGATGCTGCAGGCACGCGCGCGGGAAGGCAGCGCCCTGGATCGCCTGCTTGCCATGCTGGAAGAAACCCTGCCGCTGGACGAGGAGCGAGTGAAAGAATGGAAAATCTGGATCGGCTTCTGGGGCGTCGCCATGAACGACAACCCGCTTGCCATTGAGAATGATGCCCGCCATACCAGATGGCGCGAGGCACTGCTGCCGCTTCTCGAAAGCATCAACCCGGCGCTCGATGCAACCTATGAGGCGGACCGGCTGATCGGCATTGTCGACGGGCTGGGCCTGCAGGCCGCCATCCACCCCACGCCGGAAAACCTGACCCGCGTGCGCGAAGTGCTTGCCCGGCAAATCGCCGCCTTGGGTCGGTCCTGACCGGCACAGGCGCATTTGCTTGACCTTCCCTCTACTGGAAGCCATATGCTTGAGGGGATGTCATTTGAACCGGGCCTGCTTATGCGCTTTGGACTGCACATTATTCTGTCGCTGATGATCCTGCTGGCGGGCCCTGTGGCCGCCAAGGCTGGCGTTGCCTCGACGCCAGATTGTGCCGGTCATGCGGCAGGCACCGCCCATGATTTGCTCGATATGGCAAAAAAGGCGCCGCACAGCCAGCCCTCCAAGGACACCGCATTTTCGTCATGCTGCATGACAGGCAGCCTTGCGACATTGCCAGAAGGGCCGACCGCCACGTCCGGCTTGTCAACACAGGTGAGCTATCGCCCCCTTGTCATTCGCTTTGATCCACACGCCCCCCGACTGATCTCGCCCCCACCCAAATCCAGCCTGTGAGTGCCCGCGCCATCGCGCGCGATCCCCTTTACAGAACTGGAAACAAGATCATGAAAACCGCTCTTATCGGCGCAAGCACCCTGCTGTTTGCCACCCTCGCCGTCGCTCCCTCAACAACATTTGCACAGACCATGGACATGGATCATGCGCCCATGGATCAGGGACATATGCCCGGCGACCAGATGCACCACATGATGGGTGAAACAGCGCCCCATCAGATGCATGAAAATATCGGCGCGCCTGGCAAGACTGCCGATGTGTCGCGAAACATCACCATCGTGATGAAGGACAATTATTTCGAACCCGATGCCATCACAGTGACAAAAAACGAGACAGTGCGCTTCATCATCAAAAATGAAGGCACGCTTGTTCACGAGTTCAGCCTTGGCACCGCCGCCATGCATGAGGCACATGCTTCGGAAATGCAGATGATGGTCGACCATGGCGTGATCGATGGCGACAGGATTGATCGGCAAGCCATGATGATGGATATGGGCAACGGCCAGACCATGATGCATGACGACCCCAATACGGTGCTGCTGGAGCCCGGCAAGACAGCCGAGCTGATCTGGACCTTTTCGGGTGACGCAACCGTTGAATTTTCCTGCGGCGTACCCGGCCATGCCGAATCCGGCATGACGGGCACGATCACGATTAAGGAGTGAGGTGAGGCGCGAAAGCGCCTCCCGTCCTGCCCGCCGCAAATCACATCAGGAAACACACATGATCCGTTCATTGACACTTCACGCCCGCATTGGCGTGGCTGCTTTCATCGCGCTGCTGATGACTTGCGTCGTCGCCAGAGCCGGCACCTATAATCTGAGCATTGGCGAAATTCCCATGACTGTCATGGGCCAGCATAAAACCGCACTTGCCATCAACGGCTCCATTCCCGGCCCCACGCTGAATTTCACCGAAGGTGAAACCGTAACAATCAATGTCACCAATCATCTGAAGGAAGATACGTCGCTGCACTGGCATGGCATGGTGCTGCCTGCCAGTCAGGATGGCGTGCCGGGCATCAGCTTTGACGGCATCAAGCCCGGCGAAACCTTCACCTACAGTTTTCCCGTCAAACAGTCCGGCACCTATTGGTATCACAGCCATTCCGGCATGCAGGAACAGGAAGGTGTTTATGGCGCCATCATCATCAAGCCAAAGGCGCGCGAGCCTTTCAAATTTGACCGCGACTATGTGGTGATGCTCTCCGAAATGCATCCTTCATCGCCGATGCGCGTCCTGTCGAACCTCAAAATGATGTCCGACTTCTACAACAACACGCAGCGCACCGTTTCGGATTTCTTTGCCGATATCGCCGACAAGGGCCTGGGCACAACGCTTTCGGAACGCGGCATGTGGGGCAACATGCGCATGATGCCGACCGACATCGCCGATGTGAGCGGCTATGCCTATCTCATCAATGGCAAGACGGCGGATGAAAACTGGACGGGCCTCTTCAGGCCGGGCGAGCGCATTCGCCTGCGCTTTATCAACGGATCGGCCATGACCTTTTTCGATGTGCGCATTCCCGGCCTCTCCATGCTGGTCGTGCAGGCCGATGGCAACAATGTCCAGCCGGTCAAGGTGGACGAGTTTCGCATCGGTGTTGCCGAAACATATGACGTCATCATTCAGCCCAGGGACGAAAAGGCGCTGACGATATTTGCCGAGACGATGAGCCGCCGCGGTTATGCCCGCGCCACGCTTGCCCCGCGCGAGGGCATGAGCGGCGCCATCCCGGAACGCCGCGAACCGCCGCGCCTGACCATGGCGGATATGAGCATGGAGATGCCCGGCATGGATCACGGAACGATGGAGCACGCGTCGATGGGCCACGCATCAATGGATCACGGGGCGATGGCCGGGATGGACATGTCGGGAATGGAAACGGGCAAGACAGCCGATCCCTTCTACCGGCCCGGCAGCGGGCTTGCGCCCGAGGCAGCCGATGGCGGCAGGTTTCTTTCCTATGCCGATCTCAAGGCCCAGAAGCCGCTCTATGCATTGCGCCCTGCCATGCGGGAAATCGAGCTGCGTCTCACCGGCAATATGGAGCGCTATTTCTGGACCATCAACGGCGTCAAATATGCCGATGCCGAGCCCATCCGCCTGAGATATGGCGAGCGTGTCCGCTTCAAGTTCGTCAATGAGACCATGATGACCCATCCCATGCATCTGCATGGCATGTGGCTGATGCTCGACAATGGCAATGGCAAATGGAACCCGATCAAGCATGTCGTAAACATCGCCCCGGGCATGACCGTTTACACCGAGACCGAAGTGGATGCGCCGGGAGAATGGGCCTTCCATTGCCATCTGATGTATCACATGGCGACAGGCATGTTCCGCAAGATCATTGTGGAAGGCGGGCCGCAGCGCTCGGCATCAATCGCCGCTGATCACGAGGTGACCCGATGAGAAATCTCACCACATGGGTCATCACGGCGGGCACGGTCTTGACGGGGGTCCTGCCCGCACATGCCATGGAAATGGATCATGCGGTCTTTACCTCGGTGAAGATCGACCAGTTCGAGCATCGCTGGCAGACAGGCGACGATCTCTATGTCGGCAAGGGCATCATGCGTGTCGGGACCGATGAACAGAAAATCGCGCTCAAGGTGGAAACCGAATATCTCGCCCGGGCCAGGCGCTTCGAGCGGGCCGAATTCCAGCTGCGCTATCAGCACATCATCAGTGATTTTTTCGATGTCTATGTCGGTGTGCGACAGGACGTAAAACCGAGCCCGAGCCGAAGCTATGGCGTGGTCGGCCTGAGCGGCATTGCGAAACAATGGTTCGATGTCGATCTCTCTGCCTTCCTCAGCGAGCGCGGCACGCCCTCGGCCCGACTTGATGCCGAATATGAAATCCTCCTCACCCAGAAGCTTGTTCTGGAGCCGAGTCTTGAACTGAATGCCTCCATCGGGGATGACAAGGCGATTGACATCGGGAACGGCTTTACAAAACTCGAGACGGGGCTGCGTCTGCGCTACGAAATCATCCGCAATATTGCCCCCTATATCGGCGTCAACTGGGAGCGAAAACTGGGTGAAACGGCACAATTGGTGCGTTCGTCCGGCGAAGACCCCGATATGCTGTCTGCCGTAGCGGGTATCCGGTTCATGTTCTAAGGCATTGGAAATCGGTCGTCAGATCGCTTGAAACTGGCACTCACGGTCGATTTCCGCTATGCTTCAGCCATGCTGAACCAGGGACATCATCATGGCCGCCCGCAGAAGCGCGAGCTTCTGATCCTTTGCGCGCGCATCGGCTACAATCCCTAGACCGCTCTCCAGCGTCATCTCGACGCCACTTTCCGCCAATATTTAATCGTCTCGGAAACGGAGAAACCGCGTGTCACAAGCTGCAACAATTTCAAATCAGACCAAACGCTGGCAGGAGATGGATGCTGCCCATCACATCCACCCCTTCACAACCCATAAAGACCTCGCCCAGAGCGGCGCCCGCGTCATCACCAAGGCCAAGGGCGTCTATCTCTATGACAGTGAAGGCAAGCGCCTGATCGACGGCATGGCCGGGCTGTGGTGCGTGCAGGTGGGCTATGGCCGCGAAGAGCTGGCCGAAGCCGGCTACAAGGCGCTGAAAGAGCTGCCCTATTACAATACCTTCTTCCAGACCACTCATCCTTACGTTGCCGAGCTCTCGCAAAAGCTTGCCGACGTCACGCCCAAGGGGATCGAGCGCTTCTTCTTTGCCAATTCAGGCTCGGAAGGCAATGACAGCGCCATCAAGATCATCCGCTATTTCTGGAACCTGCAGGGCAAGCCCGACAAGAAAATCATCATCGCGCGCAACAAGGCCTATCATGGCGTGACGCTGGGGGCCGCTTCGCTCTCCGGCCTTACCTCCATGCATCCCCAGGCCGACCTGCCGCTGCCCGGTTTCGTCCATATTGCCTGCCCCTACTGGTATGGCGAGGGTGGCGACATGACACCGGAAGCCTTCGGCCTGAAAACGGCGAAGGCGCTGGAAGAAAAAATCCTCGAACTCGGCGCCGACAATGTCGCCGCCTTTGTGGCCGAACCCATTCAGGGTGCCGGCGGTCTCATCTTCCCGCCCAAGGGCTATTGGGCCGAGATTCAGGCCATCTGCAAAAAATATGATGTGCTGCTGCATCTTGATGAGGTGATCTGCGGCTTTGGCCGCACCGGCAACTGGTTTGGCGCCGACACGCTCGGCATCGAGCCCGACATGATGAACATGGCCAAGGGGCTGTCATCGGGCTATCAGCCGATTGCCGCTGTCGGTCTGGGCAAGCGCGTGGGCGATGTCATCTTCAATTCCGATCAGGAATGGAGCCACGGCTTTACCTATTCCGGCCATCCGGTGGCCGCTGCCGTCGCACTGGCCAATATCGAACTGATCCAGAAGGAAAAGCTCGTCGAAAAGGCCGGTGGCGAAATCGGCGCCCATTTCCAGAAGCGGCTGGCCGAACTCAATGACCATCCCCTCGTCGGCGAGACCCGCGGCGTCGGCCTGCTCGGTGCCATCGAACTTGTGAAGAACAAGAAGACGCGTGAGCGTTTTGCCGAAGACATGAATGTCGGCATGCAGTGCCGCATCCATTGCTTTGCCAATGGTCTGGTCATGCGCGCCATCGGCGACACCATGGTGCTGAGCCCGCCGCTGGTGGTTTCCATCAGCGAAATCGACGAAATCTTCGATCTCGCCAGGCGCTGCATTGATCTCACCGCCAGGGATCTGGGAATCAGCTGAAACAGCCCCCAAGAGGCAAAAAGCGACAGAAACAGAGGGTGCGGCAGCCTGCCGCGCCCTCTCTTTTTGCCCAAACCCGGCTTAAGGCACTGAAACAAAAGACAAATAATGGGAAATCAGGACATCTGAAGAGATTGATGAATTCTTAAAAAGCCTTATTGAAGCCCACGCCCCGACTTCCTATTTCATTGTCATGAGGGCGGAGCCCCTTACAGGATCACCTGACTTGCCCCCCGGTCACCTGATCCCGGCTCCAGCCCCGATACCGGAAGTCCCCTCCCGGTATTCAGCGCCCAAAGCGCCGTTACGCCCCGCCTTCCCCCCGGCGGGGCGTAACTTTTTCATACGCAGCCAAAACAATGATAGAAGGCGCAGAACGCCTGACCATTAGCGGAGCCAGGGCCATGGGCCGATATATTGATGATGATGCGGATTTCGAAATTCCCGAAGCCGACATCCTCGCCCTGGAAGGCGAAATCCCCATTCTGGCCGGTTTGCGCAGCTTTGCGCAGGAAGCCGTGAACCTGCCATGGTTTTCAAGGATCAGCCGGCCCATCGACAAGGAAACACGCGCGCTTGCCCGCTCCTATCTTGATGGTCTGGGCCTGCCCGATGTCGAGGTCGCACGCCTGCGCGATTGGGACGAGGCCCGTGACGCCGCCCTCAGCCTCGACATGGACACCCTGCAATGGGAGGCCGAGGAAGGCCTGCGCGCCCATCTCGCCGCCGAGGCGCTTACCATCATCAGCGAGGAAGCCCTCACCATCGCACTGACGCATATTTCATCCCTGCTCGGCGAACCGCTCGGCATTGCCATTCGCGACGCGGCCACCTTCTGGGAAGTCGATGATGAAGGCTTGATGGATGCCGCTGTCGGCGATGCATTGCGCACGGTTCATTCCGCCGCGCTGGCGCTCATCACCGGTGAGGCATATGATCACCCCTTCCGTCGCAAACTCTCGCTCTTTGCCCATGGCCGCTGGCCCATCGGCGTGGCCGGCATGACGCTCAATCTTTTCTGATCTCCTTATCGCGGACGCCCTCCTTTGAAAATCAAGATCGCCACCTGGAACATCAATTCCGTTCGTCTACGGATCAATCTCGTCGAGCGGCTTCTGCTGGAAGAAAAACCCGACGTGCTCTGCCTGCAGGAAATCAAATGCGTTGCCGATGCATTCCCGGCCAAGGCATTCGAGAAGGCCGGCTACATGCATCACGCTGTGCTGGGCCAGAAGGGGTATCACGGCGTGGCGATTGTCAGCCGCATTCCCTTCAAGAAAGTCGAGAGCCGCGATTTCTGTGAGAAAGGCGACGCGCGCCACATTGCCGTTGATCTCGACATCAAGGACCCGATCCGGATTCACAATTTCTATGTGCCCGCAGGTGGTGATGAACCCGATGTGACGATCAATGACAAATTCGCCCACAAGCTCGACTTCATGCAGGAAATGGCGGACTGGTATGCCAGCCACAAGACCAAGACGAAAAACCGCATGGTGCTTGTCGGCGATCTCAATGTCGCCCCGCTCGAACATGACGTCTGGTCACACAAGCAGCTTCTGAAGGTCGTCAGCCATACACCGGTCGAGGTCGACCTGATGGAAAAGGTTATCGCTTCACATGACTGGATTGATGTGATGCGCCAGTTCGTCCCCGCCGAGGAAAAGCTCTATTCCTGGTGGAGCTACCGCGCCAGGGACTGGGACACGGCTGATCGTGGTCGCCGCCTCGACCATGTCTGGGTCACACCTGCCCTGGCAAAGGCCCCGCAATCCATGACCATCCGCCGGGACATTCGCGGCTGGGAAAAGCCCTCCGATCATGTGCCCGTCATCGTGGAAATGGATGTCTAGGCGCTGTTGACCCTCCGTTACAAAATCGACAACATAAGGTCCACCTGCCGGCGAAACGCCCCCTCCGTAAACAGATGATCAATCTCATTGCGGTATCGATACAAAAGAAGAGCGTATGGCAAATGATACGAAAGAGCGGATTCTGGCAACCAGCCTGCGTCTGTTCAACGAACAGGGTTATGACGCGGTCACCACGGCCCGCATTGCCGAAGAGGTCGGGATATCAGAAGGCAATCTCTGGTATCATTTCCGCACCAAGCGCGACCTTGTCAGCGCCCATCAGCTTGATCTTTTCGCGCGGATCGACAAGCGTCTCGCGATTGAGAGCACGCCGGACAGCGTGCTGCAAAGCTATGCCCTTTATAACCGCCTGATGTTTGAGGAAGTCTGGGCCTATCAGTTCCTTTATCGCGACCAGGCCGATTATGGACGGACCTCGCCGGAGCTGGAGGACAAGGTGCGCGATATCTATGAAACGACGCGCGCCATGCTCATCCGCTTTTTCCAGCAGATGAAAGATGCCGGACATCTCAACCTGCCCGAAGAAGAATTTGCCCCCCTGGCCGATAATGTCTGGATGATCGTGCGCTACTGGCCAAGCTTTCTGCGCGAGGCCATGCGCGTCGTCAATCTTGACAGGGAGTCGCTCAATGCCGGTATCCGGCATCACTTCGTGCTGCTGGAAACACATCTGACGCTAGAGGCGCGCAACTATTTCAGGGAAAATGCCTACGCCTGAAAACGGGTCAGGCCGAAGCGGGCTTCTCTTCCTTGCGCTTGAGCGTGACGAAAGTTGCCGTTGAACTGCCGGTCGCGAGCAGCGTGCCGTCCTCGGCCGTCAACTCACCCTCAACAAAGCCGACCGAGCGCCCGCGCTTGATCACCTTGCCCGTGGCATAGAGGCGACCTGGCCGCGCCGGGGCAATCATGCTGACCTTCAACTCAAGCGTGGGGCTGATCTGGCCCCATTCAAGATTGAGCCCGACGGCAAAAGCCATGGCATCGTCCAGCATGGCAGCGACCATGCCCCCCTGAATGCCGCCCCACATGTTGCAAAGCTCCGGGCCTGCATTAAAGGCGATCTTCACAAATCCCGCCTCCTTGTCGGCCTCCAGAATTTCAAGCCCCAGATAGCGGCTGGCCGGCGCCATGCGCTTGAGCGCGGCCTTGATATTGGGAGGCCAGTTGTCGGGATTGGAAGCCGCATTCGTCATTCTTATTTTCCTTTGGGAGCTGCTTTTTTTGAAAGTGCTGAAAGTGTATCGCCGATATTTGCCAGTCTGTCAGCCAGGCTTCGCGCCACCTGCCCCGCCATTTCCGGAAACTCGCCCATGAGCCGGTGGAAAACATCACGACTGATGCGCAATGTTTCAATGGCGCCGACGGCGCGCATGGTGGTCTGCCATGGCCCTTCGGCAAAGAGCACATGTTCGCCGATAAGATCGCCCGGCATGAGGCGGGTCGCGCGCGGATGCCCCGCCCCGTCATGATCAAGCAGCACGGCCTCACCCGAAATCAGCAGAAAGGCGCCATCAGCAAAATCGCCTTCTTCAAAGACATAGTCGCCTGTCGCATAATGCCGACGCTCCGAGGTGAAAGCGAGCACCTCAAGACGCACGGGATCCATGTCCACAAATAGCGGCTGGTCGCGCAGCATGCTGATTTCAGGAGCCATACTCATGCGCGGCATTCTAGGGCAGAGAAGGCAGGGAGCCTAGCCACGAGGCCGTCTCTTCGTCCATCATGTCGGTAGTTGCGAAACGGGGCCGCACATCCGATAAGCCTTGAGAACAAACGCAGAGGAAAGCGATCAATGGCAGACATCGACTGGGATCACCCTGATCCCTTTATCCATGAAACCGTCGTCGCGCCCCAGCATATTGACGAATTCCAGCACACCAACAATGTCGTCTATCTGACCTGGATGGCCAAAACCGCCTGGGAGCATTCCAAACATCTGGGGCTGGATTTTGCCGTCTATCGCGAACTTAATCGCGGCATGGTGGTGCGCCATCACGAAATGGATTACCTCGCCCCCTCCCATGAAGGCACCACCATCCTGATCGGCACATGGATCGTGGGCAATGATGGCAGGCTGCGGCTGCGCCGCCGGTTTCAGATGGTCAATGCGCAGACCGGCAAAACCCTGCTGCGGGGACTGAGCGAATTCATCTGCATCAATATTGAAACGGGCAAGCCGACCCGCATGCCGGAGCGTTTTGTCAAAGCCTATGCGCTGACGGCGCCGCCTGATGACGGTGCATGAACAAACTCACGGCACCAGACGATAGCCGCCTGCTTCGGTCACGAGAATTTCGGCATTGGACGGATCGGCCTCGATCTTCTGGCGCAGACGATAGATATGCGTCTCAAGCGTATGGGTGGTGACGCCTGAATTATAGCCCCAGACCTCGGCCAGCAGCACATCGCGACCGATGACTTTCTGGCCAGCGCGATAGAGATATTTCAGGATCGCCGTTTCCTTTTCCGTCAGGCGAATTTTCTTTTCCTGCGCATCCACCAGCATCTTGGCCGAGGGGCGAAACTGATAGGGCCCCACCTTGAAGATTGCATCCTCACTCTGTTCGTGGCTGCGCAGATGGGCCCGCAGACGCGCCAGCAACACACCGAAGCGGAAAGGCTTGGTGACATAGTCATTGGCGCCGGCATCAAGACCCAGAATCGTATCGCTATCGGTGTCGGCCCCCGTCAGCATGATGATCGGCACCTTGATGCCCGCCTTGCGCATGAGGCGACACACCTCGCGCCCGTCCATATCCGGCAGGCCGACATCAAGCAGAATGATGTCGACATGATGGGCACGTACATGCTCCAAACCGGCAGCCGCCGTTGACGCGGCGCTGCAGTCAAACTCCTCATGCAATTGCAGCTGCTCGACCAGCGAGCCACGCAGCATGTCGTCATCATCGACAAGCAGAATTTTTTTCACGCTGCTCATGAGGACCTCAAATCGTGTAACCGAAATGCTTGATATGGGGTTCGAGCAGCGGCAGATAGGGTTTGATATATTCTTCATAGCGCCGCCAGCGATCGCGCGACGCGGTATAAAGAGGCTCGGTTACCTGACTATAGGAAGGTGTACGAATATCACCCTTGGCCTTGGCATGGGAGGCAGGATCA
Source organism: Hyphomicrobiales bacterium (assembly GCA_016124805.1). Taxonomy (GTDB): domain Bacteria; phylum Pseudomonadota; class Alphaproteobacteria; order Parvibaculales; family Parvibaculaceae; genus Parvibaculum. The sequence goes on along the minus strand of WGND01000001.1, from coordinate 189,102 downwards.
TTGACCTTCTCGTCCCATTCAAGTCCGAGATGATGCAGGACAGGCTCGACCTGGCCGCGCAGGTCGACAACAAGATCCTCATAGCGCACGCGTTGTGCATCCATCGGCAGGATACGCTCGTAGAGCTGCCAGAGACGCATCACCCTGTCATATAGAACGGCTGATGTTTCCAGCGCATGGAAATTCACCATCGCCGAATTCAATGAAAAGTCCTGCATGAAGCAGGAAAGCACGCAGTCAGCCGGATGGCGCAGGGCCAGAATGATTTTCGCCTCCGGAAAAATGCGCCTGATCAATCCGCCATTGATAAGATTGAGCGGCATCTTGTCGACGATGAGTTTTTCACCGGGCTCAATACCCTGCTCGCGAACAGCATCCCAATAGACATTGCGCATCTGCTGGCGGGTGTCTTCTGTCAGATTTTCCAGCGCATGCGGATAGCCGCCCGGCAGCTCACTGACGGCATCGCGCATGATGCGTGTCATCGGCTGTTCTTCCACACCGATGGCTTCAGGATGGGCGTCGAAAATCGAATCGAGCAGGGTCGTACCCGAACGCGGAAAGCCGACGAGAAAGGCGGGTGGATATTTATGACCGGGCTCAAGATCAATGGCAGGCAGAGGTTTCCATTTCGACACGAAGTCGCCCGAATAGGATTTCGTCAGCAACTCGACATGAGAACCGTAATAAAGCGGGTCAATCTGTTGCTCAACCATGCGCTGCTCATTGGCGTTGTTCATCTTGGTGAAAAACGCATAGGCATCATCAATGCGGTTGAGCTTGTCGGAGACCTGACCAAGCTCGGCATAAAGAATGCCGCTATGCATGATCGGAAATTTCTCAATCTCGATATCCTTGACCGCCTGCAGCGCTTCTTCATAGCGCTTCAACCGGCGCAGGGATTTGACCTTGGTGCGCAACGCAAGCGGATGGACGGGATCAACAGCAAGCGACATATTGGCATATTCAAGCGCTGTCTCCAGATCGGCAACACGCTCATTCATCTCGGCGATCAGGGCATAGATGTCAGCCTGCGGGCGATTGACGAGCTTCTGGGCCTTGTGAAGATTGGCAAGTGCATCACGGAAACGCCCCATATCAATCAGCGTTTCACAGGCCCGGACATAAGCCATGGGGTTATCCGGTCGCGCCGCAATGGCGGCTTCATAATCCGCGAAGGATTCATTCAGTTTCCGCGTCAAGCGATAAAGCTGCGCCCGCCCAATCAACGCCACGACGGATTTCGGATCAAGGCGCAGTGCCTGCGCAAAGGCTTCGTGGGCGGCCTCAGGCTCCACCATCTCGGTGAGCAGCGTGCCGTAATTGCCCCAGACCAGCGCCATCCGGGGCAAGCGCTTGACTGCCAGACCGAGGAGCAATTTCGCCTGCCTGTAATTGCCGAGCTTCTGCTCCACAAGGCCTGCCAGATGCAATGCATCGCCATGGGTGGGTTCAATCCGCAGAACGCCTTGTGCCTTCTGTAAGGCGCGCGCGAGGTTGCCGGCTTCCATATCGGCGGCACCCGAACGGACAGCATCTGTCAGCGCGCTCTTGTTGGCATCGGGGCTGGCGGGCATCGCCGCCCCCATCGCCGATCCCGGCAACGGCACTGTGGAGCTAAAACCACCCTTGAAGACGGGGCGACCAGCCTGAGCGGGCCGATTGGAAAAGCCCTTTTTGGGCGGTTTCGTCACCATGAAACGGAATTCCTTCAACAAATCAATTTCGGCTGCTGATTTTGGCACATCGCCGACATGTCACCAACAACAGGACGCCACCTGCACGCGCTCAGGCGGGTGTGGAAATGACCCGGCAAAAGATGCCCAGCGCCGCCCCAACATAGCCAAGATCGAACCGGAAAACCCCAAGAAAAGGCCATTTTCAAACTGGCCCCTGATTTGCGACGAATAGGGCGTAACGAAAAAGGCAGATCATGTCCGACTTCAGCGCCGCCCAAAATATCCCGCACGCCGGCAAGCACAATATGGCGACCGCCGCCTTTGAGGAGCTGCGTGCTGCCCGGCGCGAAAACCGCGCCCCGGCAACGGGTGGCGAGCTGAGCTTCAACGACATTATCGACACGCTGAACCCCCTCCAGCACATTCCGGTCGTCTCCGACATCTACCGGAACCTGACGGGCGACAAGATCAGCGACCAAGCCCGCGTCATGGGCGGGGCGCTTTATGGCGGGCCCATTGGGGTCGTTGCCGCTGTTGCGAGCTCGGCGATTGCGGCCGCCAATGAAGGTCAGGATATCGGCGCCCAGGCGCTCGCCAGCCTCTTCGGCGAAGACGAAAAGGCCGTCACTGCCACAACCAGCCCCGAAATCGCCGCGCTGGAAACAGCCACCCCGCAGGCCGCCAAGCCTGTGCTGACGCCGGAAGAAATGATCGAGCAAAGCCGCAAGGCAGATGAAATCACCGGCAGTCTGGCGGCCAAAAGCACCACCGGGAACAAGACCAAAGACATTCCCGAGCTGAGCCCGCAGGCCTTTCAGGCCCTGATGGGCAGCTTCGGCGAAAAGGCCGATGCGCCAGCAGCCGCGCCGACCACACTGGCAACAGAGACCCGCCAGACACCGACATCGCTCGGCACGGCAAAAAAATCGCCCACTGAATTGATGGCTGCCATGCAGGAAGCGCTCGACAAATATCAGGCCCTGAAGCTGGACAATAATATGCCGACCCGGTCCCTGAATTTCTGAGCCGCCATATGGCAAAGCAATCAAACGCGCTCTAGTCTCTGGCCATGCCGATTCTTGAACATATTTTAGTTACAGCTGCACCCGACCGCCATGTCGGCACGCTCCGCGCCGATGGCCAGCAGTTTGACTGTGCGTTGGGGCGCAGCGGTCTGGTGAAGAACAAGCGCGAAGGCGATGGCGGCACACCGATGGGCAGCTTCCCGCTGCGCGAGCTTCGCTATCGCGCCGACCGCCTCGCGCGGCCGTCGAGCCATCTGCCCCTGTTCGAAATAGCAATAGATGATGGCTGGTGCGACGCGCCGACAGACGCGCAATATAATCGACCCGTCAAACTTCCCTATCGGGCCCGCGCCGAAGACATGTGGCGCCTAGACCAGCAATATAATCTGGTCGTGCCGCTGGGCTATAATGACGATCCTGTTGTGGCGGGGCTTGGCAGCGCCATCTTCTTCCATGTTGCCAAAATTGAAGACGGCACGCTTCAGCCGACCGAAGGCTGCGTTGCGCTGCCCCAGTCGCAGCTTCTGGAACTGCTCGCCCGCTGCGGCCCGGCCACGCTGATGCATATCGGCTGATCAGCCGCGCGCGCCGAAAAGCACGCTGCCCACACGCACATAGGTTGCCCCAAGCCGGATCGCTTTTTCAAAATCGGCGCTCATGCCCATGGAGAGCTGGCTGAGCCCGTTATCATGGGCGAGTTTCTCCAGCAGGGCAAAATGAAGGGCGGCCTCTTCATCAACAGGCGGGATACACATCAGGCCTTCGATTTCCAACACCCACTCATCGCGGCACCGGGCGAGAAAACTCCCCACATCGGCGGGCATGAGGCCTGCCTTTTGTGGTTCCTCGCCCGTGTTGACCTGCACAAAAAGGCGTGGCATGGGGGCACCCTTGTCCCGCGCCTTGACGAGTTCAAGGGCCAGTTTTTCCCGGTCAAGCGTGTGAAAGACATCAAACAGCGCGAGCGCTTCCTTGAGCTTGTTGGTCTGCAAAGGACCGATCAGATGCAGCTCGACATCGCGAAATTCTTCTTTCAGCGCGGGCCATTTCGCCTGCGCCTCCTGCACACGGTTTTCACCAAAGAGGCGCTGTCCGGCCTGCAGAAAGGGACGCACGGCATCGGCGTCAAATGTCTTGGAGACAGCGACGAGCTTGATTTCGGCCGGATCGCGCTCAACAGCGCGGGCGGCAGAGGCCATGCGCCCTTTGATCGCGGCCAGTCGATCCGCTGGGGTCAGGCTGTGCTTGTCTTCAGACATCAGGAAGGCTCTATTCGTTACGAGGGAACATGAAGGAAGCTAGTCATGACAGATGATGCTGGCAAGGCCACGCGCAGGGCCGCAGAGATGAAGCGGGCTGCCGACCGGCTCAATCCCCATGCCACATTCAGCCTGATCGGCATGAGCGATCCGTCGCGCCTGCCTGACATGGCGCGAGCGCTTGATCTGCTGCCACGCGGGGCCATGCTGATCCTGCGACCAGCAGGCCACATCGCACCCGCCGTCTTGCGAAATCTTCACCGAAAGGCGCGCGCCAAAAACTGTCTGCTGCTGGTCTCCGCGTCAGGCGAGCGCGGCTCGTTTCCGCTTGCCGACGGGCGCCACCTGCCCGAGCGCATGGCATTTCGTCCGTATGGAAATCAAAAAATCATCTGCGCGGCGACACATTCAGAGGCCGCTCTTTATGCGGCGGCAAGGGCCGGGGCGCAGATGGTGCTGATCTCGCCTGTCTTCAAAACGAGGAGTCACACCGGGAGCAAGGCGATCGGTGTCACGCGTCTGGCGCGTCTCACGCACATCGCCAATGCATTGGGTCTGCTCGCCTTCGCCCTTGGTGGCATTGAAACGCCTGCGCATGTCAGGCGGCTGACCGGCACCGGCGTCGATGGTGTCGCCGGCATCAGCTGGCTTCAGGCGTAATCTTCCGGAATATAGCCCAAGCGCTGCATGGTTGCCCGATGATCATTGATGATCTGTCTAACCTGGTCAGGTGTCAGGATATCACGCCATGCTTCAGACCGACCTTCGCGAAAGAACGCCTTTGAATGTTCGGGACGTTCCCTGAATCCACCCCGATCTTCCTGCGCCTTGAGAGCATTGAAGGAAGAGTGACGTATTGCTTTTTGCAATCTCTTTTCATCCTGTGGGAGTCCGAGGAATTGCATCACACGTCTGAACTGTATCTCAGGGTTAGCAACTAGGTCCTCATAGCGTAGTGCCAGCATGTGAGGATTGGGATGAAGAGACCACGTATCCACATGAAGGGACCAGCTGTTGTGTACCTCAGGAATATGGCTTGCAGTTAACGGTGTTCCGTTTCCAACTGTAGCCAAACGCTTGATAGCCTGGTCAATGGTTTCATTAAAATGATTTGCCGCAGATGGCACAACATCCAGCGGATTTCGCACGATATAGATCGCTGCCTTTGTTACTTGTAAGTTCAGTAGAGGGACATCAAACCAAGAGCCCATGTAGTTATGCGTTTTGACGAAAACCGGGCCCTTTGAAAAATGGGTTAAAGATTCATGCACACGAGGGCGCAGAGCGGTGATCTCCTTTACTCCAACCTCCTCAAGCGGCTTCGGCAGTACGCCCTCGTAAAGCTTGCGATCCGATTCCCCAATGCAGAAATTACCTAAATTATTGACAGGCACAGGGCTGGGAAGATCGGCAAGGAGATTTGCTAAAAAGGCGCGCATCCATGTGTTGCCGGATTTCGGATAGGAGGCAAGCCATATCAAACCACCCATTTCATAGCGCTCCTAAAAACACTTTTACAAACAGGTTCAGGCAAAGTCGGCTGGAATATAGCCAAATCGCTGCATCTGTTCGCGGTGCTCCACAATGATCTGGCGGATCTGTGAAGGTGTCAGTTTCTCACGCCACTGATCAACTTTCCCTTCCCTGAAAAAGGATTGAGCATGTTCCGATTTTTCTTTGAAACCGGTTTTTTGCTCCTGCTCTTTCAACGTCTTGAAGGAGGAGTTCCGAATGGCGCGCTCAATGCGCTCCTGACTTGGTTTCAGACCCAAAAAATTTGCAACCTGCGTAAAATATTTTAGCGGCTCATTGATCATGTCTTCATATCGCAAGACAAGGAGCTGCGGATTGGGGTGCTGTGTCCAGCTCCGCACATGGGTCGACCATGAGCTGTGAATTTCAGGCATATGTGTTTCCGTCAATCCCGTGGCGGATTTTTCATTGCCGAGACGGTAGATGGCTTCATCGATCGTCATGCCAAAATGATGCGTCATAGATAGCACCACATCGAGCGGATTGCGCAGCACATAAATGCCGCCAGCGGTCACATCCATATTGTGGAGCGGATAACCGAGCCATTCGCCCAGAAAATTATGCGTTTTGACGAAGACGGAGTCAGGAAACACTTTTGTGAAACCAACCTGCCCTTCGGGGCGCAATGCTGCCAACTCTAGCGGCGTCATTTCATTCAAAGGCCTGTCCGTCAGGCGGTCGTACCATTTGATATAGGACTCACCAAGACAGAAATGATCAATCTCGTTGATGTCATGCGGCTCAACTGTGTTGCGCAGCAGATTATGCAGATAGGAGCGCAGCCACGTATTGCCGGATTTCGGATAGGAGGCAAGCCAGATCAAGGCACCCATAAGATTCTTCCTTCATCGAATTTGTGCCCTTTGTATCAAATTTTTCTCAGGCGTCGGACACAAAAAAAGAGAGCGGGCAAAAGCCCGCTCTCTCCATTTGTATTGTCATTCGATTAGAACGAAACGGCGAGAACCAGACCACCAGATGTGGAGTCAATGTCGGCACCGCCGAAATCGCTGAAGTCGTTGTTGATGAACTGAACGTCGAGACCGATATCAACACCAGCGCCGAGGTTGTAGCCACCACCGACCTGAACCATGTCGTTCTTGAGTTCAGCCGATGTACCGGCAAAGCTCGTTGTGCCTTCAATGTAGGCGGCACCAACTGTCCATGGGCCTGTGCCGTAGGAAAGACCAACGGTCCAGACTTCTTTTTCAATGCCGAGCGTAGAAGCAGCAACAGAGTTCTGGCTGGCATTCGCGATGTCTTCGCTCTTGTAGTAAGCACCACCAAGCGTGAAGCCCATATAGCCGAGGTTTGCACCAGCGCCATATTCTTCCGGATCGCCTGTGTTGGCACCAGCTTCGCCAGTGACGTAGAAGCCGTCAACGCCGACGTCGACGCCGCCGAAGGAACCGGAATAGTTCAGGGCAACTTCGAACACGTTCTGAGCGAAAGTGTTGTTGGTTGCTGTGAAGCCGAAACCATTGGCGCGCGGGTCAAGGCCAGCGGATGTATCGGGCGTGAAGGACAGGCCGAGCTGGAAACCGGCGAAACGCGGTGTGAAGTAAGACACCTTGTTGGCATCTTCGGTCATCAGAGCGAATGTCGATGTACGCGAAGCGATGGTCTGACCCAAGAACGGAGCGCCTGGCGTATAAACGCTGTTGTTGTTGTAGATATTCGGCGAGTCCACACCGTTGCCAGGAACGAACCAGGGCGATGTGTAATGCATCTTGAAGGCAGCGCCGTCTGTGCCACCGATTTCGAAGCGACCAAAGCCACCTTCGAGGTAAGCATAGAGTTCGTTGAATGTGGCATCGCCACCGCTGATCGCAACGCTTTCGTCATTGCCGAGCTGCAGCTTGGCAAGGGCACCAACCGTCATGCCATTGTCGAGCGTGCCTTCAGCAGCGATATCGATGTTACGGGCAACGAGCTTGACCGCTGTGTCTTCGAAGGATGTGCCGGACGGCGTGTCGATGTCGGCAACATAGAAGCCGGCGACGACTGTGCCGCTGACGGTAACGGCAAGCGGATCGCTGGCCAGCGCCGGTGCCGAGAAGGCCGCTGCGGCGGAGACGAGAGCAGTCGTCCCAAGGAGAATCTTTTTCATGTGTTCCTCGCAGTATCAGCTATGAGCTGTTCCATATGCACGAACCAGGTAACAACAGCCCCTGGCCGTATCCATCGCCGGGCCGACGCATAGAAGCCCCCCGAGCGCATGCCCAATTAATCCGGTCTTAGGGGCTCCGGGTCAAGCGAAGGCAGGACTATGACGATGGAATGTCAGCCCTTGTTGCACATTGGGCACATGGCGGCGTCGCTTCCTTAACAAAACCTTACCTGAATCGGGCAAAATCGATGAAATCCGGTCAAATGGGTTAATTTCCATACATTCCGGCAGCATGTGAAAAGCCCCCTGAGAGACTCCCTTCGCACCCGATTGAGCCGTCACAAAGCATCAATTGTTACTTGATTACCACATATCCCGGCACGCCGGTCCGATTTGCCGCGCCCGCCGCGCTTGAAACAGAGACGGGGATTTATGGGGCGGAAAAGCCTTGTTTATCGCGAATTCACTTGCTCTTGATACGCCAATTGGCGACAACCTCTGGTGCCGTTTGCAGCCTCTGAAAGAGCAGCAATGGCACGGGAAGCGTGTTGGACAGGATCATTGAATGCCCGGGAACGGGTTCAATGCACGGCAGAAACGAAGGGCTTGGCGAATCTCTATGAAAATAAGCACTTACAAGCAGGGTCGCGCATCAACAGCATCAAATCGGGGGCATCGCCCACTTGTTTATGCCGTGGCAATCATGGGTCTTCTGGCCCTGACCGCCTGCGGCAAGGGCGAGCGTCAATATCCCAACACCTCGACAGACGGTGCCGGGCGCACCAATCCGGCACCCGATCCCAACGCCAAGCGCGACACCATTTTCGGCGATGACGGCCTGACCCTTTTTGGTGGCGGCGGCGATGCCAACCAGAACAATAGCGGGATTGGCGTCAACAGCTTCCTCTGGCGCGCTTCGCTCGACACGATTTCCTTCATGCCGCTCGTCTCGGCCGATCCCTTTGGCGGCGTCATCATCACCGACTGGTATCAGGACCCCAAGGCGCCGGGCGAACGCTTCAAGATCACCGTCTATATTCTCGACAAGACCCTGCGCGCCGATGGCGTCAAGGTCTCCGCTTTCCGCCAGACCAAGGACGAAAACGGCGCCTGGGTTGATGCCGCCGTCGAGCCGGAGACCGGCACCAAGATCGAGAACGCCATTCTGGTGCGCGCGCGCCAGCTGCGCATCTCGACACTGGAAACAGACAAGCAATAATACTACACCTGAGGCTTGCGGGCGGCTTCGGCCGCCCTGTCCTCACCTTTCTCAAGCGCCCGCCGCGGCCATCCGGCTTGCAGGCGCGCGCCTCTCATCGTCAAGCCAGGCATCATGTCCACACGCTATAACGCTCGCACCGCAGAACCCAAATGGCAGAAAGCCTGGGAGGACAGCGGCAGCTTTCTGACGCGCAGCGAGGCCGAAGCTGAAGGCCGCCCGAAATATTACGTGCTTGAGATGTTCCCCTACCCCTCTGGCAAAATCCATATGGGGCATGTGCGCAACTACACCATGGGCGACGTGATTGCGCGCTTCAAGCGCGCCCGCGGCTTCAACGTTCTGCATCCCATGGGCTGGGACGCCTTTGGCATGCCGGCTGAAAATGCCGCCATCGAACGCAAGACCCATCCGGCCAGATGGACCTATGAAAATATCGCCACCATGCGCAGCCAGCTCAAGGCCATGGGGCTGGGGATTGACTGGACGCGTGAATTCGCCACCTGCGATCCTGAATATTATGCTCATGAGCAGGCGCTTTTTCTTGATTTCCTGAGTAAAGGCTATGTCACCCGCAAGAAAAGCAATGTGAATTGGGACCCTGTCGACAATACAGTTCTGGCCAATGAACAGGTCATTGACGGTCGCGGCTGGCGCTCCGGCGCGCTGGTGGAACGCCGCGAACTGACCCAGTGGTTCCTCAAGATCACCGATATGGCCGAGGATCTGCTCGCCGGGCTCGACACGCTGACCCGCTGGCCGGAAAAAGTCCGGCTCATGCAGAAAAACTGGATTGGCCGCTCGGAAGGCGCGCGGGTCTTTTTTTCCTTTGCCGGCAATGACAGCCGCGAACCGCTCGAAATCTATACGACCCGGCCCGACACGCTTTTCGGGGCGTCTTTCTGCGCCATCTCGCCGGGCCATCCGCTGGCAGCCGAACTCGCCGCCGCCAATCCCGCCATGGCTGACTTCATTGCCGAATGCCAGCGCGTCGGGACAAACGAAGCTGCCCTCGAAAAGGTCGAAAAAAAGGGCATGCCGACAGGGCTTTTCCTGCAGCATCCCTTCGACAAGAGCGTGACGCTGCCGCTCTATATCGCCAATTTCGTGCTCATGGAGTACGGCACGGGCGCCATCTTTGCCTGCCCGGCCCATGATCAGCGCGATCTTGATTTTGCCCGCAAATATGATCTCCCCGTGCGCCCGGTCATCGCCCCCAAAGATCTCGAAGCTGCGGCGCTGCAGGCATTTCTGGCCGATCTTGCGACAACGGCAACAGAAGCCTTTACCGGCGACGGCGTCGCCGTCAATTCGGGCTTTCTGAATGGCCTTGATGTGACATCGGCCAAGCGGGCAGCCATTGAAAAGCTCGAAGAGCTTGGCATCGGCGCCGGCACGGTCAATTTCCGTCTGCGCGACTGGGGCGTCTCGCGCCAGCGCTATTGGGGCTGCCCCATTCCCGTCATCCATTGCGGGGATTGCGGGGTCGTGCCTGTGCCCAAGGCCGAGTTGCCGGTGCGCCTGCCCGATGACGTGACCTTCGACAAGCCGGGCAATCCCCTCGATCGTCACCCGACATGGAAGCATGTGGCCTGCCCGAGCTGCGGCAAGCCGGCGACGCGCGAAACCGATACCTTCGACACCTTTGTCGATTCATCCTGGTATTTTGCCCGTTTCTGTTCGCCAAAAGCTGAAACGCCAACCGATCGCGCTGCGGTCGATTACTGGCTGCCGGTCGACCAGTATATTGGCGGCGTCGAACACGCGATCCTGCATCTTCTCTATTCGCGCTATTTCTCTCGTGCCATGCAGGGCACCGGACATCTGGGGCTTGCCGAACCATTTGAAGGCCTGTTCACGCAAGGCATGGTCACCCATGAAACCTATAAGGGCGCCGATGGCCGCTGGCTCTTCCCCGAAGAGATCGTCATGGCCGAAGATGGCAGCGCCAGACATGTCGAGACCGGCGAAGCGGTCACCATCGGACCGATCGAGTCCATGTCGAAATCGAAGCGCAATGTCGTCGATCCCACATCGATCATCGATCAGTTCGGGGCCGATACGGCGCGCTGGTTCATCCTGTCGGATTCCCCGCCCGAGCGTGACGTGCAATGGACGGATGCAGGCGCCGAAGGGGCCTGGCGGTTTGTCCAGCGTTTCTGGCGTCTTCTGACGGAAGCCGCCCCGGATCTGAGCCCTGTGGGCACACCCGGCCTGGCACTTGACCAGTTTTCGCCCGAGGCGCTGGCGCTCCACCGCACCAGCCATCAGACCCTTGCCGCCCTGACCGATGATATCGAGAATCTGCGCTTTAACCGGGCCGTGGCGCGCATCTATGAGTTTGCCAACAGCTTTTCAGCCAGCAAGGCCGATGGCCCGGACGGCGCCTGGGCAAAGCGCGAGGCGCTTGAATTCATGGTCATCATGATTTCGCCCATGATGCCCCATCTGGCCGAGGAAAGCTGGCAGGTGCTCGGCCACACGTCTATGGTGGTGGATACGGCTTGGCCGGTTGCTGATGACGCTCTCCTGGTGGAAGACTCCGTCACCATCGCCGTGCAGGTGAATGGCAAACGCCGTGACGAGATTGTCATTGCCCGCGATGCGGAAAAGGCATTGATCGAAAAAGCGGCTTTAGCCCTTGAGAAGGTGGAGAAGGCAATCGATGGAAAACCAGTCCGCAAGGTCATCATTGTCCCCGGCAAGATCGTCAATATCGTTGTCTGATCCGCTGTCACAGCGCCTGCGCCGCATTTTGCGGGCCTGCCTTGCCATCGGCATTCTGCTGCCGCTGGCGGCCTGCGGCTTCAAACCGCTTTATGCCGAACGTGCCAACGGCACGGCCATTACCACCCAGATGTCGAATATCGACGTCAAGGGACCCGAAACCCGTGTCGGCCGCGCCATCAAATATAATCTTCTCGATCGGCTGGGCAGCAGTGGCGGCGGCGGGGCCGCCTATCGTGTCGAGTTCACACCATCGGTCTATCAGGAAGACGTCGCCATCCAGCAGGACGCCGACGTAACGCGCAACAATGTCGTCGTCGTCGTGCCCTTCAAGCTCGTCGATACGGCGACCGACAAAACCATTTTCAAATCCGTCTCGCGCTCGCGCTCTTCCTATAATCGCGTCGACTCCGAATTTGCCAATATTGTCGCGGCCCGCGATGCCGAAAAGCGCACCTCGCAGGCCATTGCCGACGACATCAAGCAGCAGCTCGGCATCTATTTTGACCGTCGCCTGTCAGAGCAGGCCGCCCGCAGCAACTGAGTTCAGGCCGGGATCAGCCCTTGAAGATAAAGCCCGCCGATACTGAACGCTTTCTTCGCCAGCCTGGCGACACCATCCGCGTCGTGCTGATTTATGGACCTGATGGCGGACTCGTCCGTGAGCGGATGAACCGCCTGACACGGCATGTCGTCGAAGACCCCTCAGACCCCTTCCGCATCGTTGAAATGGGCGAGAGCGACCTGCGCGCCGATCCCGCCCGTCTGGCAGATGAAGCCGCCGCCATCTCCATGCTGGGCGGGCGACGCGTCATCCGTCTGCGCGGCATCGGGGACAGCCAGAGCAAAATGATCGAAGCCTATCTGGCAAATCCGCTCGGCGATGCGCTGATCCTGATTGAAGGCGGCGAGCTCGGACCCCGCTCCTCATTGCGCGCTCTGTGCGAAGGCGCGGACAATGCCGCCGCCCTTCCCTGCTATGCCGATGATGCGCGCGCACTGGAAAGCGTGATCCGCGAAAAACTGACCCAGGCCAATCTCAGCCCGGAACCGGCGGCCATGGATTATCTGCTTTCGCATCTGGGATCGGATCGCGGGGTGACACTGAGCGAACTTGAAAAGCTCTCGCTCTATATGGGCGCGTCGTCCGGCGAGAAGCAGCGCGTCAGTCTTGAGGATGTGCGCGCCTGCATTGGCGATAGTGCTGGCACAAGCATTGATGACGTAATTGATGCCACGGCGGGCGGTGACATGCAGGCGCTTGATGTGGCGCTGGCGCGCGCCCGCTCGGCCGATGCCAATGCCATTGCCATTCTCAATGCGCTCTCGCGCCACCTGCAGCAATTGCATCTTGTGCTGGCGCGCATTGATGCGGGCAGTGATGCAACCGCCGCCATCAAGGCGATGCGACCGCCGCTGCATTTCAGCCGGACAAATATTGTCAGCCGGCAGGTCAATCTCTGGACGCGCAAGCGGCTAGATCGCGCCATCGAGCTGACGCTGGAAGCCGAGGGCCTGTGCAAGACAACCGGCCTGCCGGAAAATGCGATCTGCGGTCAAACATTGTTCCGGCTGGCGCAGGCCGCCAGCGCGGCACGGCGCTAGAAAAATCTATCCGCTGATTTTCTGGCCGCGCCCAGCCAGACGGCGACATATCTCGTCAAGCTGTTCGAGCGTCTTGTAGCCGATCTTCACCTCGCCACCCTTTTCGGCGGAGAAATTGATCGACACCTTGAGGCCCAGCTGGTCGGAAATATTCTTTTCCAGCGCCACCGTATCAGCATCCTTGAGCACGCTTTGGCCCGCAGACCTGACCTTGCCCTGCCCGCCGGCCTCGGTCGACTTGCGCGCCAGTGCTTCCGCTTCACGCGCGCTCATGCCCTTGGTGACAATATCCTTGGCAAGCTTTTCCGCCTGGGGATGGCCAATCAGCGGCCGCGCCTGTCCGGCAGAGAGACGGCCATCTTCGAGCATGGACCGCACAGGCTCCGGCAGGCTGAGCAGGCGCAGCGTATTGGCGACATGGCTGCGGCTTTTGCCAATCAGCTTGGCAACCGCTTCCTGCGTATAGGCAAACTGCGCCATCAGGCGTTCATAGCCCGCCCCTTCCTCCACCGCGTTGAGATCGGCACGCTGGACATTTTCGATGATGGCGATCTCGAGCGACTCGGCATCGGTCAGCTCGCGAATAATGACCGGCACCTGATGCAGCTGCGCCAGCTGGGCGGCCCGCCAGCGCCGTTCACCGGCGACGATCTCATAGCTGTTGACCTCGCCCTCAAGCGGACGCACGACGATGGGCTGCAAAATGCCCTTCTCGCGGATCGAGTTGGCAAGGTCTGTCAGGTCTTCTTCGCGGAACCGCGTGCGCGGCTGAAACTGGCCAGCGCGCAGATATTCAATCGGCACCTCGCGAAGCCCCTTGACCGGGCCCTGCTGGTTTGAATTCTCGCCCAGCGCAAAAGCCGCATCATCCCCGATCAATGCGGCAAGGCCCCGTCCCAGTCTGCTTGGCATTTCATCTGCCATGGTCTTCATCCTTCAAATTTGCTCTTCAATCAGGCCATCGCCCGCCCCCGGGGTATGGCCGATCCGTTCCCAGAAAGACGGGCCCTATCCGCAATCAGCGAAACCCGATCAAGCTCTCAAACCTTCACGGCACTACCGGGTAGTGCCAATTCCTGAATCGATTCAATTCGTTGGCGGAGAGTCTTCAGAGTCTTCAGATCGAGCCTGAAAAAACGAGCCTTGGCTCCCACCAGCACTTACAGATTCATCCTTTGACGGATGATTTAGGCCGCCGAACGGCGGATCGCGCGCTCGCGCGAAATCATCTCGGCGGCAAGTTTCATATAGGCCTTGCTGCCCGCACAGCGATGATCATAGACAAGCGCCGGCTTGCCATAGGAGGGCGCTTCCGAAATGCGCACATTGCGCGGAATGACGGTGCGATAGACCTTGTCGCCCAGATGCTGGCGCACGTCAGAGGCCACCTGATCGGAAAGCTTGTTGCGCTGGTCAAACATGGTCAGCACGATGCCCTGGATTTCAAGCCGCGGATTGAGACTGGAGCGGACACGCTCAACCGTCCGCAGCAGCTGGCTCAAGCCTTCCAGCGCGAAGAACTCACATTGCAACGGCACGAGAATGGCATCCGATGCCGTCATCGCATTGATGGTCAGAAGATTGAGCGAAGGCGGGCAGTCGATCAGAAGATAGGTATAGGGACGGGAGGTGAAGGCCTTTTCTTCATCGCTCTCCCCGCGCGGCTTGCCACCACGCGGCATGCGCACCAGCGCGTCGCGCAGACGATGCGAACGGCGCGGCACCGAAGCAAGCTCAAGCTCCGCCCCAAGCAGATCCATCGTCGAGGGCACGATGTCGAGGCCGGGCACCTGGGTGGGAATAATCGCATCTTCCACAAGCGACGACCCGATCAATACATCATAGGAGGAGACCTTGCGTTCGGCGCGGCTGACACCGAGACCCGTGCTGGCATTGCCCTGCGGATCAAGATCGATGATCAGCACACGCTCGCCCACGGCAGCAAGCGCCGTACCCAGATTAATCGCAGTGGTTGTCTTGCCGACGCCACCCTTCTGATTGGCAATCACCAGAATGCGTGGCCGGGACTCAGCCGCAGCCGGGATGACGTTGTTCTCAGACGCGGTCGGCTGCATGGAGGCCTCTTATGGTCAGAATGGTGCCCGAAGGGTCGGACTGACTGGATGTAATCTCTTGGTTAAATATCCAATCTTTCCGGGCCAAGGTCAATTCATCACTGAGCCCCTGCCCCTTCAAAAACAGGCCAATCGTCTCCGGATCGAAAAAGGGCGCGGCCCAGCCCAGCAAGCGATCCAGCGGCGCCAGCGCCCGGGCCGAGACAATCCGGGGTTTTTGGGGCTCCGGCCAGTCGAAATCCTCGATGCGACAGACATGAACACTGGCCGGTGCCGCCGTCTGGCGCACCACTTCCCGCATGAAAATCGCCTTGCGCTGATCGCTTTCGACCAGATGGAGATGAAAGTCAGGCCTTTCGCGCCACATGATTGCTACCACAAGCCCCGGAAAGCCGCCGCCGCTGCCGAGATCGAGCCAGCGCCGCGTATCGGCGGGTGCCAGAGCCGCCAATTGGGCTGAATCCAGCATGTGGCGGGTCCAAAGACTGTCCAGACTGGCATTTGAGACAAGATTTATGGACTTTTGCCACTTCAAAAGCAGGGATTCATAGGTCTCCAGAGCCGCCATTGTTTCACGTGAAACATCATAAAAGGCAGAAAAGGACTCTGAATCAATGACTTGCACCATATGTTGGGCCATCCCCGGCACTACCCTCAAGCTATATGGCGCTTTGCCTGTTGTTTCACGTGAATCATCAGGCATGTCAGGGCTGCCGGGGTCACACCATCAACCCGGCCGGCCTGTCCGATTGTGGCAGGGCGGGCATGGGTCAGCTTCTGGATCGCTTCCGTCGAAAGACCGGCCACCTGGGCATAATCAATATCCAAAGGCAGGGACAGTCCTTCATCCCGGCGAAACGCCCTGATGTCGGCTTCCTGCCGTCCGAGATAGCCCGCATATTGAGCTTCATTGCCGATCTGCTCGAGAATGTCCGGCGCGATGCCCGCCATTTCCGGCCAGACGCGCAGAAGGTCCACGTGCGAAATATCGGGATAGGCCATCAGATCGAAGAGCGAGCGCGCCACACCGTCCTGATTGACCTTGAGACCGAAACCGATGAGGCGTGCCGGATTCATCTTCAGGCCATGCGCCAGATCAGTGGCCGCATTCAGCGCATCAAGCTTCCGGGCAAAAGACTGCGCCCTCACCTCGCCCACACAGCCAAGCGCCATGCCCGTCGGCGTCAGGCGCTGATCGGCATTGTCGGCCCGCAGCGTCAGGCGATATTCGGCGCGTGAGGTAAACATGCGATAGGGTTCGCTGACACCGCGTGTCACCAGATCATCGATCATGACCCCCAGATAGGCCGTCGCCCGGTCAAAATGTACAGGCGCCCTATCCGCAGCCGCTAATGCGGCATTGAGGCCCGCCACAAGACCCTGCGCGCCGGCTTCTTCATAGCCCGTGGTGCCATTGATCTGACCGGCCAGGTAAAGGCCCTTCAGGCGTTTGGTTTCAAGCGTGGCCTGCAACTCTCTCGGGTCGATATAATCATATTCAATGGCATAGCCGCAGCGTTTCATCACCACATTGTCGAGACCGGGAATGGTCTTGAGAAAGGCGAGTTGCACATCTTCCGGCAGCGCCGTGGAAATGCCATTGGGATAGATGGTGTCGTCGTCGAGACCTTCCGGCTCGAGGAAAATCTGATGGCTGTCCCGCTCATGGAAGCGGACGACCTTGTCCTCGATCGAGGGGCAATAGCGCGGTCCCACCCCTTCAATCTGGCCGGAATAGACCGGTGAGTATTTCAGATTGTCCTGAATGATCTGATGGCCCGCGCGGGTCGTGCGCGTGATGTGGCAGGAAACCTGAGGCGTTGTGATGGCCTCTGTCAGCATGGAGAAGGGCACTGGCGGCGTGTCGCCCGGCTGCTCTTCCAGTTCATGCCATTTGATGCTGTTGCCATCCAGACGCGGCGGAGTGCCGGTCTTGAGGCGACCCATATTGAAGCCCAGCTCGTAGAGCCGATCAGACAGCCCTAGCGCCGGAGCCTCGCCCACACGCCCTGCCGGAATGCGCTGCGTGCCGATATGAATCATGCCACGCAAAAAAGTGCCCGTCGTGAGGACAACACGGTCGGCGAGAAAGACCCGGCCATCTTCCGTGATGACGCCCTTGAGGCGGCCCTCTTCGACCTTCAGATCAAAGGCGCCGCCCTCTTCCACCGTCAGATGGGGCTGGGCGGAAATCTCGGCCTGCATGGCCTCCCTATAAAGCCGACGATCCGCCTGGGCGCGTGGGCCCCGAACGGCAGGCCCCTTGCGCCGGTTGAGCAGCCGGAACTGGATGCCAGCCGCATCAGCCACACGCCCCATCAGCCCGTCCAGCGCATCGATCTCCCTGACCAGATGGCCCTTGCCCAGGCCGCCAATCGCCGGATTGCAGGACATCTCGCCAATCGTCGAAAATTTGTGGGTCAGCAGAAGCGTCTCGGCCCCGATGCGCGCCGAGGCAGCCGCAGCCTCGCAGCCGGCATGGCCGCCGCCAATCACGATCACATCATAGGTCGAATTTGTCATGCTCAGGTTCCGGCCTTCGCGCCTGTTGGCCGCGAGCTTTAGTCTGCCCGCATGGCGACGTCAATTCCCGATGAGGACTCTGTTTCACGTGAAACATCACGCCCCTTATTTGCCGATGCAGAAATCACGAAACACCACATCCAGTAGGTCTTCCACATCGACGCGACCGGTGATCCGGCCCAGCGCGCGGGCCGCCAGCCGCAAATCCTCCGCAATCAGCTCCGGCAGTGCGTCGGTTGCCAGCCCCGCCGACACCCGGGCAAGGAAAGACCGGCAGTCCATGAGCCCCTCGCGATGCCGGGCCCTTGTGATCATGGGATGTTCGCTTGCCTCATAGACAAAGCTCACCCGCGCGGTCAGGGCCGCCAGAAAGGCCTCAATGCCCTGCCCGCTTGCTGCCGACAGCGGGAGCACGCCCGCCTCCGGACAGGGCGCCAGATCCATCTTGTTCCAGACCCGCAGGTCACCCTCCTGCGCCAGGGCAAAATCACCCGCGACGCCGCCCGTCTCCAGCGGTGCAGCGACCACGATGCGCAGATCGGCCTTCTCCGCCCGTGCCAGCGCCCGGCGCACCCCTTCCTGCTCAATGGCGCCATCAGCCTCTCTGAGGCCCGCCGTATCTGCCAGCGTCACGGGCACTCCGCCGAGGTCCAGCCACACGTCGACAATGTCGCGGGTCGTCCCTGCCTCGGCGGAGACGATGGCGACATCACGACCGGCCAGCGCATTCATCAGGCTCGACTTGCCGACATTGGGCGGTCCGAGAATGACGACCTCGACGCCATCGCGCAGCCGCTCGCCGCGCCGGCCGTCATCAAGATGCGTTTGAATCTGACTCGCAAGAGACTCGATCTCAGGTCGCAATTTCTGAAGCAGGCTGTCGGGGAGGTCCTCGTCGGGAAAATCAATCTCCGCCTCGGCATAGGCAAGCAGCCGAATGAGGCGATGGCGCCAGTCTTCATAGAGCAGACCGAGCGCCCCTTCCATCTGGCGTAGCGCCTGTCGCCGCTGGGCTTCGGTATCGGCATTGATGATGTCGGCAAGCCCTTCAACAGAGGTCAGGTCAAGCTTGCCATTCTCAAATGCCCGCCTTGTAAACTCCCCCGGCTCAGCCGCCCGCAATCCGTCAAGAGAGGCAAGCGCTGTCAGCATCGCCGCCACCACGGCGCGTCCGCCATGCAGATGAAACTCGGCGACATCCTCACCGGTAAAGCTCGACGGACCTTCGAACCAAAGCAGCAGGCCCCGATCAATCGCCGCCCCATCCCCGCCATCACGGAAACGGCGCAAGACAGCTCGATGGGATGCCGGGGGTGTCTTGCCGGTAAGCCGGATCACGGTCTCGCGCGAGGACGGACCGGACAAACGAATAACCGCCACGCCCGCCCGACCCGCCGCACTGGACAGGGCATAAATCGTTTCCAAACCGAATCGATCTCCTGAAGCGGCCTAGTCGGCCTTCTTTTTACTGTCGGACTTGCGACCACCCTTGCCCATGGCCGCGCCCGCCACACCCCAGAGCAGGTCCTGCAGCTTTTCCATGCCCTGCGCACCAACCGGCATGATTGTGCGCATCACCACTTCGGGATCCATATAGGAGAGATTGGTGCTCAGCTGCTTTTCCATCTGGGCCAGAATGCGTTGCTGCATGGGCTCGATCTCCGGCAGGCCCATCAGCTTGCGGGCTTCCTCCGGTGTCAGGTCCACATCCACTTTGACCTTCATCTGCTGATCTCTTTCTCGTCGAGGGGGTTTCGCTCATCCCATATAGCGTTCATAACGCAGTGACAGGCAGTGAACCGCCCGGAGCCAAATATGTCACGCAATTTTCTCGCCCAGGAAGTCAGCCCCTATCTCCAGCAGCACAAGGACAATCCCGTGCACTGGTATCCCTGGGGCGAGACGGCGCTCGGCGAAGCCCGCCGTCAGGGCAAGCCCATTCTTCTCTCTGTCGGCTATGCCGCCTGCCACTGGTGCCATGTCATGGCCCATGAAAGCTTTGAGGATGACGAGGTAGCGGCGGTGATGAATGCCAATTTCATCAACATCAAGGTCGATCGGGAAGAACGTCCCGACATTGACGCGATCTATATGTCAGCCCTCCACATGTTGGGCGAACAGGGCGGCTGGCCGCTGACCATGTTTCTGACGCCCGATGGCGAACCCTTCTGGGGCGGCACCTATTTCCCTAAGGAACCCAAATTCGGCCGCCCCGGCTTCATTCAGCTGATGACGGAAATCGCCCGACTCTTTCGCGAGGAGCCGCAAAAGATCGAGACCAACCGGGCTGCCCTTGCCAAGGGCCTCCTGACGGAAGCGGCGACATCAAGAGCGGGCGAACCCCATCCCGCCATGCTTGATCTGGCGGCTGAGAAATTCCAGTCACTGATGGATCCCGTCAATGGCGGCATTCAGGGTGCGCCCAAATTCCCCCAGACCGGCATCCTCAATGTGCTCTGGCGCCATGCCCTTCGCCGCAAGGATCAGACATCCAAGGATGCCGTGATCAAGGCACTGAACCATATGTGCCAGGGCGGCATTTATGATCATCTGGGCGGCGGCTTTTCACGCTACTCGACAGATGCGCGATGGCTCGCCCCGCATTTTGAAAAGATGCTCTATGACAATGCCCTGCTGATCGACCTGATGACGAGCGTCTGGCAGGAAACAAAATCGCCGCTCTATGCTGCCCGCATCCGCGAGACAATTGACTGGCTCGCCCGCGAGATGATGACGCCCGATACGACCGGGGCCTTTGCCGCCTCACTCGATGCCGACAGCGAAGGCGAGGAAGGCAAGTTCTATGTCTGGCAGGCATGGGAAATCAGCACCCTGCTCGGTCCCGATGCCGTGCCCTTCAATGCAGCCTATGACGTCAGCGCAGAAGGCAATTGGGAAGAGAAAAATATCCTCAACCGCATCGCCCAGGCCGATGAGCCGTGGCGCGAAAGCGAAGAGGCCATGCTGAGACCATTGCGCGAGCGTCTGCTGGCTGAACGGTCCAAACGCATCCGTCCGGGCTTTGACGACAAGATTCTGACCGACTGGAACGGCCTGATGATTGCGGCACTCGCCCGCGCCGGCCTCGCCTTTGGGAACACAGGCTGGATCGAGAGAGCCGTCGGCGCCTATCGCTTCATTCTCAAAACCATGCGGCAGGAGGGGCGTCTTTTTCACGCCTGGCGCGCCGGCCATTTGCAGCATCGTGCCATGGTCGATGATCTGGCCAACATGATCAGCGCAAGCCTCGCCCTTCACGAGGCAACACAAGCCCCCTCCTATCTGGATGACGCGACAGATTTCGCCAATGAGCTTGAGGCCCATTATCGCGACGCTGAACATGGCGGCTATTTCTATACCGCCGACGACGCCCCCGGCCTTATCGTCCGTAGACGGACGGTCAATGACGATGCCACACCAGCCGCCAACGGCACGCTGCCTGGCCTTTTCACAACGCTTGCCTTTGTCTCCGGCAACATGGAATGGATGGCGCGCGCCGATGCGCTTCTCAGAAGCTTTGGCGGCGAGATCGAACGCAACCTCTTCCCGCTCGGGTCCTATCTCTGCAGTCTGGAAAAAAGACTGCGCCCTATCCAGATCGTGCTGATCGGCGAGGAAACCGCGTGCCATGAGCTGCGGCAGGCGGTGCTGTCGCTGTCACTGCCCGATCGCATCCTGACGGAGATCGCAGACGGCGCCACCCTGCCCGCAGCCCATCCGGCGCATGGCAAGCAGGCAATGGACGGCAGGCCCACCGCCTATGTCTGTGTCGGCGAGGTCTGCTCGCTGCCGGTTACGGATGGCCTGAGCCTGGCTTCCGCCCTCTCGGACGCGCGTTCTCTTTCAGTATCCTGATCGGCTCGGGCGGCAGGCCCGCTTCCTCGCGCAGCCAGTTGCGAAAGGCGAGCACCTTGGGCTTGCGCACACTGCGCTCGGGATAGACGAGCCAATAGGCTTCCTCATCCGGCACACCAATATCAAAAAGCCGGATCAGCCGCCCCTCGGCCAGATCGGCCATGGCGAGCGCATCATTGGCAAGCGCCACACCCTGCCCCGCGGCGGCCGCCTGAAGCGCCAAACTGGCCTCGATGAAGAGCGGTCCGCGCGCGGCCCAACCGGGCTCCTCGACGCCCGCTTCCTTCAGCCAGTTCAGCCAGTGCCCCATCGTCTCTTCATGCAGCAGGGGATAGGCCTGCAGATCCTCGGGCTTGAGGACCGGCCTTGCCGGATCAAGAAGCGTCGGCGCGCAGACCGGATATTCCGTTGCCTCGAAAAGCTTCTCGGCCACCACATCGCCCCAGCCGCCCAGACCGTAGCGTATGCCGATATCCACATCCTCCCGGTCAAACTCGGTCAGTTCGCCCGATGGCATCAGCCGCAGCTGGATATCGGGATGGGCGCGATAGAATTTGCCAAGCCGCACCACCAGCCAGCGCGCGGCAAAGGAGGGCTCAACGGAAACCGTGAGTGGGCCACCTTCGCTACCCTGAATCTGCTGCCAGACCTCGGCAATCTGGTCAAAGGCGGCTGTCAGCACCGGCAACAGGCGACGACCGGTATCGGTAAGTTCCACCGCCCGGCCGGTCCGGTGAAAAAGCGACAGTTCAAGCTCTTCCTCAAGTCGGCGCACCTGATGGCTTATGGCCGCATGGGTAACATGCAACTCATCAGCCGCGCGGCTGAAACTGCCCAGCCGGGCGGCGGCTTCAAAGGCCCTCAGGGCGCTGAGCGTGGGAAGTCGACGGGTTGCCATAGGTTAGTTTTTCTAACATCTGCGGTGAAAAGAGATCGCTTGAGATTATATCGCATGAGCATCATCTTCCGCTCATAGAAAGACCAATGGTGAATAAAATGAACATCTTCGCAAAATATGCAAACAGCTATACCAATGTTTTCGACGTCGCCATGACGGGCGAAGCCCGTCGCGAGGCCGCAGCCCGCAACAAATCCGCCGCCCGCCGCATGGCTGGCGAGCAGGCCGGCGCTGCCCGCCAGATGACCCAGATGACAATGTCCGACGCCCAGCGCGACCAGCGCTGGTAAATCAGAGCTGATAAATAAGTCCGGCTTCCCCCTCGATTCATCAGTCTTGGCCCGTTAGAGTCCCCCCGACCATCTCACAGACCACCCCCCAAAAGACTGATGAATTCGAGGGAGATTAGCTTGACCGGCCAGACAATCACGATCAGCGGACCAGACGGACAGTTTTCAGGCTACCTGGCCAAACCGGCGACGGGCGCAGGCCCCTTTCCCGGCATTGTCGTTATTCAGGAAATTTTCGGCGTCAATAAGGTGATGCGCGACATCGCCGATGACTACGCGCGTCAGGGCTATGTCGCCCTTTGCCCCGATCTTTTCTGGCGCATCGAACCCGGCATCGACATCACCGACAAGACCGATGAAGAATGGGCGAAAGCCTTTGAGCTTTTCGGCAAGTTTGATCATGCCGGCGGCATTACCGATATCAAGGCCACCATCGACACGCTGCGCCCCATGACCAATGGCAAGGTCGGCGCGGTCGGCTACTGCCTTGGCGGCCTGATGGCCTATCTCACGGCCTGCCACACGGATTGCGATGCAAGCGTCGGCTATTATGGCGTCGCCATCAATACGCGCCTTGCAGATGCCAAGGGCATCAAAAAGCCTCTCATGCTGCATATCGCCGGCAAGGATGAATTCGTCAATCCGGAAGCCCAGGAAGAAATCGTCAAGGGCCTCCACGACAATGCCCTTGTCACGATCCATCGCTATCCGGAAATGGATCACGCCTTTGCCCGGGTGGGCGGTGCCCATTACGACAAGACACAGGCCGATGAAGCCAATGCCCGCACATTGGCCTTCTTCAAGCGCCATCTGGGCTGACAGGTCTGGTCACCATCATGCCCGTCCAGCCCGATCTGCTTGTCGGTTTCATGGCGGCCACCTTCATTCTCTGCATCATACCGGGGCCGGTCGTCACCTTTCTGGTGGCCACCGGCATCCGGCATGGCCCCCTTGCCGCGCTGATCGCGCTTGCCGGAACCACCACGGCCCTCTCCACTCATATGGCCCTTACCGTGCTCGGCCTTGCCCCGCTGCTTTCGGCCATGGGCCCCTGGTCGGAGGCACTCAAGCTCATCGGCGCGGCCTATCTCGTCTGGCTCGGCATTGCAAGCTGGCGGGCCCCGATCGAGCGCGGTGACACAACACCGCCCCTGCCCGTCCAGCATGGCGCGCTCTACCGGCGCGGCTTTATCATCTCGGTCACCAATCCCAAGACGCTGGCTTTTTATGCGGCCTTCTTTCCGCAGTTCATTTCATCCGCCAGCGCGCCAACGCCGCAGCTCGTCACACTCGCCATTCTGTTTATTGTCATCAGCACCCTGTCGGATGGCGCATATGCAGTGGCAGCAGGGCGTCTGGCTCCCTATCTCAAGGGGGAACGCGCCCAGCGCATCCGCAACAGGGTCACAGGCGCCCTGCTCACATCCGCCGGCATCGGTCTCGCTTTGCTGCGTCGCTGATCAACAACAAGGACAAGAACATGAAAGCCATCCGCATCCACAAAACTGGCGGCCCCGAGGTGATGACACTTGAAGAGGTGGCGCTGCCCGCCCCCGCCAAGGGTCAGGTGACGATCCGGCATACAGCCATCGGTGTGAACTTCATCGACACCTATCACCGCTCCGGTCTCTATCCCCTGCCGCTGCCAGCCGGCATTGGTCTGGAAGCGGCCGGTGTCATCGAAGCGCTTGGCGAGGGCGTTACCGATTTCAAGATCGGCGACCGTGTTGCCTATGGCTCAGGTCCGCTGGGGGCCTATTCTGAATACAGTAATGCGCCCGCCGAACGCATCGTCAAACTGCCTGAGGGTGTGAGCGATGAGCAGGCCGCCGTCATGATGCTCAAGGGCATCACGGCGCAATATCTGCTGCATGCCACCTACAAGGTCGCCAAGGGCGACACGATCCTCTTCCACGCCGCCGCCGGTGGCGTGGGCCTGATTGTGGGCCAATGGGCAAAGCATCTGGGCGCCACCGTCATCGGTACGGTGGGTTCGGAAGAGAAAGCCAAACTGGCGCGCGCCCATGGCTATGATCATGTCATCAATTATTCGACAGAGAATGTGGTCGAGCGTGTGATTGAAATTACCGGCGGCAAGAAACTGCCGGTCGTTTATGACGGGGTCGGCAAGGACACATTCGCCATGTCGATTGATTGTCTCGCCCCGCGCGGATTGCTTGTTTCCTTCGGCAATGCCTCAGGCCCCGTCCCGCCCTTCGACCTGAGCATCCTCAACGGCAAGGGCTCGCTCTATGTGACGCGCCCCTCCATGGTGCACTACCTGCTCACGCCGGAAGAATTCCGCATGCGGGCTGCCGATGTCTTTGATGTTGTCGCCAGGGGTATCGTCAGCGTCGAAATCAACCAGCATTACCCGCTCGCCGATGCCGTGCGTGCCCACCAGGATCTGGAAGGCCGCAAGACAACGGGTGCAACGGTGCTCGTGCCGTAAAAGCGCTGTGCGTTATTCCGCCGCCTGGGGACGATGCATATAGATGCTCGTCTTCGGGCGCGCCATCACGCGCTCGACCATCGGCACAAAAGCCTCAAGCGGCATGTGATCATAGGCCGGATCAAAACAGTTCTGATCAAAGAGATGACAGAACTGGGCGGTATATTCGAAATGGGGATGGCCGCGATATTGTTCGCGCATGTCGCGATCAAGACCCAGATGCTGGAAAAAATAATAGCCCTGGAAAATACCGTGGTTCTGAAGCATCCAGTGATTGGCCTCAGAGACGAAGGGCTTGAGAATGGCCGCGCCGATCTCGGCGTGATTATAGCTGCCCAGCGTGTCGCCAATATCATGCAGCAAGGCGCAGACGACATATTCCTCATCCTTGCCCGCGCGATGCGCCATGGTCGCCGACTGCAGCGAATGCGTC
This sequence comes from Hyphomicrobiales bacterium, assembly GCA_016124805.1. GTDB lineage: Bacteria > Pseudomonadota > Alphaproteobacteria > Parvibaculales > Parvibaculaceae > Parvibaculum. Next base: position 163,419 of record WGND01000001.1, on the reverse strand, counting down.
AGGCGGTCAACGGGATAACCGCCAAAGTCACCATCAAGCAGTTTGAGATGATTGAGCACGCGACCGGGCAGACCCGCTGAAAAAGGCTTGGCAGCCTTGGAGATAATCGCCCAGTCCTCCGCCGTGCTCTCCTGCATGGCTCTATAGGTGGCGCGTTCTTCCGTGGCATCTGTCGGATGGTCGGTCATGGGCGTTCTCCCTTTTGGGCTTTTATGGCGCGTTGGGAGAATGCTAGCCCTTTCCGGCCCCGCTGTCAGCAGGACCGGAAAAGCTGTAAAAATCGGCCCGTTCTGCCTCAGGTATTCATCGAGTCGAAAAACTCGCCATTGCTCTTGGTCTGCTTGAGCTTGTCGAGCAGGAATTCGACGGCATCGACCGTGCCCATGGGGTTGAGGATGCGGCGCAGCACATACATTTTCTGCAGCGTGCCCTTGTCGACCAGCAGCTCTTCCTTGCGCGTACCTGACTTGAGAATGTCGATAGCCGGGAAGACGCGCTTGTCGGCAACCTTGCGGTCGAGAATGATTTCGGAGTTACCCGTGCCCTTGAATTCTTCGAAAATGACTTCGTCCATGCGCGAACCGGTATCGATCAGTGCGGTCGCGATGATTGTCAGCGAGCCGCCTTCCTCGATATTACGCGCCGCACCAAAGAAGCGCTTGGGGCGCTGCAGCGCATTGGCATCCACACCACCTGTCAAGACCTTGCCAGAGGAGGGCACAACGGTGTTATAGGCGCGGCCCAGACGCGTGATCGAGTCGAGCAGGATGACGACATCGCGGCCATGCTCAACAAGACGCTTGGCTTTCTCGATGACCATTTCAGCCACCTGCACATGGCGCACGGCGGGTTCGTCAAATGTCGAGGAAATGACCTCGCCCTTCACCGAGCGCTGCATGTCGGTGACTTCTTCAGGCCGCTCATCAATCAGCAGCACGATCAGATAGCATTCCGGGTGATTGGTGGTGATGGAATGGGCGATATTCTGCAGCAGCACGGTTTTACCGGTGCGCGGCGGCGCCACGATCAGGCCGCGCTGGCCCTTGCCGAGCGGGGCGACAATATCGATGACGCGCGAGGACTTGTCCTTCAGCGTCGGGTCATCAACTTCCATCTCGAGCTTGGAGTCAGGATAGAGCGGCGTCAGATTGTCGAAATGAACCTTATGGCGCGCCTTGTCCGGGCTTTCGAAATTGACCGTGCTGACCTTCAGCAGGGCGAAATAGCGTTCGCCATCCTTGGGGCTGCGGATTTCGCCTTCCACCGTGTCGCCGGTGCGCAGCGAGAAGCGGCGGATCTGGGAGGGCGAGACATAGATATCGTCAGGACCTGGCAGATAATTGGCTTCGGGTGAACGCAGGAAGCCGAAGCCATCGGGCAACACTTCCACAACGCCCTTGCCGATGATGTCGATCGACTGTTCGGCATATTGCTTCAGGATCGCGAACATCATGTCCTGCGTGCGCAGCGTCGAGGCGTTTTCAACCTCAAGCTCTTCGGCAATTGCAAGCAATTCGGTGGGGGATTTGGCTTTCAGGTCCTGCAGGGTGATCTGCGGCATGGGGTCTCTCTGGTATTTTGAAGAAGCTTTATCCGCTGGCGGCTGCAAACCGAATGGGGCGGGAAATAAGCCTGTCCGTTAAGTGAACTGCGCGAGGGAATGGACGGAAACGAGGTAAGGGAATTTCGTGCCTGTTTGCCCTGCCTGCCGCAAATTATTCTTGTGCGATCCGGGGGATGGGCAAGGAACGGATCCCGAGGGATCCATTGTTTAGACCCCTTGCTTGTCACATCAGGGTAAAAACATCAGTAAGGCCGCCGGAGGAGATCCGGCTTCACCTTCGATATATAGGCACACCCGTCATTTTTCAAACGGAATTTGGCAAAAGCGACCAAAAATCAGACCCGACGCAGTCACAGGCTAGAAAGGCCGGATAATCACCAGAATAACGATGAAGACCACCAGCACCGGCGGGCCTTCATTCAGGATGCGGTAGAAACGGCTGGAATATGTATTGGCGTCGCGCTCGAAATCCTTGCGGCGGGCGGCAAAAAAGCCGTGCAGCCCGGCCATGACAAGCACCAGCGCCAGCTTGGCATGGAACCAGCCTTCACTGAGCAGGCCGCTATTGATCGTCACCATCAAAATGCCGAAGACGAAGGTCGCAATCATCGCCGGATTGATGATCCCGCGCAGCAGGCGCCGCTCCATGATCTTGAAGGTCTCCGACTTGTCCGAACCCGCCTCGCTTTCGGCATGATAGACGAAAAGGCGCGGCAGATAGGCCATGCCGGCCATCCAGAAGATGACCGAGATGACATGGAAGGCCTTGAACCATTCATAGGCCGGGGCGATGAAATTTACGAAGTCAGTCATTCGGGCCGTTCCTCATGCCACGCTTTTGAGCGTGATCTCTCTTGTGCAGGGCTGACCGGCTGCTTCCAGCGGACAGAGAATGCCGCCTTCTGAGCGGAGATCGCGCACCAGCGAGGCCAGCGCCTCGATGAAATGCGGTTCAGTCGCCAGCGCCGGCACCCGGATATAGCTCGGCACGCCTGCTTCGGCGGCAAGATGCCCATATTCAATATCAAGCTCAACCAGCGTTTCGGAATGTTCCGAGACAAAGGCAACCGGCACGACAATCAGGCTCTTGCCTTCAGCCCCTGCCCGCCTGATTTCGTCATCGGTTGACGGACCGATCCATTTCATCGGGCCGACACGGCTCTGATAGCTCGTGATCCAGTCCAGGCCGGGCTGGTTGAGCGCGGCAACAATCGCTGCACAGCTTTGTTCGACCTGCGCCTGATAGGGATCGCCCGCCTTGATGACGCTTTCAGGCAAACCATGGGCGGAAAAAAGCACACGCATATTCTTGTCGGGCGCGGAAGCGATAGCCGCATTCAGCAAGGCGGCATGCGCGGTAATGAAACCGGGCTCCATGGGATAGCAGCAGATCGCCTTGGTGGGGGCGCTCAGACCCGCCTTTGCCACCGCCGCATCCCAATCCAGAAAAGAGCTTTCCGTCGTCGTCGTGGAATATTGCGGATAGAGCGGCAGAAGAATGATCTCGTCAGCGCCCCAATTCCTGATCGCTTCGGCAGCTTCATAAGCGAAGGGATGCCAGTAGCGCATGGCGATGAAGGTCTTGACCTCGCCTTCCTCACGCAGCGCCATTTCCAGCGCCTCGCCCTGGGCCTGCGTCAGAGGCAGAATGGGCGAGCGGCCACCGATCTGTTCATAAATCTCGCGCGCCACCGGAGCGCGGCGCGATGAAATCAGCTTCGCCACCATCCAGCGCAGCGGCTGCGGCAAACGAATGATCGCCTTGTCGGAAAAGAGGTTGAACAGGAAAGGCTGAACCGCGTCGGGCCCATCGGGTCCGCCCAGATTGAAAAGGACGATGGCAATTTTCTTCGACGCACTCATGATTTCCATTCCTGGACGAGCTTCACAAGCTCAGCCACATGTTCAGGCGGTGTTTGCGGCACAATGCCATGCCCAAGATTGAAAATGAACGGCCCCCCCGAAAGCGTCGCCAGGATCATCTCCGCCTGCGCCCGCATTTCGGGACCACCAGCCACCAGCAGCAGCGGATCAAGATTGCCCTGCACGCAACCCAGCGGCTGCAGCGCCTCACGCGCCCAGGCAGGCGAAACACCCGTATCCATGCTGATCGCCGAAATGCCCGTCTCCTTGAAATAATTCACCATCTGGGCGCCGGCACCACGCGGGAAAGCAATCACCGGCACATCGGGAAATTTGGCAAGAAGGGCGGCCCAGATTTTTTTGACGGGCTGAAGCGCAAAACGCTCAAAGGACAGCGGCGGAAGACTGCCCGCCCAGGTATCAAATATCTGGATGACTTCGGCACCGGCCTCAATCTGGGCCGAGAGATGCTCGATGGTTGCTTCCACCAGCAGATCGATCAGCACCTGAAATTCATCAGGCGCGCGATAGGCCCAGGCCTTGGCCGCTCCCTGATCGGGCGAACCACGCCCGCCCACCATATAGGTCGCCACGGTCCAGGGCGCACCGGCAAAGCCGATCAGTGTTGTCTCGGCGGGCAGGCTCTTGGAAAGCCGTTCCACCGTTTCATAAACCGGTGCCAGATGACTTCTGATTTTTGTCAGATCAAGTTTGCCAAGCGCCTTCAAATCCGTGAAAGGTTCCAGCACAGGGCCTTCGCCTTCCTGGAAAGCCACTTTCTGTCCCAGCGCATCTGGCACCACGAGAATGTCTGAAAAAAGGATCGAAGCATCAAAGCCAAAGCGGCGGATCGGTTGAAGCGTCACTTCCTCGGCAAGCGCTGGTGTGTAACAAAGATTGAGAAAGCCACCGGCCTTGCCGCGTGTTGCGCGATATTCCGGCAGATAGCGCCCTGCCTGCCGCATGAGCCAGACGGGAACATGGTCAGGTCTTTCACCACGCAAGGCCTGCAGGAGCCGCTTGTTCTTTCTTGCTGGGTTTGCCCCGGACGCTTTGCTCACAGTCTGTCTCTCTATCTATAAGAATCTATCTTTAGGTTGTTGTAGTTGTAGATGCCTGTGAATCATGTGGATCAAATTCGCAAGGACTCTTATCCCCACAATTGCATTTTTTTTGACAGTCATGCCGGATTGCCTCTCTCATGAGATGGCTTGTGACTCATTTTTGTCCAATCTGTCATCAGGACATCTGGACGCGTTATGACGCCTGCCATTTTCCCTGTGAACTGAATTCTGACCCGGCCTGTGGAACATGGGGACAAGTGCCCGGCCATACTTTGACACGGATTCAATCCCCATGATTCCCAAGGGATAGGGCCGGATTTCCGACAGGCGCATGAAGCGGGGGGTGCTTTGACGCCAAAAAGTATGACCTGGCCATACCATCCGCCAAGACCTCACTTATCACCGATAAAAGGCCTTATCCACAGGCAGGCCATGAACATGGCTGCGGGGCTTCTTTGCAAAAGAACTGGCAAGCCGGGGCCTGCGTCGATAGTTTCCACACCGCATCATCTGTTGGATGCAGGGTAGGAATGGCATGAGCGGCACGCGGATTTTTCATCTTCATCTGGTTTCGGATGCCACCGGCGAAACGCTGAATGCGGTCGCGCGCGCGGCCTGTGCCCAGTATGAGGAAGCAAGACCCATCGAGCATGTCTATGCGCTGGTGCGCGGCCCCAAGCAGCTGGAGCGGGTGCTTGCCGAAGTGGAGTCAGCACCGGGTATCGTCATGTTCACGATGGTAAATACCGAGCTGCGGCAACGGCTTGAGACACGCTGCGCCGAGCTTCACACGCCCTGCATTTCCGTTCTCGATCCGGTCATGCTGGCGCTCGGGCAATATCTGGGCAAGGAATCCTCCCACAAGCCCGGCTCCCAGCACACAATGAATGCGGAATATTTCGGTCGCATCGACGCGCTGAATTACACCATGTCCCATGATGACGGGCAGTCGGCTGGCGATCTGAACAATGCCGACATCATTCTGCTGGGCGTCAGTCGCACCTCGAAAACGCCAACCTGCATGTATCTGGCCAATCGCGGCATCAAGGCGGCCAATATTCCCGTCGTGCCGAACATGGCCCTGCCCCCGGATCTGGCAACCGTGACGCATCCGCTCGTCGTCGGCCTGACAACCAGCCCCGATCGCCTGGTGCAAATTCGTAAGAACCGTCTTCTTTCGCTGAAAGAGAATAATGACACCAGCTATGCCGATCCGCTGGTTGTGGCCGAGGAGATTTCCTTTGCCCGCCGTCTCTATGCGCGCCATGGCTGGCCGGTCATTGATGTGACCCGCCGCTCCATCGAAGAAACGGCGGCTGCCGTGCTGAATCTCTATAATGAACGCCTGAAAATTTCCGAGGCGGAAGGACCCGCCGCATGAGTTTACCGCCCCTGATCCTTGCCTCGGGCAGCGCCGTACGGGCCCATTTGCTGCGCCAGGCCGGTGTCGCCTTCGAGATCGTGAATTCGCAGATCGACGAAGATGAGATCAAGACAAGATTCGCGGACCGCGAAACCTCACCGCTGGCCCTGAAGCTGGCAGAGGAAAAAGCGCTGGCTGTCAGCCGTCTGCACCCCGACGCTATCATTATCGGGGCCGATCAGATCCTGAGCTGCAAGGGGTGCCGCTTCGACAAACCCAGGACCATGGCGGAAGCACGCGAGAATTTGCTGTTCTTCCGTGGCGAGCGTCACACACTTCATAGCGGCATCGCGCTGGCAAAATCAGGGGCGATCATCTGGGGCCTCGAACAGGAGGCGCATCTGACCATGCGCGGCTTCACCCATGTCTATCTTGATCACTATCTTGCCGAGCTCGGCGAGAAGGTCATGACAAGTGTCGGCTGCTACCAGCTTGAGGGTCCCGGCATCCAGCTCTTCCAGTCGATTGAAGGCGATTATTTTACAATCCTTGGTCTGCCGCTCCTGCCGCTGCTCGCCGAGCTGCGCCGCCATGGCCTGGTGATGCCATGACAAAAAAGCGCGTCTGCGTTCTTGGCTGGCCGGTGACCCATTCCCGTTCGCCGCTGATCCATAATCACTGGATCGCCAAATATGGCGTCGCTGACGCAAGCTATGAGGTCAAGCCCGTCGAACCGGCTGACCTGCAACGGGTGCTGGCTCATCTGGGCGACAGCTTCATCGGCGCCAATGTCACCGTGCCGCACAAGGAAGCTGTCTTTGCCCTTCTCACGCGCCATGACGCCATCGCCCAAAGGCTGAATGCGGTCAATATGCTGGTGCAAACGCCGGAAGGGTTTGAGGGCCGAAACACCGATGGTTATGGCTTCATTGCCAATCTGAAGGATCGACAACCTGATTGCCGTTTGGATGCGGGCCCGGCCCTTGTGCTGGGGGCTGGCGGCGCGGCGCGCGCCATTGCCGTCGCGCTTGAAGAGGCGGGCGTGCCCGATATCCGCATCATCAATCGCTCGCCGGAGCGCGCCACGCGCCTGATCGGCAGCCTCAAGCTCAAGCGGGCCAAAGCCTTTGCCTGGGATGACATGTCGGCCGCCCTTGAGGGCGCGATGCTGCTCATCAATACGACAACGCGCGGCATGGGTGGCAGGGATGATCTGGCACCTGACCTGACGGGTCTCGCGCCCGGCGCCTGTGTCAGCGATATTGTCTACACACCCATTCAGACAGGCCTTCTGCAGCAGGCTGCGGCCGCCGGCTATAAAACAGTCGATGGTCTGGGCATGTTGCTGCATCAGGCCGTGCCCTGTTTTGAAGCCTGGTTTGGCGTGCGGCCCGAGGTCACCGAAGAATTGCGCAATCTGGTGCTGCAGGATATCGCCGCCGGCTAATATGCTTGAAAGGGCAGACAGGAAAAGAAAATGCTTTTGATCGGCCTGACAGGTTCCATCGGCATGGGAAAATCCGAAACAGCCAAAATGTTTCAGAAACTGGGCGTGCCCGTTTATGACGCCGACGCTGCTGTCCACGCCATTTATGCCAAGGATGGGGCAGCTGTTGAACCCATTCGTGCGCTCTTTCCCACCGCCATTATCGACGGGGCTGTCGACCGTCCGGCCCTTGCCCGTGAAGTGCTGGGCCTGCCCGAGCAGATGGCAAAGCTCGAAGCCATTGTGCATCCGCTGGTTGGCGAGTCACAGCTTTCCTTTCTGCGTCAGGCCCAGCGTGACGGGCATCACATGGTGCTGCTCGACATCCCGCTGCTTTACGAAACAGGCGGCGAAAAGCGGGTTGATGTTGTGGTGGTTGTCAGTGCACCCTACCATATACAGGAGCAGCGCGTGCTCGCGCGGCCCGGCATGGATATGGCGAAATTTGCCGCCATTCACGCCAAGCAGGTGCCCGATGACGAAAAGCGCAAGCGGGCTGATTTTATTGTCGAGAGCGACAAGGGGCTCGACCATGCCTTTGAGCAGGTAAAGGCAATCGTCGAGACGCTCAAGACACGTGAGGGCAAGGTGCTGGCAGGGCGCCTCGCACCCGAGGCCTGAAAACCGGCCCCCGAAAACTGGCCGATGATGAAGGACATGAGATGCGCGAAATCATTCTGGATACCGAAACCACGGGCCTGAGCCCGGCGGAAGGCGACCGCCTTGTCGAAATCGGCTGTCTGGAGCTTTTCAATCATGTCGCGACCGGCAAGACCTATCATCAATATATCAATCCCGAGCGCGACATGCCCGAAGGCGCTTTCCGGGTGCATGGCCTTTCGGCGGAATTCCTCTCCGACAAGCCGGTCTTTGCCGAGGTGGCGGATGCCTTTCTCGAGTTCATCGGTGACAGCCCGCTGGTCATCCATAATGCGTCTTTTGATATGGGCTTCATCAATGCAGAGCTGCGCATGGCGGGACGGGACATTCTGCCCAAGTCGCGCGCCATCGATACGCTGGATATCGCCCGCCGCCGCTATCCGGGTGCTCAGAACAGCCTCGATGCGCTGTGCCGCCGCTTCGGTATCGACAATTCAGGCCGCACCTATCACGGCGCCCTGCTCGACTCTGAATTACTGGCTGAAGTCTATCTGGAACTGAATGGCGGGCGTCAGCCGGGCCTGGTCCTCGACGCCAATGCCGCAAGGCTGACCTCCCCGCAGGTCAAGGCCGAGCCCACGCGCCAGCGCCCCAAAGCACTGGGCGTGCGCCTGACAGCAGCCGAAATTGCGGCACATGACGCCTTTGTCGCGAGCCTTGGCGGCGAAACGCTCTGGCAGGCCGTGGCCGCTGACAAGGCTGATTAATTGACGGTTTCGCCTGCGGGCGGTGTCTGCCCCTCAGCCAGTCGCTGCTGATAAAGCGCCAGAAAGTCGATGGGATCAAGCATCAGCGGCGGGAAGCCGCCATCGCGGGTCACATCGGCAATGATGCGGCGAGCGAAGGGGAAGATCTGGCGCGGGCATTCAACGACCAGAACCGCCTCGATCTCGCTTTCGGGCAGATTCATCAGCTGGAAGAGACCGGCATATTCGAGCTCGGTGACGAAAAGCGGATTCTTCTTTGTTTTGGCCTCGACGCCCACCCGCAGAACAACCTCGAAATCCGTTTCGGAGAGGCGTTCGACGCCGACATCCACCCGCACCTCGATTTCCGGCTGGTCGCCCTGGCTCAGCAGCGAGCGCGGCGCATTGGGGTTTTCGAAGGAGAGGTCCTTGACGTATTGCGTGAGGACACGAAGCTGGGGCGGGGCGTCAGCTGTAGTTGGGCTCTGATCGGACATGGGCGCTCACTGGGACATCGGGTGGACGGAGAATGCAGGCTGTGGGCTAGCATGGAAAATGGTCCTCCACAAGATTTCTGGCACCCTGGCGATTGCGACCGGTTTGCAGGATTTGCGGCCTCACAGGCCCTCTTGAGGCTTAGGTAGTAAATCTGCCCGTCTTGACCTACCTTATGAGGAGACTTGCCCTCATATGACGATGACGCGAGGGCACAACAGAACCTGCGATAATCAGGGACGTTTGGGTAAATGGACGAAGGTGTGACACTACTCAATATCATATTGATGGTTATTGCGGTCGGCGTGTTTCTGAAACTGCGCAGCGTCCTGGGACGCCGCACGGGCCATGAACGCCCGCCCTATGATCCCTATGGTGGCGCCGAAGGCTCCGGCGAGAATGACAAGATTGTCTCGCTGCCGCAGCGCAAGCCTGCCCGTTCGGCGGATCAGGATTTTGACGATGACAGCTTCGTCGATCCCTATCCCAAGCGCTTCCCCTATGTGGTGGAAGAAACCCCGGACAAGCGCGTTGAAAAAGCGCCGGCCAGTCTGAAACAGGTGATGACCGAAATTGCCATCGCTGATCGCAACTTTGACATGGATGGATTTCTCTCCGGCGCCCGCATGGCCTATGAGATGATCGTCACGGCCTTTGCCGATGGCGACCGCAAGCAGCTTCAGCCGCTGCTCAGCCCCGAGGTTTACAAGAGCTTCGAAGCAGCGATCAGCGACCGCGAGGCCAAGGGCCAGCGGATCGAACAAAGCTTCATCGGCATCAACAAGGCCGAACTGGTCGATGCAAAACTGACCGGCAATATGGCGCGCCTGACCATCAAGTTCATCAGCGAACTGACCTCCTCGACCCGTACCGAAGATGGCGTGGTTGTCGAGGGTGATCCTGTGACCGTTCGCACGGTCACCGATTACTGGACCTTTGAACGTGACATCAAGAGCAGCGATCCGAACTGGCGTCTTGTGGCCACCGGCTCGGATAATTGATCGCGTCATGGGCGTCTTGATGACATCAAGGCCACCGGGCTGGACCGGCCTTGTCGGCATGGCGCTTCTGTGTTTTGCACTCTCCCCGTTTTATGCCTCAAGGGCGGTGGCCATGTCGGATGTGCATGTCGTCAGCTTCCATGACCTGCCCGGCTGGGCAAATGACAATCAGGGTGAGGCACTTTCCGCCTTCCAGCGGTCCTGCCAGCGCATCACCAGACTCAATCCAACGGCACCGCTCGACAAGAAGATCGGTGCCGACAGTCTTTACGGGCGTGCCGCTGACTGGATGCAGGCCTGCAACGCATCTGCTCATGTTGCGCCCGGCGCCGATGCGGCCCGGATTTTCTTTGAAGCCTATTTCACGCCGGTGCGGTTTTCGCCTGCCAGCGGCAAGGGCCTTTTTACAGGCTACTACGAACCGGAAATGAAAGGGGCGCTCACCCGGCATGGTCCCTATCAGACGCCCGTCCTGACACCGCCGCCCGGCTTCAAGTCCGGCGATATATTGCCGACCCGCAGCCAGATCGAGGCTGGCGCCCTTTCCGGCAAATCAAGCGTGCTCGTCTGGCTTGCCGATCCCGTCGATGCTTTTTTTCTGCATGTTCAGGGATCGGGCCGCGTTGCACTCGCCAAAGGCGGCACCATGCGTCTGGCCTTTGCCGGCAAGAATGGTCAGCCCTATACGTCCATCGGCAAGGTGCTGATCGATCAGGGGGCGCTGAAACGCGAAAAGGTTTCCATGCAGACAATCCGGGCCTGGCTGAATGCTCACCCCGATCAGATCATGTCGATCCTGCATCAGAATGCCTCCTATATTTTCTTCCGCGAACTGCATGAGAGCAATGACACGCTCGGACCGCTGGGGGCGGAGGGTATCAACCTCACGCCGGGACGCAGCCTTGCCGTTGATCGCAGCCTTCATCCGCTTGGCGTGCCGCTCTGGCTGAACGCCACCCATCCGGCGATGGAGGCAGGTGACAAGCCCCTGCAGCGTCTGATGATTGCGCAGGATACCGGCACCGCCATCAGGGGCCTGCAGCGGGGCGATGTGTTCTGGGGCACGGGCGATGAGGCCGCCCATATTGCCGGACATATGAAATCGGAGGGCGAACTTTTTGCCCTTCTTCCGCGTGCGCTGGCAGCGCGTTACTAGGCAGGAGCGCGGATGGCCGGGAAAAAACAGGGTGACGGCGCAACGCCCCTCGTAACGCGAAAATCCCGCCGCCGCGAATTGAGTGAAGAAGAACATCGTCTCTGGCAGATTGTCACCAGGGAAGCCACGCCGCTGGCACGACGCCGCAAACGCGCGCCAGCCGATGAGACGGTCGCGCCCGCCGGACCCCTTCCCATGGGGGTGCAGTCAAGCAATGCGCCAATGATGCGCGCGCCTGTAAAATCAAGTTCCGTCGCGCCGGTCTCTTTGCCAGCACCCGCCCCTTTCAAGCCTGCGCAGCCACCTCCGCTGACAGGTCTCGACCGGCGCACCACACAGCGCCTCACGCGTGGCCAGATCGATTATGAGGCCAAGCTCGATCTGCATGGCTATAATCAGGCCGAAGCCCATGATGCGCTGCGGGCCTATCTGGCGCGCTGCCGGGCGAGCGGCATGCGCTGCGTGCTTGTCGTCACGGGCAAGGGCGAGTCCCCCTATTCCCGCCACACATTGCATGGATCGGATACATGGCATGCGCCCGAGCGCCCGGGTGTCTTGCGCTCCGCTCTGCCGCGCTGGCTTGGTGAAGCGGAATTCCGCGCGCTTGTTGCCGGCTTTCAGCCGGCCCATCCCAAACATGGCGGCGGCGGCGCTTTCTATATCTGGCTGCGGCGCAAGCGATGACCCCCTTTGGCCGCAAACTCCGTCAGCTGCGCGCCGAACGCGGCGTCACCATGAAGGACATGGCCGCCGCGCTGAAAGTCACGCCTGCCTATCTCTCCGCCCTTGAGCATGGCCGCCGCGGTCGCCCGGGCTGGTGGCTGGTGCAGGCTATTATCGGTTATTTCAACATTATCTGGGATGAGGCCGAGGAGCTTGAAAAGCTTGCCCATCTGTCCCATCCCCGCATCATCATCGACACCTCCGGTCTTGACCCGAAAGCCACCGAACTTGCCAATCGTCTGGCCGAGGACGTCGCTCATCTTTCCAGTGGCGAGATGGACCAGATTCTCGCGGTGCTGAGATCGCGTGTCAGGCGGTCACGTGGATAGGCGCCCCACATCGCTGAAGGACCTGGGCGGGCTCTGGTCGCGCTCGCTCATCCTGCTGCCAGACGGCACGCGCGACGACACCACATGGGTGCATTGGCTGCAGGGCCCGAGCCTCTATGTCGATCTGCGCCAGCCGCAGGGCCGACCGGATTTCGAGGGCGTTACAAGCCCCTCCGATTTCACACCCGCCCATATGGACTGGCTTGCCCGGCAGGAGGGCTTTGCCGGTGAGCTGGTTCAGACAGATGATGTTTTTGAATGGCGGCGCGAAATGGATTTCCAGCCGCAGGCCGCGCGCGCTGATCGTGGCAGGCTCTGGTTTGAGGCGGCGCTGCTGGTGGAGGAAGGCGTCGAAATCGCCTATCGCGAGGACTGGAACAATGCGCTGGCCACGCCCGACCCCATGCTGACCATGCGGCTTGTCGATCCGGACGATGAGACACGGGCGCAGCTGGTGCGTGCCGGCGACCGTTTCATGTTCTGCCGGGATCGCCGGATGGCTTTGCCGCCCCACCGGTCCCTGCATGACTGCATTGAGGGCTGCACCCATATCCGCGATGCGCAAGCCATGCTGGACATGGAAATTTCCTACGGCACCATCACCCGCCATCAATGGCTCATTGAGCGCTCGACCCTGCCTTTCCGCGAGGGCAACAATCTCGCCGTCACGCAGCCCTCGCGGCAGGAGAGCATGCTCCAGACCATGGAGCGCAGCGCTCAGCCCGAGCCGTGCGAGCGTCTCTGGTCGATTGACTCGATCGAGGGATCAATTGCGAGCCTGAACGCGTAACGCAGCGCGATCAGAGAATGAACTTGGAGAGATCGGTGTTCCGCGAGAGGTCACCCACGCGTTCATTCACATAAGCGGCATCAATCATGATGGTCTCGCCGCTCTTGTCGGTGGCCGAAAAACTGACCTCGTCAAGAATGCGTTCCAGCACGGTATGAAGACGGCGCGCGCCGATATTTTCCACCGTCTCATTGACGAGGGCTGCCACATCGGCAATCGCCTCCACACCGTCCGGCGTGAAGTCGAGCGTCACGCCTTCCGTTCCCATCAGCGCGACATATTGCTTGATGAGGCTGGCTTCGGGTTCGGTGAGGATGCGCATGAAATCCGATTTCGTCAGCGCCTGCAACTCCACACGGATCGGCAACCGGCCCTGCAATTCGGGCAGAAGATCGGAAGGCTTGGCAATGTGAAAGGCGCCCGAGGCAATGAAGAGAATGTGGTCGGTCTTGACCGAGCCATGCTTGGTGGAAACCGTCGTGCCTTCAATCAGCGGCAGCAGGTCGCGCTGCACGCCTTCCCGGCTGACATCGCCGCCGCCGCGTGTGTCGGAGCGGGCGCAGATCTTGTCGACCTCATCGAGAAAGACGATGCCGCTCTGTTCAACATTGCGGATGGCTTCGGCCACAAGCTGTTCCTGATCAAGCAGCTTGTCACTTTCCTCGGCGATCAGAATGTCGTGGGAGGCAAGCACCGTCATCTTGCGCGCGCGGGTCCGTCCGCCCATCGCCTTGCCCAGCATGTCAGAGAGATTGATCATGCCGACCTGACCGCCCATGCCGGGGATTTCGAAATTGGGCATGCCGCCGCTATCGGCAACTTCCAGCTCGATTTCCTTGTCGTCCAGCTCTCCGGCGCGCAGCTTGCGGCGGAAGCTTTCGCGGGTGCCCGAGCCCGCATTCTTGCCGACCAGCGCATCCAGCACGCGCTCCTCGGCAGCCGCCTGGGCGCTTGCCTCCACATCCTTGCGCTTCTTTTCGCGCGTCAGCGAAATGCCGATCTCCAGCAGGTCGCGGATGATCTGTTCGACATCGCGCCCGACATAGCCGACCTCGGTGAATTTGGTGGCTTCGACCTTGAGAAAGGGCGCTTCGGCCAGACGCGCCAGACGCCGCGAAATTTCGGTCTTGCCCACACCCGTCGGCCCGATCATCAAGATATTCTTGGGCAGCACTTCCTCGCGCAGGCCCTCGGGCAGCTGCTGGCGGCGCCAGCGATTGCGCAGCGCAATGGCCACGGCCCGCTTCGCATCATGCTGGCCCACAATATAGCGGTCGAGTTCGGAGACGATTTCACGCGGCGAAAAACTGGTCATGTCAGATAAAATTCCGGTGTCGGGGTCAGGCTTTGAGGGATTCGACAACAATATTGCCATTTGTAAAGACGCAGATTTCCGCCGCAATGGCCATGGATTTGCGCGCAATCTCCTCGGCGCTCATCTCTGTGTCCGCCAGCGCGCGGGCCGCGGCCAGGGCATAATTGCCGCCCGAACCAATGCCCACCACGCCATGTTCGGGCTCCAGCACGTCGCCATTGCCCGTCAGCACCAGCGTCACGCGTGCATCCGCCACAATCATCATGGCTTCCAGCCGCCGCAGATAGCGGTCGGTGCGCCAGTCCTTGGCCAGTTCCACGCAGGCGCGCGTCAGCTGACCGGGATATTGCTCGATCTTGGCCTCAAGCCGCTCAAACAGCGTCATCGCGTCAGCCGTGGCCCCGGCAAAACCGGCAATCACATCACCTTTACCCAGGGGGCGCACCTTGCGGGCGTTGCCTTTGAGAATGGTGTTGCCTGTCGAGACCTGCCCGTCACCGGCAATCACCACCTGATCGCCCTTGCGCACCGCAAGAATGGTTGTGCCGTGCCAGGCGATATAGGGCTCTTTGTCGGACATGGAGGGGCTTTCGGCTGATGGTGATGTCGGTGGGGATGACTTGAGGTGCTGGCGCCTCGACCCTTCATGTGGCGTCTTGCGGCGTCGGGGTCAAGGCTTGCAAGGGCCTTTCACGTGTTCGGCTGCGCTATTGAGAGTGCGTCGCAATGGAAACGGGAATGAATTCCCGATGCGCATTTGTTGCCGCTTTTCACAAATGGCCAAAAATGATGTCGTGCGAAATCCGCCGTGCTTTATTCACTTGCCGGGCGCAAAAAAATCTTGTCATCCTTTTTACGAAAATCAGAACTTCAGATTGGGGCGTGCCTTCCGGAATGCTCGATCCGATCGGCATTTATGGTGGGGGCATCATGTCGTTTTCAGTCGCGGCCCAAGGGTCACGCGCGCGTATTTCGCGTTCAGCGTTCAAAACCATTCTTCTGACCACAACCGCAATCACGGCGCTAACGCTCGCGCAGACCGCCGCGCGCGCCGATGGCGGCACGGGCGGAGCGGCGCTTCATGCATCTAGTGGCGGGTTTGGCGGTGCAGGCGGCACGGGGTTTGCGGGCAATGCCGGCAGCGCAGGTAGTGATGACGCGCCTTATGGCGGCGGCGGCGGCGGCGGCGGCGGGGCCGGCGGCGGAACGGGCGGACAAGGTGGTGCCGGTGATGCGGGAACCAATGCCGCGGGCGGTACGGCGATTTCTCCCGATGGTGCCAATGGCGATGACGAGGTGAGCGGCCTCGGCGGCGGCGGTGGTGGTGGCGGCCATGGCGGCAACCACGGCACGGTTGGCCCCGGTATGGCCAATACAGACTCGATAATCGGCGGCAATGGCGGCAATGGCGGGACCGGCGGCGCGGGTGACCTCGCGGGCGGCGGCGGCGGCGGCGGCGGTGGTGCGGGCGGTTACGGCGTCGTGATGACCGGTAATGGCGCCTCAAGCAACCTCGTCGGCGGCATTGTTACCGGCGGCAATGGCGGCGATGGCGGGACTGGCGGCGCAAGCGGAGCTTTGGGCGGCGACGGCGGCAATGGCGGTGACGGCGGCATCGGCGTCACGTTGACCAGTACCATCGGTGCGAGCTTTGTAAACTTCGATACCGTCAGCGGTGGCAATGGCGGCAATGGCGGCAATGGCGGTGCGAGCCCGCTCTCCGGCGGCGGCAATGGCGGCAACGGCGGCACAGGCGGCGCCGGCTTCGCCGCAGCGTTTGTGAGGATTGATAACTTCGGCAGCATCACCGGTGGCGATGGCGGCAGTTTGGGCGTGGCAGGTACGGGGGAATATCTCGTCCTTCCCGTCGATGGCGCTGACGGCGCAGGCGGCGCGGGCATCGTCGGTTCCGACCTCAACATCTACAACTACGACGCGATCATCAGCGGTGGTCTCGGCGGCGACGGCGTGACACGCGCGAATGCGATTACCTTCACCGGCGGCAACAACAAGATCACCTTCAGCAATTCGACCACCGGTCTCATCGGCAATATCGATGTCACCGGCACGTTGACCTTCGACCAGTCGGCGAATGATGTTGCCGTTGACAATCTGATCACCGGCACAGGCGCCGTCGCCAAGACCGGCACCGCCTCGGTCACGCTTTCGGGCAACAATACCTACACTGGCGGCACGACGGTCACGGGCGGAACGCTTGCGATCACCAATTCGAATGCATTGGGATCGGGTACGCTGGCGCTTGAGAATGGCACGGCCCTCACGCTTGATGGAACGGGCCTTGATCTCGCGAACAATATTACGGTCGCAGGCGATCCGACATTTACCGTCGGTGCGGGCAACACAAATACGATTTCCGGCGTCATCGCCGATGGCGCGACGGCAGGCGATGTTGTGAAGGATGGTGACGGGACGCTGATCCTGTCGGCGACCAACACCTATACTGGCGGCACGACGGTCAACGGCGGTACGCTTGCGATCACCAATTCGGATTCATTGGGATCGGGTACGCTGGCGCTTGAAAATGGCACGGCCCTCACGCTTGATGGTACGGGCATCAATCTCACGAACAATATTACGGTCGCAGGCGATCCGACATTTACCGTCGGTGCGGGCAACACAAATACGATTTCCGGCGTCATCGCCGATGGCGCGACGGCAGGCGATGTTGTGAAGGATGGTGACGGGACGCTGATCCTGTCGGGCACCAACACCTATACGGGCGCCACGACTGTCGATGCCGGGACACTTGACGTAACGGGCTCGATTGCATCTTCCTCTCTGACGACGATCAATGCGGGCGGAACCTTGATCGGCACAGGCACAGTGGGCAACATGGTGGTCGCCTCCGGCGGTACCTTCGCGCCGGGCGCGGCGGGTATCGCTGGCGGGTCGACGACCGTGTCGGGAACGCTGACATTGGACAGCGGTTCGAACTATCTCGTGGCCGTTGATCCGACGAGCGCCTCCTATGCCAATGTCAGCGGCACGGCTTCATTGGCAGGCACGGCAATCGCGGCTTTCGACACAGGCAGCTATGCCGTCAAGCAATATACAGTTCTGACGTCTGCCGGCCTGGGCGGCACAACCTTCGATAGTTTTGCGACGACCGATCTGCCTTCGGGCTTTGCGGCAAGCCTCGAATATACAAGCACGGATGTGCTGCTTGATCTGACCGCGGCGCTCGGTGCGGGCGACAGCCTCAACGCAAACCAGCAGAATGTCGCGAGCGGTCTCAATGTCTATTTCAACAATGGCGGCACCATGCCGTCGAACTTCCTGACGATCTTCGGATTGAATGGCGGCAATCTTGCGACTGCCCTTAGCCAGCTGTCCGGCGAAGTGGCAACCGCTGGCACCAATGGCAGCTTCCAGCTGATGGACCAGTTCCTGGGTCTGATGTCGGGCGCCTCTTCGGGCGGTGCGTCGTCAGGCGGCAGCCTGAGCTTTGCGCCTGGAAGGCCTGCCTCTATTCCCGCTGAGGCGCTCGCCTATGCGGAGACGCCGGATGCAAATGAACCAGCCGTGGGTGGCTGGAGCTATTGGGGCTCGGCTTTTGGTGGCTGGAACCGTATGGATGGTGATTCTTCGAGCGGTGCAAATACCGCCAGGGCCTCAAGCTATGGTCTCGCGATGGGAGCGGACTTCCACTACGGCGCCGATACGGTCATGGGCTTTGCGCTCGCCTATGGCCGCACGGAATGGGAGCTCTCCAACAGCCTCGGCGGCGGCGACAGCGATGCGCTGCAGTTCGGTGTGCATGGCAAGACGAATTTCGGCCCAGCCTATCTCTCGGCTGCGGCAGGCCTGGCCAATCACTGGATGACGACAGATCGTTATGCGGTGGGCGATCACCTGAAGGCCGACTTCAGGGCGCAGGTCTATTCGGGGCGTCTGGAAGCGGGCTATCGCCTCGAGCCCTCGCCCTCGGTCGGCCTGACGCCCTATGCCGCCTTGCAGCTTCAGCATTTCCGCAGCCCGTCCCATACGGAAGAGGATCTGGGCGGTGGCGGCTTTGCCCTTTCCTATGACGCGATGAATGTGACCGACACGCGGACCGAGCTTGGCGCCCGCGTCGATCACACGGTCCGTCTGGATGGCAAATTGCTGAAGCTGGGGGCGGGCCTTGCCTGGGCCCATGATCATTCGGCCAATTCGTCGGTGACGGCGAGCTTTGCCTCGCTGCCGGGTTCGAGCTTTAGCGTTCGCGGTGTCTCGCGGCCCGAAAATGCTGCGCTGCTGACGGGGAGTGCGGAAGTGAAGCTTGCATCCGGCTGGACGCTGGCGGCCCATGTCGACAGCGAACAGGGGTCCGGCTATCGCAGCTACGCGGGGCGCGGCACACTCACCTACGCCTGGTAGTCTCCCCGGATGAGGTTTCCGGATTGCCCTGCCCCGGATATCCGGGGCAGGGGCAAGGCTTGGCTGGCGGTGGACGAAGGAAGTTGATAATCTCTCGCAAAAAGGGAGAGCCGCATGTCCAACGTCATTTCATCCATTGAAGAGTTGCGCAAAATCTACAAGGCGCCATCGGGCGGTGCGCTGGGCAAGCAGCTTGCCCGTCTCGATTCGCATTCCCGCCGCTTCATCGAGCTTTCTCCCTTTGTCTGCCTTGGCACCAGTCGGCCTGATGGCCTGGGCGATGTGTCGCCGCGCGGCGGCGAGCCGGGCTTTGTCCATGTGCTGGATGAAACAACCCTCGCCCTGCCGGATCGTCCGGGCAATAACCGCTTGGATACACTGGAAAATATCATTCAGAACCCTGCAGTGGGGCTGCTCTTCTTCCTGCCCGGCTTTGAAGAAATGCTGCGCATCAATGGCGAAGCGACCCTCACAACCGATCCCGATCTCATGACCCGCTTCACCCATGACGGCAAGGCCCCGCGCAGCGTCATGACAATTGCGGTCAAGGAGGTCTATCTCCATTGCACCAAGGCGATCCGGCGCGCCGCCCTTTGGGACCCGGCCGCCCTCGTGCCGCGCGACAACCTGCCGAGCTTTGGCGAGATGCTGCGCGATCAGATGAAGCTCGAGATTCCGGCCGACGGCATTGACACCGCGCTCAAGGCCGATGCCGAACAGAACCTCTATTGAGGTCGGCTATATCTGGGGGGTGAGGATGGCGGTACCACTTGAGGCTCTTTTGGCGTCCAAGCAGAGTCAGATGCTTATCGTCCCGAACGGATAAAACACCTCAACAACTTCAACCGATTTCTGAGAAAACCGCCAAATTCTGGTTAACGTCTTGCAAGTCTTTGTCTTTTAAATTGAATTGCTCATTGGAGGGCAAGTGTCGCTTTACGCTGTTCCCCATGACGACAGACTGATAAAACAGCGCCCGTAAGCGTAGCTGACGCGAAATCTGGACCGATCCCATGCCCGACACTGCCCAAGCCAATCGACCCGCCCGCACGGCCACCATCGAAAGATCGACCAAGGAGACGCAAATCTCCGTGGCGGTCAATCTGGATGGCACGGGCAGCTATGACGTGGAAACGGGCATCGGCTTCCTTGATCACATGCTGGAACAGCTTTCCCGTCATTCGCTGATGGATATAAAGCTGCGCGCCAAGGGCGACCTGCATATTGATTTCCACCACACCACGGAAGATACCGGCATCGTCATTGGCGAGGCCGTCAAAAAGGCCTTGGGCGATTTCAAGGGCATTCGCCGCTATGCCACGGCCATCATCCCGATGGACGAGACCTGCACGCGCGTGTCGATTGATGTCTCCCAGCGTCCCTATCTGATCTGGAAGGTCGATTTCAGCAAGCCGAAGCTCGGCGACATGGATACCGAACTCTTCAAGGAATGGTTTCAGGCCTTTGCCCAGAATGCCGGCATCACGCTGCATATTGAAAATATGTATGGCGAAAACAACCATCACATCGTGGAGTCCTGCTTCAAGGGGCTGGCGCGCGCCCTGCGCGAGGCGATGGAGATTGACCCGCGTGCCGCTGACAGCATTCCCTCTACCAAGGGCAAGCTTGGCAGCTGAGCGGGTCTGCTGGCTCCCTGCGTGATTTCTGGCACGCCGCATCTGGCATTCCGGCGCTTTCTGGCCTAGATAGGGGCAGGAAACAGGCATCCGCCTTTGCGGAAGGAAGCCCTCATGCGCACATATTCAGTTCATGAACTGCACGGCGCCCCCATTGACGGGGACGGCATTGTTTTCGTGCGCGAAGGCTTTTCCTGGGCGGCCTTTTTTTTCAACTGGATCTGGGCGCTCTGGAACAGGCTCTGGCTCGCAGCTGTCGCCTATCTCGGCCTCAGCATCGGCCTTGCCGCGCTGATCCCTTTTTTCGGCCTTGATCAGCTTGCCGCCCTGATCATTTCCATCGGGATCCAGTTTTTCTTTGCCGTGGAAGCCAATGACATTCGCCGCTGGACGCTTGAGGCGCGTGGCTATCGCGAGATCGGCATAGTCTCGGCAGGCTCGGAGGCGGAAGCCGAGCTGAAATTTTTCGGCACATGGGAAGGCCCATCGAAACCACCTGCAAGCCTGCGCCCCGCCGCCCCGCATATTCCCATGCCGCGCCCCGGCGCTGTCTGGCCGCGCCCGACCAACCGCAGCGAAGAGGTTCTCGGTCTTTTCCCGCAGGCAGAGACCAAGGCGGATCACTGATGAAACTTGCAATCATTGATTATGGCTCAGGCAATCTGCGCTCAGCCGCCAAGGCTTTTGAGCGTGCCGCGCGTGAGGCCGAACGCGACACCCAGGTGATCGTCACATCTGATGCCGAAGAGGTGCGCAACGCCGATCGCATCGTGCTGCCCGGCGTCGGCGCCTATGGCGACAGCGCGGCGGGACTGGCCGCCCTTCCCGGCATGATCGAGGTTCTCAACGAGCAGGTTGTCAGGCTGGCGCGCCCTTTCCTCGGCATCTGTGTCGGCATGCAGCTGATGAGTGATCGTGGTCTGGAGCATGGCGTGCATCAGGGGCTTGGCTGGATTGCCGGTGATGTCGTGATGATGACGCCGGCGGACACCAGCCTCAAGATCCCGCATATGGGCTGGAACACGCTCAATGTCGCGCGGCCTCATGCCATTCTGGATGGCATCGAGACGGGCGATGAAGGGCTGCATGCCTATTTCGTGCATTCCTATTATCTGGCCGCCAGCGAGCCGCATGACGTCATTGCACGCACCAATTATGGCGGCGCGCTGACGGCGATTGTCGGCAAGGACAATATGGTCGGCACACAGTTCCACCCCGAAAAGAGCCAGGCGCTGGGTCTGGCGCTGATCGGCAATTTTTTGAAATGGCGACCCTGAACAGCGGGCCGGACGACCGGCCTTTCCTGTTCCAACCAGAAACAGCGTGATGATCCTTTTTCCTGCAATCGACCTCAAGGACGGCCAATGCGTCCGCCTTATCCGTGGCCTCATGGAAGAAGCAACCGTCTTCAATGATGATCCGGCAGACCAGGCGCGTGCCTTTGAAAAGGCAGGCTTTGAATATCTGCATCTGGTCGATCTGAATGGCGCCTTTGAGGGTCGGCCCGTCAATGCCGATGCGGTTGAAGCGATCCTGAAAACCATTTCCATTCCCGCCCAGCTTGGCGGCGGCATTCGCGATCTCGCCACCATCGAAGCCTGGCTCAGCAAGGGCATCGCGCGCGTCATCATTGGTACAGCGGCGGTGAAAAATCCTGATCTGGTGATCGAGGCCTGCAGGCTTTTCCCCGGTCGCATTGCGGTCGGGCTCGATGCCAAGGACGGCCTTGTGGCGACCGAAGGCTGGGCCGACGTGTCGGAATTGACCGTATTGGAAATGGCAAACCGTTTTGAAAATGCCGGTGTCGCCGCCATCATCTATACCGATATTGAGCGCGATGGCGTGCTCAAGGGCTTGAACATGCCGGCCACGGTGGCACTCGCCAATGCGATTTCCATTCCCGTCATCGCGTCGGGCGGGCTTTCCTCCATCGAGGATATCAAGGCGCTGATTGACGCCAGATGCCCCGGCCTTGAAGGCGCGATTTCCGGCCGCGCGCTTTATGATGGCCGTCTTGATCCGGCCGAGGCGATCAAAATGCTCAAGGATGCGGCCTGATGCTGAAGGCGCGTGTGATCCCCTGTCTCGATGTGAAAGACGGCCGTGTCGTCAAGGGCGTCAATTTTGTCGATCTGCGCGATGCCGGCGATCCGGTGGAAGCGGCACGCGCCTATGATGCGGCAGGCGCCGACGAGCTTTGTTTTCTCGACATCACGGCAAGCCATGAAGAACGCGCCATTATTTTTGATGTGGTCCGCCGCACCGCCGAGCAATGCTTCATGCCGCTGACGGTTGGCGGTGGCGTGCGCACGGTCGAGGATGTGCGCGCCCTTCTGCTGGCCGGTGCCGACAAGGTCTCGATCAATACCGCAGCTGTGAACAATCCGGATTTCGTGCGCATTGCAGCGGAGAAATTCGGCAGCCAGTGCATCGTCATCGCAATTGATGCCAAGCAGGTGGCGCCTGGCAAATGGAATATCTTCACCCATGGCGGTCGTACCGCGACTGGCATTGACGCGGTTGAATTTGCACAACAGGTGGTCGCGCTTGGCGCAGGCGAAATCCTGTTGACCTCCATGGACAGGGATGGTGCCAAGACGGGTTTTGATATCGGCCTCACACGGGCCGTCTCCGACGCCGTCACGGTACCTGTCATCGCGTCGGGCGGTGTCGGCAATCTGGAGCATCTTGTCGAGGGGGTCCGCGACGGCCACGCCAGCGCCGTTCTTGCCGCCTCCATCTTCCATTTCGGGGATTACACGGTGGCCGAGGCCAAGGAATATATGGCCAAGGCCGGTCTGCCGATGCGGCTCCACTGTGCCTAGTCATTGCCCCGTCAACCTGTCACAATGAAAATATAAGATATATCTAATGCGCCCGTCCTGCATGGCGCGGAGGCGCATTGAAGGAGGCTGACCGGTCTTTGCGATGATCTCCCGATCACCCCATGAAATCGAGCTCAAGCTTCTCTGTGCGCCGGCATCCCATGAGCGCCTCAAGGCCGCGCCATGCCTTGTCGCCCTGTCGGGGTCGCGCAAGGAAAAACATCTGCGGACGGATTATTACGACACCGAAGATCTCGCTCTTTCAAAGGTCGGCATTGCCCTGCGCCTTCGCCATGATGGCCGCAAGATCCGCCAGACCCTGAAAGTGGCGCCCGCCACCAAGATGGAAATTCTCCGAAACGCCATCGAGATTGAAGACAATCTGGAAGCGGCCGCCAGCAAACCGGATCTCGGGTGCCTGCCGACCGAATGGCGCTCACGCATCGAGGCCGTTCTGGAAGACAGGCCGCTTGAAGCGCGCCTTACGACAGATATCCATCGCATCACTTATCTCTGGAAAAGCGACGCCGGCGATGAGGTTGAAATCGCTTTCGATCAGGGAGAGATCGTGGCGGGTGACAAGACCCTGCCATTGAGCGAAGTCGAACTCGAACTCAAATCCGGGCATGCCAATGCCCTCTACGGACTGGCGCTCGATCTGCTGGAGATCGCGCCCCTGCATATCGGCACACGCAGCAAGGCGGAACGGGGCTTTGACCTGCTTGAGGGCATGCCCGTCGAAGCGATCAAGGCGGCCAATGTCGATCTGCCGCGGCAATGCAGCCTCGAAGAAGCCTATGCCGAAATCCTTGAACAATGTCTGGGGCATTTGCTGAGCAATGCCCATGCCATGACATTGGGCCATCATGCCGAAGCCCTCCATCAGGCGCGCGTTGCGCTGCGCCGCATGCGCTCGGCCTTTTCGGTTTTTGGCGGTGTCATTGGTGGCGACACCGCCGAGACCCTTTCCAGCGAGGCGAAGTGGCTCGGTGGAACCATCGGCAAGGCGCGCGATCTCGATGTCTTCATGATGGATATTCTGGGACCCGTCATGGAGGCCCATCCCGACCGGCGCGATCTGCAGAAGCTGCGCGCCGAAATTGAAAAAATGCGCGGCGAGGCCTGGAAGCAGGCAAGCGGCGTTGTTGCTTCCACGCGCTACACGCGCTTCCTTTTGCAGTTTGGCCAATATGTGGCCGCCATGGATTGGCGTCCCCTGACGCCGCGCGACATTCTGGCGCCGGGCTCGGCCCATCTCTTTGCCGATGACGCGCTCGACAAGCGCCTCAGCCGCGTGCTGCGGCTGGGTCGTGATATTGCCGATCTCGATATCGAGGACCGCCATGAACTGCGCAAGCGCCTGAAGAAGCTGCGCTACACATTGAGCTTCTTTGTCACGCTGTATGGCAAGGGTGTCACCAAGTCCTATCTGAACGACCTGGGCAAATTGCAGGACGTCTTTGGCGCGCTCAATGATGTCGCCATGGCCGAGCATCTGCTGGAAAGAGCCACCGCCCAGAACCCCGAACTGGCCAAGGCCGCCGGGGTCATTCTGGACTGGCATGAAGCCCGGGCGCGCAAGGACTGGAAGGCGGCGCTGAAGCTCTGGCAGCGCTTTGAGCGGCATGCCCCCTTCTGGCGGGGCGAATAGCCTCGTTAATAAAAAGGGAATGTGTGGCCGCTAAACTGGCGAAGAGTTCGAAAATCGCGCATTTCAGCCATTCTGCCAGGGTTCCTTCATGTCTGAGAGATCATCATCGCGGCGCCCTGTGCCTGAAACCGCCAAAAAGGGCACGGCTGCCGAGATCGTCCGCGATCCGCACGCGATTATCGGGCGCAAGATCACCCAGGAGGCACTTGCCCGTCTGGCCGAATTGCATGGACGCTATCTCAAGGGCGTTCCCAATGCCTGGTGCGCGGTTTTGAAGGAATGCGACCTTTCCGGCCTCGATTTCCGAAATCTCAATTTCTCCCATGGCCATTTCATCGCCTGCGACTTTGTCGACGCCAATCTGGAAGACAGCCATTTTGCCGGTGCCAATCTCTTCAGCACGAATTTTGACGGCGCCAATCTCACGCGCACCAATTTCGCCAGAGCCGATCTGCGCGGTGCCCGCTTTGAAAATGCGGAGATGAGTGAGGCCCGTCTTGATGGCGCGGACCTGCGTCGCGGGGCGGTCATCAAGCGCGGTGCCAATGCCCCGGACGGGCAGGAAAACTCAAGCTTTCGCAACGCCCGTATGTTCGGCACCAATATGAGCGAATGCAAATTGCAGGGCGCTGAATTTGACGGGGCGAGCATTTCAGGCGTCTCGCTCAAGGGCGCGGATCTGCGCGGGGCAAGCTTTGCGGGCGCCGAACTGACCTTTGTCCAGCTGGCCGGGGCCAATTTGGCGGAAGCCGATTTCCGCCGCGCGGTGATGGACGAGGCGACGACGGCGGGCGGCGACATGATGCGCGCCAACAAGGCCCGGCGGGCACCAGGCAAGGAGCGCATGCAGAAGATGCTGGCGCAGCATTTTCTCTGGATCCAGACAGGTGAACAGCGCGGCGAGCGGGCCGATTTCAGCAATATGGACCTCTCCCGCACCGATTTTCAAAGTGCCGTTCTGGCGAGCGCCAATATGAGGGGTGCCATTCTGGCCGCCGTCAATTTCGAAGGTGCCATTCTGGCCGCCGCCGATCTGCGGGATGCAATCCTCCTGCGGGCCAATCTGAAGAATGCCGATCTGCGCGGCGCTGACATGCGCGGCGCGGACCTGCGCGAGGTGCAGCAGGACGGGGCCAAGCTCGGCGCCCTTTCGGGCACCAGTCTCCAGACCAGACGCTAAGGGGCCCTTACGACAGCAGGGCCTGTTCACCACCAATCAGGCTAAGCATTGGCATCCCCGTCACAAATCTGCTAGGCAAAGCCGCCGTGTTCTCATGACAGGGGTCATGAATCTGATCGCGGCCGTCACGGAGGAAGCTGCATGGCCGATCACGCCCATCAGCTTGATGCCTTATTTGAGGTGATCGCAGCCCGCAAGGGAACTGATGCGGAGGCCTCCTACACAGCCCGCCTCCTGTCGCGGGGGGTGGAGACCTGCGCCCAGAAGCTTGGTGAGGAAGCCGTTGAGACGGTGATTGCCGCCACCAGACGGGATGCACCGGCTGTCATTTCTGAATCTGCCGATTTGATCTATCACTGGCTTGTGCTGCTGGCCTCTCTCGATATTGATCCCCTAGAGGTCTATGCCGAGCTGGCGCGGCGCGAAGGCATGTCGGGCCTTGAAGAAAAAGCATCGCGCAAGAAAACCTAACCCCAGCAACAAGATTCCAAAAAGGATAGTCTGGCGACAACGCGGCCCAGCCTATCCATCAACGATGATCGGGAACCGAGGCTCATGACGGCAAGTGGCACAAAGGATAAGGCGGTGCTTTCTCCCTATCGCCATTTCACGTCCGAACAATGGGGCCTGCTGCGCAAGGACACGCCGCTGCCGCTGTCGGAAAAGGAACTTGAGGAGCTGCGCGGCTTTGGCGAGCGCATTTCGCTTGATGAAGTCTCCGAAATCTATCTGCCGCTGTCCCGCCTGCTTAATCTCTATGTTGGCGAGATGCAGGAACTCTATCGCGTGACGTCGGAATTTCTGGGCCGCACACAAGACAAGGTCCCCTATATCATTGGCGTGGCCGGGTCCGTCGCTGTCGGCAAGAGCACCACATCGCGTGTGCTGCGCACCCTGCTGGCGCGCTGGCCCAACCATCCCAAGGTCGATCTCATCACGACGGATGGCTTTCTCTTCCCCAACCGGGTACTGGAGAGCCGCGGCATCATGCAGCGCAAGGGTTTTCCCGAGAGCTTCGACATCCAGCGCCTTATCAAGTTTCTTTCCGATGTGAAGGCAGGTTCGCGCCATGTCGAAGCGCCGGTCTATTCGCATTTCTCCTATGACATCATCGACAATGAGACGATCTCCGTCGATATGCCGGATATTCTGATCGTCGAAGGCCTGAATGTGCTGCAGCCCTGGAAGCCGGCCGAGGGCGAAGATCCGCAGCCCTTCGTGTCCGACTTCTTCGATTTTTCGATCTATCTCGACGCAGATGAAGCCGCGATCAAGCGCTGGTATATTGAACGCTTTATGGGGCTGCGCCGCACATCCTTTACCGATCCCAAAGCCTATTTCCATCGCTACTCACAGCTGACGGAAGAAGAGGCAGTGACAACGGCAGATACGATCTGGACATCAATCAATCAGGCCAATCTGCACAAGAATATTCTGCCCACGCGCCAGCGCGCCGACGCCATCCTGCGCAAGGGCGACGACCACCGCATCCGCGATGTGTTTCTCAGGAAGCTCTGATCGCAAAGACTAGAGCGGCAGGCCCTGTTCCCGGGCAAGCTCGGCCAGCGAGACAAGCGGGCGCGCACCATAATGCGAGATTGCTTCGGCAGCGGCCATGGAGCCAAGCCGCCCGCAGGTGACCGGGTCCTTGCCACGGGCAAGACCATAAAGAAAACCTGCCGCATAAAGATCGCCTGCGCCGGTCGTATCGACGACCTTGGCAACCTTGGCCGCATCAATCACATGCACCTCGCCATTGGCGACAATGACGGAGCCGGCTTCAGAACGCGTCAGCGCGGCGAATTTGCATTCGGCCTTCACGCGTGTGAGCGCCTCGTCAAAGAGATCGACTTCATAGAGCGAGAGAATTTCAGCTTCATTGGCGAAAAGAAGATCAATCTCATCACGCACCAGACGCTTGAACTCCTCGCGATAGCGCTCGACGCAGAAACTGTCTGACAGCGAGAGCGAGACGATGCGGTCTGCTGCGCGGGCCGTTTTGGCGGCCAGCAGGAAGGCCTCCTTGGCCTGTGGCGGATCCCAGAGATAGCCTTCCATATAGGTAATGGCCGAGGCGCTGATCACCTCAAGATCAAGGTCCCCGGGGGCCAGATTCTGGGCGGCCCCCAGAAAAGTGCTCATGCTGCGCTGGCCATCCGGCGTCACTGAAATCAGGCAGCGTGCCGTCGAGGGGCCGCTGGTCGCCGGGGCGCAGTCGAATTTCACGCCGAGCGATTTGATGTCATGGGCAAAGACCTCGCCCAGCTGATCTTTTTTGACCTTGCCGAAAAAGGCGCCCTTGCCGCCAAGCGAGGCAACGCCTGCAATCGTGTTGGCGCCTGAGCCGCCCGAGACTTCCATGCCGGGGCCCATCCTGGCGTAAAGGGCTGTGGCGCGATCATCATCAATGAGGGTCATGCCGCCTTTCTGGATGCCATTGGCGGTCAGAAAGGCATCATCAGCATCGGCGATCACATCGACAATCGCATTGCCAAGGCCTGCCACATCATATTTCAGTTCGGTCATGAGGAATTACTGCCAGTTGGTGGACCAGTTGGTGGAATTGGCCGCGAGTATAGGGGCCTTAACCACGATGAAAAGCCCGTCATTGGAAAAAGGTCACCGACCCGATAGAGTTCGCCTCCGAGCCATATGAATATGGCTCCCGCGCACCGCGCGCGCCGCCCCTTGAGCCGCCCGCGAGCCGCAAGCGAAATGAAGGACCAAAATGTTTCAGGATGCCGCGCATTCTTTCTGGCAGTGCTTCTCGCCGCCCTTCCGCCGCGTGCTGTTCATTTCCGTGGCGCTGACACTTGTCGTGCTGGCGCTCCTCGGGGCCGGTCTTCAGTGGAGCCTCAATGCGCTACCGGTTTTCCAGACGGTCTGGCTCAATACCATCATCGAGGTGATCGCCCGCGGCTTTGCCGTGGTCGTGCTGATCCCGCTGGTGCATCCCGCCGTGTCGCTCGTCGCCGGTCTCTTTCTCGAACGCATCGCCGCCAAAACCGAAGAGACCGATTATCCGCAGGATCAGCCCGGCACCGATCAGCCCTTCTGGTCGTCTATCGTCGTCTCGATCCGTTTCACACTGGTCCTGATCGGGCTCAATCTGCTGGCGCTGCCCTTCTATTTTTTCCCGGTCATCAATGTGGTGCTTTTCTGGTCGCTCAACGGCTATCTGCTCGGCCGTGAATATTTTGAACTCGTTGCCCTGCGCCACATGGATTATGCGGCAGCCAATGCCCTGCGGCGGCAATTTCGTTTCAGTATCTTCATGCGTGGCGTCGTGATCGCTTTTCTGGCAACAATCCCGATCCTCAATTTCATCGCGCCGCTTTTCGGCACCGCCTATATGGTTCACAGCTTCAAGAGGTTTGCGGCAAATGGCTGAACGGAGATGGACCCGCAAGAGCTTTCTTCTGCTGGTGCTGTTGCCGCTTGCGGCCTGTGCCTCGCCGGGCTCGGGCATGGGAACACGGACGCATGATGCACCCTCGCAAAGCATCGGGGCCGGCCCCCTGACGCCGAAGAGCCTGTTGGGTGTGGCGCCGCCGGCGCTCGAAGCCCGTCTCGGCGCGCCCAGCTTCCGCCGCACCGAGCCGTCCGCCGAAGTCTGGCAATATAGCGGCCAGTCCTGCAGCCTCTTTGTCTATTTCTACAAGGGCGACACAGGCAGCCTTGGCTCCACCTATGTTGATGCACGAAAGCTCGCGGGCGGTGCCGATGACGAGACAGCCTGCCTTGCCGAGGTTCTCAGACAGCGCAACGCACCCGTCTCCTGAGTGTCGCTCAGCTTGCGAGCGTCTTGGCCTTGAACTGACAGAGATCAGCCACGGGGCAGGCCGGGCAATCGGGTTTGCGCGCCTTGCAGATATAGCGCCCATGCAGGATGAGCCAGTGATGGGCATGCAGCCGATAGGCGGGCGGCACGACTTTTTCCAGTTTCTGTTCCACGGCCAGAACATCCTTGCCGGGCGCCAGCCCTGTCCGGTTGCTGACGCGGAAAATATGCGTATCAACGGCAATGGTCGGCTCACCAAAGGCAACATTCATCACGACATTGGCCGTCTTGCGACCCACACCTGGCAGCGCTTCAAGGGCCTCGCGGCTTTGGGGCACCTCGCCGCCATGGCGCTCAATGAGCAGGCGTGACAGCGCCATCACATTCTTCGCCTTGTTGCGGAAAAGCCCGATCGTCTTGATGTGGTCGAGCACCTTTGCCTCGCCGAGCTTGAGCATTTTCTGCGGGCTGTCGGCAAGCTTGAAGAGCTTCTCCGTTGCCTTGTTGACGCCGATATCGGTGGCCTGGGCCGACAGCACGACCGCCACCAGCAGCGTATAGGCATTGCTGTAGCGCAGCTCGGTCTGCGGCGCGGGATCGGCGGCTGCAAGGCGGGCAAAGAATTCTTCGATCTGGGCTTTTTTCATCGGCATGGGCGAGACTTTGTCGTTAATCGGCGCGCGCGGCAAGCCTCCCCGTCACAATCTGACAAAGCGCCACATTGCCGGGACCTCGCGCGCGACCTATTCTTTCTTCCCATGAGAGTTTTGCCCCCGGAAGCGGCAGACAGCCTGCCCGCCCCGCTGCATTTCAATGCTTTTCTGACGCCCCACCGGTCGCTGGGGCGCAAGGGTTTCATCATTCTGATGTCGGTGGTGGTGGCGGTGAATTTTGTCGCCGGAATCGCCTTCATGCTGAAAGGCGCCTGGCCCGTTTTCGGTTTTTGCGGGCTTGATGTGGCGCTGGTCTGGTGGGCTTTCCGCGCCAATTACCGCGCCGCTCGGGCCTGCGAGATCGTGCAGCTCTCCGATGACGAGTTACGGGTTCTCAAGGTCGATCAGCATGGCCGCTCGCAGGGCTGGGTGTTCCAGCCCTATTGGACGCGGGTCGAAATGGTCGAGCATCCAGACGAGTCAACCGAGCTCCATCTCTGGAGCCACGGTCGCAACCTGCGGGTCGCCGCCTTTCTCGCCCCGCATGAACGGGCCGATTTTGCCCGCGAGCTTGACGGCGCGCTCCGGAAAATGCGGCAGGCCCCGCTGCCGGTTTAATGCGCTTCCCGCTCGATCAGCATGGTCTTGCTGAGAATGCCGCCCTTGTCGTCAAGCTCGTAAACAATCGGCGCCCCTGTGGCGATATTCAGCGCCAGCACTTCGTCGCGTGAGAGCCCTTCAAGCTGCATCACCAGCGCACGCAGCGAATTGCCATGTGCCGCGATCAGCACGCGCTCGCCCTTGAGCACGCGCGGCATGATTTCCGCATTCACATAAGGCAGCACGCGCTCGGCTGTGTCCTTCAGGCTTTCGCCACCGGGCGGCGGCGTGTCATAGGAACGGCGCCAGATATGCACCTGCTCCTCGCCCCATTTCTCGCGCGCATCATCCTTGTTGAGGCCGGAGAGATCGCCATAATCGCGCTCGTTCAGCGCCTGATCTTCAATCACGGGCAGATCGCTCTGGCCAAGCTCGGCCAGCACCAGGCGGTTGGTTTCCTGCGCACGTGTCAGCTTGGAGGTGAAGGCGACATCGAAATGCAGGCCCTTGGCCTTCATCGCGCGCCCGGCTTCAATCGCTTCCTCTCGGCCCTTTGCTGTCAGCTCCGGATCGCGCCAGCCGGTGAAAAGATTCTTCTCGTTCCATTCGCTCTGTCCATGGCGGACAAGCACCAGCAGATTTGGCACGTTCATTCTCCGTTGCGTGTGGTCGTTGATCAGGAAAGGCCGAGCACATCAGCCATATTGAATAGCCCCGGGCCCTTGCCCTGTCCCCAGAGCGCAGCCTTCAGCGCGCCGCGCGCAAAGATGGCGCGGTCTTCGGCGATATGGCCAAGGGTGATGCGTTCGCTTTCGCTGGCAAAAATGACTTCATGATCGCCAATGACGCTGCCACCGCGAAGGCTGGCAAAGCCGATGGCGCCCTCGGCGCGTGCGCCGGTCTGGCCATCGCGACCGCGCTCCGAATTTTCTGACAACGTGATGCTGCGTCCCTCGGCGGCAGCCTGCCCGAGCAGCAGCGCCGTCCCGGAAGGCGCATCGACTTTGTGGCGGTGATGCATCTCGACAATCTCGATGTCCCAGCTGGCGTCGAGCGCGCGCGCGGCCTGGCGCACAAGGGCGGCGAGCAGATTGACGCCAAGGCTCATATTGCCGGCCTTGACGATGGTGGCGTGGCGCGCGGCTGCTTCAATGCGGGCTTCGTCGGCGGCTGCAAAACCGGTGGTCCCGATGACATGGACAATGCGGGCCTGCGCGGTCAGCGCGGCAAATTCCAGCGAGGCGGCTGGCACGGAAAAATCAACCAGCGCATCGGCATCCTTGATGATGGCCAGTGCGTCATCACTGGCAACAATCCCCAGCGCCTCGGGCAGGCCAGCCATCAGGCCAAGGTCTTCGCCCAGATGTGGCGAGCCCGCCGCCTCGATGCCACCGGCCAGCACCATGCCGGGCGTCTCATGGATGAGCTTGAGCAGTGTCCGCCCCATGCGGCCGCCTGCCCCCGTCACCGCGATCTTGATGTCTCTGGTCATTGGCCTCAGTCCCATCTATGCACGCCGGATATAGCAGTCGCGGGCATGCGCGTAAACTTGTGCGCCTCAGCCCCTGAACACAATGGCTGCGCCAAGCGCGATCAGGCCAAAGCCGAGCGCTGTATGCCAGTTGGGGCTCTGTCCCAGATAAACGGCGGAAAAGCCTGTGAAAACCACGAGCGTCACGACCTCCTGAATGGTCTTGAGCTGGGCCGGACTATAGACGGCCGAGCCGAGCCTGTTGGCGGGTACGGCGAGGCAATATTCCATGAGCGCCAGCCCCCAGCTGATGCCAATGACCGTAAGGATCGGCATGTCCTTGAAACGCAGATGCCAATACCAGGCTGTGGTCATGAAGAGATTGGAGGCAATCAGCAGAATAACGGGCAGGATGAAGGCGGGCATCTGAACCTCAAACAAAAGGCCCCGCATCTCGGGGGCCTTCAAGTTTATGTCAGGGTGTTCAGTTCTGGAATCCGTCCCAGAAGTCTTTGACCTTGGCAAAGAAGCCGGCGCTTTCCGGATTATTGTCCTGGGTGGCGGCGGCTTCAAACTGCTTGAGCAGGTCTTTCTGGGCTTTGGTCAGTTTCACAGGCGTTTCCACCGTGATCTGGATATAGAGGTCGCCGATCTCGCGTGAATTGACAACCGGCATGCCTTTGCCGCGCAGGCGGAATTGGCGGCCGGTCTGCGCCCCTTCCGGGACCTTGACCTTCACCTTCTTGCCATTGAGCGTCGGCACGTCGATTTCGCCGCCAAGGGCGGCCACCGGCATGGCAATGGGTACGCGGCAGAAAAGGTCGGCGCCATCGCGCTGGAACAGCGAATGGGGGCGGACACTCAGAAAAATATAGAGATCGCCCGCCGGCCCGCCGCGCATGCCGGCTTCGCCCTCGCCTGTCAGGCGAATGCGGGTCCCGTCTTCCACGCCCTGCGGAATGGTGACAGAGAGGGTGCGCTCCCGCTCCACCCGGCCCGCGCCATGGCAGCTCTGGCACGGCTTGTCGATGGTCTGGCCGCGGCCATGACAGGTCGGGCAGGTCCGCTCCACGGTGAAGAAGCCCTGGCTTGCGCGCACCTTGCCTGCGCCACTGCAGGTCGAGCAGGTGACGGGCGATGAACCCGGCGCCGCGCCTGAACCCGAACAGGTCTCGCAGGCCACCGATGTCGGCACGCGGATCTGGGCCTTCTTGCCCTCAAAGGCTTCTTCGAGGCTGATCTCCATATTGTAGCGGAGGTCCTGGCCGCGCATCCGGCCACCGGCCCCGCCGCCGCGGCGACCGCCACGACCGCCCATGAATTCGCCGAAGAGATCGTCGAAAATATCCGACATGGACGAGCCGAAATCGGGATTGAAGCCGCCCGGACCCCCCGGCCCGCGACCGCCCATGCCACCGTCAAAGGCGGCATGGCCAAACTGGTCATAGGCCGCGCGCGACTGCTCATCCTTGAGCACGTCATAGGCTTCGTTGAGTTCCTTGAAATTCTTTTCCGCTTCCGCATCGCCCGGATTTCGATCGGGATGCAGTTCTTTCGCCTTGGCGCGATAGGCCTTTTTCAGCTCATCGGCGCTGGCATCGCGCTTGACGCCAAGGACGTCATAAAAATCACGCTTCGTCATAAGCCGTCGCCTCAACCAAGTGAGTCTGCCGACATGACATGCATGCCGGCAGCTCGATTACATGCTGGTGATGGGATGACATGAGGATGACCTGCAGGTCAAACTCACTTCTTCGCGCCATCATCCTTGGACTCGTCATCGACTTCCTCGAAATCGGCGTCAACAACATCGTCCTGCGCGGCATCAGAGGCCGCACCAGCTTCGGCTTCGGCCTGGGAGGCCTTGTAGATGGCTTCACCAAGCTTCATGGAAACCTGCGTCAGCTCCTGCACCTTGGTCTTGATCGTGTCGATATTGCCTTCGGTGAGGGCTGCTTTGACAGCTTCCTTGGCGGCTTCGATCTCGTCCTTCACATCGGCAGGCACGGCATCCTTGTTTTCCTCGAGCGTCTTTTCGGTCGAGTGGACAAGGGCTTCGGCATGGTTGCGTGTTTCCACTTCCTCACGCTTCTGCTTGTCCTCTTCGGCATGGGCTTCAGCGTCCTTGACCATCTGCTCGATATCGGCATCGCTGAGGCCACCGGAGGCCTGAATGCGGATCGAATGTTCCTTGTTGGTCGCCTTGTCCTTGGCCGACACATTCACAATGCCGTTGGCATCAATGTCAAAGGACACCTCCACCTGTGGCACGCCGCGCGGGGCGGGCGGAATGCCGACAAGGTCAAACTGACCAAGCAGCTTGTTGTCAGCGGCCATCTCACGTTCGCCCTGGAAGACACGGATCGTCACGGCGGACTGGTTATCCT
Source organism: Hyphomicrobiales bacterium (assembly GCA_016124805.1). GTDB lineage: Bacteria > Pseudomonadota > Alphaproteobacteria > Parvibaculales > Parvibaculaceae > Parvibaculum. The sequence goes on along the minus strand of WGND01000001.1, from coordinate 128,359 downwards.
CAGCCGTCGAGAAGGTCTGGGACTTCTTGGTCGGGATCGTGGTGTTGCGTTCGATGAGACGCGTGAACACGCCACCCAGCGTTTCAATGCCGAGCGACAGCGGCGTCACGTCGAGCAGCAGCACGTCTTTCACGTCGCCCTGCAGCACGCCGGCCTGAATGGCAGCACCCATGGCCACCACTTCATCCGGGTTCACCGACATGTTGGGTTCTTTGCCGAAGAACTGCTTCACAACTTCGCGAATCTTGGGCATGCGTGTCTGGCCACCGACCAGCACCACTTCATTGATCTGTGCAGCCGTGATGCCGGCATCCTTGAGGGCGGCCTTGCAGGGCTCGATCGTGCGCTTGATCAGCGCATCGGTGAGCGCTTCAAGCTTGGCGCGCGTCAGCTTCATGGTGAGATGCTTGGGACCCGAGGCATCTGCCGTGATGAAGGGCAGGTTCACTTCGGTCTGCTGGGCCGAGGACAGCTCGATCTTGGCTTTTTCGCCCGCTTCCTTCAGACGCTGCAGGGCCAGCTTGTCGCCGCGCAGGTCGATGCCGTTTTCCTTTTTGAACTCGTCAGCCAGATAGTTGACAAGCAGCATGTCAAAGTCTTCACCGCCAAGGAAGGTGTCACCATTGGTGGCCTTCACCTCGAAGACGCCATCGCCGATTTCCAGAATGGAAATATCGAAAGTACCGCCGCCAAGGTCATAAACGGCGATGATTTCGCCATCCTTTCGGTCAAGACCATAGGCAAGGGCAGCCGCGGTCGGCTCGTTGATGATGCGCAGCACTTCAAGGCCGGCAATCTTGCCTGCATCCTTGGTGGCCTGGCGCTGGGCGTCGTTGAAATAGGCCGGCACCGTGATCACGGCCTGGGTGACTTTTTCACCGAGGAAGGACTCGGCGGTATCTTTCATCTTCTGCAGGATGAAAGCGGAAATCTGGGAGGGCGAATATTTCTCACCCTGCGATTCAACCCAGGCATCGCCGCTATCGGCCTTGATGATGCTGTAAGGGACCATGCCCTTGTCTTTCTGGGTCGTCGGGTCGTCATAGGCGCGCCCGATGAGGCGCTTGATGGCGAAGAAGGTATTTGTCGGGTTCGTCACCGCCTGGCGCTTGGCGGCCTGGCCGACGAGTCGTTCGCCATCAGGGGTAAAGGCGACGATGGAAGGCGTTGTGCGGAGGCCCTCGGAATTTTCGATCACTTTGGCGGTTTTGCCATCCATCACCGAGACACACGAGTTTGTCGTGCCAAGGTCAATGCCGATCACTTTAGCCATTTTACTTCATTCCTCTTTCATTGCGGCGAGCCGGTCGGGCCTCATGGCACCCGTTGCATCCGGGGCGGGCACATGCCCGTCCAAATGCCGGTAACCGGCTCCCTTTCGGGGAACCCCTTAACGTGAAGGGGATTTGACTGCGTTGGGCTGTATATAGGTTTGGCATTGTTTGCCCGCAAGCGGGGATGCGGCACTATGGCCAAGAGAAAGCCGAAAACCGGGCAAAAAGCCTTGTTTTTGACTGGATTGGGCAATTTCCGGCGACATATTCACTCAAAGAAGCCGGTTTCAGCACGGAACAGATGGACAGGGAATGGGCACCGCACCGCTGGCGACAGGTTTTGAGGGTGTGACGCTCTATCCGGGCTATCTGGATGGTGCCGCGCAGGCTGATTTGCTGGCCGAGCTTGCTCAGGCGGGCGTTTTTGCGCAGGCCTATCGCCCCACCATGCCGCGCACCGGCAAGCCCTGGTCAATCACCCAGTTCAATCTTGGCCCGCTCGGCTGGGTTTCCGACATCAGCGGCTATCGCTACGAGGCCCAAAACCCTCATAGCGGCACGCCATGGCCTGCCATGCCGGACATGATGAGGCGGCTCTGGGACGAGCTTTCAGACTTTCCGGCCCCTGCCGAATGCTGTCTGGTCAATCTCTATACTGACCCCAAAGCCCGCATGGGCCTGCATCAGGACCGCGACGAGGCGGCGCTTGAGGCCCCCGTGCTTTCCCTGTCACTGGGCGATACATGCGTCTTCCGCGTGGGCGGTTTTGCCCGCGGCGACAAATCATCGAGTTTCAGGCTTGCGTCCGGCGATGTGCTGCTGCTGGGTGGCGCATCGCGGTTGCGCTTTCATGGCGTGGACCGCGTGATTGCGGGGTCTTCGCAGCTCATCCGGGGCGGCGGGCGGCTCAATCTCACGCTGCGGCGGGTCACCAAACCCGACGCCACGCCTTGAGCGCATGTTGCGCGCATGTTTTTGGGCGCATTTGGCACAGCAACAGAACCATCATCATGGCTGAATAGATTTGAGTTGAGTTCAATCCGGGGGCGCAGACATGACCTTTGATCGCATCACGAGACGGCAGGCTTTATGGGGGCTCACCGCCTCGACGGGTCTGGGGCTGACGGGCTGTGCCGATATCGGCGATGTCATGGGCCGCGAGGTCGCGCCAAGCGTGCGTTTTGCCCATGGCGTGGCAAGCGGCGATCCCCGCCCCGATGCGGTCATCATCTGGACGCGCGTGACGACAGGGGAGAGCCAGACCATTCCGCTTGTCTGGCAGATCGCAACGGATGAAGCCTTTTCAGACATTGTCGCGCAGGGCGAGGTCTCGGCCAGTGTTGCAAGCGACCACACCGCCAAGGTCGATGCGACAGGGCTCATCCCCGGTCAGACCTATTTTTACCGTTTCCTTGCCGAGGGGGCGGCCTCGCCCGTGGGGCGCACCAAAACATTGCCCGCCGCAGGTCTCGAACAGGCCCGTTTTGCCGTCATCTCCTGCTCGAATTTTCCCTTTGGCTATTTCCATGTCTATCGCGAGATCGCGGCGACCGAGGGGCTCGATGCCGTCATCCATCTCGGCGATTACATTTATGAATATGGCCCGGATGGCTATGGCGGCGAGGTCGGTAAAACCCTTAACCGCGAACATCAGCCGCCACATGAATTGCTGACGCTGGCGGATTATCGTACACGCCTGGCACAATATCGCACCGATCCCGATCTGCAGGCCGCCCACGCCAGCGCCCCTTTCATCACCATCTGGGATGATCATGAGACGGCGAATAATTCATGGATGGGCGGGGCGCAGAACCATGACACCGATACAGAAGGCCGATGGATAGTGCGCCGCGATGCCGCGCTGCGGGCCTATTTTGAATGGATGCCCCTGCGCGACCCCGAACCCGGTCGGAGCTTCCACACGCTCAACCGTTCCTATGAATATGGTGATCTCGTTTCGCTGCATCTGATCGAGACGCGGCTGACAGGCCGCTCCGAGCAACTGAGCTACAAGGACGACATGGTCTTTGATGCCGACGGCAAGCCGGATGTCGCGCGCTTCCGCGCCGAGGTGCTGGGCGATGAAAACCGCTCCATGCTGGGCGCGCGTCAGGAGTTATGGCTGGCAGACGAGCTGCGGGCCTCCACCGCCAAGGGCATCAAATGGCAGTTGCTCGGCAACCAGATCATCATGGCGAAAATGAACGCGCCTGATTTCAGCCATGTCTTCCCGCCCGACATCATGGAGTCGGCACTGAAGAACCGCTATGTGAAGCGCTGGATCGACGACACCAAGCTCGGCCTGCCCATCAACACCGATGGCTGGGATGGCTATCCCGCCGCGCGCGAACGGCTCTATGGCGCCGCCCGGGCAGCTGAGGCCAATCTGCTGGTGCTGGCGGGCGACAGCCATTGCATGTGGGGCAATGATTTGCATGACGATGCCGGTCGTCTTGTCGGTGTGGAATTCGGTACCTCGGGCGTCACCTCGCCAAGCCCCTATCAATATTTCGGTGACGATCCCCGCATCCCGAAACTTTCCGAGGACACGCTCACCGCCAAATGCCCGGATGTGACCTATGCCGAGGTAGCGCATAACGGCTTCATCCTGCTGACGCTGACGAAGGAGGAAGCGCGCGCTGAATATATCGGCGTCTCCACCGTGCGCGAGAAGGATTATGAGGTGATGCCGCTGGCCGACTTCACCGTCACGGCAAGCCAGCGCGGCAGGCTCTCCGGGCTGATCAGGCGTTGATCAGTAAGGCGCCCAGCCCGGCACCGGTGAGACGCCGAACATCCAGAGATGGCCGTAGAAAACGCCGCCAAAGATGATGAGCGCAAGCGCAATGCGCCAGATCGCGAATTCGCCCAGCTTGAGCTGATTGCGTCCGCCGAGAATGGCCGCGAAAGGCACATTGGAAGTTTTGGCGACAAAGCCCTTCCAGCTTTCACCCATGCTCTTGCGCTTCTTGGCATCAATGGAGACGGTGCCGAGCGCGGTGAGGATTGCAAAAGTGCCAAAGAAGATGATCGCGGCGCGGTCGCCATTCACCGCAATATGCAGCAGTGACCAGATCAGCACGCTCCAGAGAAAGGGATGCCGTGTGATGCGCAGGATGCCGCGCACCGTGTCAGGCTTGGCGGCCAGCGCCTCGGCTTTCACGGCGGTGGGATTGGGGGTGGTGATGCCGATGACGCCGATCAGAAAGGCAATCAGCATGATGAGCGGGGCAAGATGCACCAGCCATGTCGGCGCCACCCAATAGAGATGATTGGGGCCCAACACCGCCTGGTCATAGGCCATGGCGAGCCAGACAATGCCGCCAAGCGAGGCCAGTGAAAAAAGCCCCATATAGGGACCCTCACCGATGGCGCTGACAAGCTTGCCGCGAAGCGCCGTGCCCGACACCAGCAGGTGAATGGCAAGGAAAAAAGCGGCTGCGGCCCAAAGATTGATCATGATGGTTCCCCCCAAAATGCTGCGTTTATGCTGCACATCTGGGGTGCAGCATAAAACATTGCAAGAGTGGGGCAAGCGCGGGTCGCAAGAGATGAAAGGCGCCGGATTTAGGCCGAGGTATCGACCTGCGAGCCATTGGCCGTGGTGCCGTCTGCCTTGGCGACGCCCACACGGGCGGCGCGCAACAGGCGGTCGCCGATGGTGTAGCCCGCTTCAAGCACCTGCACGATGGAGCCGCCGGGCTGGCCCGTGCCGGGCACTTCGAACATGGCCTCATGCAGATTGGCGTCAAAGCGGTCACCCGTCTGAGGCATGACCTGCTTGATGCCATGGCGCTCGAAGGTCGCCAGCATGGAGCGCTCGGTCATTTCCACGCCTTCGACAAGCGACTTGACAGTATCGCTCATGGTGGCGCGGTCCTCCTCGCTCAGCGTCTCAAGCGCGCGGCGCAGATTGTCGCCAACCTGCAGCATGTCGCGGGCAAAATTGGCCGAGGCGTAACGCGCCGCATCGGTCTTTTCGCGTTCGCCGCGCTTGCGGATATTTTCAGCATCCGCAATGGCGCGCAGCAGCTTGTCGCGCAGATCGACATTTTCCGCCTGCAGCGCTTCGATCACGGCAAAGCCGGCTTCATTGACGTCTTCTTCGCCCTCGGCGGCGTCTTCGCTCTCGTTCAGGCTGGCCATATCGGCCGCCGCATCAGCTTCGGCCTGCAGTTCGGCATCGGTCTGTTTGGGGTCGTTGCTCATGACACGGGATCCGTTCTTTCGCGGGCAACCGCCCAAGGATGAGCTCGGGCAGGGTCGCCTGGTTGATTGTTTGGGTTGCATTTGCGCGTTGAGGCTGCCGATGTCAACCACGCATCTTGCCTCAATTGATAAGTCGGCCCACCAGCTTGGCGGTGTAATCGACCATGGGGATGACACGGGCATAATTGAGCCGGGTCGGCCCGATCACGCCCAAAACGCCCACGACACGCTCATTCTGATCCATATAGGGGCTGACAACGAGCGAGGAGCCCGACAGGGAAAAAAGCTTGTTTTCCGAGCCGATGAAAATGCGCACCCCGTCCGCCTGTCCGGCAAGGCCCAGAAGCTGGACAAGATCGCGTTTGTTTTCAAGATCATCGAAAAGCAGCCGGATCCGCTCAAGATCTTCCATGGCATGGACATCTTCGAGCAGCCGTGAGCGGCCCCGCACGATCAGCGATTTGCCGAGCGGGTCGTCGCTGCTGTTCTTGCCCGCGCCCGACCAGGTGGCAAGCCCTGCCTCCACCACCTTGGCGGTCAGCTCATTGAGGGCTTCTTTCTGGTTTTCCATCTCATGGGCGATCAGTTTCCGCGCTTCTTCGAGCGTTTTGCCCCGCAGGCGCGAATTGAGATAATTGCCTGCCTCGGCAAGGGCCGACGGGGTCAGCCCCTTGGGTATGTCGATGACGCGGTTTTCCACGCCCCCGCCCTCGGTCACGATCACGACAAGCGCGCGGCCATCATCAATCGGCACAAATTCAATATGTTTGAGCGCGGCATCATAGGTGGGCGCGACCACGAAACCGGCGGCATGGCTGAGACCCGACATGAGCCGGGTCGCTTCATCCAGCACATCCTCGACATTCTTGGCGCCTGACGCTTGCTGCGAGCCAGCCATTTGTTGCTCAATGGCCCGACGTTCTTCCTCGCTGAGCGAACCGATTTCCAGCAGTCCGTCGACAAACATGCGAAGGCCTGCCTGTGTTGGCACGCGACCGGCGCTGGTATGGGGCGAGAAGATGAGTCCCAGCGCTTCAAGATCCGACATGACATTGCGGATGGAGGCGGCTGAAAGCGACATCGGCATCTGGCGGCTCAGAAAGCGGGAGCCGACGGGATCGCCCGTTTCCAGATAGGTTTCGACAACGCGGCGCAGGATCTCGCGCGAACGCTCATTCAGATCCTTGACGGCGACCATGGGGGGACTCTGCTCCTGTCGATGGCAAAGAGACATCATGCCTTAAGTGACTGAAAACCCGTCATAAATTTAATCATCCCTTATGCGAAGGTCAAACCCCTGCCGGTCGCCTGCGGGCGCTTCCTTGCCCGCAAGCCGCCCAAAGGGTACTAAGGCCCTCAAACAGCCATCATAAGTTCCCCCGCAACGGGCCGGAACATCCCAGGAATGCAAAAGAAAGCGGAAACAGAATGCGCCCTTCAGGTCGTCAGCCCCATCAGATGCGTGCCGTGAGCTTCGAAACGGGCATTTCCAAACATGCCGAAGGCTCCTGCCTCGTCAAATTCGGCGATACCCATGTGCTGTGCACCGCTTCGCTGGAAGAGCGCGTGCCGCCTTTCCTCAAAGGTCAGGGCCAGGGCTGGGTGACGGCTGAATATGGCATGTTGCCGCGTTCGACCCATGACCGCATGCGTCGTGAATCCGCGCAGGGCAAACAGTCGGGCCGCACCCAGGAAATCCAGCGCCTGATCGGCCGTTCGTTGCGCGCCATTGTCGATATGAAGGCACTTGGCGAACGCCAGATTTCGGTCGATTGCGATGTCATCCAGGCCGATGGCGGCACCCGGACGGCGTCGATCACCGGCGGCTGGATCGCGTTGCATCAATGCATTGAATGGATGCGCGCCCGTGACATGGTCACCGGTACGGTGCTCAAGGATCACGTGGCGGCCATTTCCTGCGGCATCTACAAGGGCACGCCGGTCTCCGATCTCGATTATGCCGAAGACTCCAATGCCGATACGGATGCCAATTTCGTCATGACCGGTCGCGGCGGCATTTGCGAAATTCAGGGCACCGCCGAAGCCGAGCCCTTCAGCGAGGCCGAATTTGCCTCGCTCATGGGTCTGGCGCGGACCTCCATTGCCGAGCTTGTTGAATTGCAGAAGCAGGCGATTGCCAAATGAGCCGTCACTTTGATGGCAAGAAACTCGTCGTGGCGAGCCACAATCTCGGCAAGGTGCGCGAGATTTTCGACCTGCTGGCTCCCTTCGGCATCGAGACCGTGTCGGCAGGCGATCTTGGCCTGCCCGAGCCGGAAGAAACGGGCGACAGCTTTCGCGCCAATGCCGAGCTGAAGGCGCTGGCGGCGGCCAAGGGCGCCAATCTGCCCGCGCTCGCCGATGACTCAGGTCTCTGCGTTGACATCCTCAATGGGGCGCCGGGCATTTATTCGGCACGCTGGGCAGGTCCTACCAAGGATTTTGCCTTCGCCATGGAAAAGCTGCGCCGCTCCATTCTGGAAGCCGGCACGCATGACAATCGCGCCCATTTCATCTGCGGTCTGGCGCTGGCCTGGCCCGATGGCCATGTCGAATATTTTGAAGGCCGCGTCGATGGCGAGCTGACCTGGCCGCCGCGCGGCGAAAAGGGCTTTGGCTATGATCCGATGTTCATTGCCGAAGGCCATGACATCACCTTTGGCGAGATGGACCCGGACGTCAAACATGGCCTCTCCCATCGCGCCCATGCTTTCACCCAGCTTGTCGATGCCTGCTTCAAAGGCTGAGACCGCTTTCGGCGTTTATGTGCACTGGCCCTTCTGCCAGTCCAAATGCCCCTATTGCGACTTCAACAGCCATGTTGTCGCCAATGTCGATCAGGTCCGCTGGGCCGCCGCTCTCAAACGCGAATTGCAGACCATGCGGGTGATGACGGGACCTAAAACCGTCAGCTCCATTTTCTTTGGCGGCGGCACGCCATCGCTGATGCAGCCGCGCACCGTGGCTGCCGTGATTGACGAGATTGCGGCACTCTGGTCGGTGGCACCCGATGTCGAAATCTCGCTCGAAGCCAATCCGACAAGTGTGGAGGCTGAAAACTTCCGGGGCTATCGGAGTGCAGGCGTCAACCGTCTTTCGCTGGGCGTGCAGTCACTGGACGACGCGCAGCTGAAGTTTCTGGGCCGTCTTCATACAGCCGATGAAGCCACGCAGGCGATTGCTCTGGCACGTGCGACCTTCCCGCGTCTCTCCTTTGATCTGATCTATGCCCGCCCCGGTCAGACGGGGGCGTCATGGGCAGCCGAACTGCGCCGCGCGCTCGACCATGCCGTCGATCACCTGTCGCTTTATCAGCTCACCATCGAGGAGGGGACGGCTTTCGCACGGCTCTATGAGAAAGGCGCTTTCCGGCTGCCTGATGAAGATGCGGCAGCCGATCTCTATGGCTTGACGGGCGAGATATGTGGCGAGTTTGGATTATCCGCCTACGAAGTATCAAATTATGCAAAGCCCGGCGCGGCCTGCCGCCACAATCTCCTCTATTGGCGCTATGGCGATTATGCAGGCGTCGGTCCCGGCGCCCATGGCCGCATCGTCAAGAACGGGCGACGGCTGGCAACGGCCACATACAAGACCCCGGGGCGCTGGATCGAGGATGTCGAGCGACAGGGCCACGGGCTGGAGACCTGCGAGGATATTCCCGCGCAGTCACAGGCTGATGAAATGATGCTGATGGGATTGCGCGTGAGCGAAGGCGTCTCGCTCTCCCGTTTCGAAAGGCTTGCAGGTCACGCGCTTGATGCAAGCCGGCTTGACGAGGCCGAGCGTCAGGGCCTCGTCACGCGCGATGGCGACAGGCTCACCGCCACGCCACAAGGCCGTCTGGTGCTCAATGGAGTGCTGGCGCTCCTGCTCGCCTAGAAGAGCGGCGGTGTCGTGTCGAAGCTGGTCGGGGCCGGGTCGATGACGACGGCACCTGTCGGCCTGATTTCCATGACGGCCAGGCCCCGCTCCGTCCAGCCATTGGGCAGGAAACGGAAAATCCCGTCCACACCGGCAAAGCCGTCAGGCGCGGTGAATGTCTCGCGCGAGAAGCGGGTTTCTTTCGGCTGCGCTGAAAGCGCGATGGTCAGGCTCACCGCGTCATAGGCAAGGCTGGCGATGCGCGGCGGTGAATTGCCATAGGCGGCGCGGTAGCGGCGCACAAACTGTTCATGGCCTTCCGGTGGCGGCGCGGGAAACCAAGCGCCATCCAGTGCCGGTTCCTTGACGAGCGACGGGTCATCCCAGAGCCCCGTGCCGAGCAGTTTGACGGCCTGCGTATCCACATCGAAATAGGCGAGCATGGGCGCAATCTGCTTCAGCGCGCTGCCGCCCTCCGGCAGGAAGATGGCGCCATAGCTGTCCTTGGCACCGGCGACGAGCTTGGTCGGGTCATACATGCCTTCCGAGGTGCCGGGATAGCTCGCCGACGACACAAGCCTGTCGCCGCGCTGGGCAACGGCTTCCTGAAAGACGCTGCGCACGCGGGTGCCAAAGGCATTGGCCGGAAAAAGCGCGCCATAGCTGCTGATGCCCTGACGGGTGGCATAATCGACAATACGGTTGACGTCCTGGAAGGGCGCAAAAGAGAGCAGATAGACGCCCGTGCCGCCGACACTCACATCCGTGGAAAAGGCAATGACCGGCACCTGTGCCTGCGCGGCGGGAACCGCCACACTGGCCACCTCTTCGGAGAAGAGCGGCCCGATAATGATGTCGGCGCCTTCCCTCAGGGCTTCCTGCGCGGCCTGTGCGGCACTGTCTGCGGTGCCGGCTGTCGCTTTGGGGATCAGTAGCACATTGGTGTTTTTGAAATCGAACAGCGAAAGCTGGGCCGCATTGTAAAGGGCGTTGGCAACATTTCGAACGTCGCTGCGTGGCGAGCTGAAGGGGAGCAGCAGCGCCACACGGACCGGCTCGCGGCCGTCCATATAGGCTGGCGTATAGAAGAGTGAGGGATCGCGCCCCACAATCTTGGGTGGTGTCGGTTGCGGGGTCACGGGCGCGCGGGTCACCGGCGCGGGCGCAGGCTGGTTGCCCCCAAAGCCACCCAGATCGAGACCGCTACAGCCCGCCAGCATGGCCACCGCGACAAGAAGGAAAAGCGAGCGAAGGGCCGTCATCAGGCCGGAACGGAACGTCATTTGATACAGATTCACGGGAGAAATTTCCTGCCACGGCCTTGGGAAATGGTCGGCCCCGAGACTAATGTCGCCTGCCGCACAAGTAAACCGCCAAGGGGTTGCCTGGCCGGGCAGATCGCTCGCTTCGCCATTGCCAAGGCAAGCCCTCCTGGCGCAAGGTCCGCCCATGAATGACTCAGATGATGCGCCCACGTCCCGCAGCCTGACGGCAAAGCTTGCCGCCGGTCTCTATGTCACCGCCACGCCGATCGGCAATGCGGGCGACATCACCCTGCGCGCGCTTGATGTGCTTGCCCGCGCCGATCTGGTGCTTTGCGAGGATACGCGCGTCAGCGCCAAGCTTTTTGCCATTCACGGTATCTCGACGCGCACCTTCCCCTATCATGACCACAATGCCGCCGAGATGCGGCCCCGCATTCTGGACAGGCTGGGCAATGGCGAAGCGATTGCGCTGATCAGCGATGCCGGGACACCGCTCGTTTCCGATCCCGGTTTCAAGCTGGTCCGCGAGGCGCAGGATGCCGGCTTCATGGTGACGACGCTGCCGGGCGCCTCTTCGGTGCTGGCCGCGCTCACGCTGGCAGGCCTGCCAACGGATCGCTTCTTCTTTGCAGGCTTTCTCTCCGCCAAGCAGGAAGCGCGCCGCAAGGAGCTCGCTGAACTTGCTGCCGTGCCCGCCACCCTGGTTTTTCTTGAGAGCGCCAACCGTCTGGCTGCTTCGCTGGCCGACATGGCCGCCCAGCTCGGCACCCGCGAAGCCACCATGACGCGCGAACTCACAAAGCGCTTTGAAGAGGTCCGCCGCGCACCGCTTGCCGATCTTGCCGCCCATTATGAAAGAGAGGGCGCCCCCAAGGGCGAGATCGTGATCGTGGTCGGTCCGCCCCAAAAGCGGGCGCCGCTCTGCGATCATGAGGTGGGCGCCATGCTGGAAAATGCGCTGGTCCGTTTGAGCCTCAAGGATGCAGTGGCCGAAGTCGTGGCCATGACCGGCCTGCCCCGCCGCGACATCTATGCCCGGGCCCTTGCCCTTTCGGAGGACAGGGACTGACATGGCGCGGGGCAATCCGGATCGGGGGCGCATCGCCCATCGTCTGGGCCATGTCGCCGAAGCCATGGCCTGCTTCTGGCTCATGGCCAAGGGCTATCGCATCCGCGCCCGCCGCTTCAAAACCCATGCCGGCGAAATTGACATTGTGGTTTCCCGGGGGCGTCTGCTCGCCTTTGTCGAGGTCAAGGCGCGGCCTGATTTCGACCGGGCGATGGAAGCCCTGAGCCCGAAACAGCGCCAGCGCCTGTTGCGCGCGGCCGAGCTTTATGTGGCCAGACATCCCAAACTGGCGTCTTATGATCTGCGCTTTGATATGGTGCTGATTGCACCGCGCCGCCTGCCGCGGCATGTCGTCAATGCCTGGCAGGCCTGAAAAGAAATGACGCAAGGAGGACACCCATGGCCCTGTTACGCGCCGCCGCACTTTATTTCGGACTGACCTTCGGGGCTGGTTTCATGCTGGGCCCGATCCGCACATTGCTGCTGGAACCGAATCTGGGCCCCTTCTTCGCCACACTGCTCGAAGCGCCGCTGATGCTTGTCGCCATGACTGCCATCGCCATCTGGATTCTGCGCCAATATGATTTGCACACAGCCCCGGCGCGTCTCGCCATGGGCGGCCTTGCCTTTGTCTTCCTCATGATCATCGAAATGCTGGGCGCGCTCCTCATGTATGGGCAGGGGCCGGGCGAATATGCCACCAGCCTTGCCACGCCAGAGGGAATTCTGCGCTTTGCGCTGTTCGTCTTTTTCGGCCTGCTGCCCTGGCTGCTCCTTCACGTGAAAGCCGTCAGGCAGCCTTAATCTGGCCGCAGCCTGAGGCGAGTCTGGACTTATTTCTCCGATCCAAAGGTAATGCCATGCGCCTCTCCGCCCGCCTCGTCCTGATCCTCCTGCTTCTGATGCCGGGTGGCTGCGTCCCCATTGTGCTCGGCGCAGGCGGGGCCGCCGTTGTCGGCGCCTCCCAGGATCGCGGTCTGGAACAGGCCGTCGATGACAATGAGATCGCCTTTGAAATCAACCGCAAGCTGCTGGCGGCCAATGCTGATGTTTTCAGCGCCGTCGAAACCCAGGTGCGCAAGGGACGCGTCGTGCTGATCGGCTATGTCGGCAAGCCGGAAGATCGCATCCTTGCCAGCAAGACGGCCTATAGCGTCTCGGGTGTGAAGGAAGTCTATAACGAGATGCAGATCGGGGTCGGTCCCGGCTTCAGCCAGGCGACCACCGACAAGCTTATCAGCACCAAGCTGCGCACGGCCATGGTGGGGGATGCCGATATTGCCAGCATCAATTATGACATCGAGACGCTGAATGGGACGGTCTATCTGGCAGGCAGCGCCCGCAGCCAGGCCGAACTGACCCGGGCCATCAATCACGCCCGCAACATTTCGGGCGTGCACAATGTCATCTCCCATGTGGTGGTCGCGGCGGGCAAATAGGCACATCTTTTCTTGCCGCCCACAGCGCATCGGGCAATGATCCGCGCCATGGAAAAAGCAGCGACCTCCCTTCAGGATGAAATCAAGGCGGCTGGGCTTGCCGACGCGGCGGAGATGGATCTGGCGCGCATCGCGCTGCTGCTCGGCGCGCTTGATTTTCCCGACCGGCCGGTCGCGCCCTATCAGGCCCATCTTGATGAATTGGCTGCCGCCGCCTGGGGCGCCCTCGGCAAGGCGATTGATGCGCCTGCCGAGATCATGGCGGGCGTTCTCGCCTCGCTCATTTCCGGGCGCTACCAGTATCGTGGCGACACGGAAAATTATGATGATGTGGACAACGCCAATCTGATGCAGGTGATCGACCGGCGTCGCGGCCTGCCTGTCTCGCTCGGTATTCTCTATCTCCATGTAGGCAAGGCGCTGGGTCTGGACATGGGCGGCCTGAGTTTTCCCGGCCATTTCCTTCTGCGGCTGCAGACGGGCGACAAGGCCGTCATCATCGACCCGTTCAATGGCGGCGACATTCTGGGTACGCCCGACCTTTTGGCCCTGCGCCGCCAGATGGATGGGCCTCAGGCCCGCCTGACGCCGGATTTCTACGCGGTGGTCTCCAGCCACGACATTCTGCTGCGCCTGCAGAACAACATTCTGGCGCGCGCCCTGCGGGCCGAGAAATATGATCGGGCCCGCGATGTCATCATCCGCATGTCATGGCTTGATCCGAAGAACCCGGCCTTGCAGTTTGAGCTTGGTCGCATTGCCCTTCAGGCCGGACAGATGGCCGGGGCGGCGGACGCCTTTGCCGTCTGCATGGAAAAAGCCGCCGCCCAGGGTGACATGCGCATGGCGGGCCTTGCCGAACAGGCCCTGCGCCGCCTCAAAAACCGTTTGAATTAGCCCTTCCGGCCTGATCTGCATTGCAAGTCGGGCCGCCGCCCCCCATCTTTGCGCGAACCATCGGCGTCTCTTTAGCGCCGGAACAGAAAAACGAGACGCATGCCATGAGCCTCAAAGTTGCCATCCAGATGGATCCCGTTGCCAGCATCAATATTGATGGTGATTCAACCTTTGCCCTGGGTCTGGAGGCGCAGGCGCGCGGCCACACACTGTTTTATTACGAGCCCCAGCATCTCTCCATGCGCGATGGTCAAGTTTATGCGCTGGTCCGCCCGCTGACCCTGCGCCGCGAGCACGGCAATCACGCCACGCTGGGCGAGGAGACGCGGCTCAATCTCGAAGATGATGTGGATGTCGTGCTGATGCGGCAGGACCCGCCCTTCGACATGAGCTACATCACCGCGACCCATATGCTCGAACTTATCCATCCCAGGACGCTGGTGGTCAATGATCCTGCTGAAGTGCGCAATGCGCCGGAAAAACTTTTCGCCCTGCATTTTGAAAATCTGCTGCCGCCGACACTCATCAGTCGCGACCCGCGTGAAATCCGCGCCTTCCGCGACGAGTTCAGGGACATCATCATCAAGCCGCTTTTCGGCAATGGCGGCGCGGGCGTCTTCCGCCTGCGCGAGGGTGACGAGAACCTCGCCTCGCTTTTGGAAATGTTCGGCCAGATGAACCGCGAGCCCGTCATCGTGCAGCAATATCTGCCCGACGTACGCAAGGGCGACAAGCGCATCATCCTTGTCGATGGCAAACCGGCAGGCGCCATCAACCGGGTGCCGGCGGCAGGTGAATCCCGCTCCAACATGCATGTCGGCGGCAGGCCGGAAAAATCCGCCCTGACAAAACGCGAGCAGGAAATCTGCGAGATCATCGGGCCGGAGCTGAAGCGTCGCGGCCTGATCTTTGTCGGTATCGACGTGATCGGCGATTATCTGACAGAGATCAATGTGACTTCGCCGACGGGCATTCAGGAAATCGACCGCTTCGAAGGATCAAATCTTTCAGGCCTCGTCTGGGATGCGATTGAATCGCGTCTCTAGCAGCAGAGAGGCTTGCCGCATGAATATGAAAACGGCGATCCTTTGTCTGGCGGCAACGCTCTTGCCTCTCTCGGCATCGGCAGCAAGTTTTGATTGCAAGCGGGCAACGACGCAGCAGGAAAAGCTCATCTGCGCCAATCCGGAAATCTCAAAACAGGATGAAGACCTCGCCGCGCTTTATGCGCGCCAGCTCGCGAGGCTGAGCGATGCGGGCCAGGATGGCCTGCGCGCCTCGCAACGAAGCTGGCTTGTCTTTCGCAACAGGGCCTGTGGCGGCGATGTCGAATGTCTCGCCGCGCAATATGATGAACGCCTCGAATTTATGGGGCGGGCTGTCCTGACGCGCGGGGCCTATGTTTTTGTCGTCCTCGACAAATGGCGTTTCATCGCGCCTGCCAAACCGGATGGCGACTCCTATGGCGATGGCGCGATGCAGTATCAGCAGCGCCTGCATCTGCGCATTGATGCGCCACGGACCGAAACCACGGAAGATTTCAATGGCGCGCTTGCCCGAATATGGCCGGTTGTTGAAAGCGGCTTTGACGGGGCGCAGCGAGATTATGCCCATTTCAATCTCAACGAGGCGACGGACGATCTTGTCAGTGTCGATAATTTCGGCTGGATCTATCCCGTGGGCGCCGCCCATGGCGTGGGGGCGGCAGAGCATCTCAACTATCTGCTGAAAGAACGGCGGCTTGTCAGCGTCGGCGACATATTTCTGCCCGATAGCGGCTGGCAGCCGGCATTGGCCGATCTGGTGCTGGCTGATCTGGCGGCGCAGGCCCGGGCCGATGACCAGCCGCTGTTTGACGAGGGCCGCGAGGGGGTGGCAACCATGTCGCCCGACCCAACCTATTGGGTCGTGACGTCAGAAGGCCTGGGGGTCAATTTTCCCGTCTATAGCGTCGGGCCCTATTCCTTTGGCGATCGCACGGTGACCATCCCCTGGGAAAGGCTGAAACCCTTTCTGGCACCCGAGAGCCCGCTCCCTTTCTGGTGAGCCTGCTCAGGGCGCAGAAATCTCAAGCGTTGTGGCCGTCGCAGGGGCGGTAATGATGCGCAGGCAGTGGCCATCCTCATCGCTCAGCATCCAGACAAGTGTCGCAAAGGTTTTCTGCGTATGGGTCCAGTGCGGATAGATCGTCGTGAAATAGACCGTCTCGCCCGCATAATTGAGCCAGTTGAGGTCGACGGGGCTATCCCCCACATTGGTGAAAGTGAGTTTGACCTCAGGCCCCGCCGAGACGGATTTCGTCGTCTTCGCCGCCGAACAGGCGATCTCCTGAAGAGGCGCGCCATCCTCCGCCTGCGAAGGGGCGGCCAGCGCCAGACAGGCGAGCAGGAGCGTGGGGAGAGAGAGGGTCTTCATGAGGGGCCTCGCAGAGAAAATGCCGAGCCGCACTCTGCCCCCGCTTCGCGACAGTTTTGCAAAGGGCACCGAGTTCCACTTTTGTTCTTGACTGAAAAGCACCTTTCGGCCAGCCTTGATGTTCCATAAGGGCTGCGGGGCAAGGGCATGGTTGCGCATATCGAGACGGTCGCCTTTCAGGGCGTGGAGGCCCGGCCCGTCGATGTTCAGGTCCAGATTTCAAGCGGCGTGCCCGCCTTCACGGTCGTGGGGCTGGCCGACAAGGCCGTGGGCGAAAGCCGCGAGCGCGTCCGCGCCGCGCTGTCGGCCATTGGCCTCGGCCTGCCGCCCAAGCGCATCACGGTCAATCTCGCGCCTGCCGACCTGCCCAAGGAAGGCAGCCATTATGACCTGCCCATTGCGCTGGCGCTGCTTGTCGCCATGGATGTGCTGCCCGCGCAGGAACTTGAAAAATTTGTTGTCATTGGCGAGCTCTCCCTTGATGGTGCGATCAATGCCGTGGCCGGTGCCTTGCCCGCCGCGATCGGCGCCAATGCCCGCGGTCGCGGATTGATCTGCCCCAAGGATTGCGGGCCTGAAGCTGCCTGGGCGGGCATGGGCGAGGAAAATCCGGGCGGCATTCTCGCGCCGCTCTCCATCATCCAGCTCATCAATCATTTCAAGGGCACGCAGGTCCTGAGCGAACCGGCCCCCATGAAGGCGATGGAAATGGGCGCGCTGCCCGATCTGCGCGACGTGAAGGGGCAGGAAAGCGCCAAGCGGGCGCTTGAAGTCGCCGCCGCCGGGGGTCACAACATGCTGATGGTGGGCCCGCCCGGCTCAGGCAAGTCGATGCTCGCCGCGCGCCTGCCGGGCATCCTGCCGCCGCTTTCCCCGCGCGAGATGCTGGAGCTTTCCATGATCAATTCCATTGCCGGGGAATTGACCACCAAGGGCATGGCGCGGCGGCGCCCCTTCCGCACGCCGCATCATTCCGCCTCCATGCCCGCCCTGATCGGCGGCGGCCTGCGCGCCAGACCCGGCGAGGTCTCGCTCGCCCATCACGGCGTGCTCTTTCTTGATGAATTGCCGGAATTTCCCCGTCAGGTGCTCGACAGCCTGCGCCAGCCGCTCGAAACCGGGCAGGCGGTGGTCGCCCGCGTCAATGCCCATGTCAGCTATCCCGCCCGGTTTCAGCTGGTCGCGGCCATGAATCCCTGCCGCTGCGGCTATGCCAGCGATGCCGCGCGCGCCTGCGCCCGCGTGCCGCGCTGCATGGGCGACTATCAGGCCAAGCTCTCCGGCCCCCTGCTGGATCGCATCGACATCCATATCGAGGTACCGCCTGTTTCCCCCGCCGATCTTTCGCTGCCGCCGCCCGCCGAAGGCTCGGCGGAGGTCGCCCGGCGTGTGGCGCGCGCCCGTGACATGCAGGCTGCCCGCGCCCTCGGCGGGGCTGATCAGGGGCTCAACGCCACCATGGAAGGCGAACGGCTGGAAAAAATCGCCGCACCCGATGCGGCAGGCCGGGCGCTCCTCACCCAGGCCGCTGAGCGCATGGGCCTGACCGCGCGGGGCTATCACCGCGTCATGCGCGTGGCCCGCACCCTGGCCGATCTGGAGGGACGCGACGGGGTGGGGCGGTTGCATGTCGCCGAAGCGCTGGCCTATCGCGAGCCCATCGCCCAGCGTCTGGGGGATGTCGCCTGAGCATCTGCGCCGAAATGGTGCATTGCTAACCTTTTGGAAAGCATGAGCGGGGGAAACTGACGCGTCAGGGTCTTGGCCCTATTGCTGCCTCGGAGTGTCAATGCTGCCCGCACTTTCAAATGAAGCTGCGCCACTGATTTTGCTGGCGACGGCTCTCGTTGTCTTTTTGGGAATCGAGGCATGGCGCCGGGCCTCGCGTCGTGCCACGCGGCATGCGCGGGAAGTGGAGCTGCTGCAGGCGCGGCTGGAAACATTGCGCGATGAAAACTGGGAGCTGGCCGAACGCGAGGAGCGCTATCGCGATCTCGTCAAGGCACAGGGCGATGTCATCATCCGCAAGGATCTCAAGGGCCGCCTCAATTATGTGAATGATGTTTTCTGCGACACCTTCAGCCTCACCCGCGCCGATGTCATCGGCAAACAGTTTCTTCCCGAAGTGCCCGAAGGCGAGCAGCAGAAAATTCTCGGCTCCTTTTCCGGGCTCGCCCTGCCGCCCTATCGCGTGCGTTTCGACCAGCGCGTGCAGACCTCGCGCGGCCCGCGCTGGTTTGCCTGGGAAGAATTCGCCATTCGTGATGAAGATGGCCGGCTGAAGGAAATCCAGACCGTTGGTCGCGACATCACCGAGCGCAAGCAGGCTGAGGAAAAACTCGCCGAAGCGCTGGAGCAGGCCAAGGCCGCCTCGCGTGCCAAAAGTCTTTTTCTGGCCACCATGAGCCATGAAATCCGTACACCGATGAATGGCATCATCGGCATGACGCAGCTACTGCTCGATTCCGGATTGACCGCGGCACAGAGGTCCTATGCCGGCGCTGTCAAATCATCGGGCGAAGCGCTGCTCGCCATCATCAATGACATTCTCGACTATTCCAAGATCGAAGCCGGCAAGATCACGCTGGAAGAACATCCCTTCGATCTGCCAAGCGCTGTTGAAAGTGTAGCCGAGCTTCTGGCGCCGCGTGCCTTTGAGCGGGGTCTTGAAATCGTCTCCGAAATTGAACCGGGCATCGCGCGCCGCGTCATGGGCGACGAGCCGCGCATCCGGCAGGTACTTTTGAATCTGGCGGGCAATGCGATCAAGTTTACCAGCGAAGGCGGCGTCGTCTTGCGTCTGCGTCTGGGCGACTATGCCTATCCCGACGACAAGCTGCATCTCATTATCGAGGTCGAAGATACCGGCATCGGCATGGATGCCGGAACGCTCGAAACCATCTTCGAGGATTTCGCCCAGGCCGATCAGAGCCATTCGCGGCGCTATGAGGGCACCGGCCTCGGCCTGGCAATCACGCGCCGCCTTGTCCTTGTCATGGGTGGCCGCATCGAGGTTGAAAGCACGCCGCAAAAAGGTTCGCTCTTTCGCGTGCATCTGCCGCTGGGGCAGGTGGCCGAAGAGCAGCCACCCGTTCCGCAGCTTGAAGGGCTGCGCCTTGTCATTCTGGAGGACCGCCCGCTGGTGGTGCCGGCGCTTGCGCGCGCGGCGGCGTATGTCGGGGCCGATGTCACCTGCGTTGCCTCGCGTACCGCCCTGGAAGAGCATCTGCGTCGTGACAGGGCCGATATCTTCATGTGCATGATCGAAGGCGCGGCAGGGGAAGGTGCTGAACTTGCCCGTCTGGCGCGGCGTCTCAATCCGGGTATCGCCACGCTGGTGCTCCTGCGCCCGCAGGAGCGCGATCATCTGCCGGTGCTGACCGGCCATGAGCAGGCCGCCTTTGATGCCTATCTGGTCCGGCCCGTTCGCACCACATCGCTGCTGACGCGACTTGCCGCCCTCGCCGATGGCATTGAAGCAACTGACGAGGAAGAGGCCGAAGACGGCACGGGGGCAACCCCGGCAGCGGCAGATACTGAATCGCTCAATATTCTTGTGGCCGAGGACAATGAGATCAACGCGCTTCTCACGCGGACCCTGCTTGAGCATGTCGGCCACAAGGTCACCATCGCCCAGAACGGCCAGAAAGCCATTGAAGCGCTCGAGGCCCATGAGGCGGGTACATTTGATGTCGTGCTCATGGACCTGCACATGCCCGGCATGGATGGTTTCGAGGCGACGGCGCATATCCGCAATCTCAATGACGCACGCAACGCCATTCCCATCATCGCGCTGACGGCCAATGCCATGGCCGAGGATCGCCAGAACTGCCTGAATGCGGGCATGGATGATTATCTCTCCAAGCCTGTCGCCGCCGACGCGCTGGCCCGAACCCTCCTGCGCTGGGCTGGCAAGCAGTCGCCCAATATTGCAAACCCTGCCGCCAAGGCTGTCTGACAGCAAAAACTCGCTTAGAGTGGGAACGATTCGTTGCCGCCTGCGAGGAGCGCCATCATGAGCGACCAGATCGAGACACGCCCCCTTGGCCAGCGCCTTGCCGAGGCCTGGACCGTCTATACCGAGCGCCGTGTCTTCATCATGCTGGTGCTGGGTTTTTCCTCCGGCCTGCCGTTTCTGCTGGTCTTCGGCACGCTTTCCCTGTGGTTGCGTGAAGCAGGCATCTCGCGCACCGATATCGGCCTGATGAGCTATGTCGGCCTTGCCTATACGATCAAATTTGTCTGGGCCCCGGTGCTGGATCGCTTGCAACTGCCATGGCTGGGCGACCTTCTCGGCAAGCGCCGCGCCTGGATGATCATCGCCCAGCTCGTCATTGCGCTTGCCCTTGTCGGCATGTCCTTCAGCAATCCCTCGGTGTCGCTGACGCCTGTTGTGCTCTTTGCGCTGCTGCTCGCCTTTGCCTCCGCCACGCAGGATATCGCCATTGATGCCTGGCGCATCGAGGCGGTGAGTGATGAAAAACAGGGAGCCATGGCGGCCGCCTATCAGCTTGGCTACCGGCTTGCGCTTATTGCCTCGGGGGCGGGCGCCCTCTTTCTGGCCGAATATATCTCCTGGCACATTGCCTATCTGGCCATGGCGGTGCTCATGGCGCTGGGCATTGGGGCGGCCCTTGCCGCGCCGCGGCTCGCCGATGCGCCGCAGATCATCATTGGCGAGGAGATGGTCGCCGACTGGGCAAGACGGCATAAGCTGCCGCGACAGCTCGCCCTTGCGCTGGAATGGATTTACAGCGCCGTCATCGCGCCCTTTGTCGATTTTTTCGGACGCCATGGCTGGCGGGCGCTTGCCCTGCTGGCCCTGATCGGCTTTTACCGCGTGCCCGATTTTGTCATGGGGGTCATGGCCAATCCGCTTTACGTCGATATCGGTTTTTCAAAAGTTGAAATCGGCACCGTCGTCAAGCTCTACGGCATCTGGATGACGATTGCAGGCGCGGTGGTGGGCGGCTTTGCCATTGCAGGCCTCGGGACGCTGCGCGCCATGATGATCGGGGCCGTTGCCGCCTCGCTGACCAATTTCCTTTTTGTCTGGCTGGCCGCACAGGGCAATGAGGTCGCCTCCCTGACCATCACCATCAGTGCTGAAAATTTCTCCGGCGGCTTTGCGGGCACCTGCCTCATCGCCTTCATGTCGAGCCTCACCAATCGCGAATTCACCGCCACGCAATATGCGCTGTTCAGCTCCGTCTATGCCTTGCCCGGCAAGCTCCTGGGCGGCCAGTCCGGCGCCATGGTGGACTGGTATTCAAAGCCCGGTCCGCTGCATGACTGGCTCATCAGCGCCGCGCCCGGCCTGACGGAAAAAACAGTGGGCTATGCCCCCTTCTTTGCCAGCACGGGTCTTATGGGACTTCCCGCCATTTGCCTCATCCTCTGGTTCTGGTTCGGCGATCCGCTGGCAAGTACGCAAAAGCCTGCGACGGCGGCGGGGCCAGCTTAAATTTAGTTAATGTCATCAAATGCTTGCAGCCTTCATCAAGTTGTCATAGGCAAGCGTCACAACCTCGCATGCAAACCTCGCGACTTGGCAGGGGCGCGTGTAGATGAAAGGATGCGGCTGAGGTCGCCACCCCGGTGGCCGGGATCGCATTGAGGCCTCAGGGTCAGGATCCAGTCTGGGGCCTGCCCGCAGGAGGCAATCCCTGCAATGGGCGAGAGTGGAGTCCGATAGATGACATCTGCGAAAGCGGACTCAGACGTGAACAGTCTGACGGCGGCCAAGGCATTGGCCGGTGATCCGGACAGCTTTGGCCAGAGCGGCTCACTGGAAGTGCGCCTGTCGCGCAACGCCCAGGAAATCGATGCCGCGCAGAAGCTGCGCTACCATGTTTTCTACGAGGAAATGTCGGCCAAGCCCGATGCCGAAACGCTGGCGCGCAAACGCGACTTTGACCGCTTTGATGATTTCTGTGACCACCTGCTGGTCATTGATCACAAGCTCGGTGACTCGCTTGACGCTGTCGTCGGCTGCTACCGGCTTCTGCGGCAGGATGTTGCCGAAAAGAATGGTGGCTTCTATACGGCGAGCGAATATGACATCGCGCCATTGCTGGAGCGCGCCGGGCCAAATATGCATTTTCTGGAGCTCGGTCGCTCCTGCGTGCTGCCGCCCTACCGCAACAAGCCAACCGTTGAACTTCTGTGGCAGGGCATTATTCGCTACCTGTCGCTGCATAATCTCGATGTGATGTTTGGCTGCGCCAGCTTCAACACAATCAATCCCGACGAGATCGCGTTGCCGCTCGCCTATCTGCATCACGAATTTTCTGCCCCGCCCGAATGGCATGTCCGCGCCCTGCCCGACCGCTATGTGGAAATGAACCGCATGGCCAAGGAAGAAGTGAATGCGCGCGAAGCCATTCGCGCCGTGCCGCCCATGATCAAGGGCTATTTGCGGGCGGGCTGCTATATCGGCGATGGCGCGGTTGTCGATGAGCAGTTCGGCACCACCGACGTGCTCATCATTTTCCCCGTCTCGAAAATTTCCGAACGCTATCTGACCAAATGGGCCGCCAAGTTTGGTGCCCCGCCGGAAAAAAACTGACCGCCTATTTCGTCAGGTCATAGGCAGCCAATGCGGCCATGTTGACGAGTTCGGACACATTCGCCGTCATCGGCACGATCTGCACGGGACGCTGAAGGCCGACAAGCAGCGGGCCGATCAGCGTCGAGCCGCCAAGCACGCGCAGCAGCTTGGTCGAGATCGAGGCGGCATGAATGGCCGGCATCACCAGCACATTGGCCGTGTCTGTCAGGCGGCAGAAGGGATAAAGCGCCATCGTGTCGCGATTAAGCGCCACGTCTGCCGCCATCTCGCCATCATATTCAAAATTGACACCGCGTGCGTCGAGGATGTTCACCGCCTCGCGCACCGTGTTGGGGCGTTCGCCGGCTGGTGTGCCAAAGCTTGAATTGGCAAGCAGCGCCACGCGCGGTTCATAGCCCAGACGACGGGCAACTTCCGCACTCTGAATGGCGACATCGGCCAGCTCTTCAGCGGTGGGCATTTCATGCACATTGGTATCGGCCACCAGAACGGTGCGGCCGCCGGCCACCACCATGGTCACACCGATCGGGCGCTGGCCCTCGATCGGATCGATCACGCGGCGGATATCTTCCAGCGCCACGGAATAGGTGCGCGTGACGCCGGTGATCATCGCATCGGCATCGCCAAGTTCCAGCATGAGGGCCGAGAAGATATTGCGGTCATTGCTGGCGAGGCGATGGACATCGCGCTGGAGGAAGCCTTTGCGCTGCAGCTTCTGGTAGAGATAGTCGGTATATTCCTGGTTCTTCGACGAGTTGCGCGCATTGCGAATGTCGAGCTGCGTGTTCGGATCGAGTCCGATCTGGCGCAGCGTGTCGCGGATCTGTTCTTCACGGCCCACCAGAATGGGATGGCCAAGCCCGCTGTCGCGGAAGGTGAGTGCCGCGCGGATGACGCGCTCTTCTTCGCCTTCGGCAAAGACCACGCGCTTGGGATCACGGCGCACCTTGTCCATGATAACTTGAAGCGTGCTCGCTGTCGGGTTGAGGCGGGCGGAGAGCTCGTTCTTATAGGCTTCCATATCGACGATGGGCTTGCGCGCCACGCCGGAATCCATCGCGGCACGGGCAACCGCATGCGGAATGTCGCGGATGAGGCGTGGGTCAAACGGCACCGGGATGATGTAGCTGGGACCAAAGCGCGGGCGCTCGCCATGATAGGCGGCGGCCACTTCGTCCGGCACGTCTTCGCGGGCAAGAGCGGCCAGCGCTTCGGCGCAGGCAATCTTCATTTCCTCATTGATCGTCGTGGCGCGCACATCCAGCGCGCCGCGGAAGATATAGGGAAAGCCCAGGACATTATTGACCTGATTGGGATAGTCCGAGCGACCTGTGGCCATGATCGCGTCATCGCGCACCTGCGAAACTTCTTCGGGCGTGATTTCGGGATCGGGATTGGCCATCGCGAAAATGATCGGCTTGGGCGCCATGGAGGCCACCATCTTGGGTGTGATCGCGCCCTTGACGGAAAGGCCGAGGAAGACATCGCAGTCCACCATGGCCTCTTCCAGTGTGCGGCGGTCAGTGACCACGGCATGGGCTGATTTCCACTGGTTCATGCCTTCGGTGCGACCCTGATAGATCACGCCTTTGGTGTCGCAGAGCAGCGCGTTTTCAGACGGCATGCCCATGGCCTTCACAAGCTCAAGGCAGGCAATGCCCGCAGAGCCCGCGCCATTGACAACCATGCGGGTGTCCTTGATGTCGCGACCGGTCAGATAAAGCGCATTGATGAGACCTGCCGCCGTGATGATGGCGGTGCCGTGCTGGTCGTCGTGAAAGACGGGAATATTCATCAATTCGCGCAGACGGCTTTCAATGATGAAGCAGTCCGGTGCCTTGATGTCTTCCAGATTGATGCCGCCAAAAGAGGGGCCGAGATAGCGGATGGAGGCGACCATTTCGTCAACATCGCGCGTGTCGATTTCAAGATCGATGGCATCAACATCGGCAAAGCGCTTGAAGAGGACGGCCTTGCCTTCCATGACCGGCTTGGAGGCGAGCGCGCCCAGATCACCCAGACCCAGAATGGCCGTGCCATTGGTGATCACGGCAACGAGATTGCCCTTGGTTGTGTAGTCATAGGCAGCGTCGGGATTTTCAGCAATGGCGCGCACGGGAACCGCCACACCGGGGCTGTAGGCGAGCGACAGATCGCGCTGCGTCGCCATCGGTTTGGTCGGTGTGATTTCAAATTTGCCGGGTTTGCCCTGGGAGTGAAATAGGAGGGCTTCCTCGTCGGTGATGGCGCGCCGTTTCTTGCTCATTCTCGGTCTGATCCGCTGATGGGGCCTCTGGGGCCCGAAGGAAGCCCGTTTTGTAGGCTGGCGATGCGGCAATAACAAGACGTGTGCGGGGAAATTGCCAAGATTTGCCATGAAAGCAGCCCGAGGCGGTGGGTCGAGACGGGTGCATCGCGCCGTGAAATGCGGCTTGCCCCCTGTTCGCGGGCGCGAGTTCTGCTAGTCTCGCGGCGATGCAAAACCAGCCCGACATGGCGCCAGACATGGCCGAACCCCTCAATGCCGCGCCACCGCCGGGTGATGCCACGCCCATGATGGCGCAGTTTCTCAAGATCAAGGCGACCCAGCCTGATGCCCTGCTCTTTTACCGTATGGGCGATTTCTACGAGATGTTCTTTGAGGATGCGGTCAAGGCCGCTGCCGCCCTCGATATTGCGCTCACCAAGCGCGGCAAGCATGCGGGCGAGGATATCCCCATGTGCGGGGTCCCCGTCCATTCCCATGAAGCCTATCTGGAGCGGCTCATCCGCAAGGGCTTCAAGGTCGCCGTCTGTGAGCAGATGGAAGACCCCGCCGAGGCCAAGAAGCGCGGCGCCAAGTCGGTTGTCGCCCGCGCCGTGACGCGCCTTGTGACTCCCGGCACGCTCACCGAAGACACGCTGCTCGAAGCGCGTGCCCATAATTATCTGGCCGCGCTTGCCCGCATTGGCAGCAGCCCCTTTCTGGGTCTTGCCTGGTGCGACGTATCGACGGGTCGCTTTGAGGTGACAGCCATTGAACCGGCAAGCCTCGGGGCGGAACTGGCCCGGCTGGCGCCGGGTGAATTGCTGGTGCCGGAAAACCTGATGGCTGATCCCGAGATGGGGCCGATGCTGTCGCCGGTGCTTTCGATGGAAAAATGCATCACGCCCCTGCCCGCGGCCCGCTTTGACTCAGGCAGCGCCGAGCGGCGTCTGAGCGCCCATCTGGGCGTGGCGGGGCTTGAGGCCTTTGGCAGTTTTTCGCGTGTTGAAATTGCCGCCATGGGCGCCTTGCTCGATTATGTGTCCCTGACGCAGGTCGGGCGCATCCCCGCTCTCGCGGCCCCGCGCCAGATCATTTCAGGCGATGCCATGGCAATTGATGCCGCCACGCGCGCCAATCTTGAACTCATGCGCACGCTGCAGGGCGAAACGCGCGGCTCACTTTTTGCCGTCATCGACCGGACCATGACAGGGGCCGGCGCCCGCGAACTTGGTGCAAGACTGGCCGCGCCACTGACCGATCCCGGCCGGATCAATGCCCGCCTTGATGCGGTTGAATGGTGCCTTGAGGCGCGCGATACCCGCAATGACATGCGCAGCCGCCTGAAGGCCGCCCCCGATATGGCGCGCGCCCTGTCGCGCCTGTCGTTGGGGCGCGGGGGGCCGCGTGATCTCGCCCAGATCGGTCACGGCCTTGCCGCCGGGCATGATGTGGCCGCCCTTCTGGATGCGGCGCCCGCCGGTCTTCTGCCCCTGCCCGAAGAGCTGGCCCAAAGCGCGTCTGCCTTGCGCGATGTCGCCCCGGCCTTGAAGACACGTCTTGCTGAAGCACTGGATCGTGAATTGCCGTTGCTGGCGCGCGATGGCGGTTTCATCGCGCCGGGCTTTTCCGCCGAGCTCGATGAATTGCGCCTGCTGCGGGATGATGCGCGCCGCCTGATTGCCGGTCTGCAGGCAAAATATGCAGAGGAGACGGGCATAGCCACACTCAAGATCCGGCACAACAATGTGCTGGGCTACTATATTGAGGTCGCTCCGCGCCATGGCGAAACCCTGATGTCGGAGCCCCTGAGCGCGCGCTATATCCATCGTCAGACGCTCGCCAATGCCATGCGCTTCACGACAAGCGAACTGGCCGATCTCGCCAGCCGCATTGCGGAAGCGGCGGGCAAGTCGCTCGACCTTGAACTCCGGCTCTTTGAAGGGCTCGTCAGCGATGTCATGGCGGAAGCGGCCATCATCACCCGCGCCGCAGCGGCGCTCGCCGTCCTTGATGCGACGGCAGCCCTGGCGGCGCTTGCTGCCGAAAAACGCTATGTCCGGCCTTTGGTTGATGAAAGCCGCGCCTTTGCGATCGAGGCGGGACGTCACCCGGTGGTTGAGGCAGCCCTTGAGGCAGGGGGCGCTCCCTTCGTGCCCAATGATTGCGATCTCTCGGGCGACAGGGGCGCGGCCAAAACGCTCTGGCTTCTGACCGGCCCCAATATGGCGGGCAAATCAACCTTCCTGCGCCAGAATGCGCTGATTGCCATCATGGCGCAGATGGGCAGCTTCGTGCCCGCCGCGCAGGCGCATATCGGTGTGGTCGACCGGCTTTTCAGCCGCGTGGGTGCTGCCGATGATCTTGCCCGTGGCCGCTCGACCTTCATGGTCGAGATGGTGGAAACGGCGGCCATTCTCAATCAGGCCGGGCCGCGATCCCTTGTCATTCTTGATGAGATCGGGCGCGGGACGGCCACCTTTGACGGGCTTTCGATTGCCTGGGCTGCGGTCGAGCATCTGCACGAGGTCAATCGCTCACGCGCGCTTTTCGCCACCCATTATCATGAACTGACGGCACTGGCCGACAAGCTTGCCCATCTCGCCAATGCGACCATGAAAGTGTGCGAATGGGAGGGCGATGTGGTGTTCCTGCATGAGGTCGCACCCGGCGCGGCGGACCGTTCCTACGGCATTCAGGTTGCCAAGCTGGCCGGATTGCCCGGCAGCGTCATCACGCGCGCGCGCCATGTGCTGGCGGCTCTGGAAGAAGGCGGCGAGCGCACCCCCAAGACAGCCCTGATTGATGATCTGCCGCTTTTCACCGCGACGCGGCCCACAAGTGCAAAGCCGCGCGACAGCGAGATCGAAAAATCACTGAAGGCGATCAATCCCGACGAGCTCAGCCCCAAGGAAGCCCTTGAATGGCTTTACCGCCTGAAGGCGATGGAATCCGGGAAGGACTAGCCGTCAGTCCTTGTGCCCGATGAAAATGCACTCATCGCGCAACAGGCCCCATTTCACTTCTTCGCCCGGCTCGCGGCGATAGGCCTCGACACGGAAGCCTGCCGCTTCGAGCTTTGCGCCAAAGTCGCGGCCGTAGAAGCGCTTGTGATCGGTGCCGCCGAAATGCGCAAAACGCAGATCGGGATCGGTGATGGAATCGTCTGAATAGGTTTCTTCGCGCGACAGGTTGATCGGTACCGAAAAGAACCCCAGACCGCCGGGCTTGAGCACGCGATACATCTCACGCATGGCGAGCGCATCCTCATCCACATGCTCAAAGACATGATTGGCGATCACCACATCGAAGCAGTTGTCCGGGCGGTCGATCTTGGTGATGTCGAGGCGATATTTCGCAATCGGCGAATAAAGGTCAGCCGGCTCATAGGCCGGATTGTTCTTCATGGCCCGCATCAGCCATTTCTCGGGGCCAAATTGCAGAATGCTCTTGGTGGTCAGATCAATATTGTGATCGTTCAGATAAAGCTGGATCAGACGATGGCGTTCGCGCGAGCCACAATTGGGGCAGCGCGTATCCCAGCGCGACGGGCGACCGACGGAGAGGAATGTCCCGTGATAGCCGCAGATCGGGCAGTCACGTGCGATCTTCTTGCGTGAAAACTGGCCGCGATCCTTCCACCAGGCCTGCAAAAGGCGGCTATAGATCTTGCGTTTGTCGATATCGGCGGGCTGGGACAAGGCGGGCGCTTCCACGGGAGTGAACAAAAGGCATTTCCGCGCAGAGTGTTGTCATCGCCTATCGCTGTCAAGCCGGGAGACAATCAGGACCGGGCGGGGGGACCCGGTCCTGAGAGTGGCAGTTTGGCTGGAGATCAGTTGACGGTCGGTGCCACCGACTCTTTGTCTTTCTTGGTTTTTTCCTTCAGCGCGATCTTCTTTTCCTTGGCCTTTTCAGCTTTCAGCTCGGCCTTTTTGATTTTTTCCGCCTTGATTTCCGCTTTGGTCATCGGGGCCTTCTGGCTGGCAGGAGACGCAACGCTCGATGTGGGCATCGGGGTGGGCTGCGCCATGGTTTCTGCGGCAAGCACGGGGCCGGCCATCAGGCTGGCGGCAATAGAGGCCATCGCGAGGGTCTTCAACATTTGGGGTCTTCTCCGGTTTGCGCTGTCATGGGCCCCAACGGGGAGGGGCAGCGCGACAAGGGCGATCTTGCCCTCGAGAAGAAGAATCGTCCCGGATGTCGGCGGCTTACTGGCAATATTGCGGCAAAATAAAGTCTTAAGATGAATTCGAAGTCACGAAACGGAAATATATACAGACTTTTTATTTATAAATAAATTTTAATGCTTGTTTATATCTGGTCGTTCAGGCAACCAGCCCGGTCAGGCCGTCCCAGGGGGCCGACCTGACCGGGCGGTGGATCAGCTCGCGATGTTGGTCAGCGCCGGCTTTCAGATCGAGTCCGGCACCACATACATGTCGGAAATGGCGGTCTGCATGTCCTTGGCACCGACAACCGGCTTGCCGTTTTCACAGGCCTGCTGGCCATCCTTGAATTCGGCGCTGGCCTTTGACCAATAGGGCACGCCCTTCTTGAACGGCGTCAGAAACTCGAACTGGTCGGAAAGCTTGCTGCAGAGCTGTTTGGCCTGGTCAGGGGTCGGGTTGGGGTTGGCCGCATAATTGTTGGCCAGCACAGGTGACGCCATGAGGGCAGTGGCCAGGGCAACCGATGTCAGAAGTTTGGTACGCATTTGCTTGGCTCCTTTCTTGTGAGCCAGTCATTTCGTGGCTGGCACGGGCCCGGTTGGGACAAAGAACGGATGAACAAGCCCGCGACACATAAGTCAGTCCTGCGGCATGGCGAGAGACGGGCAATTTTGTGACGAGAAAATGGAATCGAATGAAATCATGTTCATGCAATGTCCATCTCTCACCCTTGCCGCGCGCAGCCATGCTATATATTGAGGTCATATAGGAGGGACGCGGCCGATCCGTGATTTGCTGGGCAAGAGGCTGGCAAATGCCCGAATGATCTGATCAGGGACAATGCCTTATGGCCCGAAGCCAATCGAACCCGAGCGACATTGCCAATCTGGCCGAGTTGAACAGCCGCTTGAGCAAACTGGCAGAGAAACATGGCAGCGATGATCTGGCGCTCAAACGCGCGGTTGTCGAAACGCTGAAAGAGGAGATGAAGCGTGGCCGGGCGCTCGCCCATGAGCGACTGGAATCGGGCACGTTTCGCGGGCTGGCCTGTGCCGAGAGCCTGGCCATCCTGCAGGACAGCGTGATCTCCGCGCTTTATGAATTTGCCATCCAGCATGTGTCACGCGCGGCCAATCCCAGCGGCGCCGAGCGCCTGACGATCACGGCTGTCGGCGGCTATGGCCGTGGCACCATGGCGCCGGGTTCCGATATCGATCTCCTGTTTCTGCTGCCTTACAAGCAGACCCCCTGGGGCGAAAGCGTTGTCGAATACATGCTCTATGTCCTGTGGGATCTCGGCCTCAAGGTCGGTCACGCCACACGCTCGGTCACGGACTGCATTCGTCTCTCGCGCGAGGATTTCACCATCCGCACTGCCCTTCTGGAATCGCGTTACATCATCGGCGACCGCGATCTTTTCGAAGAGCTGGAGACCCGCTTTGACGCGGAAGTCGTCAAGGGCACGGGCGATGAATTTGTGGAGGCCAAGCTCGCCGAGCGCGATGTGCGTCACAGGCGGGCGGGCGAAAGCCGCTATCTGGTCGAGCCCAATGTGAAAGAGGGCAAGGGCGGCCTACGTGATCTCAACACGCTCTTCTGGATCGGCAAATATGTCTATCGCGTCAAGGAACCCTCCGAGCTGGTGGCGGCAGGTGTTTTCACGGCGGAAGAATATGCGACGTTCCGCAAGGCGGAGAATTTTCTCTGGGCGGTGCGATGCGAGCTGCACTTCCTGACAGGCCGCGCCGAAGAACGCCTGACCTTTGATGTGCAGACCGAGATGGCCAAGCGCCTCGACTATCATGCCCATGCGGGGCTGCGCGATGTCGAGCGCTTCATGAAGCATTATTTTCTGGTCGCCAAGGATGTCGGCGATCTGACGCGCATCTTCTGCGCCGTGCTTGAAGAACAGGAACGCAAGAAGAAGCCCTCCATCGGTCGCTTCATGCAGGCGCTGCGCCGCAAGAAGGTCATTCGCGGCTTCAACATCGAGTCAGGCCGGCTGGATGTGACCTCGCCGAAATTCTTCGAAAAGGATCCTGTCAATCTCATTCGCCTGTTTCATGTCGCCAATGAGCACACGCTTGATATTCATCCCGATGCGCTCAAGCTTGTGACGCGCTCGCTGAAACTGGTCGATGCCTCGCTGCGCAAGAATGAGGAAGCCAACAAGCTCTTCCTCGAAATTCTGACATCGAAGAAGGACCCGGAGGGAACGCTGCGCCTGATGAATGAGGCCGGTGTGCTCGGCCGCTTCGTGCAGGATTTCGGGCGCATCGTCGCGCTGATGCAGTTCAACATGTATCACCACTACACCGCCGACGAGCATCTGCTGCGCGCCATCGGCATTCTCTCCGAGGTCGAGCGCAATGCCGAGCCCGGCGAATATCCCCTTGCGCACGAACTGATGAGCAAGATGAAGAGCCGCAACGCGCTTTATATGTCGGTCTTCCTGCATGACATCGCCAAGGGTCGCCCCGAGGATCACTCCGAAGCGGGCGAAGCGATTGCACGCAAGCTCTGCCCGCGTCTGGGCATGGGCGAGGGCGAAACCGAAACGGTTGCCTGGCTCGTGCGCAATCATCTCGTGATGAGCGACGTCGCGCAGAAGCGCGATATTTCCGATCCCAAGACGGTGCGCGATTTTGCCAATCTGGTCCAGAGCCCCGAACGCCTGCGCATGCTCTATGTGCTGACCGTTGTGGATATCAAGGCCGTGGGCCCCGGTGTGTGGAATGGCTGGAAAGGCCAGCTCCTGCGTCACCTCTATTTCGATACCGCGACCCTGCTGCAGGGTGGCGACAATGCGCTCAATCGCAAGGAACGCGTGGCCGCCGCGCAGGATGCACTTTTTGCCCGCCTGCCCGACTGGACGGAAAAAGCCCAGAAGAGCTATGCCCGGCGTCATGCCGATGGCTATTGGCTGTCGCTCGACACCGATATGCATGAACGCCACGCGCATCTGATCATGCAGAGCAAGAGCGCCCCGCTTGTCATCGACATCCATCCCGCCGATGGCGATGTGACGGAGATCACGCTTTATACGCAGGACCATCCGGGTCTCTTCTCCCGCTTTGCCGGCGCCTGCGCCGTGCTGGGCATGAATATTGTCGATGCCAAGATTTTCACGACACGCGACGGCATGGCGCTTGATATCATTCTGGTGCAAGATCAGGATGGCGGTGCGATCACCGAGGCGCGGCGCGTGGAGCGTTTCAAGGAAATGCTGCAAAAGGTCCTGTCAGGCGAAGTGCTGCCGCCCGATGCCATTGAAGAACGCCACAAGCGGCAGCGCCGTGCGGATGCTTTCTCCGTGGCTGTCGCGCCCCAGATCTTCATCGATAATGATCTCTCCGACCAATATACCGTCATCGAGGTGAACGGGCTTGATCGCCCCGGTCTCGTGCATGCCCTGACGCGGGCGCTTTTCCATCTGGGCCTCACCATCGGGTCTGCCCATGTGACGACCTATGGCGAACGCGCCGTCGACGTTTTCTATGTCAAGGATGTGATCGGCCAGAAGGTTACCAATGCCAACAAGAAGAAGGCGGTGGAACGGCATCTGCTTGAAGCGCTGGCCGATCCGGTTAAAAAGGCACGGCCACAAAAACGCCGCCGCGAAGATGTTCTTGCGGCTGATTAGAAGCGGTCAGAGACCCAACGTGAAGAAGCGCGCCCCATGAATCTCGTCCGCTCCGCCGCCACCGTGGGTGGCACCACCATGCTCAGCCGCATTCTCGGCTTTTTTCGCGACATGCTGGTGGCGTCGGCTTTGGGGACCGGGCCGATCGCGGATGCCTTTTTCGTTGCCTTCCGCTTTCCCAACATGTTCCGCTCGATCTTTGCCGAAGGCGCGTTCAACTCCGCCTTTGTGCCTCTGTTCTCCGGTCATCTGGAGGGGAGCGGCAAAGCGGCGGCCCGCCATTTCGCCGAAGATGCGCTCTCGGGCCTTCTCTTTGTCCTGCTGGTGCTGACGATCCTGGCAGAAATTTTCATGCCCTGGCTCATGTGGCTCTTTGCGCCGGGCTATGGCGATGATCCCGAAAAGCTGGCGCTGGCCATCGAATTCACACGCATCAATTTTCCCTATCTGCTTTTCATCTCGCTGACCGCGTTGCAGGCGGCGATCCTCAATTCCATGGGTCGCTTCTTTCCGGGGGCGGCGGCACCCGTCATGCTCAACATCACGATGATCGGCGCGATCTGGTTTGTCGTGCCGCTGACGGAAAATCCCGGCCTTGCACTGTCCTATGGCGTCGCGGCGGCGGGCGTCATCCAGTTTATCTGGCTGCTGATTTCCTGCTGGCGGGCGGGCATCGTCCTGCGTCTGCGCTGGCCGCGCCTCACGCCGGATATGCGCCAGCTTGTGCGGCTGGGCGTGCCCGGCATCATTTCCGGCGGCATCGGCCAGCTCAATCTCACCATCGGCACCATGATCGCGACCCTGCAGGCAGGGGCCGTGTCCTGGCTCTATTATGCCGACCGCATCTATCAGCTGCCGCTCGGTGTCATCGGCATCGCCATGGGTGTGGTGCTGCTGCCGGATCTGTCGCGCCGCCTGCGGGCCGACGACAAGGGGGGCGCGAGCTGGAGCCAGAACCGCGCCATCGAATTTTCCATGCTGCTGACGCTGCCTGCCGCCATGGCGCTGGCGGTCATTCCCCATGATATCATTCAGGTGCTTTTCCAGCGCGGAGCGTTTCTCGATTCAGATACGCAGGCCACGGCGCTGGCCCTGATGATCTATGCCATCGGCCTGCCGGCCTTCGTGCTGAACAAGGTCTTCTCGCCGGGCTTTTTTGCGCGGCAGGACACCAAGACGCCGCTGCGCTTTGCCGCGATCTCCATCGCGGTCAACATCGTCTCGTCTTTCGTGCTTTTCCAGTTCTTCGCCTTTGCCGGCATCGCCATGGGCACGACCCTTGCCGCCTGGGTTAATGCCGGACAGCTCGGCATCACGCTATGGCGGCGTGGCGATTTCACGCCCGATGCCCAGCTCATCAGGCGCCTGCCGCTCATTCTGGTCTCGGCGGCGGGCATGGGGCTGGCGCTTTATGCAGGCGCGGCCTTCCTCGCGCCCTATTTTGCCCTGCATGCGCTCGCCAGCATTTCGGTTCTCGCCGGGCTCGTCGTGGGCGGCATGATCGTTTACGGGGTCTTTTGCGAGATGACCGGCGCGACGCGTTTTGCCGAAATGCGCCGCGCGCTGCTGCGTTGAGCCCCCTTGCACTGGACGCCGCCCCGTCCGATAAGAACCCACGCCAAAGCTTGGGAATGGAAGTAAGAGATGAATAAGCCGACAAACCGCGTTTTTTCAGGAGTGCAGCCGACAGGCAATCTGCATCTGGGCAATTATCTGGGCGCGATCCGCAATTTCGTTGGCCTGCAGGAGAGCCATGAGTGCCTCTATTGCGTGGTCGACATGCATGCCATCACCGTCTGGCAGGACCCGGCGGAACTGGCGGCCAATACGCGCGAAGTGGCCGCCGCCTATATCGCGGCGGGCATCGACCCTGAAAAGCACATCATCTTCAACCAGTCCGGCGTTCCGGCCCATGCCGAGCTTGCCTGGGTGCTCAATTGCGTCGCCCGCATCGGCTGGCTCAACCGCATGACCCAGTTCAAGGACAAGGCCGGCAAGGACCGCGAAAAGGCAAGTGTCGGGCTCTATGCCTATCCGGTGCTGATGGCAGCTGACATTCTCGTCTATCAGGCAACCCATGTGCCTGTCGGCGAGGACCAGAAGCAGCATCTGGAGCTTGCCCGCGATGTCGCCCAGAAATTCAACAATGATTTTGCCGTGCCGGACTTCTTTCCCCAGCCCGAGCCGCTGATCATGGGCGCGGCCACCCGCGTCATGAGCCTGCGCGACGGCACCAAGAAAATGTCGAAATCCGACCCCTCGGACCTTTCCCGCATCACCATGAAGGACAGTGCCGAGGACATCGCCAAGAAGATCCGCAAGGCCCAGACCGACCCCGATCCCCTGCCTGAAACGGTGGAAGGTCTGGCAGGCCGCGCCGGTGCTGACAATCTGGTTGGCATTTATGCCGCCCTTGCCGACAAGACCAAGGCGGAGGTGCTGGCGGAATTTGGCGGCAGGCAGTTTGGTGAATTCAAGCCGGTGCTGGCGGACCTCGCCATTGAAAGGCTTTCGCCCATTACCGGCGAGATGAAGCGCCTGATGGACGATCCGGGCCATATTGACGCCGTGCTGCGCAACGGGGCGGTGCGGGCGCGTGCCATTGCCGACCCGATCATGGCGCGCGTTCGCGAGATTGTCGGCTTTATCTGAAAGGCTTGACCGGCTGAAACCGGCCGGGCGGGGATAAGTGCATGAGATATTTGCGTCTTGATCCCTGCCCGCCCGATCTTATTTAACACTGACTGGACGTGTTTCCCGACCTCGACCCTTTCAAGGAGAGATGATGAGCTTTTCCGAACGCCTTGCAGCCCTTGGTGACCGCATCCGTCACGCCTGGCTCTATCGGAAGGGAAGCTGGTCCATGCCAAATCTGGCCTTCTGGCGGCGCAAACCGGCAGATGGTGCGGGCGCGGCAGACGGCGCAACAGCGCCCGCCGCAGCCGGCAGCCGCAACTGGCTGGGCTATGTCCGTCGCGGCGTGATCGCGCTCCTCGTCATTGCCCTGCTCTATTATCCCGTCGGCATGGTGATGGTGCATCACATTGACGATGACGTGAATTTCACGGTGCCCGCCGCCGACCGCATTGAAGGCGGCAGCGAAGCTGTCTCCATCGCTGCCGCGCTGATTGACCGTGAAGTTAACCAGAACAGCTGGACGGCGAATGATCCCTTTTTCCAGCCGGGCTACATGCTCGACAACATGCCCAATTTCCAGCAGGGCATCATGTCGGCGCTCGCCCGTTTCGGCTTTGAGCTGACCGACCAGCTGGGCCGGACGCGCGGCTCCTCGGAAGCCGACCCCAATCTGCAGCGCGCCGGCGGCCTGCTGCAATATCCCGGCACCGTCTGGCTCTGGAATCCCGGCGTCTCGCTGGCGATCCGCGCCAGTTCGGAATCGCAATATCGCGATGCCCGCAAGCAGCTGCTCGAATATAATGCGCGTCTTGCCAAGGGCGATGCTGTCTTCGACAAGCGGGCCGACAATCTGCTCGCCACGCTTGACCGCTTCGCCTCTGACCTCGGGTCGTCTTCTGCCGTGCTTGATCGTCAGATCACGGAACATTCGTCCGACTTTATCGACTTCAAGGCGGATGATGTTTTCTACCAGACCAAGGGCAAGCTCTATGGCTATTATATGGTGCTGCAGGGGCTGGGTGTGGATTTTGCGCCCATCATCAGGGAGCGCAATCTGGAAAAGCCCTGGGCGGAGATGCTCGACAGCCTGCGTAAGGCCGCGACGCTCTCCCCGCTGGTGGTGGTCAATGGCGCGCCGGATGCCGATCTGCGCCCCAATCATCTGACCGCCGAGGGCTTTTACCTGTTGCGCGCCCGCACGCAGCTCCGGGAAATCACCAATATTCTGCTGAAATAGGCGTGCATTTGTCGTCTTGCCCAATCCTGCGCGCGGTGGCAGCATCGCGCCCATGACAGAAGATGCATCCAAAGAGTCGGGACCCGCCCCGCAGAAGCGCCGCAAGTTTCTCGTGGTGGTGGATGGCACGCCCGAATCCGAAGTGGCGATCCACTTTGCGAGCCTGCGCGCGCTCCATACCCATGGTGTCGTCACATTGCTGGCCGTGATCGAGCCGGGCGACAGCTCCCAGCAATGGCTGGGCGTGGCCAATATCATGCGCGATGAGGCGCGCGCTGAAGCTGAAAAGCTGCTGCATCGCCTTGCCTCCCATGTGAATGAATATGCCGACGGCATCATGGCTGAACTCGTCATTCGCGAAGGCCGTCGCGCCGAGCAGGTCAAGCAGATCATCGAGGAAGACCGCGATATTGCTGTTCTGGTGCTGGCCGCAGGGCTTGGCAAGGAAGGCCCGGGACCGCTGGTTTCCATGGTCTCCAATGCGGCTGAAAAGGCCTTCCCGATCCCTGTCACCGTGGTGCCGGGCAATCTCAGCGAAGAGGCGCTGCGCGCGCTGGCGTGACCCTCTGGGCGCGGGCTCTTGATTAGAGCCGCCATCAGGTCCATCTATAGGGCGCAGGGTGGCTTGCTAAAGCCATGCAGAATAAAGGGTTTTCAAATGTTCATCCAGACCGAAGCCACGCCCAATCCGGCGACGCTCAAATTCATTCCCGGCCGCGAGGTTCTGGGCGATGGACGGGCGGCCGACTTTCCGGATGCAAGCGCCGCCGAGCGTTCGCCGCTGGCCGCGCGCCTTTTTGCCGTTGACGGCGTGAGTGGGGTTTTCTTCGGATCTGATTTTGTCACCGTCACCAAGACGGATGGCGAGTGGCAGCATCTCAAGCCGGCGCTGCTTGGCGCGATCATGGAACATTTCACCTCCGGTGCGCCGGTGCTTTATGGCAGCGACGACGACAATGGTCACGCCGACGGCGATGAGAGCGAGATCGTTTCCCAGATCAAGGAAATTCTCGATACGCGTGTCCGCCCTGCCGTGGCGCAGGATGGCGGCGACATTACCTTTCAGGGATTTGAGGATGGTATTGTCTATCTCAACATGCAGGGCTCCTGCGCGGGCTGCCCGTCTTCAACCGTGACGCTGAAGAACGGTGTTGAGAACATGCTGCGCCATTACATCCCCGAAGTGACTGAAGTTCGTCAGGTCTGAACAGGCAAGCTTTTCGGCGTCCTTATCTGAACATGCTCAAAAACTGGACCGCGGCCCTTTCAGGCTGGTATGGCGGGCTGAAAGCCGTATCTTGTGCGTCAGGGCCTTGGCCTGTTGAGGGCATAGCCCGCATAAATCAAAAAGCATGAGGACGCAGAGATGAGTGAAGTTCTGGGCGATGACGCGCTTGATACCCTGTTTCGCAAGGCCCGCACGCATAATGCCTGGCTCGACAAGCCGGTCAGCGATGCACAGTTGAAGGCCATTTACGATCTGATGAAATGGGGTGCGACAAGCGCCAACTGCTCACCGGCCCGGATCATCTTTGTAAAGACGAAAGAGGCCAAGGAAAAGCTGGCACCGGCCCTCTCTGCGGGCAATCTGAAAAAAACCATGGCGGCGCCCGTGACGGCGATCCTTGGCTATGACGTCGAATTCTATGAATTGCTGCCTGAACTCTTTCCCCATGATCTGACAGCCAAGACCTGGTTCAACCGGAGCGCGGAATGGGCCGAAGCCACTGCCTTCCGCAATGGCTCGCTGCAGGGCGCCTATTTCATGCTGGCGGCCCGAGCGCTGGGGCTCGATTGCGGCCCCATGTCGGGCTATGACATGGCCAAGGTGGATGAGGCCTTTTTTGCCGGGACGACAGTGAAGTCGAATTTCCTCTGCAATCTGGGCTATGGTGACGAGGCGGGTCTTTTCCCGCGCAGCCCGCGTCTTGAATTTGATCGGGCCTGCCAGATCATCTGATCAACCGCTCACCATGGGGCTTACTTGAACCTTCTTGCATTCGATACGGCCCAGGGCGCCCTGTCTGTTGCTGTCGTGGGGGCCAGGCCCTTGGCCTCGCGCCACGAACTGCGCCAGCGCGGTCACGCTGAAAATCTGATGCCGATGATTGCCGAGGTCATGCTGGAGGCAGGGCTTGGCTATGATGATCTCGATGCGCTGGCCGTCACCGTGGGGCCGGGAACATTCACCGGCCTGCGCGTGGGGCTTTCTGCCGCCCGTGGCATCGCCCTTTCCCGCAGCCTGCCGCTTGTCGGCGTCACGACGCTGGAGGCCATTGCCGAACCCGTCATGACGGATCCGGGCGAGGTTATTGTGTCGGCTTTTGATGCCCGTCGCGGCGAAATCTATCTGCAGGTCTTTGCCCCTGATCTGACGCCCTTGATGGAGCCGATGCTGGTCGCACTTGAATCGGTTCAGGATCATTTGCCAAAGGAACGCATGGTGGGGGTGGGGTCAGCTGCGGCCCTGGTGGATGACGTCTTGCGTGATCACCACCGGGCCTTCCGTCTGGCCGATGCGGCCGCCCAGCCCGATGCGCTGGCGGTTGCCCGTATCGCGCATGACAGGCTCAAGCTTCACGGGGCGGCGAAATTTCGCGAGGCCCCTGCCCCGCTCTATCTGCGCAAGCCGGATGCCAAGCTGCCCGGCGGCATTGATCCCGATGCCCTGCCCGACGCGCCGTGACCTGCTGCCATGACATGTGACATTCAGCCCGCAGGGCCCGCCCATGCCGGCGTGCTGGCCGCGCTTCACGCGCAGGCCTTTGACAGCCCCTGGGATGAGGCAAGTTTTGCCGGCCTTCTGGCAACGCCGGGCGCATTCGCCCTGCTGGCTTTCGCTGATGACATGCCGCTGGGCTTTGTTCTCACCCGATGTGGCGGCGGCGAGGCCGAAATCCTGACCATTTGTGTGGCCTCCGAGGCGCGCGGCAAGGGCATCGGCCATGCGCTCATGGCAGCGGCCAAGGTGCGCGCGGGCCGCGAGGGCGCTGATCAGCTCTTTCTTGAAGTGGCGAATGACAACCAGCCTGCCATTGCCCTTTACAGGGCCTGCGGCTTTGTCGAGGTCGGCCGCCGGGCGGGCTATTACCAGCGCGGGCATGAAAAGGTCGATGCCCTGGTCTGGCGCTGTGATCTCGGCCCCGCCGGGTGAGGTTTTGCCGCTCTTGGGGCGCCTGAGGCATCGTCAGCGCGGCAAATCGCGCCAAAGGGCAGAATTCACTCGTTTTTCAGTTACTTACCCGTTATGAGCTGGCCCCATCAGGCTTTTCCGATTTGGTGACAAGCCATTCTGCTTTCTTTATGATGTGGTCATGGACACGAGCCCTACTGAAAAGATCACCAATGATGTTGCCCAACTCGATCCCGAGCGGATCGAGAATCTCTGCGTGAAGCAGGGGATGCGCATGACCGAGCAGCGACGCGTCATTGCCCGCGTCCTCTCGCTTGCCAGCGATCATCCCGATGTCGAGGAGGTCTATCGCCGGGCCTCTCTCGTGGACAACAAGATCTCGATTGCCACGGTTTACCGTACGGTTCGTCTGTTTGAAGAGGCTGGGATTCTGGAACGGCATGATTTCCGCGATGGTCGCTCTCGCTATGAGCAGGTCACCGAGGAGCATCATGACCATTTGATTGATCTTTCCACCGGACGCGTCATTGAGTTTCACAATGATGACATCGAAAACCTGCAACGTGTGATTGCACGCGAGCTGGGCTTCAATCTGGTGGATCATCGCCTCGAGCTTTATGGCGTGCCGCTGGACCGGGACAAGAAGTAAAACCCCGGCAGGACGACAGGAAGCGGGCCCGAAAGGGATGGAGACCTAGAAATGGCCAGGTTACGTGCAGCTGTGCTCCTTGCGGGGTTCATACTCTCCGCGCTCATATTGATGCCCATGCAGTGGCTGGCCATGAAGCTGCGCCTGCCGCTCGCCAAGAAACTGCCCAATCGCTATCACCGCTTTCTCTGCAAGCTGATCGGCATTCGCGTGACGACGCGGGGCACACCCTATGAGAAGGGCGCCTGCCTGATCACGGCCAACCACACAAGCTGGCTCGATATTCCGATCATGGCCTCGCTGCAGCCCTCCTCCTTCGTGGCCAAGAGCGAAGTGGCCGGCTGGCCCTTTTTCGGCACGCTGGCGCGCCTGCAGCAGACGGTTTTCGTGGAGCGCGAGCGGCGCACCCGTACCGCCCATTCGCGCAACGAAATCCATGCCCGCATCGCCGCAGGCGACCGCCTGATCCTCTTTCCCGAAGGTACTTCCAGTGATGGCAACCGGGTGCTGAACTTCAAGAGCGCGCTGATGAGCGTTGCCCAGCTCACCATCGTCAGTGGCGAAGCCGACCGCGAGGATGACCTTGTGGTGCAGCCGGTGTCGGTGACCTATACCAAGATTTACGGCTTCCCCATGGGCCGCTATTTCCGGCCGTTTTTTGCCTGGTATGGCGATATGGAGCTTTTCCCCCATCTCTGGGAAGCCTTCTCGCTGGGGCCGATCGAGGTGCTGGTCGAATATCACAAGCCCGTCACCATTCGCGAAATCGGTAATCGCAAGGCGCTGGCCGCCTATTGCGAAAATGCCTGCCGTCGCGGGGTGGAACAGGCCCTGATCGGGCGCTGGGATGAGGCCGATGACAAGGCCGGCAAGGCGGGCGATGCGGCCGCGCCTGACCGGATCGGCGTTGCCGCTGCGGGCTGACCCCCGCCCTAGGGGAAAATCGGGGGCATTAAGGCCGAGGGGGTCGAATATCTCGTTCCCTTGCCAAGCCCTTCCCGTGATAGAGTTTCTGCAAATCAGTTCGTGATCCGTCACGTCACCGAGGAGTTAAGCGACCACATTGTCCGATACCATCGTGTCCCCTGCGCAGAGCGCCGAACCAGGTGAGGCCAAGGCCCCTGATTCCGCACGTCGCGCCCTGCCGCTCTCCGTCAAGCCAGCCGACAAAGCCAATAGCCGCAAGATTTTCATCAAGACCTATGGCTGCCAGATGAATGTCTATGACAGTCTGCGCATGGCCGATGTCATGGCGCCGGAAGGCTATAGCGAGGTCGGAACGCCCGAGGAAGCCGATATGGTGATCCTCAATACCTGCCATATTCGCGAGAAAGCCGCCGAAAAGGTCTATTCCGAGCTCGGGCGCCTGCGCGTTCTGAAGGACGAAAAGAAGACCCGTGGCGAAGACATGATGATCGGTGTGGCCGGCTGCGTGGCGCAGGCCGAGGGGGCCGAGATGCGCCGCCGGGAGCCGACGGTCGATTTCGTCGTCGGACCACAGAATTATCATCGCATGCCGGCCATGATCGACAAGATGCGCGAGACCGGCCAGCGCATCGTCGATACCGAATTTCCGATCGAAGACAAGTTCGAGACCCTGCCCGCACCGCAGAAACGTCTGACGCTGGCGCGCGGACCGGCTGCCTTTCTGACCGTTCAGGAGGGCTGCGACAAATTCTGTACCTTCTGCGTCGTGCCCTATACGCGCGGCGGCGAATATTCCCGTCCCGTTGCCCGCATTCTTGACGAGGCACGCGCCCTGGTGGATGCCGGTGTGCGGGAAGTGACATTGCTGGGCCAGAATGTGAATGCCTATCATGGCGAGGCGGCAGGCGGCGGCAGCGCCACGCTCGGCGCGCTGGTGGCGGAGCTGGCCCAGATCAATGGTCTGGACCGCATCCGCTATATCACGAGCCATCCCCGCGACATGGATGACGAGCTGATCGAGGCGCATGCCCATATCGCCAAGCTGATGCCCTATCTGCATCTGCCCGTGCAGTCGGGCTCGGACCGCATTCTGGAGGCCATGAACCGTCAGCATACGGCGGAACGCTATCACGAGATTATTGCACGCATTCGCAAGGCGCGGCCTGACTTCGCCATGTCGTCGGATTTCATTGTCGGCTTCCCCGGCGAGAGCGATGCCGATTTCGAGGACACGCTGGCGCTGATCGAAACGGTCGGCTTTGCCCAGGCCTATTCCTTCAAATATTCCCCCCGCCCCGGCACGCCTGCGGCGACCCATGACGAACAGGTCCACGAAGCGGTGAAGGCCGAACGCCTGCAGCGTCTGCAGACGCTGGTCAGCGGGCAACAGCTCGCCTTCAACCAGTCCTGCACGGGGCGCGTTTTGCCTGTGCTCTTTGACCGGCGCGGTCGTGATCGCCACCAGCTTGTCGGGCGCAGCCCCTATCTTCAGTCCGTGCACATCAACGAGGC
Organism: Hyphomicrobiales bacterium; assembly: GCA_016124805.1. Lineage (GTDB taxonomy): Bacteria > Pseudomonadota > Alphaproteobacteria > Parvibaculales > Parvibaculaceae > Parvibaculum. The sequence continues at coordinate 85,201 of WGND01000001.1, read as the reverse complement.
GCCCGACAGCCTGTTTGGCACCATCGCGAATGTGCATATCGAAGGCGGTTTCCAGAACTCCCTCAAGGGACGTCTGGTGGCCGATGAAATTGCGACAGCCTGAGCGGCCAGAAGGCCAGATGATCCATCGCGGTGTAAGTCCGGAAAGGACAGGGTGCAGTTGAACGAAACCGGCGGCGAAAGCCTCGTTATTGCCTTTGACGACAACAGGCTCCTCACGGAGCTTTATGGTGAACATGACAGCCATCTCGTTCGCATCGAGAAAGAGCTGGGCATCATGGCCACATCGCGCGGCAACAAGCTCGTCATCACAGGCGAGCCGGAAGCGCGACGCATGGCAGACCGCGTATTCAAGAATCTCTATGGCCGACTCAAGCGCGGACAGGAGGTCAATCAGGGCGAAGTTGACGGAGCAATGCGCATGGCCACCACGACATCCGGCAATGCCGCCGACAAGGATGACAGTTCCTCGCGCGTCATGGTGCAGACCAAGCGCCGCGTGATCACGCCGCGCTCGCAGACACAGGCCAAATATATCGAGGCCCTGCAGCAGAACGAGCTTTGCTTCGGCATCGGTCCGGCGGGCACCGGCAAGACCTATCTGGCGGTTGCTGTTGCGGTCTCCATGCTGCTGCAGAAGCGGGTTGATCGCATCATCCTGTCGCGACCGGCGGTGGAGGCGGGCGAGCGTCTCGGCTTTCTGCCCGGCGACCTGAAGGAAAAGATCGATCCCTATCTGCGCCCGCTTTATGACGCGCTTTATGACACGCTGCCCGGCGAGCAGGCAATGAAGGGCATTGAATCCGGCGAGATCGAAGTGGCCCCGCTCGCCTTCATGCGCGGCCGCACGCTTGCCAATGCCTTCGTCATTCTGGACGAAGCCCAGAACACCACACCGGTGCAGATGAAAATGTTTCTGACCCGCCTGGGCGAAAACAGCCGCATGGCGATTACCGGCGATCCGTCGCAGGTGGATCTGCCCATGGGCGCCAAATCCGGCCTCAAGGATGCGCTCGACATTCTCGATGATGTGCCCGGCATTGCCACGGTGCGCTTCAGCGACGCCGATGTGGTGCGCCATCCGCTCGTGACGCGCGTCGTTAAAGCCTATAACGCCCGTGAACGCGGGCTGCTTGATCCGCGAGGGCAAGACACCAAACGATGAGTGCCGACGCCCTGACAAGCCTGAGCGAGCCTGACGCCGGTCTCTCCATTGATCTGCTGGTGGAGGCCGGTGACTGGGATGAGGCAAGTCATGCGCTTGCCCTGCGCGCGGCCAAGGCGGCATGGGGCGCTTGTGTCGCGGGTGGCGATGACGTGGTCGAACTCAGCATCGTGCTGGCCGATGATGATTTCGTGCAGGGCCTCAACAGGAAATGGCGCCAGAAGGACAAGCCCACCAATGTCCTCTCCTTTCCGGCCGGTGAAAACACCGGCGGCACCGACCATCTGGGAGACATCGTGCTGGCCTTTGAAACCATTTCGCGCGAAGCCGTGGAACAGAAAAAGACGATGGCCGATCATTTCAGCCATCTCGTCGTGCACGGCATGCTGCATCTGATGGGCTATGACCATGAGGATGAGGGCGAAGCGGAAGACATGGAATCGCTGGAGCGCGATATTCTGGCGGGTCTCGGCATTGCCGATCCCTATGCAGAGGACCTGACGGAAAACTGATGGCCGATACAAGCGACAGATCGAATTCGACCGGCAGCCTGAGATGGCTGCGCAATCTGCTCGGGCGCAATGCGACGGACTCCTCTCTGCGCGAAACGCTCGAAGAGGTCTTTGAGGAGCATGACGAGTCCCGCCGGCCGCTCACCACTGAAGAACGCCACATGCTGGTGAACATCCTCAATTTCGGTGAGTTGCGCGTTGACGATGTGATGGTGCCGCGCGCCGATGTCATCGGCATTGAGGAAAGCGCCACGCTGGATGAAGTGCTCAAGCTCTATCGTGACTCTGCCCATTCGCGCATGCCGATCTATCGCGAAACGCTTGATGATCCGATCGGCATGGTTCACATCAAGGATGTGATGGGCTATCTGGCACCCCGCAGCGCCGAGGCGGAACGACAGGCTGAACCCTTTTCGCTGAAACTCATCCGCCGCAACATTCTCTTTGTCCCCCCTTCCATGCCCGCGCTTGACCTTTTGGTGAAGATGCAGGCGACGCGTATTCATCTTGCCCTTGTCATTGATGAATATGGTGGCACGGACGGCATCGTCTCAATTGAAGATCTGGTCGAGGAAATTGTCGGCGACATTGAAGATGAACATGACACCGACGAAGGCCCGATGCTGGTCAAGCGCGAGGACGGCCTGATTGATGCCGATGCGCGCTGTCCGGTTGAGGAGCTGGAAGACATTCTCGGCTTCCGCCTGCTTGATGATGACAATGAAGATGAAGTGGACACGCTGGGCGGCCTCGTTTTCTCGCTTGTCGGGCGGGTGCCCGTGCGCGGCGAGCTGATCCGCCATCCGGCAGGGCTTGAATTCGAGGTCAAGGATGCCGACCCGCGCCGCATCAAGCGGCTGCGCATCCATATCCATCAACCCCCGGTCGACGCAACCGCCACACCCGCCGAACCCATCGAAAGCTGATATCGCCATGGCTCAGGAAATCAGGCTCGTCTCGGGCCAGGCGATGATCATGCGCATCGCCAATGCGGTCTCGGAGCTGCGCGGCTGGCGCGCCTGGGGCGCAGCCTTTCTCTCCGGTGCCCTGAGCACGCTGGCGCTGCCGCCCTTCCATATTTTTGTCGTGCTGTTTTTCACCCTGCCGATATTTGTCTGGCTGCTCGATGGTGTGAATGATCCGACACCCTCCACGCGCTGGCGGGTGATGCGGCGGGCTGGTGTGCTCGGCTGGTTCTTCGGTTTTGGCTATTTTCTTTTCGGGCTCTACTGGATCGGACATGCCTTTCTGGTCGAGGCAGATAAATTCGCCTTCCTGCTGCCCTTTGCCGTGACGCTGCTGCCTGCGGGCCTTGCCCTGTTCACGGCGCTGGCTGCCGGTCTGTCGCGCCTTGTCTGGTTTGCAGGCTACCGGCGCATCGCCATGCTCGCCATTATCTGGACCTGTTGCGAGTGGTTGCGCGGGCATGTCTTCACCGGCTTTCCCTGGAACCAGATCGGCGAAAGCCTGATCGGATCGGATGCGCTGATCCAGACTGCCGCCATGATCGGCGCGCTGGGTTTGAGTTTTGTCGTCATGCTGGTCGGCGCCTCGCTTGCCACCCATGACCCCCGCCTGCCCCGCTCGCTGCGCAATGACCGCCATATTCTAGGTGTGCCGCTTGCCGCCATATGCGCGCTGCTGCTGCTCTGGCTGGGGGGTGCCATTCGTCTGGCCACAACGCAGGATGTGCCCGTCGAGAATGTCAGCCTGCGTCTTGTTCAGCCGGATATCTCGCTCAAGGACAAATGGCAGGATGCCGACCGCGCCAGTGCGATCATCGGCAAGCTGTTGCGGATGAGCGCGGCGCCCACGCCCGCTTCACCGGGCCTCGGCGCGCACAGCATTGTCATCTGGCCGGAAGGGGCAATCCCGGTGCTGCTGCCTTTTGAACCCTATTTGCGATCCGCCATTGCCCGTGTCCTGCCGCAGGGTGCCATCCTGATTGCGGGGGGGCCTCGTGGCGAACCTGATCCGGATAGCGACTCCGGTCGCCTCACGCATTTCTACAACAGCCTTTTTGTCGTGGATGATGCAGGCGAAATCGTCGAAACCTATGACAAGGCCCATCTTGTGCCCTTCGGAGAATATGTGCCCTTTCGCCAGATTCTTGGTCGTCTGGGCCTGCGCAAGATCACGCAGTTTCAGGGCAGCTTCGACACCGGGCCCGGACCCCGTACGCTGAGCCTTCCGGGCGTTCCCGATTTCAGCCCCCTGATCTGCTACGAGATCATATTTGCCAATGATGTTGTTGCGCCCGGCCACCGCCCTCAATGGCTTCTGACCATTACCAATGATGCCTGGTTCGGCAATTCCGGGGGCCCCTATCAGCATTTCGCGCAGGCGCGCATGCGGGCCGTCGAGCAGGGATTGCCGGTGGTGCGCGTCGCCAATAGCGGCATTTCCGGAGTCATCGACGCCTATGGGCGCGTGCAGTCGCAAACCAGCCTCAACAGCTCGCAGTTGGTTGATGCAACCCTGCCCTCTGCCATCACCCCCACGCTCTATGCCCGTCTGGGCGACGGCTTTCTGGCGCTGGTGATGCTGGCAACCGGTTTTGCCGCCATCTATGGCCGCAAACGCTTCTGACCCGCCTCAATCCGATCTGGCCCCGTCTCAGCTTGTTGTGTCTGCGCGCCTGTCGTTAAGTCGGCAGATGAGGGCAGATGTCACGGTGGCATCGCCCCTTGGTTGAATTTCGCCAGGAGTGTAAGCGGTCCCATGCCCCGCAAATCGGCCAATCCGATCGACGTCCATGTGGGCAGCCGCGTCCGCATGCGACGGATGATGGTGGGCTTGAGTCAGGAAAAACTCGGCGAGGCGCTGGGACTGACTTTCCAGCAGGTCCAGAAATATGAAAAGGGGCTCAACCGGATCGGGGCGAGCCGCCTCTATCAGATCGCCCGCATATTGGTCGTCCCGGTTTCCTATTTTTATGATGGCCTTGATCTGCCCGACGGTGACCTGCCGGCCCCGCAGGCCGGAGCAGGCCAGCTGGATCTGGAGCGCATGACGACGGGCGAGGGAATCCAGCTCAATTCTGCCTTTTTTGCCATTCGGGACGCGGATTTGCGCCGCCGGTTGCTTGATCTTGTCAAAGTCCTGGGGCGGCAACCCTCGCCTTCTGACAAATGAAGGGCGGCACGTCACTCGACCCAGCGAAATAAAGATATGTGCATATCGCAATATTTTGCTTCTGACAGTTGACCCCGCCCTCAATCCTTGCAAAAACCTTGAGCACAGGCGCAGCGGTTGCGCCGCCTGATACCCATTGCGCTATCTCTAAGGGAGATAAAGTTGGCACGCTCAAACTTCCTCTTCACCAGTGAATCCGTCTCCGAAGGCCATCCCGACAAGGTGTGTGACCGTATTTCGGATGCCGTGCTCGATCTTTATCTCGCCGCCGATCCCTATGCGCGCGTCGCCTGCGAAACCCTGACCACGACAAACAAGATTGTTCTGGCAGGCGAAGTCCGCGGGCCGGACTCGCTGACCAAGGAACTCATCGAGGAAACCGCCCGCAACGCGGTGCGCGAAATCGGTTACGAGCAGGAAGGCTTTCACTGGAAGAATGCCGATGTGGAAGTGCTGCTGCACGCCCAGTCCGCCGATATTGCCCAGGGCGTTGATGCTGCCGGCAACAAGGATGAGGGTGCGGGCGACCAGGGCATCATGTTCGGCTATGCCTGCCGCGAAAGCGACGTGCTGATGCCCGCCCCGATTGTCTATGCCCACCGCATTCTGCAGCGCATGGCTAAAGACCGTCACTCGGGCGCGCGTCCTGAATTCGAGCCCGATGCCAAGAGCCAGGTGACGCTTCGCTATGAAAATGGCAAGCCGGTTGGCGTTACCTCGGTCGTGGTCTCCACCCAGCACAAGGCGGGTGTTTCCCAGCCCGATCTGCGCGAACTGGTGCGCGGCTATGTGACCGAAGTGTTGCCGGAGGGTTGGTTCCCGCCGGAAGAAGAATTTTACGTCAATCCGACAGGCATCTTCGTCATTGGTGGTCCTGATGGCGATGCGGGCCTGACCGGTCGCAAGATCATCGTGGATACTTACGGCGGTGCCGCGCCTCATGGCGGCGGTGCCTTTTCCGGCAAGGACCCGACGAAGGTCGACCGTTCGGCGGCCTATGCTGCGCGCTATGTCGCCAAGAATGTCGTGGCCGCCGGTCTGGCAGATCGCTGCACGCTGCAGGTCTCCTATGCCATCGGCGTCTCCAAGCCGCTTTCGATCTATGTCGATCTGCATGGCACGGGCAAGGTGGATGAAGCCGCCATCGAGATGGCCATTCCCCGCGCCATGGATCTCAGCCCGCGCGGCATTCGCGAGCATCTTCAGCTCAACAAGCCCATCTATGCGCGCACATCCTCTTATGGCCATTTCGGCCGCACGCCGGATGCAGATGGCGGCTTCTCCTGGGAGAAGACCGATCTGGCTGACAAGCTGAAGAGCGAAATCCGCTAAACAAAGGCGGCAGCCGCCTTTCGGCATTGTGATGACAGAAGACCGGACTCAGGGCGCGACCTCGCAGCTCGACCGCCGCCAAGTCTCCCGCCGACATGTCTATGGCCGGCGGCGCGGCAAGCCGCTGCGCGCCCATCAGGCGGGGCTGGTTGAGGATTTCCTGCCCGAAATCAGCATCGACCTGCCGGAAGGCGAGGGTGAAAGACTGAATCCAGCCTCACTCTTTGTATCAGCCAAGCGCGAGATCTGGCTCGAAATCGGCTTTGGCGGCGGTGAGCATCTGATTGATCAAGCCAGAACCCACCCCGATATCGGCATTATCGGTTGCGAGCCCTTTCTCAACGGGATTGCCAAGCTGGTTGCCGAAATTGACGGGCTGGGCCTGAAAAACATCCGCGTTCACCCCGACGACGCCCGGCCTTTGCTGGAAAAGCTGCGACCGGCAAGCCTGGACCGCATTTTCATCCTCTATCCCGATCCCTGGCCCAAAGCCCGCCATAACAAGCGCCGCTTCATCAATCAGGAAACGCTGGCCACCCTGACCGCGGCGCTGAAACCGGGCGGCGAACTGCGTTTTGCCAGCGATATCCCCGATTATGTCGCCTGGACGCTTGCCCATATCCGCCAGTTCAATGCGGCGGGCGGCCCGCGTCTGGTCTGGGCCGCAACCTGCCCGGCTGATTGGCGCACGCCTTATGCGGGCTGGTGCGGCACGCGCTATGAGCAAAAGGCGTTGCGCGAAGGCCGCACCCCGGCCTATCTGACATTTCACCGCGAATAAGCGTCCCGCCCCCTTGCCTTCGGGCCGATAAAGGGTCTATAAAGCGGGCACTTAAGTGCTACCTCACATAACGAAGACAGGCGGTCTTCGCTCTTGTAAGTGGGATGTCTCCGGAAACGGGGGCCCGCTTTTTTTGTTTCTGGAGCCCGAAACAGGCTCGCACGGCATGAGGCCACGATTGGCAACAATGGGACTTGATCAACAGGACGGCGCACAGGCTGCTGGCGAGATCGCGCAGCTTGATACCCATCTTGTTGCAGCCCCCGGCACCGCGCGCCGCATCTTCGAGATGATTGCGCCGGTTGCTGCCGATATCAATTTCGAGATCGTCCGTATACGGTATGGTTTACAGGACGGTCAGACGTTGCAGGTCATGGCCGAGCGCCCCGATGGCAGCATGGTGGTGGCGGGCTGCGAAGAGCTTTCGCGGACGATTTCGGCGTTGCTTGACGTCGAAGACCCCATTCCCGGCGAGTATAATCTCGAGGTGTCCTCGCCCGGCATTGACCGCCCGCTCACGCGCCCGAAGGATTTTGAGCGCTGGCAGGGCTTCGACGCCAAAATAGAACTTGGCGAGCCGATTGACGGCCGCAAGCGTTTTCGGGGCCTCATTCAGGGTTTTGAAAATGGTGAGGTTCTTCTGGAAGTTGAACTGGAAGGATTTTCCGAACCGCAGGTCATTGGCCTGCCGTTCGAACAGGTGAGTGAGGCCAAGCTCGTCATGACGGACAGCCTCATCAAGGAAAGTTTGAAGCGACGGGGTCCCATTGATGACACCCCATCCGACGGAGAAGAATGAATGGCATCGGCAGTAAGCGCCAACCGTCTTGAACTGTTGCAGATCGCAGACGCGGTTGCGCGGGAAAAATCGATTGATCGTGAGGTCGTGCTCGAAGCGATGGCGGAAGCCATCCAGAAGGCCGCCCGCTCACGCTATGGCGCAGAAAATGAAATTCGCGCCCGCATCAATCCCCAGACCGGCGAAATCCGCCTGGTCCGCCTGCTCGAAGTTGTCGATCAGATCGACAATGACGCCCTGCAGATCGAGATCAAGGCTGCCCAGCGCCGCAACCCGGCCGCCCAGCTTGGCGATCTTATCGAGGATGAATTGCCGCCGGTTGATTTCGGCCGTATTGCTGCGCAGACGGCCAAGCAGGTTATCGTGCAAAAGGTGCGCGATGCCGAACGCGAACGCCAGTATGACGAATATCGCGACCGTATCGGCGAGATCATTCATGGCCTCGTGAAACGCGTTGAATATGGCAATGTGATCGTCGATCTGGGTCGTGGTGAAGCCATCATCCGTCGCGATGAATTGTTGCCGCGCGAGACCTTCCGCAATTCCGACCGCGTGCGCGCCTATATTTATGACGTGCGCCGCGAACAGCGCGGGCCCCAGATTTTTCTCTCGCGCAGCCATCCCCAGTTCATGGCGAAGCTGTTCGCACAGGAAGTGCCTGAAATCTATGACGGCATCATCGAGATCAAGGCGGTTGCCCGTGACCCCGGCTCGCGCGCCAAGATTGCCGTGCTGTCGAATGACAATTCCATCGACCCTGTCGGCGCCTGCGTCGGTATGCGCGGCTCGCGCGTACAGGCCGTGGTGAACGAGCTGCAGGGCGAAAAGATCGATATCATTCAGTGGTCACCGGATAATGCGACTTTCATCGTCAACGCGCTTGCGCCTGCCGAAGTGGTCAAGGTCGTGCTTGATGAAGACACGCAGCGTATTGAAGTCGTTGTGCCTGATGACCAGCTGTCGCTCGCCATCGGCCGTCGCGGCCAGAATGTGCGTCTGGCCTCGCAGCTGACGGGCTGGGATATCGACATCCTGACCGAGGCGGAAGAGTCCGAGCGCCGCCAGGCTGAATTTGCCACCCGCAGCGCCATTTTTGCCGAAGCCCTTGATGTTGACGAAGTGATTGCCCAGTTGATGGCTTCGGAAGGCTTTTCCTCGATTGAAGAAGTGGCCTATGTGCCCGTTGAGGAAATTGCCGAAATTGAAGGCTTTGACGAAGAGACGGCGCAGGAAATCCAGAACCGCGCCCTCGACTATATTGATCGTCAGAATGCCGAATTCGACGAGAAGCGTCGCGCCCTTGGCGTGGCCGATGAACTGGCCGAAGTGCCCGGCGTCACGGCTGCCATGCTGGTGGCCTTTGGTGAAAATGACATCAAGACCGTTGAGGATCTGGCTGGCTGTGCCACCGACGACCTGACAGGCTGGACGGAAAATGTGGGCGGCGAGCGCAAGCGCCAGCCCGGCATTCTCGACGGCCATGAGGTGAGCGACGAAGAAGCCGAAAACATGATCATGCAGGCCCGTATTCAGGCCGGCTGGATCACGGCAGAGGAACTTGCCGAAGCGGCGGCGGCCAAGGAAGCTGCCGATGCGGCGGAAGCCGAAGCCCTCGAAGCAGAGGATATGGCGTAACAGGCATGGCCGCACGCCCCGAGGGTAAACGAGAAGAACGCCGCTGCATTGTCAGCGGTGACGTGGGCGAAAAAGACGGGTTGATCCGCTTTGTGGTCGATCCTGAAGGGCGCGTCATGCCCGATCTGGCGGAACGTCTGCCGGGACGGGGCATGTGGGTCAGCGCGGATCGCGCGACAATGGAGCAGGCGATCGCCAAGGGGCTTTTTGCCCGGGCGGCCAAGGCCAAGGTCATTGTCGAGCCAACGCTGGCCGATGATGTGGAACGCATTCTGGCGCGCCGCGCCGCAGAAACACTGGGCTTGGCCAAGAAGGCCGGGGCGCTGGTGACAGGTTTTGAGAAGGTGCTGACGGCCATTTCTTCCGGCAAGGCAGCCCTTTTGATAGAGGCGCGCGATGGCGCCGAAGATGGCCGACGCAAGATTCAACAGCGACTGCGTGTGATAGCGGAAGCTGGCGGCCCCGCCAATGTGCCCACACTCAGGCCCTTGTGGTCTGATGAAATGGGTTTGGCATTGGGGCGTGCAAATGTGGTACATGCTGCCCTGACTCAAGGCCGCATGAAGGAAAAAGTCGTTGGCGATCTCGCCAGACTCGACAGCTACGGGCGCCAGGAGCGCCCAAGCCAGCCTATCAAGGCAGGCCATGAAGAAGACGAAGGACAGGCATGAACGACACTGCTGATACAGGCGAACGCAAACCGAAAGTGACCGGCGGTAAAACGCTGAGCCTCAAGCGGACGGTTGAGTCTGGCCATGTGCGTCAGAATTTTTCGCATGGCAGGTCGAAGTCGGTCGTCGTCGAAAAGAAAAAACGCCGCACGATCAAGACCGGCCCGGATGCCCAGTCGGCTCCCGAGGCCGTCGAAGAGGCCGCACCCGCCGTCGAGGCGAAAGCGCCTGCGGCAAAGGCACCTGCACCGGCGGCTGAAAAGCCTGCCGTGGAAGCAAAGGCGACGCCCGTCGAGGCAGCGCCCGTTGAAGCCAAGGTTGAACAGGCGCCTGAGCCTGAAAAGGCCAAGAAGGCTGAACCCGTCGCCAAGAAGGCCAAGGCCGAAGAGCCGGTTGCCGAGGAAGCTGTCAAAGCCGCCCCTGCGGCCAAAGCCAAGCCCCCGGCTGCTGAAACGCGCGCACCTGCGCGCGCCAAGGCTCCTGCGCGCGGCGAACGCGCCCGCTCCGGTGTTGTGCTGCGGACTTTGACAGAAGAAGAAAAACAGGCCCGTGCCGCCGCCCTTGAGGATGCGCGCTCCCGCGAAGGTGATGATCGCCGCCGCGCCGAGGAAGAAGCCAGGCGCTTTGCAGAGGAAGATGCCCGCCGCGCGCTTGAGCGTGAAGAGGCAGCCCAGCGCGAGATCGAGGAAGCCGCCCGTCGCGACAAGGAAGAGGTTCAGCGCAAGCGTGCCGCCGATGATGCCAAGCGCCGTCTTGATGAAGATGGTCGCCCTGGTCTCGCCGGACGTGCCGCACCGCTCGTGCCCGATGACGATGACGCCAAGCCCCGCCGCTCCCATGGTGGTGGTGGCGCAGGGGCCGCAGCCCCCAAGCCTGCGCCCTCACCGCGCCGGACCAATGATCGCCGCCGCACAGGCAAGCTGACGATCAATGCCGCTCTGGGCGATGGTGCCGAGCGCCAGCGTTCGCTGGCATCCATGCGTCGTCGCGTGGAGCGTGAAAAGAAGAAACTTGCCGGTATTCAGGAAGCGCCCGCCAAGGTGGTGCGCGACGTCGTGATCCCGGAAGTGATCACCATTCAGGAGCTCGCCAATCGCATGGCCGAGCGCTCTGTTGACGTGATGAAGATCCTGATGAAGCAGGGCATCATGCTGAAAATCACGGATGTGATCGACAGTGACACCGCCCAGCTCGTTGCCGAAGAACTGGGTCACACCGTGAAGCGTGTGGCAGAATCCGATGTGGAAACCGGTCTGGTGGGCGATGATGATGCCGATGAGCATCGCATTCCGCGCGCCCCTGTTGTCACCGTCATGGGCCATGTCGACCACGGCAAGACATCGCTGCTCGACGCCCTGCGCAAAACCGATGTGGTGGCTGGTGAGGCCGGTGGCATCACCCAGCATATCGGCGCCTATCAGGTGAACCTCGCCTCGGGCGACAAGATCACCTTCCTTGATACGCCGGGCCATGCCGCCTTTACGTCTATGCGTGCACGCGGCGCCAAGGTCACGGACCTTGTGATCCTCGTTGTGGCGGCTGACGACAGCGTGATGCCGCAGACGGTTGAAGCTATTGCGCATGCAAAGGCTGCGGGCGTTCCCATGATCGTTGCGATCAACAAGATCGACAAGCATGAAGCCGATGCGCAGCGCGTGAAAAACGAATTGCTGCAGCATGACGTCATCCTTGAAGATTTCGGTGGCGATACCCTGTCTGTGGAGATTTCCGCCAAGACGGGTCAGGGCCTTGAAAAGCTTGAAGAGCTGATCCTGCTGCAGGCCGAACTGCTCGACATTCGCGCCAACCCTGATCGTGCTGCAGAAGGCACCATCATTGAAGCCAAGCTTGATCGCGGTCGCGGTCCTGTGGGCACCGTGCTGATCCAGCGCGGCACGCTCAAGGTCGGCGATGTGATCGTGGCCGGCGCTGAATGGGGTCGCGTTCGCGCCCTCATCAATGACCGTGGCGAAAACATTCAGAGCGCCGGACCCTCGGTGCCTGTCGAAGTGCTCGGCCTGAGCGGCGCGCCGGAAGCGGGCGACGTCATGGCTGTTGTCGAAAATGAAGCCCGTGCCCGCGAAGTCACCGACTATCGCGCGCGTGTGAAGCTTGAAAAGCGTGTCGGCACCGGCGGGCGCACATCGCTCGACCAGATGCTGCTGCAGCTCAAGGAAAAGAACCTTCAGGAACTGCCGATCGTCGTGAAGGCAGACGTGCAGGGTTCGGCCGAAGCGATTGCCCAGGCCCTCGACAAGCTCGGAACCGATGAAGTGACGGCCCGTCTGCTGCATGTCGGTGTCGGTGGCATCACCGAAAGTGACATCACGCTGGCTGCTTCCTCCAATGCGCCGATCATTGGCTTCAATGTCCGCGCCAACGCACAGGCACGCGATGCCGCGCGTCAGGCTGGTGTTGAAATCCGTTATTACTCGGTCATCTATGATCTGGTGGACGATATCAAGGCCGCCATGTCCGGCATGCTGTCGCCGGAACTGCGCGAAACCTTCAATGGCAATGCCGAGATCCTTGAGGTCTTCCACATTTCCAAGGTGGGCAAGGTCGCTGGTTGCCGTGTCACGGAAGGCACCGTCAAGCGCGGCAGCCATGTGCGCCTCATTCGTGATGATGTGGTCATCCATGAAGGCAAGCTTTCGACCCTGAAGCGTTTCAAGGACGAAGTGAAAGACGTCATTTCCGGCATGGAATGTGGCATGGCCTTCGAGAATTATCAGGACATGCGCAAGGGCGACATCATCGAATGTTTCGATGTTGAAGTCGTGCAGCGTAGCCTCGACTGAAGCAAACCTCCCCCTCGGTTGAGGGGGAGGGCTTTAGCGTTTGAAGCCTGCATACATGCAAAAGAAAAAAAACCAACGTCAGGCCCGTGCCGCCAAAGGACCAAGCCAGCGTCAGCTGCGAGCGGGCGAATTGCTGCGTCGGGCGCTGGCCGAGATTGTCGCCCGCGGCACGATCCAGGACCCCGATCTTGTGGATGTCAGCTTCACCGTGACGGAAGTGCGTATCAGTCCTGATCTGCGTCATGCGACCTGCTTTGTCGCGCCGCTTGGCGGGGGCCGCTATGGCGGGGCGGACAGCGTCAAGCTTGTCGAGGCCTTGAGGCGCGTGAGCGGCTATCTGCGCGGCCAGCTGGCGCGCGAAATTTCCTTCAAATTCATGCCGGAGCTGGCGTTCCAGCCTGATCTCTCTTTCGACAAGGCAGAGGAGGTGGAGCGCCTGCTGCACAGCCCGCAGGTGGCTCGCGATCTCGAAAGCCGCGATGACGATGATGATTTCTCTGAAGAGGACGCCTTCTAGTTATGGCGCGCCACCGCAAGGGCGATGATATTTCCGGCTGGGTTCTGATCGACAAGCCGCTGGGGCCCACCTCCAGCGATGTGGTCAATCGGGTCCGCCGCGCCTTCAATGCCAAGAAAGCTGGCCATGCCGGCACGCTTGATCCGCTGGCCAGTGGCGTGCTGCCCGTGGCGCTGGGCGAGGCCACCAAGACCGTCCCCTTCATCATGGATGCCAGCAAGACCTATCGCTTCACCGTCCGTTTCGGTATCGCAACGACAACCGATGATGCCGAGGGCGAGGTCAGCGCTGAGAGCCCGAACCGGCCGAAACCCGCTGAAATCGAGGCGGCGCTCGCCGGATTTCGCGGCGAGATCGCGCAGGTGCCGCCAGCCTATTCCGCCATCAAGGTGGCGGGCGAGCGGGCCTATGATCTGGCGCGGGCCGGTGAGAACGTCGAATTGGCTGCCCGCAAGGTGACAATTCACGGGGCGCGGCTGATTTGCTGCCCGGATGCGGACCATGCGGAGCTGGAAATCTCTTGTTCCAAAGGGACTTACGTCCGTTCCTATGGCCGGGATCTGGCCCTGGCCCTGGGCACGGTCGGCCATATTGTGGCCCTGCGGCGCACTCGCCACGGCCCGTTTGGCGAGTCGCGGGCGATTCCACTGGATAAACTACTGGCCTTGGGTCATATTGCCGCCGAATCCTCAGCCCTGAGGGAGCATTTATTGCCATTGGAGACCGCGCTGGACGACATCCCGGCGCTGGCCTTGAGCGGTGATGAAGCTGCCAGACTGAAAAGGGGGCAGGGGGTTCTGTTGCGCGGGCGCGACGCTCCCATCCTTTCGGGACCGGTCTTGGCAACCCATCGGGGAAATCCGGTGGCGCTGACCGAATATCGGAAGGGCGAGCTTTGGCCTGTGCGCGTTTTCATATCAAACCAATAGGAGTACACGATGTCGATTACGCCTGAACGCAAGGCTGAGCTTATCAAGGAATTTGGCGGCAAAGACGGTGACACAGGTTCACCCGAAGTGCAGGTCGCAATCCTGACCGAGCGTATCGTCAACCTCACCGAACATTTCAAGACACACGCCAAGGACAATCATTCCCGTCGTGGTCTTCTCAAGATGGTGAGCCTTCGCCGTAGCCTTCTTGACTACGTCAAGAAGAAGGAACAGAGCCGCTACGAGCAGCTTATTGCCCGCCTAGGTATCCGGCGGTAAGACGGGTGCACGTTACCCGCATGGTCAGTCCTGTTGCGTAAGGGGTCGGCGTTTCCAATGTGAAGCGCCGCCTCTTGTCGTTTCTGGGCCTGATCCGAAGAGACAATCGTCCGTTTACGGATGGCCTTGTCGCAACGTGGAGCCTTCGCCTTTGTCTCAGGGCGTCTGGTCCCCTTCAAGTGTTGCGTGGCGCGTGTAGTGCGCCCTTTGCGAGAAGCCATTCTTTCGTCCGGCCGCGATGTGAGCGGCAGCAAAGCGCCCGCCCTTGATGGTGAAAAGAACGCATGAATGCGGGCTGGCGCGAAACAGGAAACTGATATGTTTGAAATTACACGTGAAGAAATTGAATGGGGTGGTCGCACCCTTACGCTCGAAACCGGCAAGGTTGCCCGTCAGGCTGACGGTGCCGTCATTGCCACATATGGCGAGACAACGGTCATCGCCACAGTCGTCGGCGAACGCAAGCCCAAGCCCGGTCTCGACTTCTTCCCCCTAACAGTGAATTACCAGGAAAAGACTTATGCCGCGGGCAAGATCCCCGGTGGCTTTTTCAAGCGCGAAGGCCGTCCCAGCGAAAAGGAAACACTGGTTTCCCGCCTGATCGACCGTCCCATCCGCCCGCTTTTTGCCAAGGGTTTCAAGAACGAAACCCAGGTCATCGTGACCGTGCTCAGCCACGACATGGAAAATGATCCCGACATCGTTGCCATGGTCGCCGTCTCCGCCGCGCTGACGATTTCCGGCCTGCCTTTCATGGGCCCCATCGGTGCTGCCCGCGTCGGCTACATCAATGGCGAATATGTTCTCAACCCGCTGATCGACGACATGGGCGAAAGCGCTCTTGATCTTGTCGTTGCTGGTACGGGCGATGCCGTGATGATGGTGGAATCCGAAGCCAAGGAACTTTCCGAAGACATCATGCTCGGTGCCGTCATGCATGGTCACCGTGGCTTCCAGCCGGTGATCGACATGATCATTCGCATGGCTGAAAAATGCGCCAAGGAACCGCGTCCCTTCACAGCGCCCGACCAGTCGGAACTGGAAGGCAAGGTTCGTGCCCTCGTCGAAGCCGATGTCCGCGCCGCCTATGGCCTGAAGGACAAGGGCGAACGCCATGAGGCGATCTCCAAGGCAAAGGACAAGGCCAAGGCCGAACTCTGCAATCCCGACAATGCCGATGCCGTCTCTGAAAATGATGTCGGCGGCGTCTTCAAGGCCATCGAAAGCGATATCGTCCGCAACTCGATCCTTGATACGAAGCTGCGCATCGACGGCCGTGATCTCTCAACGGTCCGTCCGATTGTTTCCGAAGTCGGCGTGCTGCCGCGCACCCATGGTTCGGCGCTCTTCACGCGCGGCGAAACACAGGCGCTGGTTGTTGCCACGCTCGGCACGGGCGATGATGAACAGTTCATCGACGCGCTCGAAGGCACCTACAAGGAAAACTTCCTGCTGCATTACAACTTCCCGCCCTTCTCGGTCGGTGAAACAGGTCGTGTGGGCTTCACGGGCCGTCGCGAAGTCGGTCACGGCAAGCTCGCCTGGCGTGCGCTGCGTGCGGTGCTGCCCGCCAAGACCGATTTCCCCTACACGCTGCGTCTCGTCTCGGAAATCACCGAGTCGAACGGCTCGTCTTCCATGGCGACCGTCTGCGGCGGTTCGCTGGCGATGATGGATGCCGGTGTGCCGCTCAAGCGCGCTGTGGCCGGTATTGCCATGGGCCTGATCCTCGAAGGTGACCGCCATGCGGTTCTCTCCGACATTCTGGGTGATGAAGATCACCTCGGCGACATGGACTTCAAGGTGGCCGGGACGTCTGAAGGTGTCACATCGCTCCAGATGGACATCAAGATCACGGGCATCACCGAAGACATCATGAAGATCGCACTGGAACAGGCCAAGGGTGGTCGTATCCACATCCTCGGCGAGATGGCCAAGGCGCTCGACACAGCCCGCCCGGAAATGGGTGAGCATGCCCCGCGCATTGAAGTCGTCAATGTGCCGACCGACAAGATCCGTGAAGTGATCGGGACAGGCGGCAAGGTGATCCGCGAGATCGTCGAAAAGACCGGTGCCAAGATCGACATCTCTGATGATGGCACGATCAAGGTCGCTTCGTCGGATGGCGAGTCGATCCGCAAGGCGATTGCCTGGATTCAGGGCATCGTGGCCGAGCCGGAAGTCGGCAAGATCTATGATGGCACGGTCGTCAAGGTTGTCGATTTCGGCGCCTTCGTGAACTTCTTCGGTCCGCGTGACGGCCTGGTGCATATTTCGCAGATGGCCCCGACACGCGTTGAAAAAGTCGCCGATGTTGTGGCTGAAGGCCAGACCGTCAAGGTCAAGCTTCTCGGCTTTGACGAACGCGGTAAGGTTCGCCTCTCCATGAAGCATGTCAATCAAGAGACAGGCGAAGAGATCGTTTATGAAAACGAGCCGGAAGAACAGCCCCGTGAGCGTAGCGGCGGCGGTGGCCGTGGCAAGCGTCGCGACCGTGACTGATTGCGGCAACGCATTGAGCGAAGAGGGCGTCGGCGAAATCCGGCGCCCTTTTTCTTTGTCCGCGAAGATGAACGGCGAATAACAGCGCCCCCAGATGCTATTCAGGTGGAAAGGCCTAGGGTCACTTCAACGAGGCAAAGCATCCGATCCCGGATGGGCCTCATGGAGATCGACATGAAGACCGCATTCGCAGCAGCACTCGTCCTGAGCCTTCTTTCCGGAACGGCAGCCATGGCCGCCCAAAACGGTAATAACGGCAACAACGGCAATCATTACGGCAACCAGACCCAGACCTATCAGGGTCAGTCTGGCCAGAACCAGAACAGCCATGGTCAGGGAAATCAGACCCAGAACAATAGCGGCCACAGCAGCAGCAATCAGGGCAATAACGGCAATCATTACGGCAATGACAAGCCCGACACCCACGCCCAGAACATGCGCGATCGCGACTATGAATATAATGGCCGTCGCTACAAGGCCGTGCATGCGTCCAAGGCCTGGGTTGCACCCAAGGGCTATGATGCGCGCAAAGCATGGGCACGTGGCCAGAAGCTGCCTGCCGCCTATCGGCAGCAGACCTATCTTGTGAACCCCTATGCCTATCACCTGCAGCCCGCGCCGCGCGGCTATCAGTGGGTGCGCGTCCAGAACAATGTGTTTCTCGTCCAGAGCACTAATGGCCTGATCACGCAGGTGATCTTCAACCTCTTCTATTGATCGCCGAAAGGCTGAATGCGAAGGGCGTTTTCAGGTAAACTGGAAGCGCCCTTATGCTTTCGGGAGAAACCTGCCCATGCGCCGCATCTTTTTTGCCCTTGCGATGATTTTCGCCTTACCCGCTTGCGCCATTGAAAATCCGGCACCGGCAGAAGCGCCGCAAATGCGCGAAACGATGAATGAATGGCAGAAGGTCATTACGGATTTTGATCAGCAACGACTGGCGCGTTATGACGCCGCCGTGGCTGCGGGCACCATGGAAGCCTCGATTGCCAAAGAACCGGCAGGCGACATGGCCGAGCTTCTCAATGTCATGGAAGCCGAAACAATCCCGATCGATCTGCCAGCCATGGCAGGCAAATGGAAATGCCGTACGTTGAAAGCAGGTGGGCCTTTCGTTGGCCTCGTCGTCTATAGCTGGTTCAACTGCGATATCACCATGAAGGATGGCAGGCCCTTTTATGAAAAGCTTTCGGGATCGCAGCGCCAGTCCGGTTTCATCTATCAGCGTGATGCGCGCACCGCCCTGCTGCTGGCCGCGCCCAATAAGGATCACTCAGGGCCGATCCGCGCCTATTCAGGCCCGCAGGGCGGCATCACCGATCCGCAGCTTCAGGATGAGCTGGGCGTGATCTCGCAATTGAAAGACGGACGCCTGCGCATCGTCTTTCCCTATCCGGTGCTGGAATCAACTTACAATGTGCTGGAGCTGAAACGACGCTGAGGGCTCAGACCTCGTCGACGGGCTTCATCTCTTCCGAGCGCGGCAGACCGATAATGTTGTAGCCGGAATCCACATAATGGATTTCGCCGGTCACACGTGCGGAGAGATCGGAGAGCAGATAAAGGCCAGCCCCCCCGACATGCTCAAGCTCGATTGTCTGCTTGAGGGCCGAATGTGTCTTGTTCCATTTGTGCACGAAGCGCGCATCGCCAATGGCAGAGCCCGCCAGCGTGCGCATGGGGCCCGCCGAAATCGCATTGACGCGGATCCCGTCGCGCCCCAGGTCAGAAGCGAGATAGCGCACGCTTGCTTCCAGTGCCGCCTTGGCCACACCCATCACATTGTAATTCGGCATGACGCGCTGCGCGCCTTCATAGGTGAGCGTCACAAGCGCGCCGCCATTGGGCATCATGGCCGAAGCGCGCCGCGCCACATCGGTGAAGGAGAAGCAGGAAATATCCATCGAGCGCAGGAAGTTCTGGCGCGAGGTGTCGGCATAGCGGCCCTTGAGTTCGCTCTTGTCGGAATAGGCCACGGCATGAACAACAAAGTCGATGCTATCCCATTCGTTGCCGATGGCCTCGAAAGTGGCATCCATGCTGGCTTCGTCGGTGACGTCGCAGGGCAGCAGCAGTTTGGAGCCGACGGAGTCGGCCAGCGGCTTGACCCGCCGGCCAAATGATTCACCCTGATAGGTGAAGGCCATTTCCGCGCCATGCATGGCAAGTGTCCTGGCGATCCCCCAGGCGATGGAATGATCATTGGCGACACCCATGACCAGGCCGCGGCGGCCCTTCATCAGAGGACCGCTCAGCACCAGACCCTGGTGCGCCGTTTGCTCATCAGATCCATGCATTGTTGTTTTTGACCCGTGTAATGGTTGCGACTGGACGCCGGTTGGGCCTCAGCCCTGATAGCGCTGGAAGGCGAGGGTGGCATTGGTGCCGCCAAAGCCGAAACTGTTGGAAAGGGCGAGATTGATGTCGGCCCCGTCGATGCGTTCGCGCACGATATTGGCGGCCGCTACTTCCGGATCGATCTCGTCAATATTGGCGCTCGCCGCAATGAAGCCGCTCTGCATCATGAGAAGTGTGTAGATGGCTTCATGGACACCGGCGGCCCCCTGCGCATGGCCGGTCAGCGACTTGGTGGCGCTGATCGGCGGCGTCTTGTTGCCAAAGACTTCGATGATCGCCTTGATCTCGGGAATGTCGCCCACCGGTGTCGAGGTGGCATGCGGGTTGATATAGTCAACCGTCTGGCCTTTGAGGTTCTGCATCGCCATCTGCATGCAGCGCACCGCGCCTTCGCCCGACGGGGCGACCATGTCGGCGCCATCGGCGGTCGCGCCATAGCCGACGATCTCGGCATAGATTTTTGCGCCGCGCGCCTTGGCATGTTCCAGTTCTTCAAGAACCAGAATGCCGCCGCCGCCGGAGATGACGAAACCGTCGCGATCCTTGTCATAGGCGCGGCTGGCTTTGTCGGGCGTGTCATTGCGCTTGGCCGACATCGCGCCCATGGCGTCGAACAGCACCGAAAGCGTCCAGTCGAGTTCTTCGCCGCCACCGGCAAACATGATGTCCTGCTTGCCCCACTGGATCATTTCAGCGGCATTGCCGATGCAATTGGCCGATGTCGAGCAGGCCGAGGAGATGGAGTAATTGACGCCCTTGGTCTTGAACCAGGTCGAGAGATTGGCCGAGCATGTCGAGGACATGGCTTTCGGGACGGCAAAGGGGCCGACTTTTTTCGGGCCCTTGACAGGTTCGGTGCGCGCCGTATCGGCAGCTGACACGATCGCCTTGGTGGAGGGGCCGCCTGAGCCAACAATAAGACCGGTGCGCGGATTGCTGACATCGCCGGGTTCAAGCCCGGCGTCCGCAATCGCCTGATCCATGGCAATGCAGGCATAAGCTGCGCCATCGCCCATGAAGCGGCGCGCGCGCCTGTCGACGGCCTGTTCAATATCGATTTTCAGGCTGCCGTGAACCTGGCTGCGAAAACCCATTTCGGCGTATGTATCCGCCTTGACGATGCCGGATTTGCCCTCGCGCAGACTGGCGAGCACTTCCTGGCTGTTATTCCCGATGCTGGAGACAATCCCCATGCCGGTGACGACGACTCGCCTCATGACAGCCTCTCTATTCCTGTTGTCGAATGGGCGCTTCATTGCGCCCCTGATTGTTGTTCTTATTGTCGTTATTTATGGGTCGAAATTGCGGCAGATCACCAGGCCCTGTCAGGCGGGCTTTTCGGGGGCCTGAAGACCGACCTTCATGTCGGTAATGGTATAGGCCAGTTCGTCATCGGCCCAGATGGTGCAATCGGCAACGCCCATGACAAGGCGGCGATTGACAACGCGCTTGAGCTGGATGTTGTAGGTGATCTTTTTGTTGGCCGGCGTCACCATGGAGGAGAATTTGACCTCGCCCACACCAACAGCGCGACCCTTGCCCTGACCACCAATATGGCCAAGGAAGAAGCCGAGCAGCTGCCAGGCGCCATCAAGGCCCAGACAGCCCGGCATGATGGGGTCGCCCTCGAAATGGCAGGGGAAGAACCAGAGGTCCGGCTTGATGTCGAATTCCGCCTTGATTTCGCCCTTGCCATGCTCGCCACCTTCCTCGGTGATGAGATTGATGCGATCAATCATCAGCATGGGCGGCAGGGGCAGCTGGGCGTTGCCCGGGCCAAACAGGCGGCCATGGGAACATTCCAGCAGATCTTCATAGGAATAACTCGACTTCTTTTCAGCCATAGACGTCCGCTCTTATTTACTGGCCTCAGCCCTTCTGAGGGCTGTCCGCCATTATGACGGTTAACAGGCATTAGCTTAGACCAGAAGGGGCTCAAAACCCACTTCCCTTTCATTCCTGCGGCGTTGGTAACATAATGGCGGAGCAGCGCAAACCCTTGCTGCGCCTCAAGGGGTGGTGCCCTTGACAAAAGCGTCATACTGACTACATCTTCCATATTGTAACGATTACAAACTGCGAGTCCGACCAGGGATCAGCGATGACACAGGAACGGCCCTACGCCCAGACATTGACCCGCCTTCGGGAAGCCGGCTTGCGCCCGACGCGCCAGCGCCTTGCGCTTGGCCGGATGCTGTTTGAGGGCGGCGACCGCCATGTGACGGCTGAAGCCCTGCATGAGGAAGCCCAGAAGGCAGGGGTCAGCGTTTCGCTGGCGACCGTCTACAACACGCTGCATCAGTTCACCGAGGCTGATCTGCTGCGTGAAGTGGTGGTTGATTCCTCGCGCACCTATTTCGACACCAATATCGATGACCACCATCATTTCTTTATCGAGAATGACGGCGCGCTGATGGATATTGCTGGTGACGAAATCACCATCGCCAATCTGCCCAAGGCACCTGACGGCACAGACATCGCCCGCGTCGATGTCATCGTTCGTCTGCATTCGCGTCCGCGCAGCTGAAGCTGCCGCCTCTCGGGCTAATCGCGAGTCGTTCTTAACTTTAGAATCGCTCTAAACTATTGACCGTGCCGCTGGCGCGACCTAGATTCATGTCATCTCCATGCAGATGCGGGATCGGGCAGTTCACGACTGCTTTCTGATTTTATTCGTCCCCGGCCATCACCTGATGGCTGGACCCCCAAAATCCGCCACTCTCTGGTGGCCGGAAACGCAACATTGAAAAGAAGGTGAGGAGCAACATGCCATCGCTCGCTGGTTCCAAGACAATGGAAAATCTGAAAGACGCTTTTTCTGGTGAGAGCCAGGCCAATCGTCGCTATCTCTATTTCGCCCAGAAGGCCGACGTTGAAGGCTATAACGACGTGGCCGCCGTGTTCCGCTCCACAGCGGAAGGCGAAACTGGCCATGCGCACGGCCATCTTGAGTTCCTCGAAGAAGTGGGTGACCCGGCCACGGGTGAGCCCATCGGTTCAACGGATATGAACCTCAAGGCCTCGATCGCCGGCGAAACGCACGAATATACCGACATGTATCCGGGCATGGCGCGCACAGCGCGCGACGAAGGCTTTGACGAGATTGCCGACTGGTTCGAAACGCTCGCCAAGGCTGAAAAAAGCCACGCCGGTCGTTTCCAGAAAGCGCTCGACAGCCTGAACGGCTAACCGACAATGCCGGGGACGATCATCGTCCCCGGCCTTTCTTTTCTGCAGGGGTAAAAGATGCAAGAAGGCAGCACCGGAGCGCCCACGCGCCATCCGATTGATTGGCAGAACCCGGATTTTTACGACATGGAAAAGCTGGATGTGGAGATGCGCCGCATCTTTGACATCTGCCATGGCTGCCGTCGCTGCTTCAATCTCTGCGACAGCTTTCCCCGCCTGTTCGACCTGATCGATGACAGTCCCACCGAGGAGCTGGATGAGGTTAAAAGCGCTGATTTCGGCCCCGTCGTGGACGCCTGCACGCTGTGCGACATGTGCTACATGACGAAATGTCCCTATGTGCCGCCGCATGAATTCAATCTCGATTTCCCCCATCTGATGCTGCGCTATCGCGCTGCCGTGGCCAAAACGGAGGGCTTTCCCTTCGTGCCCGGGCAGCTTGCCCAGACCGACCGCAACGGCAAAATGGCCGCCCCCGTGGCGGGCCTTGCCAATTGGGGGTCGGCCAAGGGCAACAGCCTGACGCGACCGGCCCTTGAAGCGGTGGCCGGTATTGACCGGCGCGCGGAACTGCCGAAATTTCATGGCGCTACTTTTACGATGCGCGCCAAGGCGCAGGACAAGGCCGGTACAACTGTTGCCCGGGAGGCGCCTGCCAAGGGTCGCAAGGCGGTGCTCTTTGCGACATGCTTTGTGAATTACAACAATCCCGGCGTCGGCGAGGCCGCCCGTCTTGTGCTCGCGCATAATGGCGTCGAAACAGAAGTTGCCTATCCCGGCTGCTGCGGCATGCCTTTTCTGGAGCAGGGCAATCTCGCCAAGGTTGCCGAGCAGGCCGAGAAAGTATCGGCCGACATGGTCGCCTGGATCGACAAGGGCTATGACGTGATCGCGTTGACGGCTTCTTGCGGCCTCATGTTCAAATTCGAGTGGCCGCTTGTGCTGCCCGACAATGCCAATGTGAAGCGCCTCGCCGAAGCGACATTCGATATTGATGAATATGTTGTCGATATCGCCAAGAAAGAAGGGCTGGCCGATGGCTTGCGCACCGTCGAAGGCGGCGTCACGGCGCATCTGGCCTGTCACGCCCGCGCCCAGAATATGGGCCCCAAATCAGCCGAAATGATGAAACTCATTCCCGACACCAAGGTCGATGTCGTGGAACGCTGTTCCGGCCATGGCGGCACCTTCGGCGTCATGAAGGAAACATTCGACGTGGCCATGAAGGTCGGCAAGACCGCCGCCCGCAATGTGGCCAAGACCAACAACAAATATGTCACCTCCGACTGCCCCCTGGCAGCCAAGCATCTCGTGCAGGAAATCAATGAAATGGGCGAACAAGAAGCGCCCGCCCCCCAGCATCCGATCGAGATCATGGCCCGTGCCTGGGGCCTGATCTGAAAGGCTTGAAAGAGATGAGCGCGATGAAAAAAGAAATCACACGCAGCGATATTCTGCCCTATGAAACCTATGCCGCCGAGCGCAAGGAGCGTCGCGCGAAGATCACGGCGATGAAGAAAGCGCGCCGTGTGCCCGTGGGCCCCTTCGCGATGTTCTATTTCGAAAATTACGACACCATGTTTCAGCAGATCCACGAGATGCTGCATATCGAGCGCGGCGGCGACGAGCAGGTGAGCGATGAACTGGCCGCCTATAACCCGCTGATTCCCAATGGTCACGAACTGGTGGCGACCATGATGTTCGAGATCACCGATCCCGTGCAGCGCGACCGCGAATTGCGCCGTCTGACGGATGCCGAAAGCCACATCTTCATTGATCTGGATGGCGATCGCATTCAGGCCGTGCCTGAAAGCGATGTCGAGCGGACCAAGGATGACGGCAAGACATCATCAGTGCATTTCCTGCACTTCCCCTTTAGCGAGGCGCAGATTGCCAAATTCCGCGATTCTGCCGTGCCGGTTTCCATTGCCTTTACGCATGAGAATTATGGCCACATCGCCATGATCCCGAAAGAGACCCGCGAAGTGCTCGCCAAGGATTTTGCCTGAGCACCTCGTCGAGAAACCGACGAGTGGAAAGCCCGATGGTTAGCCCATCGGGCTTTTTCATGCCTAGTCGAAATCCTCACCGGGAAATGTACCCCAGAGTTCCTTGCGCGGCAGATAGCCCTTATAGCCATTGGCTTCCACCTCGCACCAGCTGCCATGGCAATTCTTGAGCTCGGCGATGACGCCGGGTTCGGCAAACGCGACAACGGGCGCGCCGGGATCGGGTTCGGTAAAGATCGCGCGCGGCGGCTCCCCGCTTGCCCCCGTCACGATGCCGCTGCGCCGCCCATCCAGCATTGAATGCCAGATCCAGCCGGTATCCCCGTCCCGGTCGCGGATTTTGCGCCAGCGATCCGACTCGGCAATGATTTCAAGCGGCAGACGACGGCGCTCAAAAACCCAGTCCACCGGATAGGAGGTGCCGGGCCCGCGCCGCACATTGACCTTGCCGGATTTGAGACTGACAAAGCGGGGCACGGGGAGACCCGTTGTGCCGAGCTGCGCCTCACCGCTTGCCGCTTCTTCGGCGTGGCCAAGTGTGGCCTGCAGCTGCATGCCTATCCCTGCGGCAAGACAGAGCGCCAGCAAAAGCGGCAGTCCCCGAGACCCCGGGCGCAACCAGCGATGCTGCTGAAGGGCGGAGCGGGAAATCATGCGTGTCTCGATGTTATGGGGCATGGGGGGTGCATGACCCTATATGGCAAGCCATTTTGCGCCGGGTCAAGCCATGCGGGGCCTCACAGGCACGATCAAGCGCAGAAGGGTCTTTGTGCCGGGCAAAAGCCTCTGCTAGACAAGAGGGGCAGGAGTCCGGAAAAGTGCCGGACCGATCCGGAGTTCCGACATGCCATCAAAAAAGCCCCTCGTCATTGTCACCCGCAAATTGCCCGACGCCATTGAGGCGCGCATGGGCGAATTGTTTGATGTTCGGCTGAATAGCGATGACCACCCCATGAGCGCAACCGAGCTGGTTGATGCCATGAAGGAGGCCGATGTTCTGGTGCCCACCGTCACGGACCGCATTGACGGGCGTCTGATGGCGCAGGTCGGGCCCAATCTCCGCCTCATCGCCCAGTTTGGCACCGGCATTGACAATATCGATGTCGAGAGCGCCCGCCGCCGGGGCATCACCGTCACCAATACACCCGGTGTCCTGACCGAAGACACGGCCGACATGACCATGGCGCTCATTCTGGGTGTGCCGCGTCGTCTGGCCGAAGGTGCGCGCTATCTGCGCGACCATGAAGGCAAATGGCCGGGCTGGTCGCCGACCTGGATGCTGGGACGACGCATTCATGGCAAGAAACTCGGCATTATCGGCATGGGCCGCATCGGCCAGGCGGTGGCCCTTCGCGCCAAAGCCTTCGGTCTGGAAATCCACTATCACAACCGCAAACATACCAATGCCGTGATCGAAAAAGAGCTCGGCGCCACCTTCTGGGAAAATCTCGACGACATGCTGCCCAAGGTCGATATTGTTTCGGTCAACTGCCCCCATACGCCCGCGACCTATCACCTGCTCAATGCCAAGCGCCTGAAGCTGATGCGGCCTGATGCCTATATCGTCAACACCGCACGCGGCGAGATCATTGACGAGAATGCGCTCGCCCGCGCGCTTGAAGCCGGCGAGCTTGCCGGGGCCGGCCTTGATGTCTTTGAGCAAGAGCCGACCGTCAATCCGCGCCTCGTCGGTCTCGATAATGTGGTCCTGCTGCCCCATATGAGTTCGGCCACGATTGAAGGCCGTATCGAGATGGGTGGCAAGGTCATTGTCAATATCAAGACCTTCATGGACGGACACCGTCCACCGGACCGCGTCATCCCCGCCATCATGTAAGGCCTATGGCGCCCGATTGCCGCTGAGCGGATTGGCGCGGTCATGGCGCAGGCGGATGGTGCGGAACCGCGTTGCGAGCGCATCATAGATCAGCAGCCGTCCGGCAAGGCTTTCGCCCGCACCTGTCACTTCCTTGATGACCTCCAGTGCCTGCAGCGATCCCATCACGCCGGTCAGCGCCCCGAGCACCCCGGCCTCTTCGCATGTCGGCACGCTGCCGGGCGGCGGGGCAGCACTCACCAGATCACGATAATTGGCCATGGGCTGACCATCCTCATCGGTGAGCCAGCCCTTGAAAGTGGCAAGCTGGCCCTCGAAGCGGCCGACAGCCGCTGAGACCAGCGGTATCTGAGCGTGATAGCAGGCATCATTGACGATGAATCGCGTTTCAAAATTGTCGCAGCCATCGGCGACAATGTCGTAGCCGCTGATGAGCGAGGCCGCGTTTTCAGCGGTGAGGCGTGTGCGATGCGCAATCACTTTCACATCGGGATTGATCGCGGCGATGGCCGCCCGCGCGCTTTCGACCTTGGGGTGATCGACATCGCCCGTGCCGTGAATGATCTGCCGCTGCAGGTTGGAGAGGCTGACATCATCATCATCGACAATGCCGAGCGTGCCAATGCCGGCTGCCGCGAGATAAAGCAGACAGGGACTGCCAAGGCCACCTGCCCCGATCACCAGCACACGCGCCTGCAGCAGCTTCTGCTGTCCCGGCCCACCGATTTCTTTCAGGACGATATGGCGGGCATAGCGTTCGACCTGATCATCAGAAAGTGCCATGGCGTTCCCTTGCAAGCCTCAGGAGAGATGCCGCAGCCTCTCCTGTCAAATGCGATCCATCAAAGGGGCTCATGGTTTGATGTTGCGCGTCTGACCCTCGGGCAGCGGCAGGATGACGACGCTCTGGCAGGCCCGACCCAGCCGGCCATGCGCGTCGTAAAGCGCTGTTTCGGTATAGCCGCGGCCATTGTCGCGCCAGAAACGTTCCTGCGCCATGCCGAGCCAGGGCCCGATGGGCGCCCGCAAAAGATGGACGGAGAGGTCGGCATTGGGCCAGCCCGCAGCTCCTTCGGGTGCGCCATCATCAAGGGCCGAAAAGAGCGTGGCAAAATCGGACATGGCGACAACATCGGCAACAGGTGTCGGTGCGGCATGGAGGGGCCTTGTGAAGCGCATCCATTTGGTCTTGGCCGGATCACCGGGGTCAGCACGGGCATCGACCACATCCAGAAAGCCGGGGCTGTGATGCTGTCCCATGAATCCCCACACGGGCAGGGCGTCGGGATCATGAACGGCTTGTGAAGGCACACCTGGCAGCCCCTTGATAGCCAGCGGCTTCTGAAAGCAGATGCTCGCCTTGGTGTGAATTTTATCACTGGCGATGAGCGAATTTTCAATCAGCGCGATGCGCCCACCTTCGCGGATGGACTCAACACGCGTTGTCACCCCCGCACGCGGGGCAGGGCGCACAAGATAGATGGTCGAGGTCACGATCTCGCCAAGCCCGCGCGTGGCAGCTCCCATTTCAACCTCGCCGATCAGCAGCGCCGAAACGGCACCGCCATGGACGCCGCCAAAGGGGCCCTGTGCTTCATCGGCGACAGTCCAGCCATCTTTTGTTGACGTAAAAAGCGGTGTCGTGTTCGTCATGTCAATCTCACGCGGTCAGAGTACAAAGTCGCGCGTGATCTCTTTTGTGGTGAGCTCACGCGCGCTTTTCGGGAAGCGATTTCTGCAACGACAGGCGACGGATCAAAGACCGTCAAACAGGGCCGTTGAAAGATAGCGCTCGGCAAAGGAGGGGATGATGGCAACAATTGTTTTGCCCTTCATCTCGGGGCGGCAGGCAACCTCCAGGGCCGCCGCAATGGCCGCGCCTGAAGAAATGCCGCAAGGCACGCCTTCTTCGCGTGCCGCCTTGCGGGCATATTCAAAAGCGGTCTCATTGCCGATGGTCACGATCTCGTCGATCAGCGAGGCATCGAGATTACCGGGCGCAAAACCGGCCCCGATGCCCTGAATCTTGTGCGGACCGGGCTGGCCACCCGACAAAACGGGGCTGTCTTCGGGCTCGACGGCCACCATGCGCAGGCCGGGCTTGTATTTCTTCAGCACCGAACCGACGCCGGTAAAGGTGCCGCCTGTGCCGACACCGGAGATGACGACATCGACTTTGCCGTCGGTATCGTTCCAGATTTCCTCAGCCGTCGTTTCGCGGTGGATCTGCGGATTGGCGGGGTTGTCGAACTGCTGCGCCATCACCGAATTGGGATGCTCCATCAGCATTTCTTCGGCCCGCGCAATCGCGCCCTTCATGCCTTTTTCGGGCGGTGTCAGCTCAAGCTGGGCACCCAGCAGGAGCAGCATCTTGCGCCGCTCAATCGACATGCTTTCCGGCATGCAGAGCACCAGCTTGTAGCCCTTGGCGGCGCAGACAAAGGCAAGCGCGATACCGGTATTGCCCGAAGTCGGCTCGATGATCAGCGTGTCCTTGTTGAGCTTGCCCTGCTTTTCCAGTGCCTCGATCATGGCGACACCGATGCGGTCCTTGACGCTGGCGAGTGGATTGAAAAATTCCAGCTTCAGCAGCACATCGCCGACGGCACCGGCTTCCTTGGCGAGCTTGTTGAGGCGCACCAGCGGGGTGTCGCCAATCGTCTGTGTGATGTCGTCATAGATCCGGCCGCGACCGGGCTTGCTTGAATTGATCATGGGGGCCTCCCTGCTCGATTGAACGAGTCGTTAGATGGTGAAATCTGCGGGCACGGTCGCATTGGCCGTGCCGGCTTCCTCTGCCTTTTGGCAGAGGTCTTCAACAGTGATGTTATCCAGCCGTTCCATCAGATCCTTCTGCACATCCTGCCACAAAGGCGCGATCACGCGCTCGCCAAGTTCGGACGGACCCGTCGAGACCGGATCGTCACTCGACTCCATCAGCCCGACGACACGGACCACTTCACCCACCGTGATGCGTCGGCGCTCGCGCGCCAGAC
This sequence comes from Hyphomicrobiales bacterium, assembly GCA_016124805.1. Lineage (GTDB taxonomy): Bacteria > Pseudomonadota > Alphaproteobacteria > Parvibaculales > Parvibaculaceae > Parvibaculum. The sequence continues at coordinate 55,754 of WGND01000001.1, read as the reverse complement.
GATAGCCGCCGCGCGGGCCACGAACACCCTTGAGAATACCGGCATGGACGAGCTGCTGCATCACCTGTTCGAGATAGCGCTGCGGAATTCCCTGCCGCTTGGTGATTTCCTTGGATTGCACCGGATCAGGCCGCGCATTGATGGCAACATCGACAACGGCTTCCAGGGCGAGCCATGTTTTTTTCGAAAGGCGTAGCATGTCGTCAAACCCCCTTAGCGGTTGCCGTCAGACGCGATGCCGGTGGAGCCGAAGCCGCCCGTGCCGCGTGTCGTTTCGTTGAGCTGGTCCACCTCGTTGAGCGTTGCCTGCGTCACGGGCGCGATCACCATTTGTGCAATGCGCGAGCCGCGCTCAATGGTGAAGGCTTCCGCTCCGTGATTGATGAGGATGACCTTGATTTCGCCGCGATAGTCGCTGTCGATGGTGCCCGGCGAATTGAGCACGGTCACACCATGCTTGGCGGCAAGGCCCGAGCGCGGGCGGATTTGTGCTTCAAAACCGATCGGAATGGCCATGGCCAGACCCGTCGGCACCATGGCATATTTGCCGGGCAGCAGATCGAAAGGCTCGTGCACATCAACTGCCGCCAGAAGGTCCATGCCGGCGGCCCCTTCCGTTTCATAGCGCGGCAGGGCAAGGCCATGCGCATGGGGCAGGCGCTGAACGGCGATATCGACGGCATAGCTCATTTGTCGGACGTCCTGTCTGTAAAGTGATCGGCGATACGCTGCGCCAGTCGTTCGGCGACGGCCTGTTTGGGCAGGATCGGCCAGTCTTCGCTGCCGCCGTCAAAAATCAGGTGAATGGTGTTGAGGTCGCCGCCCATGACGCCGCTGGCAGGCGAGACGTCATTGGCCACGATCCAGTCGCAGCCCTTGCGCTTGCGCTTGGCGGTGGCGTGCTCAATGACCTTTTCGGTTTCGGCGGCAAAGCCGACCACGAGTTGGGGCCGGCCCTTTTTGAGTTGCGAAACCGTCGCCAGAATGTCGGGATTTTCCACCAGCGCGAGCTTGTGGCCCTTCTCGCCGGGCTTTTTCTTGATCTTCTGCTCGGCATCTTCGGCGACGCGCCAGTCGGCAACGGCGGCAGCACAGACGGCGATGTCAGAGGGCAGGGCCGCCTTGGTGGCCGCCAGCATGTCGCGGGCCGTCTCCACACGCGTGACCGTCACACCGGGCGGGGCGGGCAGCACGGTCGGACCGGAAATCAGCACAGTCTCGGCGCCCAGCCTCGCCAGCGCGGCGGCCAGTGCATAGCCCTGCTTGCCCGATGAGCGATTGGCGATATAGCGCACCGGATCAATCGGCTCATGTGTGGGCCCCGCCGTCACAAGGGCACGCAACCCTGACAGGGGACCACGCGCGGCGGGTTTGGCGCCAGTGAAATGGGCCTCAATGGCCGCGATGATTTCGGCAGGCTCTGCCATGCGGCCCGGCCCGAATTCACCGCAGGCCATGTCACCTTCAGTGGGGCCGACAACCAGGATGTCATCACCTTTGAGGGTTTCAAGATTGCGCTGGGTGGCGGCATGCAGCCACATGCGCAGATTCATGGCCGGTGCGATCAGCACAGGCTTGTCGGTGGCCATCAGCACGGTGCTGGCCAGATCATTGGCAAGCCCATGAGCCATTTTCGCCATCAGATCGGCGGTGGCAGGGGCAACAACGAGCAGATCGGCATCGCGCGAAAGCTCGATATGGCCCATCTCGGCTTCATCCGTCAGGCTGAAGAGATCGGTAAAGACCTTGTCGCCTGTCAGGCTGCTCACCGAAAGCGGTGTTACGAATTCGGCGGCGGCTTTGGTCATCACGGCGCGCACGCTGATCCCGCGCTCGCGCAGGCGACGGATCAGCTCAAGACATTTATAGGCGGCAATGCCCCCGCCAATGATCAGCAGGACACGCTTGCCCGCCAGCATCTGGTCCTTGCCGGATGGCTTTCGGGCTGCCGGTGACTTTCTGGATGCCGGTGACGTGGCCACTTCATTCTCCCGACCTGAGGGCGCGCTTCAAGCGCGTCACTTTGATCAGGGGAATATAGGGTTTCACTTGGTGAATGTGTAGATGTAAAAATTACCCCTCGAAAAAAGGGTAAATAGGCGGTCTCAGAGCAGCTTGGTCAGGACCAGCGTGGCCAGGGCGCCAATGGCAACCCAGATGGCGGGATGGGTGCGGTTTTTGTCATGTCCGGTCACGCTTCGGACGCGGACGCCTTCTTCATCGACATTATTGGCAAAAATGCGGGCAGCGCGTTCGGCCCTGTCGAGGATGTCAGGCAGGTTTGCCATGACCCGGCCAATCTGCAGCGCGCCGGCTGCAGCCTCCTCCAGACGGGCTTCAGGGGCCATACGGGCCGTGATCCATGCCTTCACGACGGGTTCGGCACTTTCCCAGATATTATGCTCGGGATCGAAATGCCGGGCGACGCCTTCCACCACTACCATGGTTTTCTGCAGCAGGATGAGTTCCGGCCGTGTTTTCATGTCGAACTGCTCGGTCACCTGAAAAAGCTGGGCGAGCAGGCGGCCCATGGAAACTTCGCTGGCCGGGCGGCCAAAAATGGGCTCGCCCACCGAGCGCAGGGCCTGGGCAAAGGCCTGCGCATTTTTGGTACGCGGCACATAGCCCGCCTCGAAATGGATTTCCGCCACGCGGTTATAGTCGCGCATGATGAAGCCAAAAAGAATCTCGGCCAGAAAACGGCGCTCATTGACGCCGATGCGCCCCATGATGCCGAAATCAACCGCGACAAGCGTGCCGTCAGGATCGACGAAGAGATTGCCCTGATGCAGATCGGCATGGAAAAATCCGTCCCGCAGGGCATGGGTCAGGAAGGACTGGATGACCTGTGTGCCGAGCTTTGCCATGTCGTGACCGGCGGCCACGAGACCTGCCCGGTCGGAGGCATGAATGCCATTGACCCATTCAAGCGTCAGCACGCGCTGCGAGGTCAGGTCCCATTCCACCTTGGGCACACGAAAGCCTTTGTCGTCTGAAATATTTTCCGCCATTTCAGACATGGCAGCCGCTTCCAGGCGCAGATCCATTTCGAGCTTCACGCTGTCGGCAAGCGTTTGCACGATCTCGACGGGCTGCAGGCGGCGCGACGGCGGATAGACGCGTTCGATGACGTGCGCGGCCAGAAAGAAGCTGTCGAGATCATCTGCAAAGCGTGTCTCGACATCGGGCCGCAAGACTTTCACGGCCACCTCGCGTTCGCTGGTTTCCTCGCCCATCGGGGCCAGCGCAGCGTGATGGACCTGGGCAATGGATGCTGCTGCAATCGCGTCGCTGAAACGGCTGAAGAGTTCATCAACCGGCCGGCCAATGCCTTCGGCCACAATGGCGCGCGCCCGTTCGGTGGGGAAGGGGGGCAGCCGGTCCTGCAGCGAGGTGAGGTCGCCGGCGAGATCGGCACCGATCAGATCGGGCCGCGTGGCCAGAAACTGACCGAGCTTGATATAGGAGGGGCCGAGTTCGGCAAGCGCTGCAGCAAGTCTTTCGCCATCACTGCCATCCAGAACGTCCGGCACGGGTTCCCATGGCAAACGCAGCTTGGCAAGCGGCATCGCGGCCAGCAGAAGCGGCGGCATTTCTTCCCGAAAGGGCGCGGGCACAAGCGCGTCATGGCGACCGAGCACACGGGCGGCCCGGACAAGGCGAATGAAGGAACGCATGTGGCGCAACATGTTCAGCGTCCTAGAGTCGCCAGCCGGAGTGAAGCGCAGCAATGCCTCCGGTGAAATTGCGATAGCTGACGCGCGCAAAGCCGGCATCCGTGATCATCTGCGCGAAGGTCGGCTGGTCGGGAAAGCGGCGGATGCTCTCGACGAGATATTGATAGGGCGCGCCATCGCCCGTCACCATCTGACCGATGCGCGGTGCGGCTGCAAATGAATAGGCATTATAGATGTCGTCGAGCCCCGGCACGACAACCTGCGAAAATTCCAGACAGAGAAAATGCCCGCCCGGTTTCAGCACGCGATAGGCTTCCTTGAGCGCGCGGTCGCGATGGGTCACATTGCGAATGCCGAAAGCGATCGTATAGGCATCAAAGGAGCGATCGGGAAAGGGAAGCGTTTCCGCATCGCCGCAGGTAAATTCGACGCGACCCTGATGGGCCTGCGCTTCGGCGCGCGCTTTGCCCACACCCAGCATATGCGCATTGATATCGCAGACGGTCACATGCGTGCCTGCACCGGCGCGATCAAGACAGCGAAAGGCGACATCGCCCGTCCCGCCGGCCACATCAATATGGGCAAAGGCGCGATCATTGCGGGGCGGATTGACCTGATCGATCATGGCCTGCTTCCAGGCCCGGTGCAGCCCGCCCGAGAGAAGGTCGTTCATCAGGTCATAGCGGCTGGCCACCTGTTCGAAGACATCATGCACAAGCTTCTGTTTCTCGCTTTCGGGGACTTCCCGAAAGCCGAAATCGATGGTCTCGCTGCCAGAATTGGCGTTTGCCGATGATTTTGTGCTGCTGCTCATGTTGGGCGGACCATAGCGCAGCCGCGCTGATGGCGCTACGTTGTTCCCGCCTGTCGCCCCACGCCTGAGACATATTGCCCATGCCCGAATTGCCGGAAGTTGAAACGGTCCGCCGCGGCCTCGCCCCGGTCATGGAGGGGCGCCGCATTGCCTTGTTGACCCAGCGCCGCCCTGATCTGCGCTATCCCCTGCCCGAGCGCTTTGCCGAACGGCTGGGCGGGCGCCGCATCGAGCGCCTGTCCCGGCGGGCCAAATATCTGCTGGCCCATCTGGAGGGCGATGAGGTGCTGCTCATGCATCTGGGCATGTCGGGCCGCTTTACCATCCATCTGGCAGGCGCGAATGGCCCCGTCAGACCGGGGGCCTTCCATCACGCCATGCCGCCGCTTGAAACACATGATCATGTCATTTTCGACATGGAGGACGGGACGCGCATCATCTATGCCGATCATCGCCGCTTCGGATTCATGGATCTTTTCAGCGAGGCCGAGATGGCGACGAACAAACATCTGACCGCGCTTGGACCCGAACCGCTTGGCAATGAATTCTCGGCTGTCAGCCTGATGGCGGCACTTAAAGGCCGCAAGACGCCGATCAAGTCCGCCCTGCTGGATCAGCGCAATGTGGCAGGGCTCGGCAATATCTATGTCTGCGAGGCACTGTTCCGCGCTGGCATCTCGCCCAAACGAAGCGCGGCAAGCGTCGCAGGCCCGGCGCGCAGCGAACGTCTTGTGCCCGCCATCCGCGCGGTTCTGACCGAGGCCATTGCCGCGGGCGGTTCGACCTTGCGGGACTATGCCCGGACCGACGGCGAGCTCGGTTATTTCCAGCACGCCTTTGCCGTTTATGATCGGGAGGATCAAGCCTGTTCAAAGCCCGGCTGTAGCGGTAGCGTGAAACGCATCACGCAGGCGGGCCGCTCGACCTTCTATTGCCCGACCTGCCAGAGATGAGACATAAATTAGAAACGGCCAAGGATTGAGAAACGGCATGACCCCAAGGCGCCTTTCCGGCTTTCTCTTCAGCGTCATGATGGCGACCGCTTTGCTGGCCGCGCCGCTGACCATGGCGGCAGCCCGTGCCGAGCCGCATACCGGCTATCTTGATGCGGTGGAAGACATGCCGCTGATGAATGGTTTGAGTGAAACCGGTGAAGGCGGCATCGTTTTTGACAAGCCCACAGGCCGCATCGTGCGCGCGGCCGCGCAAGGCCCTGTAAGCCCCGAGGCGGTGCGGGCCTTTTATATTGAAACCCTGCCCGCCCTGGGCTGGGAACGCGCGCCCAAACTTGAACTTTTCAGTGATTTGCTGATTTTTCGCCGGGAAGGCGAACGTCTGGAAATCCAGATTGCACCCGGCACGGATCACGGCTCAACGGTTCGCTTCTCGATTGAGCCGGAATGAATCCGCGATATGCTCGGAAAAAAATAGACAGTCCACTTGGAGGAAGAACCCATGGCTTACCAGAACATTCTGGTCGACAAAAAAGGCGCTGTTGGCGTCATCACGCTGAACCGGCCCGAAGCGCTCAATGCGCTGAGCAATGGCCTGATGGATGATGTGACCGCCGCGATCGACGATCTGGAAGCTGATAGCGGCATTCGCTGCCTTGTGATCACAGGTTCGAACAAGGCTTTTGCGGCTGGTGCCGACATCAAGCAGATGCACGGCAAATCCTATATGGATGTCTTTCAGGAAGATTTCATCACCGCCAATTGGGAGCGCGTGACGCGCTGCCGCAAGCCGGTGATTGCGGCGGTTGCAGGCTATGCGCTGGGGGGAGGCTGCGAACTGGCCATGATGTGCGATTTCATCATCTGCGCGGACAATGCCAAATTCGGCCAGCCCGAAATCAAACTCGGTGTCATGCCCGGCGCCGGCGGCACGCAGCGCCTGACGCGCTTTGTCGGCAAGTCCAAGGCCATGGAAATGTGCCTGACGGGCCGCATGATGGATGCCACCGAAGCCGAGCGGTCCGGTCTGGTGAGCCGCGTTGTGCCGCTCGCGGACCTGATGACGGAGGTTCTGGCGGTGGCTGAGACCATCACGGACATGTCGCTGCCCATCACCATGATGACCAAGGAATCGGTCAATCGGGCCTATGAGACCACGCTGAGCGAGGGCGTGCGTTTCGAGCGCCGCCTCTTCCATTCGATGTTTGCCACCGATGACCAGACCGAGGGCATGAGCGCTTTTGTTGAAAAGCGCGAGCCGTCCTTCAAGCATCGCTAGGCCCATGCTTTTTGCCCTGATCAAGGCGGGCCTGTCGGGGCTCATCATTCTGGCAATTTCCGAAATCGCCAAGCGAAGCCCCGCTTTTGCTGCGCTCATTGCCTCTCTGCCGCTCCTTTCGCTGCTGGCAGTGATCTGGCTCTGGAATGAAACGGGTGACGGGGAGCGCATTGCCGCCCATCTGGAGGCGACATTCTGGTATGTCCTGCCTTCCCTGCCGCTGTTTCTCGTCATGCCCTGGCTTTTGCGCAGCGGTGCAGGGTTCTGGCCTGCCCTGGGCCTGAGCGCGGCCATGACCTTTCTGCTCTATCTGGGAACGATCTGGCTGGCGGCCCGCTTCGGCATCCGGCTGTGAACCGCCTGAAATGGTCAAACAGCCAGAAAATAGAGCGCAGACAGGGTCGGAATCCGGCGCCAGACTGGTTGACGCCGCCCAAACCCCCGCGTATAAACCCCGCTTTCTAGGGGTCCGCCGGTGGTTATCCACTCCGTGCGGCCTTTTTTGAACGAGATATCCGCCGGCGCCCACGGGGCGAGAGGCGAGTTAAAGGTCCGAGATCGATGGCGAATACACCCTCCGCAAAAAAGGCGATCCGCAAGATCGCTGCCCGCACGGCAGTCAACAAAGACCGCCGCAGCCGCATGCGCACCTTTGTGCGTAGCGTTGAAGAAGCGATCGCCAAGGGCGACAAGGCTGAAGCAACGGTTGCGCTGAAGGCAGCCGAGCCTGAAATCATGCGCGCCTCGCAGCGTGGCGTTGTGCACAAGAACACCGCGTCACGCAAAGTGTCGCGTCTGGCCCAGCGCGTTAAGGCGCTTGCCTGAGCAAGACCGTCTGAAGCTGCAAGAAATTCCGGCCTGACCAGGCTGTGGATGTGAGGCCTGCGAAACCTGTTTCGCGGGCCTTTTTGTCGTATAACTGTGTGCATCCTGACACAAACTAGACAGTCTAGATTTGCACGTCATGAGTGCAGGAAAAAACAGATACACAACACTGCGTAAGGATCGCATTGCACACCGCTACCACTAGTGCGAAATGCTGCAAATGCGTGATTTATAAGGATCGGATTGCCGCGCGGCATGCGAAGTTTTTTTGACGCTATCGATTCTTCTGCTTGCCACTTTCATGCACAGCCGCTATGGTTGTTAACCTCGAAAGAGGCGGCGAATACTGTGATTTTTAGGTAAATATATTCTGATTACAGTATTCACTGGCATCATTCGAAAAAACCAAATATCCACCTGAGCGAAAGTGATGGAGTTGGAAAAGCCGCAAGGCATTTTCCCTTGCGAAGAACTTTGTCTCTGTTGGCGATGCAAGAGATATAGCCGTCGGGGCGGTGAAGGTCTCTGAACGAAGTTGGAAAATTGTCGCCGATTGACGGGCTGGGCGATGATTGCTTACGGGGGTCCATGTCAAACCTGACGGATAAAACTGCGGCACCGGAACTGCTGTCTGCCGTGCCATCCGATTATGCTGGCGATGTCAGTGTGATGGAGGCTTGGCGCGTTCTGTCTGAAAGCGCCGATGCGGTGCTGGTGGATGTGCGCACCCGCGCGGAATGGTCATTTGTGGGCTTGCCTGATCTTTCCGTGATCGGCAAGCAGGTGATCGTGAACGAGTGGCAGGGTTTTCCCTCCATGGCAAAGAATGATGCCTTTGTTGAGGAGCTTGCCGCCCAGCTTGCATCCCTGCCGGGCAAGTCACCGCTCCTGTTCCTTTGCAGGTCCGGTGCGCGCTCCCGTGCGGCGGCCGTCGCCATGACGGCGTCCGGTTATGGCCCCTGCTACAATGTGGCCGGTGGTTTTGAAGGTGACCTTGATGAGATGCGGCATCGGGGCAGCTTGAATGGCTGGAAGGTGGCGGGTCTGCCCTGGTTGCAAAGCTAGTCGGGTTGTTGGGTGTGTTGCGTGTGAAGATGCGGGCGGTGCCTGTGGAGAGACATATCTCGATCAGGTGCGTGGTTTCTGTCGTCGGTTAGGGCGGCAGGAAGAATGAGGTCAAGAAGACGTGGACGATAAAACGATGAACGCAACTGCCGCCGCACGCGCCCATGACGCGGACGCTTCTCCTGTCAACGCCACGGCCGATCTGGAAGCGCAATGGCGCCGTGTGCGCGCGCGCCTGCTGGCCGAGCTGGGCGAGGCGACATTTTCAAGCTGGGTCAAGCCGATCGATTTTATCGGTGTGGGCGATGGCGGCGTTTTGCTGGCCGTGCCGACAAAGTTCTTCCGCGACTATATCCAATCCCATTTTGCCGAACGCCTCGCCACGCTTTGGCGTGATGAGGATGCGGCCTGTCAGCGCATCGAATTGATGGTCAGTGCAGATGTGCCGCGGCCCGTCGAGCGCGTCTATGAGGCAAAGCAGGCTGCCACTCAGGTGGCGCCCGAACCCGCAACCGAGCGGACGGTCGCCATGGCGGCGCCTGCAACGGTGCCCGCCGGATTTGAAGATGCTGGCGTCGGCGCGCCGCTTGATCCGCGTTTCACCTTTGACGCCTTTGTGGTGGGCAAATCGAATGAGCTCGCCCATGCCGCGGCCCGCCGCGTGGCCGAGACAACCGACGTCACCTTCAATCCGCTTTTTCTCTATGGCGGCGTGGGGCTGGGCAAGACCCATCTCATGCATGCCATTGCCTGGGAGATCCGCACCCGCCATCCTGAACGCAAGGTGCTTTATCTCTCGGCTGAAAAATTCATGTATCAGTTTGTCCGCGCCTTGCGCTTCAAGGACACCATGGCCTTCAAGCAGCAATTCCGCTCCGTGGACGTGTTGATGATCGATGATGTGCAGTTCATCTCCGGCAAGGATTCAACACAGGAAGAATTCTTCCACACCTTCAATGCGCTGATTGATCACAACCGTCAGGTCATCATTTCGGCTGACCGTTCCCCCTCCGATCTTGAAGGCATTGAGGAGCGCATTCGCTCGCGCCTCGGCTGGGGTCTGGCGGCTGACATTCATCCGACTGATTATGAGCTGCGCCTGGGCATTCTTCAGGCAAAGGCCGAGGAAGTCATCGCACGCAACGGGCCGCCCATAGATATTCCCCCGCTTGTGCTCGAATTCCTCGCCCGTCGCATTGTCTCCAATGTGCGCGAGCTGGAAGGCGCCCTGAAGCGCGTCTGCGCCTATGCTTCGCTGGTCGGGCGCCCCGTCACGCTCGACATGGCACAGGAAGTCTTGCGCGATCTGCTGCGCTGTAACGACCGGAAAATCACCATTGAAGAGATTCAGCGCCGCGTGGCCGAATACTTCAATGTTCGCATGGCCGATATGCTCTCGGCCCGCCGGGCCCGCGCTGTGGCCCGCCCCCGCCAGATCGCCATGTATCTCTCCAAGCAGCTCACCACTCGTTCACTGCCGGAAATCGGCCGCAAATTCGGGGGGCGCGATCACACCACCGTCATTCATGCCGTGCGCAAAATCGACGAGTTGCGGCAGAGTGATTCGGGTCTGGGCGAGGATGTGGACCTGCTGCGCCGCATGCTGGAAGGCGGTCAGGGCTCGAGCTGATCCCGCGACTTCTTAAGTCATTGAAATAAAGTCATTTTTCAGCCATCTCACCGACTCGCGCGCGGTGCTGAAAAACGTGCATCATGTCAATGATCTGATATACTCATTCAGCGAATTTCTGCGGACTTCCGGCGGCCTGCCGGAACGCAATCCGGCAAGCCCTTTTTCGGGTCTTTTTTGTTGGATGATGCGCTGATTTTCCCGTTCGCACGGTCCCCATGGGGTCGGTTGCATTGTTTGCTCAGTGCCGCCGGCAGGCGATGGAGTCACCGCGGTCGGGAAGTCGGCCTTGGAATAGCGCAACGAGATGAGGGGGTCGCCATGGCGGCTTACAGACGGATCTGAGGGCAGGTCTGAAGAAACCCAGGACAGGGGACTGAAGAGAGACCATGAAGATTACGATTGAACGGGGCGCGCTGCTCAAGTCTCTCAACCATGTGCAATCTGTTGTTGAGCGCCGGAACACCATTCCGATCCTCTCCAACGTGCTGATCCGGGCGCAGGACGGGCAGTTGAGCCTGACCGCGACGGATCTCGATATTGAGGTGGTCGAGGCAATCGATGCGGATGTCGCCCAGGCGGGCGGCACCACGGCACCGGCCCACACGCTTTACGACATTGTTCGCAAGTTGCCCGATGGCGCCCAAGTGGAGCTCTCGACCGGCAGCGATGAAGGCCGCCTGCAGCTGACCTCAGGCCGCTCGCGCTTTGCCCTTCAGGCTTTGCCGCAGGAAGACTTTCCGGCCATGGCCGCCGGCGCGCTGCCCCATCGCTTCGACATGCCTGCCGATGTGATGCGTCGCCTGATTGACAAGACACGCTTTGCCATCTCGACCGAAGAAACGCGTTACTATCTGAACGGCATCTATCTCCACGCCGTCGAGAGCGGCAAAACGGGCGTGCTGCGCGCGGTCGCCACAGACGGTCATCGTCTTGCCCAGGTCGATCACGATCTGCCCGACGGCGCAGCCGGCATGCCAGGCGTCATCGTGCCGCGCAAGACGGTTGTTGAATTGCAGAAGCTGCTCGAGGGCGAAGCGGGCACGCTGGCCATCGGTGTCTCTGAAACAAAGATCCGTTTTGAGTTTGGCGGCGTTGTGCTGACCTCCAAGCTGATCGACGGGACCTTCCCTGATTATGGTCGCGTCATTCCGACCGATAATGACAAGACGCTTCAGGTCGATGGCAAGCGCTTTGCTGAAGCTGTTGATCGCGTCTCCACGATCTCGACGGAAAAGTCACGCGCCGTGAAGCTCAACCTTGAAGAAGGTCGCCTTACGCTTTCCGTGATCAATCCGGATTCAGGCAGCGCCACCGAGGAATTGTCGGTGTCCTATAGCAGCGCGCCGATCGAGATCGGTTTCAACGCGCGATATCTGCTCGATATCACAGGCCAGCTTGATGGCGCGGAAGCGACATTCGTGCTGGCTGACTCCGGATCGCCGACACTGGTTCGCGACAGCGAAGACGACAAGGCGATCTATGTTCTGATGCCGATGCGTGTATAGCGGTGTCAGGCGCTGTTGCGCGACATACGGGTAACATGACGGCGATTGAAAAACCTGCAGGCCGGATCGATGCCGGTGCTTACGCCATGACGGCAAGCGCGGTTGTGAGCCTGCGTCGGCTGGTGATCACCGACTTTCGCTCCTATGCACGCGCCGAGCTGGCGCTGGATGGGCGCCCTGTGGTTCTCACCGGCGAAAATGGCGCGGGCAAGACCAATCTTCTGGAGGCCGTGTCGCTGCTCTCGCCCGGGCGTGGTTTGCGCGGGGCACCCTTTGCCGAGATTGCGCGCGTCGATGGCGCAGGCGGCTGGGCCGTGGCAGCCACGATTGAGGGACCGGAAGGCCCGCTGCGTCTGGGCACAGGGATTGAGCCAGGCGTTGAAACACATGCGCGCTCACGCGCCGTGCGTATTGATGGTCAGGCGGCCTCAAGTGCAGGGGTGCTGGCCGAGCATCTGCGGATCGTCTGGCTGACACCGGCAATGGATCGCCTCTTTGTCGAGGGGGCAACCGAGCGCCGCAAGTTTCTCGACCGGCTGGTGATGGGCTTTGATCCGGCCCATGGCACCCGCGCCAATGCCTATGACCGGGCCCTGCGCGAGCGCAACCGGTTGCTGAGCGATGAGATATTTGACGATGCCTGGCTTGGCGGGCTTGAAGAGCAGATGGCCGAACATGGTGTCGCCCTCGCCGCCGCCCGGCTCGACACGCTGGCGCGGCTGCGCGGCGCCATTGAGGCATCAGGCGAAGGCGCTTTTCCCCGCGCCGAGATCGCCATTGACGGAATGCTGGAGGCCGAGCTTGCAAGCCGTGCAGCAGTTGATGTGGAAGAAGGCTTCAGGACGCATCTGCGCGAGATGCGCCGTCGCGATGCCGGGGCAGGCCGGACATTGGAAGGGCCCCATCGCAGCGATCTTCTGGTGCGCCACGCGCCCAAGGATCGCGAGGCACGCATCTGCTCGACAGGGGAACAGAAGGCGCTGCTGATCGGCATCGTGCTGGCCAATGCGCGGCTTCTGGCAGCACTGGGCAAGCCGCCGCTGCTGCTGCTGGATGAGGTGGCCGCGCATCTTGATCGCGACCGGCGTGCGGCGCTGTTTGACGAGATCGTGGCGCTGCAGCTACAGGCCTTCATGACAGGCACCGACCCGTCGCTGTTTGAGGGTTTCGGCGCCCGCGCCCAGAGCCTGCGGGTGGCAGGTGGCCTGATCGCCACCGAATGGAATTGAAATTTGTTTTGACGATTGAATGCCAGAAACGGGCATTGGCCCCGGAGAAAGAAGAACATGCGAAACGAAAATGAAACACCCGATTTGGAAGCCCTGAAAAACCAGATGAATCCGATGACGGAGCACGGGCTCTTCAAGTCGCGCACCATTCTGGTGACGGGTGAAGTCAATGACCGTCTGGCGCGCAATGTCAGCGAACGTCTGCTGGCCATGGCGGGCGAAAATGATGATCCGATCACCATGATCATTTCCTCGCCCGGCGGCCATGTGGAATCCGGCGACATGATCCATGACATGATCAAATATGTGAAGCCGCGTGTGCGTACACTTGGGACCGGCTGGGTCGCAAGCGCCGGGGCGCTGATCTATGTCTCGGCAGCGCGTGAAGATCGCTACAGCCTGCCTAATACGCGGTTCCTGCTGCATGAACCACGCGGTGGTGTGGGCGGCTCGGCCACTGAAATCGACATTCAGGCCCGCGAAGTGCTGCGCATGCGCGAACGCCTCAATCACATTTTTGCGGATGCAACGGGCCAGCCTTACGAGAAGATCGTCAAGGACACCAATCGCGATCACTGGATGAGCGCGAAGGAAGCCCTCGAATATGGCGTGGTTGGCAAGATCATCAACAACTCGACCGAGCTTGTCTGAACGCGAAATATCATCACTGGAAAGTTGAACTCATGTCCGAAACGTCTGACAGCACACCGCCGGAAAAAAAGTCCACCGAAGCATCGGCTGAGGAATATGGTGCTGACTCCATCAAGGTCCTCAAGGGTCTCGATGCGGTGCGCAAACGACCGGGCATGTATATCGGCGACACGGATGATGGTTCCGGCCTGCATCACATGGTCTATGAGGTCGTCGACAACGCCATCGACGAAGCGCTTGCCGGTTATTGCGACACCGCAAGCGTCCGTCTGAATGCCGATGGCTCTGTCACCGTCACCGATAATGGTCGCGGCATTCCCGTCGAGATGCATAAGGGCGAGGGCGTCTCCGCCGCCGAAGTCATCATGACCCAGCTTCATGCCGGCGGTAAGTTCGACCAGAATTCCTACAAGGTGTCGGGCGGTCTGCATGGCGTCGGCGTCTCGGTCGTCAACGCGCTGTCCGACTGGCTGGAGCTGCGCATCTGGCGTGCGGGCAAGGAATATTTTCTGCGCTTCCAGCATGGCGTGGCTGACGCCCCGCTGGCCGCCGTGGGCGACGCGCCCATGACGGAAGAAGGCAAGCCGCTGACCGGCACGCAGGTCACATTCCATCCCTCGTCGGAAACATTCACGCAGACTGATTTCGACTATCAGACCCTTGAGCATCGTCTCCGCGAACTCGCCTTTCTGAATTCCGGTGTCAAGATTGCACTCACCGATGCGCGTGGCACGGAAACAAAAACCATTGATCTTTTCTATGAAGGCGGCCTGCAGGAATTTGTCCGCTTTCTGGATCGTACCAAGGCGCCGCTGATCACTGACCCCATCGCGCTCAAGCAGGATCGCGATGGTATCACGGTGGAAGTCGCCATGTGGTGGAACGACAGCTATCACGAAAATGTTCTCTGCTTCACCAACAACATTCCCCAGCGCGATGGCGGGACCCATCTTGCCGGTTTTCGTGGCGCGCTGACCCGCGTGGTCAACAGCTATGCCGAAAGCAGCGGCATTGCCAAGCGCGAGAAGGTTTCTCTGACAGGCGATGATGCGCGTGAAGGTCTGACATGCGTCCTGTCGGTAAAGGTGCCCGACCCGAAATTCTCCTCGCAGACAAAAGACAAGCTCGTCTCCTCCGAGGTGCGCCCGGTCGTGGAAAGTGCAGTCAATGACGCGCTCTCGACCTGGTTTGAAGAACATCCAAGCGACGCCAAGAAAATCGTCAGCAAGGTGGCCGAAGCGGCTGCCGCGCGCGAAGCCGCGCGCAAGGCGCGCGAACTGACCCGCCGCAAGGGCGCGCTGGAAATTTCCGCCCTGCCCGGCAAGCTTGCCGATTGTCAGGAACGCGACCCGGCCAAATCGGAACTCTTCATCGTCGAAGGAGACTCCGCCGGCGGCTCCGCCAAGCAGGGACGTGACCGTTCCAATCAGGCCGTCCTTCCCCTGCGCGGCAAGATCCTGAATGTGGAGCGCGCCCGCTTCGACAAGATGCTGGGCTCCGACCAGATCGGCACGCTGATTACGGCGCTTGGCACCGGCATTGGCCGCGATGATTTCAACATCGACAAGCTGCGCTATCACAAGATCATCATCATGACCGACGCCGACGTCGACGGCGCCCATATCCGGACCCTGCTCCTGACGTTCTTCTATCGCCAGATGCCGGAAATCATCACGCGCGGCCATCTCTATATCGCCCAGCCGCCGCTCTACAAGGTAAAGCGCGGCTCGTCTGAAACCTATCTCAAGAATGAGAAAGCGCTGGAAGACTATCTGATGGCGACAGGCATTGAGGAAGTCGTGCTGACGCTTGACGACGGCTCGCAACGTGCCGGCCCCGACCTGCATGAGATTGTCGAAAAGGGCCGCACCATCCGCACCATCCTGCGCGGGCTGCCGACACGCTATTCGCATTTTGTCATTGAGCAGGCGGCCATTGCCGGGGCTCTCAATCCGGAAGTACTCAACGAGCCGAAGGCGGCGCAGGAAGCTGCCGACTATGTTGCGCGCCGTCTCGACCTCCTTTCCGATGAGACAGATCAGGGCTGGACCGGTCGCATCACCAGTGACGGCGGCCTCTCATTTTCGCGCGAGCTGCGTGGTGTGCGTGAGGAAGTCTCAATTGACGGCCCCCTGATCGCCAGTGCCGATGCGCGCCGCCTCGACAGCTACAAGGAACATCTGCAGGAAATCTACGGCACGGCGTCGACCATTCGCCGCAAGGATGACTCCACGGTCATTCGTTCACCCTCACAGCTTGTGGCCGCCGTCTTTGCGGCAGGCTCCAAGGGCATGACAACCCAGCGTTACAAGGGACTGGGCGAGATGAATGCCGATCAGCTCTGGGAGACGACGCTTGATCGCGACGCGCGCTCGCTGCTGCAGGTCAAGGTGCGTGAGTCTGATGAGGCCGACAGCCTCTTCACCCAGTTGATGGGTGATGTGGTCGAGCCGCGTCGGGACTATATCCGTGAAAATGCGCTAAACGTCGTCAATCTGGATATTTAGTGAAGGCCCAGACCCTGCAGGGCGAGGCCCGTGACAAGGGCAACGAGTGATTGCTCATTATGGCCTGCCCGCAGGCGCGCCACATCAATGCGCCGGAAAATGATGCATTGGCCAATGAGCCAGAGCGCAAGCAGCATGTCGTCACCTGGCGATGCATCTTCCGGCAGAAAGGGGCGGACAACCTCCTGGGCTTCCGCAATATAGGGCGCGATCTCGCTTTCACCCGGCGCACCCAATATCCCGGTCGGCGAAAGCATCTCCCAGGCCAGCAGGCGCATCCGTTCACCCTCATGACTTTCAGTGCCGGCTTCGGGCAAGAGTTTGGCGATAAAGGACTGAAGGCGCTCCGTGGCTGTGTGATTGGATTGCGCGGATGAGGGTGTGTCGTCACTTGAGCCGGTCAGCGCATGCATGAGTGTTGCCCGGTAAAGCTCTTCCTTGCTGCGATAGTGATAATTGATTGAGGCCACATTCGTGCCGGCGCGCATGGCGATGTCGCGCACTGTCGTGCTCTGAAACCCTCTGTCTGCAAAGAGAGTGCGCGCGGCTTCAAGCACGCGTTGCTTTGTACTCATACTCGTACCCCGATTGCCCCAGTCAAATTCAAACAGCTGTTTGAAACGACCCTGCGCACCCCTTGCACATTGCCATATGGGTTAACGGTCAAGAGCCGTGACTCCGTCGCTGTCGAGGCGGCGCTTTGTCAATGATATGAGGACGTGAAACATGCAAATCACATCACAATCAAGCAGCTACTACCTGCAACAGCTTCAGCAGAGCCTCTTCAACAAGGCCGATGCGAATAGCGATGGCGGTATTTCTCTGGAAGAATTTTCTGCCGGTGATCAGGCAAAATCTGCCGACAAGAGCAAGATTGAAAATCTCTTCAAGCAGATTGACTCCAGTGGCGACAACACATTGTCGTCGGATGAGCTCAGCGCCTTCTTCTCCAGCATGGCCTCCAGCACGCAGGGGTCCTTCATTCAGTTGCAGCAGCAGGGTGGCTTTGATCCGGCAACCGATTTGCTGAACAGGGCTGATGAGGATGGCAACGGTACCATCTCCGCGGATGAATTTGCGGCGGCAGGCCCCCAGGGCAGCGACAGCACAAAGTCGGCTGAACTCTTTTCCAAAATCGATTCAGATGGCGACGGGGAGCTGACATCTGACGAACTCAGTGCGTTCGGCGACGAGATGAAGTCGGGCAAGGCACCGCCGCCGCCGCCGTCCGGATCGTCGCAGGGAACGAGCCTGGCTGACCTTCTGCTGGAAGCGACGTCTTCGGACGATGAGGAAGACGGGTCCACACAGACCACCAGCACGTCGTCGACCACGGATATCTCAAAGCAGCTTGAAGCCTATCTGCAGCGAATGACCTCCCTTTTCGAAGGGCAGGCCGGGACCGGCAGGCAGGGATTTGAGCTCACCGCCTAACCTTTAGGGACGGGCGACCGGACCAGGCCTGTCCCGGCGAGAGGGGGATGGAGATGCGGCAATTGTTAACAGCACGTTAACCATCCCCCTTTAGCTTCCCTGTGGAGTTTCGCGCGTCAGGCGCGGGCAGCAGGATGCATGCATCATGGGCGGCAACGGCAGGAACAGGCAGGGGGAACCCAGGACGCTTCGCCGCGTGGCGGGCCTCAAACCTGTTCGCGTCGGGATTGACGTCAATCGCAGCCGCCGACCTGCCCATGACGGCTATGACGATCCCGATGACATTGATGATTTCGATGATGACGCCGATGATCTCTACGGTCCCGATGATCCCGATGAGGATGATGACGACTGGGATGAGCCGGTGAGGTGGGGCTCGCGTCAGCGACCATCATCGCGCGACCGGGTCGAGCCGCGCTTTGAAACACGGCCCAAAACAAAGCCCAAAGCCCCGCAAGGCAACAAGCCGAAGGTCAAGAAGACAGCGCCCAAGCCGCGTGCCGTGCCGATCACACGGCCCCAGCCACGGACGGGCGCGCGCAAGGCAAAGTCCAAAAAGCCATCCAGAGGCCTGCTGCGGCGGCTGACCTATTGGCTTGTCGTCTTGGCGATATGGGGGGCCATTCTGCTTGGCTGCGTTTTCATCTATTTCGGCATGAACCTGCCACAGACCGCCTCGCTTTATGACATTGAGCACAACCCTTCCGTCAGCATTGTCGCCGCTGACGGGCAGGCGCTTTCCCATCGCGGCGATCTTCTCGGCGGCAATGTCATGCTGGCCGATTTGCCGCCCTATGTCGGCGAGGCCGTGATCGCGACGGAAGACCAGCGTTTCTATTATCATTTTGGTGTCGATCCGATCGGTCTGGCGCGCGCCATGGTGCAGAATTTTCGGGCCGGGGCCTATGTGCAGGGCGGCTCGACCATTACCCAGCAGCTTGCCAAGAATGTGTTTCTGACGCCGGAGCGTACTCTGTCGCGCAAGCTGGAAGAGATGATCCTGGCGGTGTGGCTGGAGATGCGGCTGAGCAAGCAGGAAATCCTGACGCTCTATCTCAACCGCGTCTATTTCGGCGGCGGGGCCTATGGCATCGAGGCGGCCTCGGAACGCTATTTCAAAAAGCCCGCCCGCGCACTTTCCCTGCCGGAGGCGGCAATGCTGGCGGGCCTGCTCAAGGCACCGTCGCGCTATGCCCCGTCAAACGACATTAATCTCGCGCGTGAGCGCGCCCGCATCGTACTCCAGAACATGGTCAACGCCGGTTACATCACCACGGCGGATGCGCGGACGGCCGTTACCCGCCCCGCCTCCATGTCGGGTTACTCCAATAGCGGCTCCATCAACTATTTTGTCGACTGGATCGCCGACAGCCTGCCCGACTATGCCGGACGCCTTGACAAGGATGTGGTGGTGCAGACGACCATCGACCCTTATCTGCAGCGGGAAGCCGAACGCTTTGTGCAGCAGGCACTCGCCGAGCATGGCGCGGAGATGAACATCACGCAGGCCGCCCTTGTGGCGCTGAGCCCGGATGGTGCCGTGCGCGCCATGGTGGGCGGTCGCTCCTATGTGCAGAGTCAGTTCAATCGCGCGGTGCAGGCAAACAGGCAGCCGGGCTCCGCCTTCAAGCCTTTTGTTTATCTCACCGCCATGGAGCAGGGGCTGACACCGGAGACCGTGCGCGTGGATCGCCCGGTTTCCTATGGCAGCTGGTCGCCCTCCAATTACGGCGACAAATTCGAGGGGCCGGTCACGCTGCGCACAGCCCTGTCAAAATCCATCAACACGGTCGCTGTCCAGCTTGCCTCCGAAGTCGGGATCCGTCAGGTCATCCGTACGGCACAGCGGCTCGGCATTACCGGCGATCTGCCACCCAACCTGTCGCTGGCGCTCGGCACAGGCGATGTCAATCTGCTGGAGCTGACGGCTGCCTATGCGACCTTTGCCAATGGCGGCTATGGCGTCATTCCGCATGGCATTGACGGGGTGGAAAACCAGACAGGCGAAGCCCTTTATCGTCGTGAGGGCTCGGGTATCGGCCCCGTGATTGACCTGAAGGTGCTCGGCGAAATGAACGAGATGCTCAAGGCCGTGATGACATCGGGCACGGGCCGCAAGGCAGCGCTCGCAAATCGCCAGAGCGCAGGCAAAACCGGCACCACGCAGGATTTCCGTGACGCCTGGTTTATCGGTTATACGGCGGATCTTGTGGTGGGTGTCTGGGTCGGCAATGACAATGGCGCGCCCATGAAAAAGGTGACGGGTGGCAATGTGCCCGCCGAGATCTGGCACAATTTCATGATCGAAACGCAGGCCCGTGTGCAGGTCTCAAACCTGCCCGGCAGTTATGATCCCTACAGCACCTCGGCAGCGATGACGGTCGAGGAATTGCGCGCCACCAATACCGACCCGCTGCCGGAAGACGCACCGCGCCAATGGGAAGAGCCCGGCTTTTTCGAGCGCCTCTTTGGCGGCGGCGCCCAGCCACGCCCCAGCACCCTGCAGCCCGGCCATCCCGGCGCGCGCCGTTAGCGATGGGTCAGGACGTCACGCGCAGATAGCGCCAGACACCCAGAAAAATCAGCGCCAGCATGATGTGAATGGCGATGATGGGCGGCCAGCCCGTCAGATAGATGATGTTGTTGGCAAGGCCGCCCTTGAAAGGCCCGCCGCCAAAGGCAAGACCACGCGTCCCGAAGGCGGCATTGAAAATTGTCGGGATGGTGAAAAGCCAGGCCGATGTCAGCGACGACCAGAAAAGCCATTTATATTGTTTCTCGCTGAGCCGCATGAATTGCCCGCCCAGACCCACCGCCATCAGCAGCAGGCCTTGCGTAATCCCTTCCATATGCGCCATGCGCCAGGCCCGCCCGTCATCGGGAATGGAGACGGGAATATCAATCGGCAGCGGCCACAGCACGATGCTGTTGAGCAGTGCGAAGAACCAGATCCAGCCGATGGAAATCGCCAGAATGAAAAGGCCGGTGCCGTTGAGAAACAGCAGGGCGCGCAGGCGGGAAGGCATTTCGCTCATGAGTTGGTCTCGCTTGTCTCAGGTCAGGCCGAAAGCGGCACGGGGTCGGCTTCGTGCAGGCGGTTCGTATCAAGGCGCGCGGTTGCCTTGTCATCGGCCTGATGCAGCGCCACCCATTTTGTCATCCAGGCCGGATCGGCAATCTTGTTGGGGTGGTAGCCAGGTACCAGGATCAGCACGAAGCGCGCCGCCAATATGCTCAGTACACGAATGAGAACACGGCCGAGCGCCAGACGCGAGCGCCAGTTGCGCCACAACCCCTCGGCTTTCAACAGGCGCTGATAGCCCGCCCGCGTGCGCCAGAAAATATGCCCCGTTGCATAGAACAACCCGACCAGCCGCCAGAAGACGCTGCCCGAGACATGCGCAAACACATCATAGGTGACGGCCTTGTGCTCGATCTCTTCGGCAAAATGCCAGAGAATGAGCGAGGCAACCTCACTGTTTGACCCGCCAAAGAGATAGACGCGGTCCCGGATCAGCATATGGCCGATGGCAAGCGCCATGGATTCAAAGCCTTCCGCATAGGCAAGGTTGAACCTCAGCGAACGGTTCTTGCCGAGCCATTCATAATCGGCGGCAAGGATTTCTTCGCTGGCAGTCACCGCCTCGGGCAGCTCGGCTTTCAGCGCGTCATTGAAACGGCGATGCTGGCGGTAATGGGATGATTCCTGCGCACAATAAAGATCGAGATCGCGCACCAGCTTCGGGTCGCTGATCAGCGGGCGCGCCTCGCGCATGGTCTTGATGAGATAGGGTTCGAGATAGGGCATCGCCAGCGAGGCGGCATTCACGATCTGCGAAAATTCCGGCCGCTTCGCGTTCCAGAAAACGGCGCTTTCCTGCGTGAAGGAAAAGGGCGGGCGGCGCACGATCATGCGCTCTGCCTCTGTTGCCCCGGCAACATCCGTAACGGCCATGCCCCTTCTCCTCCCGAGAGATCGAATGCTTAACTTCGTAAATATTCTTATCAGGGAGGGAAGTCAAACTAGTCCGTTGTTGCGATGCCGTAACGATGCAGCCCCGGCCCGTTCACTTCAAGCCATGTCTTGGCGCGCTCATAATGCGGAATCCCTTCACGCACCAGCGCCCAGAAGCGCGGCCCGTGGTTCATGTGGCGCAGATGCGCAACCTCATGCGCAGCGACATAATCCAGCACATAGGAAGGCGCGAGAATGAGACGCCAGGAAAAGGAGAGCGCCCGCGTCGGCGAACAGGAGCCCCAGCGCGTGGTCGTGTCACGCACGGTGATGCGCGCGGGCCGCACATCAAACTGTTCGGCATGGAAAAGCGAACGTTCATTGAGTTCGACGCGCGCTTCATTGCGCATCCAGTCGCCAATGCGGCGCTGGATGAAATCTTCATGACCCGTAACGCAAATCTCCGGCATGGCGTCGCTGTCCGCATGTGTCACCCGCCACACCGGGCCGGATTTGATACCCGCCGGGCGGCGCAGCCCGACATGACGGATCAGATGATCCTCGCCGCAAAAGGGCACCACCTCGCCATCGCGAAAAGGCACCGCACTCGGCACACGCAGCAGGCGCTCGGCAATCCATTCGCGCTGCTGGGCGGCAAACTGCATCGCCCGCCGCGCCCCGCTCTTGCTCGGCGTTGTCACCTCCACCGAGCCCATTGTCAGATCGACGCGCACAATGATGCGACGCGCGCGCGGATTGTGGCGCACATGCACGGGCACGGCACGCCCGTTGATCATCAGCGTGTCGACTTGCAGGGCAGCGGGTTTGGCGGGCTTTGTCATGGGTGACGGCCTTCGGGATACGCGAGGCGCCGGATCATCAATCCAGCGTTACAGGGTGTGGTTCATGTCGGGGCAAGGCGAAACGGAGCCTTGCGGCAGCGCGACGAATCACCCACAGCATGCCACGAAAAGTGACCGCCCGCTCCCTCAAAGCAGCATAGGCCGACAGTCGTGAAACGGGGCAGGCGCATATCAGCACACCCGCCCCGCCTCAAATTCACCAGAAGATCACTTGCGCGTGGCTGCCCGGTTGGCCGCGCTGATCATCGCGCGGAACGAAGCGGTGATGATGTTGGGATCAATCCCCACACCGAAAATATCACCGGCCACATCAGGGTCCGCCACTTCCACATAGGCAACAGCGCGCGCATCCGAGCCCGAGCCCATCGAATGTTCTTCATAGTGGCGCACCTGCAGCGGCAGGCCGAGCGCATTCATGGCGGCATCAATCGGGCCATTGCCTAGCCCGCTCAGCGTTTCTTCCTGGCCGTTGCGTTTCACCACCATGCGCACGCCCTGCTTGCCCGCCTCGTCAAACAGCGAATGGCTGACATAGGCAATCGGTGTCTCTCGGCGCAGATATTCATCGGCGAAGATTTCGTAAATATCGGCGGCGCGCACTTCCTTGCCCGACACATCGACAATCTTCTGCACGATTGAAGAAAACTCCACCTGCAGCCGGCGCGGCAAAGCCAGCCCATATTCCGTTTCAAGCAGATAGGCGATGCCGCCCTTGCCCGACTGGCTGTTTACACGAATGATCGACTCGTAAGTGCGCCCCAGATCATGCGGGTCCACCGGCAGATAGGGCACTTCCCAGATGTCGCCTTCCTTGCGCGCGGCAAAGCCCTTCTTGATCGCATCCTGATGCGACCCGGAAAAAGCGGTGAACACCAGATCGCCCACATAGGGGTGGCGCGGATGGATCGGCAACTGGTTGCAATATTCAACCGTGCGCGCGACCTCGTTGATCTGTGAAAAATCAAGCCCCGGATCAATCCCCTGCGAATAGAGATTGAGCGCCAGCGTCACGAGATCGACATTGCCCGTGCGTTCGCCATTGCCAAAGAGGCAGCCTTCCACGCGGTCAGCACCCGCCATCATGCCAAGCTCGGCAGCGGCCACCGCCGTGCCGCGATCATTATGGGGATGCAGCGAGAGGATGATGCCCTCGCGCCGCTTGAGGTTGCGATGCATCCATTCGATCTGGTCGGCATAGATATTGGGCGAGGCCATTTCGACCGTCGCTGGCAGATTGATGACGACGGGGCGCTCCGGGCTTGCCTCCCAGATTTCGGTCACGGCATCCACCACTTCCTTGGCAAATTCGAGCTCCGTGCCGGAAAAAACCTCGGGGCTGTATTGAAAGCGCCAGTCGGTTTTGGGCTGCCCGGCGGCGAGCGACTTGATCTGGCGTGCCGCCTCCATGGCAATGGCCTTCACGCCCTGCTTGCCCTGCTGAAACACGACATCGCGGAAATTGGGCGCGGTCGCATTATAGACATGCACCAGCGCGTGCCTGGCCCCGCGCAGGCTTTCCATGGTCCGCGTGATCAGTTCTTCGCGCGCCTGGGTCAAGACCTCAAGGCGCACGTCGTCCGGCACATGCCCGCCGGTGATCAGCTCCCGGATGAAGTTGAAATCAGTGTCGGAGGCGGAGGGAAACCCCGCCTCGATTTCCTTGAAGCCGATGCGCACCAGAAGCTCGAACATCCGCATCTTGCGGTCGGCATCCATCGGCTCGAAAAGCGACTGGTTGCCGTCGCGCAAATCGGTGCTCATCCAGATCGGCGGCTGCGTGATGGCGCGGTTCGGCCATTGCCTGTCAGGCAGGTCAATCGGCGGAAAAGCGCGGTATTTTTGCGAAGGGTCTTTCAACATGGCGTCTTGCTCCGGCAGCGCGGGTCAGCGCTGGGTAACGACTCTGCCAGAAAAGCTAAGGCGAAGTCGCAATCAAAATAAACGGGAAAAGATATATGGATGAGCCGGATGATGTTCTGCGCTACGCGCGCAGAAGCGTGCCCTTGCCCAATAGGGCGAGGCTGAGAGCGAGGTCAGCAATGTGCAATACGCGGTTCATGGGTGAAAGATAGGCGCGAGCGGCGAGGGCGTCAAGTAGAGAGGCTCATAGAGACAGCGGTTCAATTTAGCCTCTTAGATCAAGGATTTTATGCTTTCAGGCAGTTGATAATAAATTCTTCGAGAGTCCCCCAGAGACTTTTCAGGTGTTCAGGGGAAACACGAAAATTAGACGAGTGAACGTAGCGATTAAGGGTATCTGTCGAAATAAGGGCTTCACCCTGTTGAAGCTTTTTAATGTCTCCAAGATACTTTTTATCGATTAAACCTTTTTCCTCCATATGTGCAGCAACTTTAGCAGCCTTGTTTGAGAGTTTATCGTTTGGGTGAGCCGATGTGACTTTGGATTGCTTGATGTAGTTTTCAATTGATAGCTCAAGCAGAACTCTGAGAAGGACAGAAATTGCGTTGGGGTGATCTGATAGCAAAAGCTTATATTGAAGTTCTTCCCAAATTTCTTGATGTCGATGAGTCCTCGCGCTCCAAGAAATCCCATGCTCGGCCTCCGTAATAATATGCGGCCAAGGTTTGGGTTTTCGCGAAACGGACTTCGAAGCATCCGTCGATGTCGATGATGATGTCTTTTGAGATGACGATTCAGATGTGACCACATCATGGACAGTTGGGAGAATTCCTTCAGCGTCCAACTCGTCCAAGTACTTGAGTTTAGAAGTGGTGCTCCATATATCCTCAAGAGTTTTGGTCTTGTTGGCTAAATCTGTGGCAATCCTGCTCAACGCCTCAAGCGACGTATTTTCATCTCGAATGAATTCCAGCTTATCTTTTCGGACAGATATTCCAACGCGGTTTCGTAACGCTTCGGATGATAGGAGTCGATTCATATTAGAGCGCGGAATTTTCTTTGTAGGGAGTAAGTTTGCCGTTTTGAGCCGTTTCTCAATTTCATCAGCTAGATGCAAACTTTTACTTTTGCCGGTACGAACAACAAAATTTTTCTTCATTCTGTCGTTCCAATTACTTTGGCCTATACCCCCCTGCACACCTGTATGACGACGATAGAGTATGTCATCCACGCGGTCGCGATCAGACTCGACGCGGCACTCAATTTTATCTGGAAAACTATCACCCCAGTTTTGTCGAAGGTCGGAAAAAAATTTTTGAAGTTCAGGTGTTGGTGCCCGACGCGGTGATGAAAGCAACTTGAGACAAGTTGTGCGACGATTCCCATCTGCCACTATGAACTTGTTTCCATCCGGGTAAACGAGTGGTGGCTCAAAGACATCTTTGTTTGTCGCGATATCCTTGGCCAAATTGCGCATATGCAATTCTTGAGTCGCGAAGAGTTGCGCGATGGCTGCAGTTTCGTTTTCCAGTTCACCGTGACGATCATTTGCAGGATTAACAATCAGGTCCGAGATGGGAATTTTCTTATAAGCCATGAAGTCCTCTTAATAATCATTTTATTTACAAAAAATTGTTATTAAAAACTGTAATCATTGGCCATGATTATTCAAGAAATTCATATTCACAAAATTTTGTCGCTTGGCAGATCTGAATTATGACTTTGTCTAGCTAGGAAAGCGTAGTGACCTGAATAAAAAAGACGCCACGGTTTCCCGTGACGCCTTTTGAGTTCCGTAAGCCTGACGCGCAAGCTTACGCGCTTGGCCATTTCGTCATGATGGTCGCAAGGTCAAAATAGTCCCGCCACAGAGCAATTTTGCCGTCCCTGATTTCGAAAATGCCCGTCACGGGCAGTTCCACCCAGCCATCGGGCAGCAAATGCCGGTCGAGCCGTTCGAGCACCACGGTATCGCCGCTCACCACTTCACGCAGCACGCGGAATTCATTCTCGATGGTCGGCGCAAAGAAAGGCTCCAGCAGGTCGCGCATGCCCCTGGGGCCGGTCACCGTGCCCATCGGGATATTGGTATATGCGCAATCATCCGCCACATAGGGCAGCGCCTTGTCATAATCCTTCACGGCCATGGCAGCCATGAAGGCCTTGATGATGGCAACGGGGCTGGTTTCGCTCATGTCTCTCTCCCTTTCGCTTTGTTGATGCTGAATTGTCAGGCGGCTTTGGCGCGCAGTGTGCGCACCACCAGATAGATCAGCGGCCCGAAGGAGCCGGCGACCAGCGTCAGAATGATGAAGGGCCAGGCGGGCAGGCCCTGCTGCGGGGCGTCCTGCGCCATCCAGATGCAGGCGAGCAGGCAGACGATCACGAGGTCCACAAAGACCTGTGCCGCGCCATAGCTTTTGAAATGCGGCTCGATAATGCCGAGATAGCCCACATCCATCAGGGCGAGCGTGGAGAGAATGCCAAAGCCGACAATCACGGCCAAAAGAGCGATCAAGCGTCCATTCATGGGAACCTCCTGTTGTTGATCGGGCCCAGATTGGGCGTCCGCCGGTCTGCCCGCAACGACCTTGGAGGTTATTGAATGCAGAACGGGGCGGGGCGATACTCCGGTCAAAGAGGAGGAGAGTCATGTCGCTACAGTCGATGGGAAGTGAAACAGGCTTCCCCCATATCCTCAAGAGCTGGCGGCAGAAGCGCCGTCTCTCCCAGCTTGATCTGGCGCTCTCGGCGGGCGTCTCGCAGCGCCATGTCAGCTATCTGGAATCAGGCCGTGCGCGGCCCAGTCGCAGCATGATCCTGCAACTCTCCGAAACACTCGAGGTGCCCTTGCGCGAACGCAATGACTGGCTGACGGCGGCAGGCTTTGCGCCGGCCTTCAAGGCGCGCCCGTTGGAGGACCCCCAGATGGGCCAGATCATGGGCGCGGTGAAGATGATGCTCACCAATCATGAGCCCTTTCCTGCTGTTGCCATTGACCGGGCCTGGAACATCCGCATGACCAATGCGCCGTTCGACATGATGCTCGCCATGCTGGGCGAGGATGTCTGGGCGCGTGTGGGCGGCACGCAGCGCAATCTCATGCGCGTCATGTTTCATCCTGAAGGCATCCGCCCGCTGGTCGCCAACTGGGATGCGATTGCCGTGCTTCTCTGGCATCGCGCCGAGCGCGAGGCAGACGCCCTGGGCGGCGAGGAGATGAAGGCGGTGCTCGCGGAGCTTTCGCGCTATCAGGATGAGCAGCTTCTCTATCCCGCCGAGGATGCCGCCCTGCTGCCCGTGCTGCCGCTTGAGATCGTGAAAGACGGCATGAAGATTTCGCTCTTCACGGTGATCGCGACCTTTGGCACCGCGCAGGATGTGACCGCCGATGAACTGCGTATCGAGAGTTTCTTTCCCGCCGATGCCGACACCGAGCTCCTGTTCCGCTCGGCAGCCGGTGTCTAGTCGCGCGCTCAGCCGATAAAGCTTTTGATCTTGGCGGCGATCTCGTCCGGGCTTGTTGCGGGCGGGAAGAAGCTCAGGAACTGGCCATCCGGGCCCATCAGATAGACGATGGAGGAATGGTCCATCGTATAATCCGTGGACGAATCATCCTGCACCTTCTCATAAAAGACGCGATATTCCTTGGCGACCTGGGCAATCTGTTCGGGCGTGCCTGTCAGGCCTTTGAGGCGCGGTGAAAATTGCGGCACATATTTGGCCATCACCTCGGGCGTGTCGCGCGCCGGGTCCACCGTGATGAGGATCGGTGTCACCTGATCGGCATCATCGCCCAGCGCGTTGATCGCGGCTGCCATCACCTGCAGCTCGGTGGGGCAGACATCGGGGCAGAAGGTGAAGCCGAAATAGATCAGCATGAACTGACCCTTGAAATCATCCTGCGTGACCGTTTTGCCGGTTTCATCGGTCAGCGTGAAGGGGCCGCCCACCTGCGGCTTGCCTGTGGAGACGACAGGCGCTTCGCCCTTGGGGCCCGAGGCGCTGATCTGCGCCACCAGCAGCACGGCGAGGGCGGCAATCGAGGCCAGAAGGGCCAGAATGATGAGGCGTTGCGATTTACCCATGGTCAGTTCCTGTCTCTCAACGGTTCGAAAAGCTTGCAGCGGGCGCTCTGCCTGTAGATGATTGGCGCTTGGGGTTACATAACGCGTGTGCACGCTGCGGGCAGGCGAACCTGGCGCATGAAAGCCGCTCCAGGCTGCCCCTATCTAGCGTGAAAAAGGTCTTCGACGAAATGCGTCATCTTCGTATCTATCCGTCTTTATTGGCTCTCAGGTCAGAAAATTCACCGAAATCCCGCCTGTTTCTGGGTTTTCTCGGGCTTTGTCTGGCGCTGGCAGGCTGGCCATCAGCCGCCTTTGCCGTGCCAGCCTCGGTGCAGGACAGCTATGTGAATGACAATGAGATGATCGATGCTGCGCGCAATGGCGATGTCGGCAAGATCAATGCCCTGCTGGTGGCCGGCGTCACCGCCAATGAGACCGGCTCCAATGGTGTGCCGGTGCTGATTGTCGCGGTTGAAAATGGCCATTATGACGCCGTCCAGATGCTGCTGGATCAGGGCGCTGATGTGGACCGGCGCGCACCCGATGGCCGCACCGCGCTGACATCGGTGGCCCTGTCGGGCCGGGCCGATCTCGCCAGGCTGCTGCTGGAAGCCGGTGCCGACCCGGACCGTGTCGGGGCCGACCGCGACGTGCCGCTGCTCATCGCCATCCGGGCGCATAACACCAATGTCGTGGATGAACTGCTCAAGCATGATGCCGATCCCGAAGAAACCGATGTGACGGGGCGCAGCGCACTCGATCTGGCGCGCGAGCGTCACTTTGGCGATATTGTCGATCTGCTGGTGGCGGCCGGTGCGCAATAGCATGGCGCGTTATGACATCTTGCGCCGCGGCGCGGGCGCACTACCTTTGACATTATGAGTAAACGCAAAGACGACAGCGTCGGCACCGGCAAGCCCGAAAAGGGTGTCAAAACGGCGGAGCGGCCGTGGCACCATCTGCCCAATGGGACCTTTCGCAATCCGCCCGGCTGCAAGAGCCGTGGTCAGGGTCGCCTGCGCTATGCCGCCCCCTTCTTTGTCGAGATGATCAAGATCGGCGCCCGCAAGGTCGATGTGCCCGAAGGCCATGTTGTCCCCGCTGTGGAAGCCTCTCATGCGCTGGCGAGCCATCACGCAGGCAAGGATGATTATCTCACCTGGCTCGGCCATGCCTGCTTCCTCATCCGTCAGGCTGGTCTCACCATTCTCACCGATCCCTATCTCTCGAATAATGCCGGTCCCGGTTCGCTGGGGCCGAAGCGTTTCGTCGAGCCGGGTATCGCCATTGACAAGCTGCCCCCCATCGATGTGCTGATCGTCAGCCATAATCATTATGACCATCTTGACGAGCGAGCGCTCGCCCGCCTGCCGGGCAAGGAGCGCATGCTGGTCATCGTGCCGCTGAAACTCGGCTCCTTCTTTCTCCAGCGCGGCTTCACCAATGTGATTGAGCTCGACTGGTATCAGAGCAAGGATTATCGCGGCGTGCGCTTTACAGCACTTCCGGTGGTGCATTGGTCGCGGCGCGTCGGCCTTGATACCAACAAGACGCTCTGGGCCGGCTTCTCGATCAAGAGTTCCAGCCATCACACTTTCTTTGGTGGCGATTCCGGCTATGGCCCGGTCTTCGACGAACTCGGCAAGACATATGGCCCCTTCGATACAGCCCTTCTCGGCATCGGTGCCTATGCGCCGCGCAAGATGATGAAGGCCTCGCACGCTACGCCGGAAGAGGCGATCCAGATGTCGATTGATCTGCGTGCCCGCCGCGCCGTCGGCATGCATTGGGGCACGGTGCTTCTGACAGTCGAACCCCCCTTCGAGCCGCCAGTGCGTTTCCGCGCTGCCGGTCGCGACAAGGGGCTGGAGGACGAAAATGTCTGGATCATGCGCATCGGCGAAACGCGCACCCTGCCCCCCACATCAGCCTGGCCGTCCAACAGCTAGCGCGCATTTGCGCATCGGCACGGCGGCAACATGGCGCTAGACTGCATGGCAAAGGGGCAAAAGCCCCGCAATGTCGCGCGGAGGGCCATTTCATGACGCAACTGGAAGAGACAGGACATCAGCGCTGGTTTCAGCGTCTCACGCCGGCTTCAGGTCTCAACGCCTTCAACCAGCCCGTCGGTCGTGTCCGCCTTCAGACGCTTGTCATTCTGCGCTGGCTGGCGGTGGCCGGTCAGCTTGCTGCCATTCTCTTTGTGCATTTCGGCCTCGGTTTTGATCTGCCGCTCGGCTTTTGTCTTGCGGCGATTGCGGCCTCGGCCTGGCTCAATATTTTTCTGACCCTGCGCTATCGCACAACCACGCGGCTGCCTGAATGGCAGGCAGCGGTCTATTTCGCCATCGATCTGGCGCAGCTTGCCGTGCTCGTTTTTCTCACCGGCGGGCTGCAGAACCCCTTCGTGCTGCTCTTCATGGCACCCGTCACCATTTCAGCGACCACGCTGTCGCTGCGCTCCACGCTGCTCCTGCTCTGTCTCGCGCTCGTCTATGTGACGTTGCTCGCCTTTTTCTACATGCCGCTGCCCTGGTTTGAAGGGCGGCCCATCACCCTGCCCCCGCTTTACATCATGGGCAATTGGGCAGCCCTCATGCTGGGGCTTGCCTTCATGTCGGTCTATGCCTGGCGCGTGGCACAGGAATCCCGCCGCATGTCGGACGCCCTTGCCGCCACCCAGTTTGTTTTGGCGCGTGCGCAGCGTCTCTCGGCACTCGATGGTCTGGCCGCTGCCGCTGCACATGAACTCGGCACACCACTCGGGACGATCGCCCTTGTTTCCAAGGAGCTGCTGCGGGGCGGCCATTCCGACGAAGATCTGCGCGAGGATTTGAAACTGCTCGCAGGTCAGGCTGAGCGCTGCAAGGACATTCTCTCGCGCCTCTCCAAGCGCCCCGAGGAGGAAGACGCGGTCCATTCGCGTCTGCCGCTGCATGTGCTGCTTGACGAGATCGTCGAACCCCATCGCGAAATGGATGTGCATTTCGCTATCGAAGTGATTGCCAATGAGGACATGGACGAGGAGCCGGAGATCTGGCGGCGTCCGGAAATGCTCTATGGGCTGGGCAACTTCATCGAGAATGCGGCCGATTTTGCACGCCGGGAAGTGCGCGTCACCGGCCAGCATGACAAGCGCCGCGTCACGGTCACCATCTGTGATGACGGCCCCGGTTTTAGTGCCGATGTGCTCGAACGTCTGGGCGAGCCCTATGTCACAACACGGCCGCGCCTGCCCGCAGGCAAGCGGCCCCCTGACCCCGAAAGCGCCCATGAGGGCATGGGGCTGGGCTTTTTCATCGGCAAGACCCTGCTGGAGCGCACCGGCGCCACGGTCGAAATCGGCAACCGGGATGACGGCAAAACGGGTGCATTGGTGACGGTTCGTTGGGAGCGCAAGGCGATTGAGGCCGATCCCGCATATCCACAGGCGGTTTAAGGTTTTGTCTGCTACAATATGATACAGGTCAATCTTGCCCGGTCAGGCTTGGACTTGACCGTCTAAAGGCCTAAAATCTCCCCCTTCTCATTGTGGAATAAGGCTGGGTCCAGGAATGACTGAAATAGAGACGCCGCAAGGCGCAAGCGATGAAACGCCTGTCTTGCCCGAGGATCGCACGCTTCTGCTTGTCGATGATGATGT
Source organism: Hyphomicrobiales bacterium (assembly GCA_016124805.1). Classification (GTDB taxonomy): domain Bacteria; phylum Pseudomonadota; class Alphaproteobacteria; order Parvibaculales; family Parvibaculaceae; genus Parvibaculum. The sequence continues at coordinate 23,790 of WGND01000001.1, read as the reverse complement.
GCCCTTCCTCACACGTCTGGCGCGCGCCATGGAAAGCCGTGGCTTTGACGTATCAACGGCAAGCACCGTCAAGGACGGCAAGGATCTGGCCAAATCCAAAAAGCCGGGCTTTGCTGTCGTCGATCTGCGCCTGGAAGATGGCAATGGTCTTGATGTTGTTTCCGCTATCGAAGACGCCCGCCCCGATGCCCGCATCGTGGTGCTCACCGGCTATGGCAACATCGCCACGGCTGTTGCGGCTGTGAAGCTTGGGGCGGTGGATTATCTGGCCAAGCCGTCGGATGCCGATGCCATTGAAGCAGCGCTGCTTGCCAAGCGTGGGGATCGCGCCGATCCGCCTGAAAATCCCATGTCCGCTGACCGTGTGCGCTGGGAACATATCCAGCGCGTCTATGAATTATGCGGACGCAATGTCTCGGAGACGGCCCGTCGCCTCAACATGCATCGCCGCACGCTTCAGCGCATTCTCGCCAAGCGCGCGCCGAAATAGCTAGTCCGGATCAAGGAAGCGCAGGACGCGCCGCGCACTGACACGGGCAAAATGCAGTGTCATGGCCTTGCGGCGGGCAGGCGGCAGCCTGCTCACCGGGCCTTCATGCAGGATTTCCGCGCCATAGCGATCAGCGATAATGAGCCCGGTTTCTTCCGGCAGGACCTCGCGAGGGAATTCCGGCGGCACGGCGAAGAAAAAGCGGTCGCAGAAGTCCAGATAGTCTTCCCATTTCGAATCCGCGCGAAAATCAGCCAGGCTCGATTTGATTTCGATGATGATGATTTCGCCCTTGAGCCCGAGCGCAACAATGTCGGCGCGCCGTCCGGTTGCCAGTGTCAGTTCTGTCACCGGCGCAAAGGCCATCTGCCCCAGCAGTCGGCAGCAGCCCCGCTGCACAGCCGCCGCCGTCGGCGACTGGCGTCCGTCAAAAAGGATGAAAGCATCTTCCTCTTCGGCAAATCCCGAGATGTCGTCTTTCTCAGCCATCGAAAAACCTAGTCTATGCCAGCCTGATAAAGGGATTCGTCCAGCCAGTAGCGACGCCGCGCGGCCTCGCGCGGATGCCCGCCGCCGCCGGCAATGGCAAGCGTGGTGGCGGCCGATGCCGCAACCCCCATGCGATAGAGATCCATGTCTGGCATGGCTCCTGTGATCGCGCCATAGCCGCGGAATACAGCGTCGCGCAGCGGACCCGACATCTCGAAATGATGCAGATCATATTCGGCAGCGCCCATGCCGAACTCGGCCAGATCAATAAAGCCAAGCGGATCGCGCGGCCCGCCCTTCAGTATATTGGTCAGGTTGAGATCGCCATGCAGCGGCACGGCCTTGCCGCCAGCCCTGGTCCATCCTGCGCGCAGGGCCTCCAGCCGGGCCTTGTCATGCGGGCCGTTCAAGCGTGGCTCGGCTTCTTTCAGCGTGCGCAGCATCGGGTCACCAAACCCGCTTGCCTCACCCAGCCGGGCTGCCGCTTCTTCATGGAAGGTCGCAATGGCCGCGCCAATTGACTCGCCGAGCCGGTCGCGCTCGCTCGCGCCCGCACCATGCAGCATGGTTTCGTCGGCGCAATGGCCGGGCAGTTTTTCCATGCGCAGCCAGCCCGCAAGCGGTGGCCCCATATAGGCGCCACCCAGCATCCAGCCATTGCTCCATCTTTCCTGGCCAATGAGTTTCGGCACGACGAACATGTCGGTGCGCAAGCCGTTGAGAAGGTCCAGCGCGCGGGTCTCGCGGATGAGTTTGGTATCCCCGGAGCCGATGCCGCCATTGCGATGCACAAGCTTCAGCATGGTGCCGTCATGGAGGTCGAGCACCTTGCCCCACACGCCTTCGCCGGCCAGATGCCAGAGCCCCGTCGGCAGATCGGGAATAACCTCGCGTAGCGCGCCCTGCAGGGATTCGTCGATTGTCTGTTGGTCCATGGCTCCAGTTTACAGAAAGCAGGGCTCAAGGCACATAAGAACATCACCCCCGAAGAAGAAGGGCGGCTTCCCCCGGAAACCGCCCTGCCCCTGCGTCACGAAGCGTGGTGCGTTGATTATTCGGCAGCAACCGACGCCTTGGGCGCGCCTTTGCCATTGTTGAAGTTGATGGTTTTGAGATAGGCAATGCCTGCCTCGGCGATATCATCGCCCACCATGCGTTCATCTTCATTCTTGAGTTCTTCCATATCCACATAGGTGGCATAGAAGGGGCGGGTACGGTCGGTGATGATGCCGGCCCGCAGCAGGGTCTTGATCAGCACACGGAAAATATTGGTGCCTTCCTTCATGTCTTCGCGACGGGCTTCATCGGTGACGGCGTCCAGCATCTCGGCCTGCACCACTTCCCAGTCCAGACCGAAGGGCGCGTAAAGCGCGCGCTTCTGTTCCGGATTGACGAGGTTGAAGAGCAGCGTCTGGAAGCAGCTTGCCGCCCAGTCCTCAATCAGGTGACGCTCTTCTTCGTCGAGCTTGGGAATGGTCCGGTCAGCCCAGATCTTGCCGAATTTGTGGTGGAACGCCTCATCCGTCATGGCCAGCTGGCAGAGCTTCACCAGCAGCGGATCGCGCGCCGTGTTGAAGAAGGTGGCAAAAGTCCCCATCGCCAGACCTTCGACGAGAAGCTGCATACCGACGATCTTCTTGTAGACCTCTTTGGCATTGACCATCTCGGAAAGCAGACCGGCCAGCGTTTCACCGCAGGGCAGGGGCTTGCCAAAACGGGCCTGCACATATTTGGCAAAGGCCGTCACGTGGCGGGCTTCTTCGCGGGCCTGATTGGCCGCATATTCCTGCGCACCCGGATCGAGCAGGATGTGGCAGAGCGAGGCCGACAGGTTCATGGCGCCCTGCTCGCCATGCAGGATCGCCGACATCATCCACCGCGCTGTCTCATTGACGAAGGCGACTTTTTCCTTTTCCGACAATTTCTGGAAACAGGGCAGATTGAGTTCTGGCACCAGCGAGGGGTCGATCAGCATCTCGTTTTCGCTGTCAAAGGGCTCGCTATAGTCGATATAGCGCTTGTCCAGCGGGTCCCAGAAATGGTCATGGGTCGCCGAGATAATCTTGTCGAAGGCGCCGGTCCGCTTGTTGTAGCGGTCCACATCCATCATCGCCTCGAAATCATCGGGTGCGACGGCCTCATAGGCATTGTCCTTCGTGATCTGACGGGTCGGGTTCATGGGTTTCTCTCCTCATCTGGCAAGCCTTCGCGACGCGCGCGGCTAATCTCTTAAAATAATTGTGGGTACTCGTCTGCCTTTCCGCAATCCGAAAATGACACCTGCGTCATTTTGTGCGGACTCGCTCGTTCGGAAAATAATTTGACTAAAAAGTCATTTTTGACTATTTAGTCATTATCAAGAATGAGGATGACCCATGGCGCTTGTCGATTCCGCTTTGAAAACGCAGAAGGAACCGCTGGGACGCGTCGCCCAGCGCCGCGAACGTACGCGCGCTGCCCTGCTTGAGGCGGCCGAGTGGCTGTCAGGCGAGCGGGGGCTTGATGCCGTCAGCATCGACGAGATCGTCATGCGCGCCGATGTGGCCAAGGGCACCTTCTATAATCACTTTGCGGACAAGGAAGATCTGGCTCGCGTGATCGCTGCCGAAACGCGCGCCCGCATCGAAGATGAAATCGGGCATCTGAACAATGGCGTCAGCGATCCGGCCTTGCGCATGGCGCGGGCCGTCACGATCTGCATCCGCTTCTCGCTCAAGGAGCGCCAGAAATTGCCGACGCTTGTGCGTCTCATCTCCAGCATCACGGATGCAAGGCACCCGCTGAATGTCGGCCTGCTGAGCGATATTCGCGACGGCATGGCGGCGGGGGTTTTCACCTGCCCGACAGAGGAGGCCGGCGTCACCTTTGTGGTCGGCACCACCATGGCGACCATTTCGCATCTTCAGAATGTGTCGGAGATCAGGCTCGCGCGGCCCTTCATGCAACAGATGGGAATCATGCTGCTCACCGGGCTCGGCATGTCGCGCGCCGGCGCCGAAGAAACAATCGGGAAAGCGCATAGCGCGCTTCTCTGAAAAAATCTGGCCCCATCAAGAGGGCCATATGGGAGAGAGACATGAGCATCATAAAAATTCAGGACATTGCCTATGTCCGCTTTACCGCGCCCGATCTCGACGCGATGGAATCATTCCTGATTGATTTCGGTTTGAGCCGTGCGCATCGCGACGACACCCATCTCTATATGAAGGGCACCGATGGCGACGCCTTTGTGCATGTGACAGAGCGCGGCGAGCCGGGCTTTGCCGCCGTTGCCTTTGAGGCGGCATCCCTTGCCGATCTTGAAACACTGGCGGCGGCTGAAAACCTGCCCGTCGAAGACATCACAGGTCCCGGCGGCGGCAAGCTTGTCCGGCTCACCGATCCCGATGGCTATGTCGTGGAGGTTGTGGCGGGCCGGGCGCGCAGCACCCCCCAGCCCTCGCGCAGGCTGCCGGGCTTTAATGACGCAAGCGACAAGCCGCGCCTCAATGAATTGCTGCGTGTTGGCGGTGGGCCCTCGCAGGTGCTGCGCATCGGTCATTGCGTGCTCAACGTCACCGATTTCCGCATTTCGGAAGAATGGTACAAGTCGCGCTTCGGCTTCATCACCTCCGATGAAATCTTCCTTGGTGATCCCTCGCTTGCCATCGGCGCTTTCATGCGCTGCGACCGGGGCGAGACGCCAAGCGATCACCACACGCTGTTCCTCATGGGCACCGGCACGCCCAAATTCAATCATGCTGCCTTCGAGGTCGCGGGTCTTGACGACCTGATGGTGGGCAATACCTTTCTGGCCGCCAAGGAACGCCAGCATGAATGGGGCGTCGGGCGGCACTTCCTCGGGAGCCAGATATTCGACTATTGGCGTGATCCCTGGGGCCATGCCGTTGAACATTGGACCGATGGCGACCTGCTTGATACTGCCTGGGGCTCACGACAGTCATCGGTTGATGAGCTCGTCGGCACCCAATGGGGACCCGCCTTGCCGCCGACAATGGGCTGACGATCAACAACAATCCGGAATCAGAAAATGAAACTCGCAACCTATGAAACGGACGGCACGCCGCGTCTTGGCCTCGTGAAAGAGGGCGGCCTGATCGACATTGCTAAACATCTGCCGGACGCACCCCCTGAAATGATTGCGCTGATGCAGTCATGGACGGCGTGGCGTCCGAAGCTCGAAGCACTGGCAGATAAGGCGAAGCCGGATCACCCGCTTGCCGAAGTGCATCTCATGGCGCCGGTCCAGCGACCCGGAAAGATTTTCGCCATCGGTCTCAACTATGCCGACCATGTCGCTGAATCAAAGATGGAGATGCCCAAGCATCAGATCTGGTTTTCCAAGGCCGTCACATCCGTCAACGGACCCTTTGACCCGATTGAAATGCCGGCCGCCTCGCCCTTCATCGATTACGAAGCGGAGCTTGTCGCGGTCATCGGCACACGCTGCAAAAATGTGCCCAAGGAAAAAGCCGCCGATGTGATTTTCGGCTTTGCCGCCGGCAATGATATGACGACGCGCGACTGGCAGCACACCACACCGCAATGGACACTTGGCAAGTCCTTCGACACCCATGCCCCTTTCGGCCCATGGATTGTGACGCCGGACGAGGTTCCCGATCCTCACGCGCTCAATATTCGCTGTCTGGTCAATGGCGAGCTGCGCCAGACCTCCAACACCAGACATCTGATTTTCGACATTTATGACCAGATCGTGCATCTGAGCAAAGCCATGACGCTGGAACCGGGCGATCTCATTTTCACGGGCACGCCGGGCGGCATTGGTGCGGCCATGGACCCGATGGTCTTTCTCAAGGAAGGCGATGTCGTGCGCGTCGAGATCGATGGCGTCGGCGAGATTGAAGGCGTCATGAAAGCCGAGGTCATCTGATGGCGCAGGCGGGGGGAGGCATCAAGACCGATGTGCTGATCGTCGGCATGGGACCGGTCGGGGCGGTGCTGGCTGGCCTGCTCGGCCAATGGGGGGTGAAGGTTCTTGTCATCGACAAGGAAACGGAAATCTATCGCGCGCCGCGCGCTGCCCATTTCGATCACGAGATCATGCGCGTCTTTCAGCAGCTCGGCATTACCGATGTGCTGGCGCCGACGCTTCGCCCCATGGGCAGCTATGAATTCCGCAATGCCGAGGGCGAAATTCTCCTGCGCTTTGATCAGGGGGAAGAGCCAACCGTTTCGGGCTGGTCGCCCAGCTACATGTTTCATCAGCCCAGCCTGGAGAAGGCGCTGCGCGATGTGATAGAAGCCATGCCGCAGGTCGATGCGCGGACGGGCGTGTCTTTCGTCTCGCTTGATCGTAATGATGAGAGCGGTATTGCTGCGACCATTGCGGATGCGGCAGGCGTGGAAACCTCTGTCGAAGCCCGGTTCATCATCGGGGCAGATGGTGGTGCCAGTCGCGTACGACAGGCGCTCGGCATTACCCTCTATGATTTTGCCTTTGACGAGCCATGGCTTGTCATCGACACCGTGGCCAAAGATGAGGAGGGCTTATCGCCTTTCGGGGTGCAGAGCTGCGATCCCAGGCGGCCCGTTACCATCATGCCCATGTCGCCCGGCTGCAGACGCTGGGAGTTCATGCTGCTGCCCGGTGAAGACCCTGATGAGATGCTTGAGGATGAGCGCATAGAAGATCTGCTGAAAGACCAGGTGCGGCCCGGTCAGGTCGAGCTGGTGCGCAAGGCCGTCTATCGTTTCCATGGCCTTGTCGCGCATGAATGGCGCAAGAGCTCGGCTCTGCTTGTGGGCGATGCCGCCCATCAGATGCCGCCCTTCATGGGGCAGGGCCTGTGCTCGGGTGTGCGTGATGCCGCCAATCTTGCCTGGAAGCTTGCCGCCGTGTTGCAGGGCCGGGCAGGGGAAAAGCTTCTCGACAGCTATCAGCGCGAGCGCGATCCCCATGTGCGTTATATCATTGAAGTCGCCATCGGCATGGGCAAGGTCATCTGCACGCTTGACCCGGATGCCGCCGCCAAACGCGATGCCGACATGATCGCTGCGCAAAAGACAAATGGCGCCGGCCCCACGCCCGGTTTGCCGCCGCTTGCGGAAGGCTGTCTTCATGCGTCGGCCAAGGCAGGATCGCTCTTTCCCCAGCCCATGATCCGGCAGGGGGGCCGTAAAGAACGGCTTGATGATGCGCTCTGCCATCAGGGTTGGTTCATCACGACGCACCCTGTTGATGTCGCCATGCCTGAAGGGTTGCGCGCTGTGGTGCTCGGACGTGATGTGGAGGATGACGGCCTGCTTGCGAAATGGCTCGCCGGTGTGGATGCCGAGGCCGTCATTGTCCGGCCGGACCGCTATGTCTTCGGCACCGGCAGGGCAGATGATCTGGCGAAGGCCTATCTCGCGGCTATCAGCTGATAAAAAAGGGCGGCCCCGAAAGGCCGCCCTTGTTCATGTTCGCTTATCGGTCGACGCAGTGCTTATTCAGCTGCCGCGATCGTCACATTTTTCAGCGCATCGGCATTGGTGCCGAAATTGATCTTCTGAAGGAACTTGATGCCTTCTTCAGCAATGTCGTCACCCACCATGTGATCGCCTTCGCTCTTCAGCTCATCCATGTTCACATAGACGGCATAGAAAGCCTTGGTGCGGTCGGTGATGATGCCAGCCTTGAGAAGCGTCTTGATCAGCACACGGAAGATGTTGGTGCCTTCCTTCATGCTTTCGCGACGGTCTTCATCGCCAAAGGCTTCGAGCATCTCAAGCTGGACCTGCTGCCAGTCGAGGCCGAACTGGCCGTAAATGGCCTGCTTCTGCTCGGGATTGACAAGGTTGAACAGCAGCGTCTGGAAGCATTCCGCCGCCCAGTCTTCGATGATGTTCTGCTCTTCTTCGCTCAGCTTGGGGATTGTGCGATCGGCCCAGATTTTGCCGAACTTGTGGTGGAAGGCTTCATCCGTCATCACCAGCTGCATTAGCTTGACCATCAGCGGGTCATTCGACTTGGCATAGAATGTCGCAAAGGCACCCATGGCCAGGCCTTCAACCAGCATCTGCATGCCGACGATCTTCTTGTAAACTTCCTTGGAATTCACAATGTCGGTGAGCAGGTTGCCGAGTGTGGCACCGGCCGCCAGCGGCTTGCCCCAGCGGGCCTTGATGTAGCGCGAGAAACCGGTGACGTGACGGGCTTCTTCGCGGGCCTGATTGGCGGCATATTCCTGCGCGCCCGGATCCTTCAGGATGTGGCAGAGCGAGGCCGACAGGGCCAGCGCGCCGGCTTCACCATGCAGGATCGATGAAAGCATCCAGCGGGCGCTTTCATTGGCAAATTTGATCTTCTGCTTTTCGGTCAGCTTCTGGAAGCTGGGCAGCTTCAGCTCAGGCACCAGCTCCTCGGGCATCATCATCTGGTTTTCCAGATCGAAGGGCTCGTTGAAGTCGATATATTTTTCGTCCAGCGGATCCCAGAAATGGTCATGGGTCGCGGAAATGATCTTGTCGAAAGCCGTGGAACGCGAGCCGTAGCGCTCGACTTCCATCATCGCGGGAAAATCATCCGGCGCGACGGCGTCATAGGCATCGTCCTTCGTGATCTGGCGAACTTCAGTCATAAATATTCCTCCTCAAAGCCGCGTACGGCCAGGTTGCTTGCTGAAAATGATAAGCGGGAACGATTACAGGTCAAGATAAAAATGACGGGAGCGTCAAGTTTAACCTCAACAGCTTTAAGGAAGCATGAATTTGGCCCGGATTTGTGCTATTTCCGGGTGTTTTGCGATGCCAAGCCGCTATTCTCGCTTTGACGGCCTTCACGGCGGCACCTGCTGCCGCGCACACGGAACCAGCTCATGATCAAGTTTCTGGAATTGCTGGTGTTTCGTTTGCGGCCCGTCATTCTCATGACCCTCGCCCCGATCACGCTGGTAGCCCTTTACGCCTGCTTCATGGCTTCCGCCGCGCCGGACCCCACCCGGCTCCTGCCCATGGAGCACCCCTATGTGCAGGCCTGGCAGAAACATGGCGAGCCCATGCCCATGGGACGCCTGATCCTGATGCTGGAGGCGCGTGAGGGAACAATCTGGACCGACGGCTTCTTGCGCAAGCTGAAGCTGCTGGCCGATGAGATCGCGAGCTTACCCAATATCCGGCCCCACAGCGTTCGATCTCTCTGGAGCCCCGATATCCGCTATCTCGAAGCGACAAGCGAGAGCATTTCACCCCGTCCCCTGCTTGAATTGCCGGAAAAAGCCAAGACGGCCATGCCGGACAAGACTCTGGCGGCGCTGCCGAGCCATGCGGCGCAGGCAGGCTGGCGCGGCCTGCTTGTCTCGACAGATGATCGCGTGGCGCTGGTGACAGCCGAGATCGCCGGTCCCCAGATACCGGGCGCGCAGGCCGATGGTCTCAGGGTGTTGCGCGCGGCCCTGTCACCTGAATTTCTGGTGCGCTTTACTGATGGCGAAACCCGGCTCAGCGTGCTCCTGCCCGACATCACGCCGCCGGTCCTGCGTCCCCTTGCCGATCAGAATTTCCTCTGGTTTGCAGGTGCCCTGCTGCTGGCGCTGGTCCTCATGCCTGTCATCACGACCTCGTTTGGACCCGGTCTGCTGGCGGGCGCGAGCATCATCATTGCCGTCATCTGGTCGCAGGGGGCCATGCGACTGGCCTTCTTTCCAGCTGACCTCTATGCCTTGACGGCAAGCTTTGCCGTCTATGCGCTGGCCGGCACCCACGCCATCCGCGTCACCCTTGCCTATCGACAGGCCCGTGCGCAGGGCATGACACCGGAAATGGCGGCCCGCGAGGCTTTTCGCGCTGTTCTGCCTTCCGCCCTTCTGATTGGCATCATCACATTTCTGGCCTTTGCCACGCTCTATCTTGTGCCGGTGGCGTTGATCCGGCGGGTGGCCGAAGGTGCCGCGCTGGGCTCGCTCCTCGCCCTGCTGGCCTGCCTTGTTCTGCTGCCGCTGCTTTTGAGCTATCTGCCCGGCTCGCATGCGGCCACGCCGTCGAGATTTTCTGCCTTTATCGGCCAGCTGATGCTCAAGCTCGGCAAGGTCGCCCGCCCCCGCCGCGCCATCCCGGTTCTTCTTCTGGCGCTGCCACTTTTCGTTGTCGCCGCCTATTACGCAGGGCAGCGTCCGCTGGGCGATGGCGGCTTCGTGTCACTTCAGGGCGAAGAAAATGAAGACGGCAACGAGCTGCTGGCGACCGCATTTCCCTATGCGCTGAACGATCTCACCCTCATCCTTGCAGGGCCCAGCCGCACCTGCATTGCCTATCCGCTGATGAAATATCTTGAGGATATGTCCTACACCCTGCGCAACACGCCCGGCATCCGTCAGGTCCGCTCACTGCCCGAGGCCGTCAAGCGGTCTGCCGCCGGATGGAACGAGAACAATCCGCGCTGGGAAGTGCTGCCGCGCAATCGCGAGACATTGGGGCAGGCCGTTTCAACCACGCCGGGCCTCACGCATCTGATGAATGCCGACTGCACCAAATACCAGTTCAGGCTTTATTTGCGCGATCGCAGCGCCCCCACCATTGCAACCGCCATGGCGGCCATCGAATCCTATGTTACAAGCCATCCCAGCAAGGACATCACGATTGAAGCGATAACCGGGGCGCTGGCGCTCAAGGCGGCGCGCAACGACACGCTCATGAGCGCAGAACCCGCAATCATGGCCTGGTTCAGCATTGTCCTGATGGCGGTTCTTGTACTGGTCTGGCGCGACTGGCGCATTGCGGCGATCTGCCTGCTGCCGTTGCTCCTCTGTTCGGCCTTCGGTCTCGGCTTCATGGGAGCGGTCCATCAGCCGCTCACCATGCCCTTGCTGCCCGTCATGGCGCTGGCGTTGACGGTCGGCATCGGCCTCATCCTGCCGCCCGCCATGGCCATCCGCGAGCATCAGAATGAAGGCCGCAACATCACCGATTCCTGCCGTCTGGCGCTGGAGGAAACCGGCATGGGCGTGCTGGCAGGCGCGCTGCTGCCGGTCCTGACCGCACTTGTCTGGCTGGGGGCAGAAAATGCCTTTCTCCGTGATCTTGGAGGGGTCTTTGCGCTGATCTTCGGTCTCGAGATTATCCTCGTTCTGGTCTTCATGCCGGCGCTGGCCACGGTGCTGGAGCTTGTTTTTCCCGGTCGCCCGAGCCCGATGCGGACAAAAATGACGTGAAATCGGCCCAAACGCATCGTGGGAGGCGACAGAATGGATGACTCGTTATAGTCTCGCCCGCCATAACGATATAAAAGGACAGGCTAAGCCGCATGCATGAATGCGGCCTGCATAGGGGAGCAACACAATGCTGGAAACAATTATCAAGGCGCTCAAAAAAGGGCTTTCAACGCAGGGCGGCGCTCCCATGAGCGAAGAGGCCAAGCGTCTGGCTGCTGCGGCACTGCTCGTTGAGGCGGCCCGCCGTGACGACGATTTCGCCGATTCTGAAAAAGCCGCCATCCGCAACATTCTGAGCCGTCACTTTCAGCTCGATGACGCCGATGCAGCCGCTTTGCTGGAACTGGCTGTCAGCCGTCAGAAGATCGGCATGGGCGAATGGATTTTCACCAAGGCCATCAGCGATGGCTTCACCATGGACGAACGCAAGAATGTGGTGAAGATGCTCTGGGAGGTCGCCCTGTCCGACGGCCTGGTCCATAAGCTGGAAGCCACGATGATCCATCAGCTCGGCAAGGAAATCGGTCTCTCACCGGCAGATGTGGAAGCGGCCCAGAAAGCCTGAGCCCTTTTGCCGCCATGACTGGCAGACATGAATTGAAGGGGGGCCGCGTCCAGGACGCGGCCCTTTCTTTAGGCGCTGAGCTCAAAGCCGGTAATGGCTTCGAGTTCGGAAATCGCCTGTTCGGCCCCGGTGACCTTGATGGTCTGCATGCCGAGGGCTTTGGCCGGTTTGAGATTGATCCCCAGATCGTCGAGATAGACAGCCTTGTCCGGCGACACGCCCAGCGCCTCGCAGGACATGAGATAGATTTTCGGATCGGGCTTGCGCACACCAGCCTTTGAACTCTCGATCACATGATCAAACAGGGCGAAGATTTCCTGCACGGCCTGCGCCTTGGCATGGGTCTGTGCCATGCCCGCCCCTTCGCCGGCGGCCACATTATTGGTAATGCAGCCGACCTTGACCCTGGCCTTGCAGCGTCGAAGCGCTTCCACCATGGCGGGTCGGACATCGCCCGAGAGCAGCGCAATCACATCGCGTCCGCGCACTTCATGGCCGAGCGCTTTTGATTCCTGCGCGAATTTTTCGTCAAACGCATCCATGTCGATGGCGTTCTGTTCGAACAATGCCCAGGCATTGGTCTCATAATTCTGACTGTTGATGGTGCGGATGAAATTTTCCGGCAGCCCTTTTTCCTTCTCAAAACGGGCAAAAGCCTCAAAGGGGCTCGTGGTGAACACGCCACCAAAATCCCAGATCACGGCGTCAATCATTTCTGTTCCTGTCATTTTCTTGTTTTGAATTTCGATGGCGTGACCCTACGACCCCCTCGCGGTCTGCGCAAACAGGAGCACATGAAAACGCCCCCGGCGTGAAAGGCCGGAGGCGCTTGTCATGGATGTCGAAGGGGTCAGCGCTTGCGAACGATGCAATCCTGGCCATTGGCCTTGAGCGCGCCGCAGAAGCTTGCAGCCGCACTTTTGGTCTCAAAACCGGCGGCCCGCACGCGGTAATAGACGCCCTTGTCGCCAAGATCGGCCTTCTCGATATCCAGCGCATGGCCGGCAAGCGAGGGCTGTTTCTTGACAAGGCCGGCCCAGGCCGTTTTGGCGCTGGCTTCATCGCGCAATGCGAGAAGCTGGACCACATAGGCACCACCGCTTGCAGGTGCGGCGTCTGCCACAGGCGCCGGCGGGGTGGCCGGGGTTGTCTCGGCCACTTGCGCCGGAACCGTTTCAGGCACAATGGCTTCCGGTTCGGCAGCCTCAGGCACCGCTGTCGCGGGCAGGCTGTCGGCCAGCGCATTTTCCGCCGTGCTGTCAGCGACCGCATCTGTTTCGTCATTATTGCCGGGTGCGAGCGCTGCGGCGACCTCATCCGGGCTCGACAGGCCGCTTTGATTGGAAGGGGCGGCGCTGAACGGGCCGTCGTCAGTGCTTTCGGCCAGCGGCGCTGTATCCGTCGTCGTCGCCATGGGTGCATCGGCAATTTCGGTTGCGAGCGGCGCGACGCTGTCAGATTTCGGCTGCGACAGGGCCAGAATGACGCCGCCAATCAGCACAGCGCCAAGCAGGCCCGCCGCGATCAGGCGCGTGCGCCCCCCGCCACCTTCATCTTCGTCAGGTGTGTAGATGATTTCCGGCTCCGGCGGCCGGGGGCGTTCGGACTCATTTTCCATCTCGGAAGTCTCCCTGGTGTCCTCACCATAGAGACCTTCCGACGTGCTGATGTCCAGATGCCCCGCCGTGCCAATGCCCTCAAGATGGGGCTGGCGGCCGGAGGAAATCGTCATCCTTGCCCCGGGATCCGTGGGCAGGGGGGTGGCTTCGCCTTTGCGGGCCAACAAATCGCCCGTCAGGGAAGCCGGCTTCTTCGTCATATTAGGCAGCCCCTCGCAAGATATTGCCGATTGCCGAGTCTACGCTGGAATCACGTGTCGAGGCCACAGGTGAAAGAAGGGGCGATGTTTCGCGTCCCTTCAGCCGGTTTTCCAGAAAAGACCAGAGTTCAAAAATCTCATCTGCTGATTTGGTCTGAGATGCAATCTCCATCACGGTCCGACCATCAATCATGCTGGAGGCAAAATCGATCCGCTGGTGGATGACGGAGGGAGCAACAGGCCCGTGCTGGGAAAGCGCGATCACGGCTTCTGTCGTGATGCGGGCCCGCGGGCTGGCGCCATTCACCGCAAAGACAAGCGGCTTGCCAAGTTCTTCACAGAGCCGCACCGAGGCGCCGGCGGCACGCAGATCATGCGGGCTGGGGCGGGTGGGAATGACCACCAGATCGGACAGCGCAATCACTTCGGCGATTGTTTTGGTGATGGCAGGCGGGGTGTCGATGATGACGAGCTCCACGCCGCCTTCCTTGAGGCGCGCCAGATCGGCCTTCAGTCCGTTATGGGAGGGCCGCACAAAGAAGGGACGCTCGGCCTCGCGGGCATTCCACCATTGTGAAAGGCTGCCCTGCGGGTCAGTGTCGATCAGTGCGACCGGTCCGGCTTCCTGATGCTCCGCTTCAACGGCGATATGTCCTGCCAGCGTGGTTTTGCCGGAGCCGCCCTTTTGCGAGGCGAATGCGATGACGTGCATGGCTTGCGCCTTCCCTCTAAGTGCCGCTTATCCTCTGCGGCTGGAATAATTTGCCCTCAAGGCCGAAACACTTTCTGTGCGACGGCCTTCCATACGATTCTGAACGAAAAGAGGAAACCGAATCGGTCCCTGATTTGAGAGTAATGTGTGTGGCCGTTGAAACTCAACATGTGGCAGAGAAAAATCCGCATACCACCATAAAAAGTATGTCCAACGCGGCAGTTTCGACTCACTTGGGCCTATGGCTCGCCACCACATTGACCATGGCGCCTGTAATTTGGGCAAGATCGGTCGGTTCGATCACCAGAGGCGGTGTGGTGTAAACAGTCCGGCCAAAGGGGCGGATCCAGACCCCGGCCTCCACGAAGCGGCGCTTCATGCCGTCAATATCGTGCATGGCTTCAAGTTCGATCACCCCGATGGCCCCTTTAACGCGCACATCGACGACGCCGGGCAGGGCGCGGGCCGGTTCCAGCTCGCGGGCAAGCTGCGCGCTGATGGCGGCGACCTGCTCCAGTCGGGGCTCACGCTCAAAGAGGTCGAGCGAGGCATTGGCCGCCGCACAGGCCAGCGCATTGCCCTGATAGGTCGGGCCATGCATAAGCGCCTTGGCCGGGTCGGTCCCCAGAAAGGCCTCGAAAATGGGTGTCCGGGCGATGGTCGCCGCCAGCGCCATGGTGCCGCCGGTCAGTGCTTTGGAAAGCGTCATGATGTCGGGCACGATGCCCGCCTGATCGCAGGCAAAGAGCGCGCCCGTGCGGCCAAAGCCGGTAAAAATTTCATCGGCGATCAGCAGCAGCCCATGCTTGTCGCAGAGCTGGCGCAGGCGCTTGAGCGTTGCCGCATCGTGAAACACCATGCCGCCCGCCCCTTGCACCAGCGGCTCCACCAGCACGGCAGCAAGCGTGGCGGCGTTGGCGGCGAGCAGCGCATCAAGCCGGTCGGTGGCTTCCTCGTCGACCGGCAGGGCGGCCAGCACCTGCTCGGCAATGGCCCCTTTGAAGAGCGTGTGCATGCCCTCATCCGGGTCGCAGACCGACATGGTCGCCAGCGTGTCGCCGTGATAGCCGCCCTTGAAGCTCACAAAGCGTGTGCGGCCCTTCCGGTCCTGATTGATCCAGTACTGCACGGCGATTTTCATGCCGATCTCGACCGAGACGGAGCCGGACTCCGAGAAGAAGACATGCGCCAGATCGCCCGGCGTGAGATCGGCCAGACGTTTGGCAAGGCGGGCGGCGGGTTCATGGGCAAGTCCGCCCAGCATCACATGGGGCATCTTGCCGAGCTGCTCGGTCACAGCGGCGCGTATATGGGGATGGTTATAGCCATGGGCGGCCGTCCACCAGGAAGAAATGCCGTCAATCAGTTCGCGGCCATCATCCAGAACGATCCGCACACCCTCCGTCCGCGCCACCGGCAGCGGCATCGGCACGGTCTGCATCTGCGTATAGGGCAGCCAGAGATGCGGCGCGCCGTCGCGCAGCCAGGCGGGGTTGTTCGTTGCAAGCGGATTGGCGGGCGGCATATACATGAGGCGGACCTTTCTTCATCATTTTGGCAAATAGGCCGTTTTTGCGCCGCCATGGCAAGTCTTGTGACGTGCATTCAGGCAGGTGCTTGGCAAAAGCAGATGAAGGCGTTAAATAGTCCCCTGGTGCTGCGAAGGGTGCCATTGTCCGAAAAAGAGGAACTCACCTTCGCCGATAGTTGAGACGAATTTATCGTTCGCATCACTTCCGTCTTGTTTGCCGTTGTTTCGGACCGACGATTTTCAAACAGCAGGAGGACCCCGTGCGAGCGGACCCGTCAGACAAAGCCCTTATTCCACCCCTCGACGAATATAAAATCCGCGCGAGCAGATTGCTCAAGGATTTTGCCAGTGACGACAAGCGTCGAGCCTATGGTGCAGCCCATCGTCTGGCGGTGCTCTGGCCCGATGGCAATCCCAATGCGCTTCTTGCCGACAGGTCGCTGATCCAGCGCAAACATGCCCTTGCCGTGATTGCGCGCGAAATGGGCTTTCGTGACTGGGCGCATCTCAAGGCCGAAGCCCATATCGAAATGCCGCCTTTCGATACCACGCGGCTTTTTCCACCCCGGACGAGCTTCTATCTCAATGCCTGGTTTGTGACTTATGAGGAAGCCCGCGCGGCCCTGGGGCAGGGCGGTTTTCTCTTTCCCTATCGCACGCAAATCGTCGTCTGCGAGGGCGGGCTGCTGACAAGCCTCGGTATTGATGTTGCCGATTCTGACTGGCAGGCCATTGGGCGTGACTGGGTGCAACCTGCCGACAAGGCGGCGCATTTCCGGTTGAATCAGAAGCTCTCCCGCATCGTGCCGCCGCTGCCACCGCGCAAGCCGGTCAGGAGAGGCTGATATGGATAAAATGCAAAAGCGGCAGATCGCGCGCGACTATAAGGAGCGCAAGATATTTGCAGGCATTTACGAGCTTCGATGCCGGTCAACGGGGCAATGCTGGGTCGGCCCCGGCCGCAACATTGAAACCGCTGAAAACATGGTCCGTTTCACGCTGCGCAATGGCTCGCATCCAAACAGAAAGCTGCAGTCTGTCTGGCGCCATCAGGGTGAGGATGATTTTTGCTTCGCGATACTTGATCAGTTCGAGATCAAGGACATGACGCCCTATGACCTCTCATCTGAACTAAAAACACGTCTTGCAGTATGGCAGACGAAAAACTCAGCCGACCGCGCGGTCGGCTGAGACGTCTTTTTCCGCCGGGCAGCTATGGGCTGGCATCGGTTCAATGCCAAGCTTGGCAAAAAGCTTGCTGTCCTTGTCTGCTTCGGGGTTTTTGGCGGTAAGGAGCTTGTCGCCGACAAAAATCGAATTGGCACCGGCAAGGAAGCAGAGTGCCTGCTGTTCTTCCGACATCAGCTCGCGACCGGCAGCCAGACGCACCACCGATTGCGGCATCATGATGCGCGCAACGGCAATCATGCGCACGAAGTCGATGGGATCAACCTTCTCGCTCTTGCCAAGCGGGGTGCCTTCCATCGGCATCAGCATATTGATCGGCACGCTCTGGGGATGCTCTTCCAGATTGGCGAGCGCGATCAGCATGCCAAGCCGGTCATCCTTGCTTTCGCCCATGCCGACAATGCCGCCCGAGCAGACATTGATCCCGGCCTGGCGCACGCGCTCCAGTGTGTCGAGGCGGTCAGCAAAGCTTCGTGTGCTGACGATCTTGTCGTAATATTCTTCCGAGGTATCAATATTGTGGTTGTAATAGTCGAGGCCGGACTGGGCCAGACGATGCACCTGCTGGCCGGACAGCATGCCCAGCGTCATGCAGGTTTCCATCCCCATTTCCTTCACGCCTTCGACCATGGCGCAGACCATGTCCATGTCGCGATCCTTGGGCTCGCGCCAGGCGGCCCCCATGCAATAGCGCGTGGCGCCGGCTTCTTTTGCGCGACGCGCTTCGGCCAGCACCTTTTCCACTTCCATCAGCTTGGAGGCTTTCAGGCCGGTATCGAATTTCGCGCTCTGGGCGCAATAGCCGCAATCTTCCGGGCAGCCGCCTGTCTTGATCGAGAGCAGTGTCGACATCTGCACCTGATGGGCCTTGAACCAGCGGCGATGCACGATCTGCGCTTCAAACATCAGGTCATTAAAGGGCAGGGCATAAAGCGCCTGCACTTCTTCGCGCGACCAGTCATGGCGCAGCACATCGGGGTCGGTACGCGCTGCGTTCAGGGTGGGGGCGGCAGCAGGCTTGTCGGTGCGGGTCTGGATGGACATATCTCGTCAATTCCCCTGATCAGGATGGGGTGAAAGCTTGTTTTGCCGAAGCATAGGCCGCTTTCCCCGCAATGCAAGGCAGGCTAGGGTGCAGTCAGAAAAATCAAGAGACATAAAAGGTTAAGTCCATGCGAGCCACACGCTGCGTCAATTATGGGGAGCCTTCAGCCCTGAAGGTCGAGACGATGGAAGACCCGGTGCCCGCGCCAGGTCAGGTCGTCTTGTCCGTCGAGGCGGCAGGCCTTGGTTATGTTGATGCGCTCCTGGTGCAGGGCACCTATCAGGTGAAAATGCCCCTGCCCTTCATTCCCGGTTCGGAAGTGGCCGGTATTATCGAAGCGGTCGGTGAAGGTGTGTCCGGCGATCTCATCGGCGAGCGCGTCATGGCGCTCTCCCCGCGCGGTGCGCTGGCAGAAAAAGTGCTGCTGCCCGTCGAGGCCTGCACGACATTGCCTGATGACATGAGCATGGAGGCCGCTGCCGGCTTTCTCATTTCCTATTGCACCGCCCTTTATGGACTGGAGACCTGCGGCAAGCTGCAGCCCGGCGAGCATGTGTTGGTGCTGGGGGCTGCCGGGGGTGTCGGCATGGCCGCCATTGATGTGGCCAAGGCGATGGACGCGACCGTCATCGCCGCGGCTTCAACGCCAGACAAACGCGACGCCGCAAAAGCCCATGGCGCGGATATGGTTGTGGATTATTCAGATACTAACTGGCGAAAGTCGCTTGACGCCATGCTCGAAAAGCGCGGCGTCAATGTTGTCTATGATCCGGTGGGCGGCGCTTTTTCCGAAACAGCCTTCCGCTGTCTCGCGCCGGGCGGCCGCCATCTTGTGGTTGGCTTTGCGGCCGGTGAGATTCCGAAACTGCCGCTCAATCTCGCCCTGTTGAAACGATCTTCGCTTGTCGGCGTGGACTGGGGTGGCGAGCTGCGGGCAGATCCCGGTTTTAACGGGCCCCTGTTGCACAAGCTTTGCGACTGGGTTGTCGATGGCAAAATCCACCCCGAACCCACCGCCAGCTTTCCCCTCGAAGAAGCCGGTGATGTCCTGCAGCGCCTTCTCACGCGCAAGATGGTCGGCAAGCCCGTCATCAGGATGGGCGCATGAGCCGGTCGCTGGATCAATTCGTCACGCAGAAGCTTGACGCCCTTGAAGCGCAGAGCTTGCGCCGCCGTCTTGTCGAGACGGATCGTTTCAACGATGTCGAGGTGCATCGCGACGGACGGACGCTGATTTCCTTCTGCTGCAATGATTATCTCAATCTCTCTCATCATCCGGATGTGATCGCGGCGGCCAATGACGCGACAAAGCGCTATGGCACAAGCTCCGGTGCCTCGCGCCTTGTCACAGGCAACACACCGCTTTTCAGCTTACTTGAGCAACGTCTCGCCAAGTTGAAACAGTCGGAAGATTGCGTGGTCTTCGGCTCGGGCTATCTGGCAAATATCGGTATTATCCCGGCGCTTGCCCGCCCCGGCGATCTCATTCTGGCCGACGCGCTTTCCCATTCCTGTCTGCTCACCGGCACGCAGCTCTCTGGCGCGACCGCGCATAATTTCCGGCATAATGATCTGGCGCATCTCGAAGAGTTGTTGCGCCAGCATCGCGAGGCCGCGCGTCACTGTCTCATCCTCACGGATGGCGTCTTCAGCATGGATGGCGATCTCGCGCCTGTCGCCGAACTGGCCGTGCTCGCGGCAAAATATGATGCCTGGTTGATGACCGATGATGCCCATGGCATCGGTGTGGTGGGCGCCGGGCGCGGCTCGAGTTTCGTCACCGGCGCGAAGGTCGACGTGCCGCTGCAGATGGGCACGCTCTCCAAAGCCATTGGCGGCTATGGCGGCTATCTCTGCGCGTCCAAACCGGTTTGCGATTTTATCCGCACGCGCGCCCGCACGCTCATCTATTCAACCGGGCTCATGCCGGCGGCCATTGCGGCAGCCATTGCGTCGATTGATGTGATCGAGACCGAGCCTGCCTATGCCGCCCTGCCGGTTCAGAAAGCACAGCGCTTCACGCGCGCGCTCAATCTGGCGCCTGCCGAAAGTCCCATCGTACCGCTCATACTGGGCGGGGCTGATGAAACACTGGCCGCATCGGCCTTGCTTGAGGCGGAGGGCTTCCTCGTCACCGCCATTCGCCCGCCAACGGTGCCCGAAGGCACCGCGCGGCTGCGTTTCACCTTCACGGCCAGACACAGCGATGCGGATATCGCCCGTCTGGCAACAATCGTCCGTGAAAAGATCATGACCAAAAGGGCTGCCGAATAACATGACACCCATCTTCGTCACCTCTTCCGGAACCGATATCGGCAAGACCTATGTCTCGGCCATGCTCACGCGCGAGCTGCGCGCCTATGCCATCAAACCTGTCGTCAGCGGCTTTAATGACAAAACCTTCCCGGATAGTGACACAGCCCATCTGCTGGCCGCCATGGGTGAACCCGTCACGATGGATCATGCCGCCCGCGTCTCGCGCTGGCGTTTCAAGGCAGCCCTTTCGCCCGATATGGCGGCAGCCCGCGAGGGCGCCTTCATTTCATTTGATGACCTGATCGCTGAATGTGTTGCCGCCTCCCACGCCCATGATCCGCTCATCATCGAAGGTGTGGGCGGCCTTATGGTGCCGCTCGATGAAACGCATACCGTTCTCGACTGGATGCAGGAACTCAATATCCATATCGGCATCTCGCCGCTGCTGGTTGTCGGGTCCTATCTCGGCACCATCAGCCACACGCTGACAACGCTGGATGTCATGCAGCGCAATGGCCTTGGCCCGCGCGTCATCGTGGTCAGTGAATCAGAAAACGCGCCGGTGCCGCTCGAAGAAACAATGAGCGTCATGGCGCGTTTTTCAGGCAATGTGCCGCTTCGCGCCTTGCCGCGCGACGGGCGTATCCGTCTGGAAGAATTCTTCCACGACAAAAATTGAGACAATATCAGGAATGTCCGTATAGCCTAAGCCCCTGAATTATATGATCGATCGAATTCTTCATCACTCATAAAGAGGAAAATAAGAAATTCTACAAATGCTACAATTGCCGGGATAAATGTCCAGAAAAAGACTAAATACAATAGGCCTAGACCCGTATTTCCAAGATAAAATCGATGAATACCAATTCCACCCAATACGAGAGCTAAAATAGCAGCAGTAATTCTGTTCTTATTGTTTGAATTAGTCAGATTTTTCTGGCGGACGCCACATTTTGGGCAGATCTCTGCTCTCGGGTCGACTTGCTCGCCACATGCAAAACAAAATTTTTGCGGGGCTGTTTTAGGCGTTTCTTGAAGGCCATTTGTAGTTTCTACCGACATGTTATCACCCCAAATATTCGAGAATATACTGCTCAAGCAGCAATAAAAGTAATCACCTAGTTGAGGGAAAACATAGTCGACATATTAGATTGTGTACATTCAATCCGCCCAAAGATCATTTGGGGCCGAACAGCCACCAGATGATCAGGCCGAGCACTGGCAGCGCAATCACGACGACAATCCAGATGGCTTTCCAGATCGGTTCGGCCGAGCTCTGCGCGATGCGGATGATGGCCAACACGTCGAGTACCGCAATGATAAGCCACCAAAACCCATAATAGCCATGACCCAACATTAAGGCCTCCCTGAATAACAATGCCGATGATTCGCAATTTCGGATTTCATCATAGGCTTTTGTGTCGTCACCTCAAATCATCGGACGCGCCGCCACGCCTTCATGTTCCAGTAACCATTTCTTTGCAGGCAGCCCGCCGCCAAAGCCGGTCAGCGTGCCATTGGCGCCGATCACGCGGTGGCAGGGAATGATGATCGGAATGGGATTGCGACCATTGGCAAGGCCAACGGCGCGCATGGCTTTTGGATTGCCCACGCTCTGCGCGATCTCGGCATAGGATTTTGTCTGGCCAAAGGGGATCTTGAAAAGCGTGCCCCAGACCTTGAGTTGCCAGGCTGTACCCTTTGCCAGCACCGGCAGATGCGAAAAATCCTTTCGCGTGCCGGCGAAATATTCGCTGAGCGCTTTTTCTGCATTGTCGAGATGCGTCTCGGCCGAGGCGTTGTCGAGGCCGTCGCGTATGCGAGAGGCATCATTGGCAAAGCGCACCCCCACCAGACCTTCTTCCACGGCGACAAGACGGATGGTGCCGATGGGCGTTTTCATCGGGCGTACGGCAAAATCAATTTCGGCGGGTTTCATTTCTGTGCCTCTTTTCCATCTGTGTCATGCCACCTGCTTCAGGCGGCATGCGCCTTTCTGTCGTCAGCGTCAATGCCGCCCATCCATAGGGCGAGGGCTGCATAGCCCCGCCAGGGTCGCCAGTGTTGCGACAGGGCCTCCAGCGCTTTTGTCGCCATCACCTCGCCATCCCCGGCAGCCTTGCGCAAGGCGAGATCGGAGGCCGGAAAGGCATCGGGTTCGCCGATCGCGCGCAACGCGACATAATGCGCGGTCCATTCGCCGATCCCGGGCAAGGCGCAGAAGCTTTCAATCTTGGCATCCAGGCTTTCAGCGGGGGAGAAATCAACGCGGCCCTCATGGACGGCTCTTGCCATCGCTGTGAGAGTGTTCATGCGCCCGCCTGTCAGGCCAAGCCCCGAAAGATCGCCACGGGAAAGCGCCTCGGCATCGGGAAAAACAAAACGCAGTGACGGCACATCGGTCTCAATATGCCGGCCATGTCGCGCGGCCAGCCGGCCTGAAATGGTCGTCGCGCCTTTCACGGAAATTTGCTGGCCAAGGATTGCGCGAATGGCGAGCTCGAACCCGTCAAAGGCACCCGGCACCCGCAGGCCCGGAAGCGCGCGCAGACGGGGCCCGATCAAGGGGTCATGTGCCAGCGCCTTTGCAATCGCGTCAGGGTCGGCATCGAGATCAAAGAGCCGCCGCAGGCGTGCCACAAGCTGGCGCACGGGCAGGCGTCCTTCGGCATGAATGCGGACAAGCAGGCCATGGCCTTTGGGGGCCTGCGTCACGCGCAGCCATCCTGTTGCGCCACCCAGCCTGAATGTGCGCTGGTAGCTTTCATCATCGACGACTTCCACGCCCGGAATGGCGCGTCCGGCCAGATAGCGCAGCACCAGCGGCCAGTCATAGGGCGGCCGATAGCCCAGACGCAATTCGATGCTGCCCGCCGCCTGTTGGGCAATCCCGGCGCGGCGTCGCACGGCGCCGGGGGCCGCGCCATAGGCTTTGAGCATCGCATCATTGAAGCGTCGCAGGCTTTGAAAGCCTGCCGCATGGGCAATCTCGGAAAGCGGCAAGGCTGTTTCATGGATGAGTTGGCGTGCCGTCAGCAGCCGCCGGTTGGCCGCCACGGCCTGCGGGCCCGCGCCGACATGGCTCACAAAGAGCCGCCGCAAATGCCGCTCACCCAGCCCCAGTCTCTCGGCAAGTGCGGGCAGCGATCCCTGATCAAGCGCGCCTTCTTCAATCAGCCGCAAGGCGCGCGCCACCGAGGCTTCCGTGCCAGCCCAGGCGGGCGTTCCCGGCGCGGTCTCGGGGCGGCAGCGCAGACAGGAGCGATAGCCTTTTTCTTCCGCTGCCGCCGCACTCGGCACAAAGAGGCAGTTGCTCTTCTTGGGCACGCGCGCCGGACAGACGGGCCGACAATAAATGCCTGTCGATGACACGCAGACAAAGAAGCGACCGTCAAAACGGGCATCTTTGGCTTGCATCGCGCGATAGCACAGATCGGGGTCAAGTGGCTCTTTCATGTCGCCATTCTAGGCCGCCTCGCCGGTTTGCGCTCGCCATATTCGGACTCGACCTCCCGCACGCTCATTTGCTGCTAAAGCCATGATGCGT
>WGND01000019.1 GCA_016124805.1 Hyphomicrobiales bacterium | reverse complement strand
CTATCGCGCCAGCGCCCATGTGCAAGTGCCGACACTGCTGCTCTATGGCGCCAGGGACCAGGTGGTGCCGCAAGACGCCGTTGGCGACATTGCAGAGGTGATGAGAGCCAGCCATGTAGCTCTGACCATCGCCTGTTATCCCGATGGCTGGCATATGCTGACCCAGGATTTGCAGCGCTATACGGTTTGGGAAGATATGGCGGCCTGGATATTGGACAGCAATGCTGACTTGCCTTCCGGCGCGTCAAAGAGTCTCGTCATGTGTCCTTCACTTGAATCCAGATAATGGCTTAGTGCCCGCTTACTCGTTCGTTTGTGTGTCATCCGCCGACGGGGCAGGGTCTCTCGGCGCCGGTTCAATGCCATATCGCAGCTTGATCTCATGCTCGAGATCATCAATCAGGTCCTGCACATTGGGCAGATGCTTACGCTCGGCCTTCAGGATCGTGCTCATGAGTCGCCCCTTGAGCTGCGCCATATCCAGTCCGGCGCATTTATTGCCCGGACCTGCCGCACTCGACACGATGTCGACCAGCCGATCGGCAGCATGCAGGCGTCCCCAGAGATAATCATTCTCGCGCGCACGACGGCTGAAGAAGGCTGCGAAATAGCCAAGGTCGCGCCCCATCAACGTCGCCGCCGCGCCCCCTTCGCGAAGCGCCTTGGCGTCATCCGGGCTGATGCGGTCCACCAGCACGGTGTCGACATCGTCAAGATCCTGCCATTTGTTGAGCGGCAGGGTCAGCACGTCGAAAAAGGGAAAGCCGACATAGGCCTGCATCAGTTCCAGACGCGCCGGCACGGGCAGATAATTTGACGCCATGACGGCAAAGGTCTGGTCAATGATCCGATCCATGCCCACCAGATCGAGCACTGGGGCGACCTTTTTGATGAGCCCGTCAATCTCATGTGCCTCGGCGACCCCGTTCTCGAACATGTCGCGGCAGGCTTTCACGATTTCGGGTTGCTGCATGCGCGCATCAGACTGGGTCTGCAGCATGTCGAGGCAAGAATAGAGGCTCGCCTTGAACTCATCGAGCGCGTCTGGATCAAAAAGCTGCTCAAGATCTTCGGGCCCGCGCTCGTAAAGCTCATTGAGGCGGCGAATGACAAATCGCATGCGGCGAATACGAAAGCCGAGATCAAAATCGCGTAAGAATTGCACCCATGAATCATCCCGGCTGGGCTCCGTACCATTGGTGGCATAGGCCGACCAGCGGACCGGGAAGACGTCGCGTTCCCTGGCCCATGTTTCAACCGAGCGCGAGAGCTTGAGCCTTTCACTGGGGTGATGGATGGCGCCGCTGACATTGGAAAGATAGCTGGTGATCCGGTCGAGAACCGAGCTCACCTTGAGCTGGATATAGGCATCATAGGCATAACCTGCCTCGACGGCGGCCTTGCTGTTGGCTTCATCACGCAGCGCTGCCAGTGCATGCGGGGTCGGCGAGATACCCTCCCTCTTGTCAAAGAGGTTGCCGATGCGGGCGGCAACATGAGGCCGGGTGGCGGCGACGATCTGTCGGTAGCGGCGCACGCGCTCCGAAAAATCATGCAGTGATTCAAGTTCGTCACGCACGGGCTGATTGCGCGGAATATCGGACAAG
The DNA here is from genome assembly GCA_016124805.1 of Hyphomicrobiales bacterium. Taxonomy (GTDB): domain Bacteria; phylum Pseudomonadota; class Alphaproteobacteria; order Parvibaculales; family Parvibaculaceae; genus Parvibaculum. The sequence continues at coordinate 15,312 of WGND01000019.1, read as the reverse complement.
GCACCACGTATGGTCTGGAAGAAGCCAGGTGCTGCGCCTGCATTCTCGATGCGACCGCCTTTCGGGTCGGGCTCGATATAGACGATGCGCCGGTCAACTTCGCGATAGGCAGGTCGTCCGCGGATCGAGGTGATGGCCTCGGCAAAAGGCTTGTTGTTGAGCACGCTGCCATCGATGAAGGAAGCGACGGCGGGATCAGCACCGGCAGCAATGAGCGGCGAAAAACTCTTCTTCAGAAATTCATCTCGTGTCGGCCAGGCCTCTCCGCGCGCTTTCAGCAGATCATCAACTTCACCAACGCGGGCGGGCGGAAAGGCGCCGGGAAATGACGAGGTGGCACGTGCCGCAAAAACGAGACCGGGAATGTGATTGTCGTCAAAGTCCGATTTCACCTGCCCGGAGGCGTGCTGCATATAGCTGAACTTGATGACATGGCGATGCTCGCGTTCGCGGATCGAGACGGGATCATGCAACGGAATATTCTGGCTGTAGCCGTGAAAATCCGTCACCGAGACGATGAGGTCCAGACGATGGGCAAGCGGGATCAGCGAGTCCGTCCGTTTGCGATCACTGCCCATCGCCGAGCAGGCATCGATCAACATGCCGCTCATCAGCTTGCCGGAGAAGGGCGGCTGGAACCAGCGCGAGCGTGTGAAGAGCTGCAGCTTCTGGCGCATCTCCAGATCAGGGGCATAGCGCGCCAGCCATTTGTCCGTCATGCCCCAGAAAATGGGCTTCATGAAGAGCTTGTCCCATTTCCCCGCCAGATGGTCCTCATCCATCAGCGCCAGAATATCGGCCTGCTCCAGCCACATCTTGCGATGTGAATCGAGCGACAGGTCATGTGCGATGGCACGCGCGAGCAGCACGCCATTGATGCCCCCCGCCGACGCGCCGGCAATGGTGTCAACCAGCACACGCAGCTCGAGCGTTTGCCCGATCGCCTGCAACAGTTCGAGATAATGCTGTTCGGTGTCGCATTCAGAGCCCGAGGCATCGACCAGCGCGTCATAGCGCGCGCTTTGGCGAATGTCGCGCGACGCGCCGCCATGATAGGCGCGCGAGGCCCGCACGAGCTTGTGAATCTCCTTGGTCACGCCATGCATGTAAACGGCCAGCGAGACGCCGCCATAGCAAACGAGCGCCAGCCGGAGTTCTTTTTCTTTCATAGCCTGCCCGCAGGTTGAATCACTTCGCTCAGGCTACTCTAGTCTTCCCGGCACGAAGCGCCAATGACGCGGACCCGCACAATATGGTGATCGACGCGGGCTGGCGAACGAACTCAGCATTCGACAATTGATTCAAGCACTTGCGGCCTTCTCGCATCTCAAGGTCTGAGCAGGGGCACCCTGTCGCGGTTGTTGCGCGTAAAGGCGTTGAGCTGTTCTGTGTCCGCTCCAGCGCTTTCATGCCCAGGCGACCCATTTATTCTCGACCACAATGCCGCTGCGCCTCTTGCGGAAAATGATGCCCGCATGCGTTATGTGCAGAGCCACTTGGAAGCCTCGTCTCTATTGGATCATGACGAATGCGCAGAGGCGCAGCGTCTCAGGGCATTTGCTGGCGAAGCTTATGTCGATAGGTTAGCTGTCGTTGATTCCCATGCCCGTTTTACGGATGTTGGCGTGCAGGTTTTTGTCGGCGCCCTACAGGAGATGTCTCACGGCGCATAGTCGAATTTTTCAAAATCTATTTCGTAAAGTGATCTGATTTTCTGAAGATGCGCCTTTGTAATCGTCACATGGGTCGCTTCCCCATTGCTGCTGCGATTATAGACTTTGGGGCTGGCAAGTATTTCAGAATAGGCCTCGGCCCCGGCCAACTTTAAAAGCGTTGCCATATCTTGGTCAAACTGTTCCAGCTTGCCGACAAAATCGAAAGCAACAGAGCCACCGCCGATATTGAACCACTGTGGACGCCAGTGTTGGTCGCAATAGGTTTCATTGTAGCTGAGGCTCAGGGCTACATAGTCAAGAAACACATCAAAATTGCGGTTGATGTCACCGCCCGGCCGAAAGCCGAGTTCAAGCATGTTGTCCCAGTGCCAGTGACGGGTCTTGTTGGTCTCATCGACAAAGAAATTGATGAAACCGGAGGTCAGCCGCTTCACCGGATGGCGGACAAAGGTAAACTTCAACGCATTGGGGTTTGCCAGAATCCTTTGGTAAATGCGCCATTGACTTATGCCTTCGGGAAAGACGGTTGATTGTGCGCCCATCTCGCGCATCGGTTCGCCTGATAGATACCCATGCAGCTGGAACAGGTAGCGGCTTATGGTCTGACAGCCTGCCTTGGCATTCTTGACATAGAAAAAACGGCCCCCCGGGCTGCTGATGGCTTGGCGAAAGGCAATGGCAAGCCCGGGTTCAAGCTGCAGGATTTCACGTTGGAGGCGATGCGACCGGGAAAATGGGCTCAATATCGCGGCGCGTAATGTTTGCTTTGGCTTGTCGGGGAGCGGGATTTTCATGGTGTTATTTATAGGTGTCGAAGAGGTGGCGGGCAACACGGATCATCAATCCCAGTTGTAGCCAAGATTTTCGACGGCCCCGACAAAGCGGGCCTTGAAGGCATCAATCAGTTCCGCATCATAATAGTCCCGCCAATGTTCGACCTCCCTTGATCGAATGTGCTGACGGTCGGGAAAATGCGGATTAAAAACGCTGTTGTTAAAGGCGATAATGAGACATTTGAGCAGATCGCCGCCCTTGAAACCGACATGACGAAACATGTGGTGATAAAGGTCGAGCCCTTCATCCGTCATCAGATCTTCAAGCTTATAGTCATGACACCAGCTATAATTCCGGCCGACCCAGTCCTGCATGTCGCGAATGGTGGCCCCGGCATGATCATCAAGCTCGAAGAGAAGCTTGTCCCGAAATCCCTCGATTGACGCCAGCTTCTGCTGATAGGTCAGGCCGCCATATTTGGGCATGGGAACATGCAGCCAATGTTCATCCGCACGCTGATGATAAAAGACAGCTGAAACAGCGACCATGCGCGGATCACGCAGAATGTGGATACCGATGCATTGCGCCAACTGAGTATCGTCGAATGATTGGAACTTTGAATGCCAGTCAAAAAATATGTCATAGGCATCAAAATCAAAGCGATCATTGTCAAGCTGGAGGTTGATGTATTTTTTCCCCAGCACCGTGCTGATGCGGCGGAAAATAGTGTTCATCAGCACTGTGCCCACTTTGTGGTGCGTGCCGATAACAATTTTCCTGGGCAAATCCGAGGGCATATCCGAGTTGTCCCGGTCAAAATTTTCAGGATGAAGTGGCGATATGAAATATGGAGAATCGAGACTAGGCGGAAACAGCGTTTCAATAAACGCATAAATTGCCAATATCCGGTTGGATGCCATTTTGAAAATGGTGGACGGTACTGGACTCGAACCAGTGACCCCTGCGATGTGAACACAGTGCTCTACCAACTGAGCTAACCATCCGCGCCCAAGTCTGCGCGTGTCAGACTGTGCCGTCGGGGACTGCTGGTGCGTCGCCCGAAGGCGTGTCTATAAGGTCTGGCAGGGCTTTAAGTCAAGCGATCAGGCCGCCTGCACACCATGAGGCTAGGCCCATTCAGCAAAATGCTGGGGCAAAAGGCTGGAAAGGGCTTTAGGGAAAGCCTGATAATCGTCAATCACGATATCGGCGCCCAATTCATCAAGGGCCACGCGCCGATAGCCGAAGCTGACGCAGATGCAGGGGATGGCGGCATTTTTGGCCGCCGCCGTGTCTGTTTCGCTGTCACCCACCATGATGGCTTCGGACGGCAGCGTGCCCAGGCGCCGCACAGCCTCGAACAGATGCTCGGGATCGGGCTTTTTCACAGGCAGCGTGTCGCCGCCTATGACGACGGTGAAATATTTGGCAATGCCGAGTGTTTCGAGCAGCTTGTGCGAGAGATGCTCGACCTTGTTGGTGCAGACGGCAAGACCGACATCGGCAGCCTGAAGCCGCGCCAGCAGATCACGCACGCCGGGAAAAAGCCGCGTGTGGTCGGCAATGTGGTGGCTGTAATAGTCGAGAAATTCTGCAAAGCTCTGGTCGATCAGTGCCTCGCTGGCGGCATCACCTGTCTCGGCAAAGCCACGCTCCATGAGAAGCCGTGCACCCCCGCCAACCAGATGGCGGACCCGCTCAGCCGGCACCCGGTCACGCCCGTGCAATGCAAGAATGACATTCATGGTTTCGCAGAGGTCGGCGGCTGTGTCGGCCAGCGTACCATCCAGATCGAAAAGCAGGGCAGGGCGGTTTGTCATGCCGCTTCGTCGCATTTTCAAAGCCCCTTGGCAAGAATTCCGCGCTTCCCTTTTGTGCCTATCTGAGGGAAACTTTTCCCATGTTGATCGCAACGCGATATCAGACCCGGATGGCGATACCGGGCCGGGACGAAGGCGTCCTAGCCCGCCTGAAGGTTGATTGCTGGCGCGAAGCTTATCCCTCGCTTTTGCCCAAGGCCTTGCTGGACGGGCTCGATGTGCGGCGCGCGCATCTGGAATGGCATCGCGCCCTTGGTGAGGGCATAGCCTGGATTGCCGAACAGTCGGGCGAAGCCGCTGGTTTCGGGCATGTCCGGGGCGATGAAGTGACCACTCTTTATGTGCGCCGACAGGACCATGGGCGTGGCGTGGGCTGCGAATTATTGCTGCATCTGTTTGACGAGATCAGCTGTCTGGGCCATCGCCGGGCCCGTCTCTGGGTGCTGGAAAACAACTACAAGGCCCGCGCCTTTTACGCGCGCATGGGCGGCACCGCATCCGGGCGTCGGCCAGTCGGTTTTCCCCGTTGGCCCGATATCATGGAAGTTCGTTACGACTTTCTGCTGGATCAGTGATCAGTCAGCCGCGCGCAGATCTTCGCGCCCCCAATTGGCCATGCCCAGCAATGTCTGCTCATAACAGGTGAGCGCATTTTCAATGACATTTTCCTGCCAGGCCGCCCGGCGTGGCGCGTAGTCTTCACGGATTTCTTCCTGATAGGCAGCTGCTTCAGGGGCGTCCAGCCCGCCTTCAAAACGCAGCCACCGCTCCAGCATGGAGACGCGCAAGGCATCGGCGGCGCTGGTTTTGGGTCTGGCGGAGCGGAATTCGATCACAGCGCCGGTGACGCGTGCGCGACCCAGAAGCTCGCTTTCCACGCCCCAGAACATGATGCCGCGTCGCGAGGGGCGGCGTGAGCCCCACATGGCTTCCACGGTTTTGGGATCAAGCGCATCATCCCCCCACCAGCGGGCCGCGCGGGCAAATTCCGGTCCCTTGGGATTGGAAAAGCAGAGATGGATCAATTCCCCATTGCCTGCAGGTCCCGAGTGCCAGTCAATGAAGCCGACACGTCTGGCCTGCCCCAAATGCCGCTTGATGATGAGCCGCAATGTCAGGTTCGACCATTCAGGCTCTGTGCCGCCGAAATGATAGCCGTCTGGATGGGTATATTGACCGCGGCTTATGGCGTCTTCCAGCGCCCATTGCCCGTGGCGCGCCACAAAATTGGCACCGCCCTTGAGCATCTTGTCGATGGCGGCTTTGTCGAGCCGCGCAGGGCAAAGGATCGTATGGATTTCGTCGTAAAGTTCGTTTTCCGGATGCGGCACGCGATGATCGAGAAAATTCCGGTTGAGGTCGACATTGTTTTCCGTGCCCCGCAGCGTCCAGGCAAAGCCGAATGGATTGACCGCATGGACCAGCAGCACGGCGACACCTGCGGGCAGCGTTTTCGGCCCGTTTTCCCTGATCCAGGCAAGCTGGGCCGCCGATCCACCGAAGCCTTCTGCGCCATGCGCGCCGCAGGTATTCAGAAGCACGGATTCAGCGTCATCAGGCCCAAACCAGGCCGTATCCATGAACAGAGGCTCGCCGTCCGGACCCTTTGCCGTGGGATGGGCATAGCTCCCCATCTGCCCGCCGGCCTCCTGCGCCGCTGCGACAAATTGGGCCCGGGCCTGGGCGTAAGTCTCTGAAAAATAGGCAGATGCCTTCATCACGTTCCATTCTCTGATGCGGGGTCTGATCGGGGTCTTGATGCCCAGCTTTCGCCCGATGCGCAGGAGTGGTAACAAGAAACAGCCATGCGCGGCAAAAGCTATTTGACGCGGGTCAGACGCCAAAGGCAAGAAACCCGAAGCGCATGGCGGAAATGCAGATGGCCCCCCGCCAAGCGCCCTGGCGCTTCTTCCAGGATACTGAAAAACCGGAGCTTCCCCATGTCCCTTGTCAGCCGTTTGAAAGATCCGACACTTCTGAAATCGCTTTGCTACATCAACGGTCAATGGACCGGGAAAGATGCACCGCAGATTGATGTGAATGATCCGGCGACCGGTGAACTGATCACCACAGTGCCCTCTCTTGGTGTCGCTGAAACCCGCGCGGCACTCGAAGCGGCAGAGAAAGCGCAGAAGGCATGGGCCGCCCGCCCGGCCAAGGAGCGCAGCGCCATCATGCGGCGCTGGTTTGATCTGATGATGGCCAATCAGGATGATCTCGGTGCAATCCTCACAGCAGAGCAGGGCAAGCCCCTCGCCGAAGGCAAGGGCGAGATCGCCTATGCGGCGGCCTTCATCGAATATTACGCCGAAGAAGCCAAACGTGTTTATGGTTCCATCGTGCCTGCGCCGACTTCGGACCGGCGCATTGTCGTGCTCAAGCAGCCAATCGGTGTCTGTGCGGCCATTACGCCGTGGAATTTTCCCGCCGCCATGATCACCCGCAAGGCAGGCCCCGCATTGGCCGCCGGTTGCGCCATGGTCGTCAAGCCCGCCACGGCCACACCGCTTTCCGCATTCGCATTGGCGGAACTTGCAGAGCGCGCCGGCCTGCCTGCGGGTCTCTTGAGCGTGATTACCGGCAAGGCCGGTGCGATTGGTGGTGAAATGACTGCCAGCGACATCGTGCGCAAGGTCACTTTCACGGGCTCGACCGAAATCGGCAAGAAGCTGATGGAACAGAGCGCCTCGACGGTCAAGAAGATCGCGCTGGAGCTGGGCGGCAATGCCCCCTTCATCGTTTTTGATGATGCCGATCTGGATGCCGCCGTGGAAGGGGCTGTCGCCTCCAAATATCGCAATACAGGCCAGACATGCATTTGCACCAACCGTTTTCTGGTTCAGGACTCGGTCTATGACGCGTTCAATGAAAAGCTCGTCGCGCGCGTCAAGCAACTCAAAGTCGGCGCCGGTTTTGAAACCGATGTCACGCAAGGACCGCTCATCGACATGGCGGCCGTTGAAAAGATTGAGGAGCATGTGGCCGATGCCATCGCGCAGGGTGGCCGTGTGTTGCTTGGTGGCAAGCGTCATGAGCTTGGCGGCACGTTCTACGAGCCGACCATCATTGCGGACGCGACCTCATCCATGAAGGTTGCGCAGGAAGAAACATTCGGGCCGCTGTCGCCCATCTTCCGTTTCAAGGATGAAGCTGAAGCGGTGAAACTTGCCAATGACACGCCCTTCGGTCTTGCCTCCTATTTCTACAGCCGTGATATCGGTCGCGTCTGGCGCATGGCCGAGGCGCTTGAATATGGTCTTGTCGGCGTCAATGCCGGTCTGATTTCCACAGAGGTTGCGCCCTTTGGCGGCTATAAAGAATCCGGCCTTGGTCGCGAGGGCGGACCCTGGGGGATCGATGAATTCCTCGAAGTCAAATATGTCGCGATGGCAGGACTTTGATCCAATGACACCCGACGAACAGAAACAGGCTGCCTCCCGCCGTGCATTGGACTATGTCGAAAGCGGCATGAAGCTCGGATTGGGCACAGGCTCCACGGCGGAACATTTCGTCCGGTTTCTGGCAACGCATGTGACCGAAAAGGGTCTCGATATTGTGGGTGTCCCGACATCGGAACGGACCGCCGCGCTGGCAACCAGATTGGGGCTGCGGCTGACACATCTTGATGAGACCCCCTATCTTGATCTGACAATTGACGGGGCTGACGAACTCGACAGCCAGCTGCGTCTGGTCAAGGGCGGTGGTGGCGCGTTGCTGCGTGAAAAGATTGTCGCCACAGCGTCGGATCGCATGATCGTCATTGCCGATGAATCGAAATTTGTGAAAAGCCTCGGTAAATTTCCCCTGCCCGTCGAAGTTATTCCCTTTGGCTGCGAAGTGACGATGCGCAAGATGGTCGACGTGGCCAAGGATTTCGGGTGCAGCGGCAAGATCATCAGGCGTGCCGATGAATTTGACGTGCCCTTCCTGACCGACAGCAATAATTTCATTTATGATTGTCATTTCAATCTGTTGCCGGACCCGGATGGTCTTTCAGCCGGGCTCAATCGCATTGCCGGTGTTGTCGATAACGGATTGTTTATCGGCATTGCCACAATGGCCATTGTCGGAACGGTGACGGGCACCGATATAGTGAGCCGAAGTTGATCTGCATCCGATCTGCAGCCAGATATTAGGAAGCCCCATGTCCACGACTTATGATTACGACCTCTTTGTCATTGGCGCCGGTTCTGGTGGCGTCCGCGCCAGCCGCATTGCTTCGGGCTTTGGTGCCCGTGTCGCTGTGGCCGAGGAATATCGTGTCGGTGGCACATGCGTCATCCGCGGCTGCGTGCCCAAGAAGCTCCTTGTTTACGCAAGCCATTTTGCCGAAGAATTTGAAGACGCCGCCGGCTTTGGCTGGACGGTGGGCGAGCGCAGCTTTGACTGGAAGAAGCTGATCTCGAACAAGGACCACGAGATCGACCGTCTCAATGGCATCTATATCCGCAACCTCGACAAGGCGGGCGTCAAGATCATTCAGGATCGCGCCGTGCTGAAAGATGCCCATACGGTGCATCTCGTCGACGGCAATCGCGACGTCACGGCCGACAAGATTTTGATCGCAACGGGCGGCACACCTTTCATGCCGAATATTCCCGGCATCGAACATGCGATCAGTTCCAATGAGGCCTTTCATCTCGAAGAATTGCCCAACCGGATCGCCATTGTTGGTGGCGGTTACATCGCCATCGAATTTGCTGGCATCTTCAACGGTCTCGGTGCCCGCACACATCTGCTCTATCGCGGCCCCGCGTTCCTGCGCAGCTTTGACCATGATCTGCGCAGCATTCTGGCGGAGGAGATTGGCAAGAAGGGCGTCGACCTGCAGCTGGAAACCGATGTTGCGCGCATCGACAAGCATGAGGACTGCCTGCACCTGACGCTGCTGGATGGCAGTGTCCTGAAAGTTGACGCTGTCATGTATGCGACCGGTCGCACACCCAACACAAAGGGGCTGGGTCTGGAAGAACTCGGTGTCGAGCTGGGTGCCAATGGTCAGGTGGTGGTTGATGCCTGGTCCAAAACCAATATCGACAATATCTATGCCGTCGGCGATGTGACGGACCGTGCGGCGCTGACGCCGGTTGCCATCCGCGAGGGGCAAGCATTTGCAGAGACCGTCTTCAATGACAATCCCATCGCCGTCGATCATTCGCTGATCCCGACAGCTGTTTTCTCCCAACCTGAAATTGGCACGGTGGGCCTGACTGAAGCGCAGGCGCGCAAAACCCACAACGCCATCGACATCTACAAGACGACCTTCCGACCGATGAAAGCGACGCTGTCGGGGTCGGAGGAAAAAACCTTCATGAAGCTTGTTGTAGATGGCGAAACAGACAAGGTGCTGGGCGTTCACCTGATCGGGCCGAGCTCGGGTGAGCTTATCCAGATGATCGGTGTGGCGCTCAATATGGGGGCCACGAAAGCGCAGTTTGACCAGACCATTGCGGTTCATCCGACATCGGCAGAAGAGCTCGTCACCCTCAAGGAGAAGTGGCTGGCCCCAGCCATGGCCGCAGAGTAAAGCGCGGCTGAGGCGGACAGGTCATGTTTCAGGGCGCTTTTGACGAGGTGCCGGGGCTTGCCCCAAAGCCGGATTTGCCATTTAATTGAGAGGGTTAGGGGGCAGATACCCCTTCGGTCTTTTGATTTGGGCCATAAAGGCTTATATACCCAATTCAAAATCAGGCAGGGGATCGGGCCATTAAAGGCGCGGACCACTGCCTATGCGTATGAATAGAGGATAAAATGGCGGAGAACTGGAAACCGGATAGCTGGCGCGCGAAACCCGCAAAGCATCTTCCGACTTACCCGGATGAGGCAGTATTGAGCGCTGTTGAGGCGCAGCTGCGCACTTATCCGCCGCTGGTTTTTGCAGGCGAGGCCCGCAAGCTGAAGGCTGATCTTGCGGAAGTCTGCGAGGGGCGCGCATTCCTGCTCCAGGGCGGCGATTGCGCCGAGAGCTTTGCCGAATTCTCTGCCGACAATATCCGCGACACTTTCCGTGTGCTGCTGCAGATGTCGGTTGCACTGACCTATGCGGCGGGTTCGCCGGTGGTGAAGGTGGGCCGTATTGCCGGACAATTCGCCAAACCGCGTTCTTCGCCGACAGAAACGATTGATGGTGTGACGCTACCCTCCTATCTGGGCGACAACATCAACGGCATCGAGTTCGATGAGGTCGCGCGTGTGCCAGACCCCAATCGTCTGTTGCGCGCCTATAGCCAGTCAGCCTCGACGCTCAACCTGATCCGCGCCTTTGCGACGGGTGGCTATGCCGATCTTGACTATGTGCATCGCTGGAATCTCGGCTTCGTGGCCGACAGCCCTGAAGGTGCACGCTACGAGCAGCTTGCCAACAATATCACCGAAGCGCTGAATTTCATGCGCGCCTGTGGTGTGGACAGTGAATCGCAGCCGCAGCTTCATACGACCGATTTCTACATCAGCCATGAGTCATTGCTGCTGGGCTATGAGCAGGCGATGACGCGCATCGATTCAACGACCGGCGACTGGTATGACACATCGGCTCATATGCTCTGGATCGGTGACCGTACGCGCCAGCCGGATCACGGCCATGTCGAATTCCTGCGTGGCGTCAAAAACCCGCTTGGCATGAAATGTGGTCCCTCGCTTGATCCTGAAGAACTGATCCGTTTGACCGATATTCTCAATCCGGCAAACGAGCCAGGCCGTCTGACTTTAATCTGCCGCTTTGGTGCGGAGAATGTCGAGAAGCATCTGCCGGCGCTTATTCGCGTGATTGAACGCGAAGGCAGGAAGGTTGTCTGGTCCTGCGATCCGATGCACGGCAACACCATCAAGGCCTCGTCAGGCTACAAGACGCGTCCTGTAGACCGTGTGCTTGCCGAAGTGCAGTCCTTCATGGCCGTTCATCGCGCCGAGGGGACGCATGCCGGTGGTGTGCATTTCGAAATGACAGGCCAGAACGTCACGGAATGCATCGGTGGCGCGCAGGCAATTACGGAAACGGAACTGGGTGACCGTTATCACACCCATTGCGATCCGCGCCTCAATGCCAGCCAGTCGCTCGAACTCGCCTTCCTTATTGCCGAGGGCCTGAAAAAGGAGCGTGTCGAGGCGCAGAAGCTCGCTGCTTCTGCTTAAGGTGCATCCGATCGTGAAATGAAAAAGGCCCGGCATCACTGCCGGGCCTTTTGTTTGGCGTCGATCAATCAGACCGCATTGTCAGGGCCGACACGCACGAGCATCTTGCCGAAATTGCCACCTGAAAAAAGCTTCAGGAAAGCATCGGGCGCATGCTCAATGCCGTCTTCCACGGTCTCTTCCCAATGCATCTTGCCTGCCTTGATGAGCTTTCCCATCTCGGCATAAAAATCAGGCGCCATGTCGAAATGATTGGAAACGATGAAGCCCTGCATTTTCAGGCTCTTGCCGACAGCCTGGATGAGGTTGTTCGGGCCGGGGGTGGGCGTTGTGTCATTATACTGGCTGATCATGCCGCAGAGCGCCATGCGACCGAAGGGACGCATCGAATTGATGGCGGCTTCGAGATGAGCCCCACCGACATTTTCAAAATAGACATCAATGCCTTTCGGAAGGGCGGCTGCCACGGCCTTGTTGAGGTCGCCGCATGTCTTGTAGTTGATCGCCTTGTCGATGCCTGCCGTCTTGACGAGCCAGTCACATTTTTCGTCTGAACCAGCCGACCCCACGACATAGCAGCCATGCGCCTTGGCAAGCTGGCAGACAACCGAACCGACCGCGCCCGAGGCGGCGGAGACAAAGACCGTTTCACCATCCTTCAATTCGCCGATACGCATCAGGCCGGCATAGGCTGTCATACCGGGCATGCCGAGAACGCCGAGATAGGCTTCGATGGGCCCGAGTGTCGGGTCGATCTTCTGGAAGGTTGCAGCCTTGCCCTTGGCATATTCGCGCCAGCCAAACATGCTCTGTACGTGATCACCCACTTTGAGGCTGGGGTCATTGGACGCAATGACCTGACCGACGGCGCCGCCTTCAAGGACATGGCCAATCTGGAAGGGCGGCACATAGCTTTCCCGATCCATCATGCGACCGCGCATATAGGGGTCCACCGACATCCAGCTGTTGCGCACCAGCACTTCACCTTCGGCGGGTGAACTGATTTCGACGGAAGCGACCTCAAAATCGGACAGTTTCGGCATGCCCACCGGGCGCGCTTTGAGATGGATTTCCCTTGATGTGATATTGCTCATTTGTTCCTCCTGCTTGATGTTGTTTCTTTGGGAGGAGTAGACACGTTTTTGCCGCCCACTGAAAGGGCATGTTCCTGATCCGTTATCAGCTCTGCCAGCCGCCGCCAAGCGCGACAAACAGCGTCACCGCCGAGGTATATTTGCCAAGTCGGGCTTGCGCCGCGCTATCACGTGCGGAAAGCCAGCTGCGCTGCGAGTCCAGCACTGACAGGAAGTCCACAAGACCGGCCTTGTAGCTCGATTGGGACAGGTCATAGGCGCGTCTGGATTCTTCAGCTGAGAGCGTCTGGAATTCTTCCTGGTGAATATTGGCCTCGGCGCTGACAAGCGCGTCTTCGACATCTTTCAGTGATGTCAGCACACTGCTCTGATAGGTCGCAGCAAGTTCGGCATAGCGGGCTTTGGAAGACTCCAGATTACCTTCCAGCCGACCGGCGGAAAAAATGGTCGCGAGAAGCGAGCCGGTGATGCCATTGCTGGTCACGGGAGCGGCACCGAAAGTGGCAAGCTGCGTGACACTGGCACTCAGATCAATCGTTGGAAAAAAGGCCGCCCGCGCCGCGCCGATATCGGCATTGGCGGCGCGCAAATTGGCTTCTGCCTGCAGAATATCCGGTCGTCGTGTGAGCAGCAGGGCCGGCTGTCCGGCGGCAATGTCGGGCAGGGCGACGCTCGCAAGGCTGCTCTCCTTGACATCAAACCCTTCAGGTGCCACGCCCAGCAGAATGGCCAGCGCCGTTCTGCTCGCATTCACCTGAGATTGAAGATCCGGAATGGTTGCCTCGGTCGACGCAATGGTGGCGCGCTGCTGGGCCAGCGTCAGCCCGCTGTCAAGCCCGGCGTCAAAGCGTTGCTGAATGAGCGACAGCGTCTCACGCGATGCCTTGAGTGAATCCTGCGCGATGGCGAGCCGATCCTTCTGGTTGAGAAGGGTGAAATAGGTGCTCGCAACATTCGACTGCACAAGCAGCGATGTCGCGTGGGCATCATAGATGCTTGCATCAAGTGACGCCGAAGAGGATTGCGACTGCGCCCTGTAAAGGCCCCATGGATCCAGCGCATAGCTGAGCGAGGCTGAGCCCGTCGCACTGCGCGAGACGCCTGATGAGGTGCTGCGGTTCCGCGAGGCGCTGCCGCTCGCGCTGGCTTGCGGATAGAGATCGGCATTCGTGCTGCGCAGGCTGCCGCGTGCCTGGTCAATCCGGGCAAGGGCTGCCGCAATATCGAAATTGTCGCTGAGCGCGCGTGTCATCAGCGCATCAAGTTCGGCGCTGTGGAAGTTTTTCCACCATTCAAGATCATTGGCTTTGACGCCCGTGTCACTGGCCGGGCCCTGATAGGTGCTCGGCATGGTGATCTTTGGTGCGGCATAGTCCGGTACCATGGAGCAGCCGGCAAGGCTGGCCGTCAGGAGAACGAGGGAAAGTTTTTGAGCGAGACGTTTCATTGTCATTCCTGTTCGTGAGCTATTCGCTCGACAATGCGATAACGGGGTCAAGCTGGGCGGCCTTGCGGGCGGGCAGGTAGCCAAAGACCATGCCCGTTGCAAAGGCGCAGAGAAAGGCAATCAGGGAGGGCGTTGCCGTGATGGCGACATTCAACCCGAAAGACCCGGCGGCGAGGGCGAAGCCGAGGCCCGTCAACACACCTATGATCCCGCCGACACCGCACACCACCATGGCCTCTATATTGAACTGCAGCAGGATATTGGACTCACGCGCGCCTGTGGCCATGCGAATACCGATTTCGCGGGTACGCTCCGTCACGCTTACCAGCATGATGTTCATGACACCAATGCCACCGACCAGAAGCGAGATGGCGGCGACCGAACCCAGCAATATCGTCATGGTATTGGAGGCCGTTGACGCCATTTCCATCATCGAGCTTGTGTTGCGAATCTGGAAGTCTTCGGTGCGATGTCGATCCAAAAGAATTTTTGTCATGGTTGTTTGCGTTGGATCAACATTGTCGGCCTCATCTATTTTGACCGAGATGGTGCTGAGAAATTGCTGGCCGAAAATTCGCATGAAGCCGGTGCTGAGTGGCACGATAGCGACAGAATCTTGATCACTTCCAAAGGCAGTTGCACCTTTTGTCGCCAGAACACCGACAACCTCAAATGGTATGTTGGTCATCAGCACATATTTGCCGATCGGGTCTTCACCATCCGGGAAGAGGGCATCAACGACGCTCTGACCCAACACGACAACGGGGGCATAACCTTTGACATCCGCGTCGGTAAACCAGCCTCCCGATGTCGTCGGCCATTCCTTGACCTCGGCATAACTCGGCCACGTACCGATGATCTGGCTGGTGAAGTCGGCATTGCCGTATCGCATGGTGATGGACGAACTACGCTCCGGTGCCAGAGCTGCCACATGGGGAAGACTTGCCAGTGCCGTGGCGTCGCTCTCGACCAGTGTGGCAACGTCACGTGAGCCACGTATACCAGGTGCACCGGGGCGCACCATGAGCAGGTTTGTGCCCATGGATTCAATGCTTGTCATGATGTTTTCCTTGCTGCCATTGCCAATGGCCAGCATCACGACAACGGCCGCCACGCCTATCACCACGCCAAGAAGGGTAAGGGCCGTCCGGAAAATGTTGCTTCGCAGGGAGCGTATTGCCATTTTGACAGCTTCAGACATGTCGGCAGAAAGTGTCGAGCCGCGCGAACGCACAATCGGCGCGCTATGGGTCTGCTGGAAGGTGGCGGCAGTGCCGGTGTCGCTGACAATTTTGCCGTCGCTGATCGTGATCGTGCGTTCGGCGATAGCGGCGACGTCGGCATCATGTGTGATCAGGATGATCGTGTGG
>WGND01000020.1 GCA_016124805.1 Hyphomicrobiales bacterium | reverse complement strand
GTCAGGGTTGTCACCGACCACCACATGGCGCGGGGAATGCTGCCAAAGGCATGGGGCTGCGTCTCGCCTTCCAGCTCATACATGACCGTGGCGGAAAAAATGATCAGCCCCATCATCACGATCAGCGTGCCGAAAATCGCCCGGCGCTCATTATAGAGAACGCGCCCCAGCGTGCCGAGCGCAGGCGTCGCGCGGGCAAGCTTCAAAAACCTTATAAGCCGCAACAAGAGCGCCAGACGCGGGTCAAAGCTCACAATCATCGCCAGATAGAAAGGCAGGATCGCCGCCAGATCAATCAGCATGGGCGGTGTAACCGACCATGTCAGCCGTGCCTTCCAGGCGGCCAGCTGCGCCAGCGGCCGATGCTCGACGGCCACCCAGAGGCGCAGGAAATACTCAATGGTGAAAATGCCGACCGAGAAAATATCGAAATAGCGAAGTTCGCGCCGAATATATTCACCCAGCGCAGGCTCGGTCTCCAGCACCACGGCAGCCACATTCGACAGAATGAGCACCACCATGAAGATGTTGAAAAGGCGCGCGGGCAGATTGTCCCGACCGGCTTCGAGCACGCCGAAGAGCCGCCGCCGAAGGAGCATCAGCCCCTTGCGGCTGGCGGGAGAAACAGTGTCAGGCCGCCCCGGCAAGCTCACCTACAGCGGCACGCACGGCCTCCAGCGCGCCCTCGGCCTGCGAGGCATCGGGACCACCGGCCTGCGCCATGTCCGGTCGGCCACCACCGCCCGATCCACCCAGCGCCGCCGCCCCGGCCTTCACAAGTTCCACGGCATTAAAGCGGTCAGTCAGATCAGCCGTGACACCCACCGCAATGCCCGCCTTGCCGTCTTCAGAAACCGCGACGAAAGCCACAACACCCGACCCGATCTGCTTCTTGCCTTCGTCAACAAGGCCGCGAAGATCCTTCGGGTTCACGCCATCCAGCTTGCGCGCGATCAGCTTGATGCCGCCCAGATCCTGAATCGGATTGGCAGCCGCCGCCCCGCCGCCGCTATTGGCGGACATGGCGAGTTTCTTTTTGGCGTCATTGAGCTCGCGCTCAAGCCGCTTGCGCTCATCCATCAGCGAGATCACACGCGCGGGCAGATCTTCCGGCGAAATTTTCAGCGCCCCGGCCGCTTCCCTGGCGATGCGTTCCTGCTCGCTCAGATAGAGCCGTGCGCCTTCCGCCGTCAGCGCCTCGATACGGCGCACGCCGGACGCCACAGCACTTTCGCTCACAATCTTGAAGACGCCAATATCGCCAACCCGGCGCACATGGGTGCCGCCGCAAAGCTCAACCGAATAGGTCTTGTTGGGCTTGTCATCATCCCGGCCCATGGCAAGCACGCGCACTTCACTGCCATATTTTTCGCCGAATAGCGCCAGCGCCCCGGCCTCGATCGCCTCATCCGGCGTCATCAGCCGCGTGGAGACATCGCTGTTCTGGCGCACCATCGCATTGACGATCTCTTCGACGCGCGCAATCTCTTCCGCCGTCATCGGCTTGGGATGGCTGAAGTCAAAGCGCAAACGTTCCGACGACACCAGCGACCCCTTCTGCGTCACATGCTCCCCCAGCAAACGCCGCAGCGCTTCATGCAGCAGATGCGTCGCCGAATGATTGGCCCGCGTTGCCGTGCGCAGCGCATGATCAACTTTCATCTCCACGACATCGCCAACCTTCAGCGTGCCGCGCGTGATCTTGCCGAGATGCACATGCATGTCACCGAGCTTCTTCATCGTGTCGCTGACAGGAAATTCGGCACCAGCCGGTGCAAAGAGTACGCCGCTGTCGCCCGTCTGCCCGCCGGATTCGCCGTAGAATGGTGTCTGGTTGGTGATGATGGCAGCTTCCTGCCCGGCCTCGATGTGATCGACCGGTTGGCCATCAACAATGATGGCCGTGATCTTGCCTTCGGCGGATTCCGTTTCGTAACCCAGAAATTCAGTCGCGCCGAGCTTGTCGCGCAGTTCAAACCACACCGTTTCGGTCGCTGTCTGCCCCGAGCCCGACCAGGCCTTGCGCGCATCGGCGCGCTGGCGTTCCATCGCGCCATCAAAGCCGGACTGGTCAACCGTAATGCCCTTGGCGCGCAGCGCATCCTGCGTCAGGTCTAGCGGGAAGCCATAAGTATCGTAAAGCTTGAAAGCCACTTCACCGGGCAGCACGCGGCTGCCGCCCATCTGGTCGACTTCTTCTTCCAGCAGTTTGAGGCCGCGCACCAGCGTTTCGCGGAAGCGGGTTTCCTCCAGCTTCAATGTCTCGGTGATCAGTGCTTCGGCACGGCGGAGCTCGGGATAGGCATCGCCCATCTGGCGCACCAGCGCCGGCACAAGACGCCACATCAGCGGATCAGCCGCGCCCACAAGCTGGGCATGGCGCATGCCGCGACGCATGATACGGCGCAGCACATAGCCGCGTCCTTCATTGGACGGCATCACGCCATCGGCAATCAGGAAGCAACTCGACCGCAAATGATCGGCAATCACGCGATGGCTCACCGCATGCGGCCCGTCAGGATCGGAACTGGAAGCTTCCGCCGAGGCCAAAATCAGGGCCCGCATCAGGTCGGTGGCATAATTGTCATGCGTGCCCTGCATCACCGCGGCAAAGCGCTCAAGCCCCATGCCCGTATCAATCGAAGGTTTGGGCAGGTTGAGACGCGTGCCATCCGCCTGCTGGTCATATTGCATGAAGACCAGGTTCCAGATTTCGATGAAACGGTCGCCATCCTGCTCAGGGCTGCCGGGCGGGCCGCCCGGAATCTTGTCGCCATGATCAAAAAAGATTTCCGAGCAGGGACCGCAGGGCCCTGTGTCGCCCATCGACCAGAAATTATCCGATGTCGGAATGCGGATGATCTTGCTGTCGGGCAGACCGGCAATCTTCTTCCAGAGATCGAAGGCCTCGTCATCCTCGGAATAGACGGTTGCGAGCAGCTTTTCCTTGGGCAGGCCGAATTCCCTGGTGATCAGGTTCCAGGCAAACTCGATTGCATCCGGCTTGAAATAATCGCCAAAGGAGAAATTGCCGAGCATCTCGAAAAAAGTGTGGTGGCGGGCCGTATAGCCGACATTGTCGAGGTCATTATGCTTGCCGCCGGCGCGCACGCATTTCTGCGAGGTCGTGGCGCGCTTGTAGGGCCGCATCTCCTGACCGGTAAACACATTCTTGAATTGAACCATGCCCGCATTGGTGAAAAGCAGGGTCGGATCATTATTCGGGACAAGCGGGCTGGAGGAAACGATCTCATGACCATTCCGACCAAAATATTCCAGATATGTCCGCCTGATGTCGTTAAGCCCGGCCATGTTCGTGTCGTCTCGCATGCTTGTGAACCGGGGCCGGAAATGGCCCCATCGCTCCAGATATAGTTAGTGCTTTTACCTGTCGCCTCCAGACCTGTCCAGAAACGCCTCGGCCTGAAAGGCGTCCAAAACGACAAACGGCGCCGGTTTCCCGACGCCGTTCCATGTCTCAAGCCGCGAGGCTTTGTTCAGGCGCTGGCTTCCAGATCGCCATCGCTGTCGGCCTCGGGCTCGCCTTCCATGATCTGCTCGGCGATGAGACCGGCATTCTGACGGATCGCGGCCTCGATTTCAGCGGCCACCTCCGGATTGTCCTTGAGGAACTTTTTGGAGTTCTCGCGACCCTGCCCCACACGCTGGCTGTTATAGGAAAACCAGGAACCGGACTTCTCGACAATGCCGACCTTCACACCCAGATCGATCAATTCACCAGTCTTGGAAATGCCTTCGCCATACATGATGTCGAACTCGATCTGCTTGAAGGGCGGCGCGACCTTGTTCTTGACCACTTTCACCCGGGTCTGGTTGCCCACCACCTCGTCGCCATCCTTGATGGCGCCGATGCGGCGAATATCAAGACGGACCGAGGCGTAGAATTTCAGCGCATTGCCGCCGGTCGTCGTTTCCGGGCTGCCAAACATCACACCGATCTTCATGCGGATCTGGTTGATGAAAATGACCATGGTATTGGATTTGGAGATCGAGCCGGTCAGCTTGCGCAGCGCCTGGCTCATCAGGCGGGCCTGAAGACCCGGCAGGCTGTCGCCCATCTCGCCATCAAGTTCGGCCTTGGGGGTGAGCGCCGCAACCGAGTCGATCACCAGCACATCCACAGCGCTTGATCGCACCAGCGTGTCGGCAATCTCAAGGGCCTGCTCGCCTGTATCGGGCTGCGAAATCAGCAGATCGTCCAGATGCACACCCAGCTTGCGGGCATAGACAGGGTCGAGCGCATGTTCGGCATCGACAAAGGCGCAGATACCGCCCGCCTTCTGGGCCTCGGCAATGGTCTGCAGCGCCAGCGTCGTCTTGCCCGAGGATTCCGGCCCGTAAATTTCGATGACGCGGCCACGCGGCAAGCCGCCAATGCCCAGCGCGATATCAAGGCCCAGCGAGCCTGTCGAAATGGCTTCAATCTCCACCACCTGCTCGTTCTTGCCGAGCCGCATGATGGAGCCCTTGCCGAAAGACCGCTCGATCTGGCTCAAGGCCGCATCAAGCGCTTTCTTCTTATCAACGTCTTCTTTTCCCACGAGGCTCACTACATTCTTTGACATGACCGATTTCCCCTTATTTCACATGGCATCTGCCCACGCAATTAAGGTAAATGTACTGGTTTTGTTCCAGTCGCCAAGTCTTTTTTTAAGTCATTGATTTGTATGGATTATTCAGCGCGTGTTCGCGCGACGTTCACGTCCGCCTGATCATTTGGCGCCACGAATCCCTTTGGCGCCTGCGGTCCTCTCGCACCGGTCACATGGGCCGGCAGCTCCGGCAGGCCCTCAAGACCCGCCCCGCCAGCCGGGCGGCGACCATCCCAGGCATGGGTCCAGTCATGGATCGGCGCCCCTTCCGCCTCCAGAATGGGGCGCATGTCATGGAAAGCCCGGCCAATCCGGTAGAAGGGAATGCGCGGGAAGAGGTGATGCATCAGGTGATAGGTCTGATACATGTCGAGCCAGGTCACCAGCCGGTGGATCGGCCAGGGCAGCAGAAACACCCCTGAATCGGTATAGCGCTCGCGCGAATTATAGGGGTGATGCGGCAGGAAATTGAAAACCAGCCCGATCAGCGCTTCATTGAGAAAGGTCGGGAAAATCCACAGCATCAGGATTTCCCAGCCAAAGCCATAGGCAAAGCCCACCCCCACCAGCGACCAGGCGATGATGTGATGTGTCGCGGCAATGTAATAGCCGCCCCGCTCCTTGGGGTCCTTCCAGAAGCCGAATTTGGTCATCAGATAGATGTAATGCGGCATCTGCGTGAAAAAGCGCAGCGCCAGCATCAGTGGATTGCGCGGCGAGCCCGCACACCAGGTATCCGGGTCCCGCTCAAAATCATTGGTATAGCGGTGATGCACCAGATGCATCGTGTCATAGCCGCGAAAGGGGATGAGCGTGGCAATGCCGCCGATCCAGGCCAGCAGATTGTTGAGCCAGCGATAGCGCGGATCATCCCCGCCAATCGCTTGATGAATGCCGTCATGCACGGCCATGAACTGCATCAGCAGCAGATAGCCATTGAGGATCATGGCGGCCCACATCGGCCACAGTCCGCTCAGCGCCGCCCAGGAGGAAAGCGCCAGCCCTGCCAGCGAGAAAACCGAGATCGCCACCGTGCCCCAGGCCACATCCCCCATATAACGCCGGGCAATGGCCAGCGCCTCGCGATGGTTTGCCGCACGCGCGGCATCGCTCAGCGCGGCGGGGCGCGAGCTATCGGGCTCAAGCGTATCGAGAATGGCAGACATCAGATCTCCGCATCACCATGGGCGCGTTAATCTTTAGTTTAGCATGAAAGACGAGTGAACCGAAGCGTCCATCATGTCACGCACCCGCCCCTTCAAATAGACAGAAACTCCTGATTTGGGCAGGCAACTGACGTAGGAGATCACGCCTGGAAAGATCTCTCCTAATCTGCCGCCTTCGTCCCCATCACATCCTTCACCGCCGCCGCCAGCTGCTTCAACGAGAAGGGCTTGGGCAGGAAGTGAAAGTCCTGCTCGGGATCAAGGCTCTTGGCAAAGGCATCCTCGGCATAGCCGGACACGAAAATGATCTTCGTGCCGGGCAGCATGTGGCGCAGTTCCTTGGCCATGGTCGGCCCGTCCATATTGGGCATCACCACATCAGAGACGACGAGATCAATGCGGCCCTTGTGGTTGCGCACAACATCGAGCGCCACTTCGCCGCTTTCAGCCTGCAGCACATCATAGCCGCGCGTGGAAAGGGCGCGTGCCGCAAAGGTCCGCACCGCGTCTTCATCCTCCACCAGCAGGATCGTGCCCTTGCCCGTGAGGTCAGCGGTTTCAGGGGCAGCAGCGGCAATCTTGGCCTCTGCGTTTTCCCTGGCCTCGGTCGGGGTCTCGAAATAGCGCGGCAGATAAATGCGGAAGCTCGTGCCCTTGCCGATCGCCGAATAGGGGAAAATGAAGCCGCCCGTCTGCTTCACGATGCCATAGACCGTCGACAGGCCAAGCCCCGTGCCCTTGCTCGGGTCCTTGGTCGTGAAGAAAGGTTCAAAAATCTTGCCGAGATTTTCCTTGGCAATCCCGGTGCCCGTATCCGACACCTCAATCAGCAGATATTCCGCCGGCGGCATCAGCGCATGATCCAGCGCGCGGCTGTCGGCTTCCGACACATTGGCCGTGCGAATGGTCACGCGGCCCCCATCAGGCATGGCATCGCGCGCATTCACCGCCAGATTGACGATCACCTGCTCCAGCTGGTTCTGGTCGACCTTCACCAGACCGAGATCGCGGCCATGCACGATCTTGAGCTCGACCTTTTCGGTCAGCAGGCGCGAGAGAAGATTTTGCAGTTCGGCAATCGCGTCCGTGAGCGACAGCACCTTGGGGCGCAATGTCTGGCGGCGCGAGAACGCCAGCAGCTGGCGCGTCAGATTGGCCGCGCGATTGGCGTTCTGCTTGATCTGCATGACATCGGCAAAGGACGGGTCACCGGCCTGATGGCGCGACAGCAGCAGATCACAAAAGCCGATAATGGCGGTCAGCAGATTGTTGAAGTCATGCGCCACACCGCCGGCAAGCTGCCCCACCGCCTGCATCTTCTGCGACTGGGCAAACTGCATTTCGAGCGACTTCTGCTCGGTTGCATCAATCAGATAGACAACAACAGCACTGTCATCGCCTGTATCAAGGCGGCTGGCATAAAGCTGGGCCACGCGTTCATTGCGCTGAACCAGATGAATATCCACCGCCGCGCCGGACACCTGGCCGTCGCGTGCGCGCGCCAGCGACTCCGCCATCGCTGCGCGGTCTTCTTCCACCACCAGATCGGCCAGCTGCATGCCGCGTTCCACGCCTTCACCCACATAGGTCAGGAAGGCGCTGTTGGCATTCTCGATACGCCCGTCGGGCAGCACTGTCGCAATGCCGATCGGCGCGTGATTGAAGAAACGCGCAAACCGCATCTCGGCATCGCGCACGGTCTCTTCGGCCTTTTCGGCTGTGGCGCGATTGAGAACCAGCGCACAGGTAATCGGCGCGCCGCCCGTTCGCGACGGCATCAATGTCTGGGTAATGCGCACCGGCATCATCTGGCCTTCTGCGCCGGTCAGGTCCACATCAAGGCTCTGCACGCTTTCGCCTGCTTCGCCCGCTGGCGCAAGCGCGGCCAGATCGCCGACCGCAAAATCGGCCAGCGTCATGGCCCGCTCCGTCGCCTGGGCCGGAGTCACGCCCAGCCAGTCAGCGAGCGTGGCATTCATATAGTCGATTTCGCCATTGGCGCCGGTCGCAAAAAAACCAACAGGCACATGGTCGAGATAGGAAAGCAGCCGCCCGGATTCACGCTCGGCCACTTCCACGCGTTCCCGCTCCATGGTGAGGTCGCGCATCAGCCAGACGGAGCCGCCAAGTTCCCCGCTCAACGGGCGCACGACAACCTTGTAAATCCGCTCCACGGCGCCAGGACGCGGCGCAAAACGCAGCTCCTCATCGGCTGCAAAGCCGGTCCGTGCCGCCTGCGACAGACGGAACAGCGTTTCTTCCGCATCGGGCTTGCCCGCCATCATCCGTTCCAGCGAAGCGGCCCGCTCGCCGTCAATGGCGGCAACAAGATTGCGATAGGCGGCATTGGCAAAAAGTACAACGCCGCGCTTGTCGGTCAGATAGCAGGGATCGGGCAGCGCAGTGAGCGCATCATTGGCCGCGAAAGGCGTGCGCGAGAGGTCCATCGTGTTGCGACGGGCAACCGCAAGCCCGTAAAGCACGCCCGTGGCCACCACCAGCAGCCCCACGCCCGACAGCGCACCGGCATAGCCAAGCGCATGAACGTCAAAAACCTCCAGCAAAAAGGCCGCCGTGCCCAGCACGATGGATGAGACGACAACCCAATGTCCCTCAGGCCAGGACAGACGTTGCCAGAACGTCGTTCCCTGCTCTGATGTCTCTGTGATGTCGGCTGGCAGATCAGCCATGCCCGTCTCCCGGAATGAAAAAATCAAAACCCGACCATTCGGCCCCGCATCCGGAGATGTTCGCCATAATCTTCAGCCGCTTCGGCCTGCCATCAGTCTATCACGGTCCGCCAGCGATCCGCGCCGCCGAATCAATTCACCGGCGATCTCACCCCGATTTTAGTCTTAAGACGCATGACATAGCCAATAACCTCAGCCACAGCCTTGTAATGTTCAGGATCGATTTCCTGATCAATCTCGACCGTCGCAAACAGGGCACGCGCCAGCGGCGGGCTTTCCACCACCGGCACATCATTTTCCTGCGCAATCTCACGAATCTTGAAGGCCACGGCATCGGCACCCTTGGCCACGCAGATGGGCGCACCCATGCCCTTTTCATAAAGCAGCGCCACGGCAAAATGGGTCGGGTTGGTGATCACGACCGTCGCCTTGGGCACATTAGACATCATACGGCGGCGGCCACGCTCCGACCGGATCTGGCGCAGCTTGGCCTTCACCTTCGGATCGCCTTCCATCTGCTTGTATTCGTCGCGCACTTCCTGCACCGACATGCGCTGCTTCTTCATCCACTGCATGCGCTCGAAAAGATAATCAAGCGCGGCCACAATGGTCATGACGGAAATGACGCCGGCAAAAAGCTTCAGTGTCATGGCGCGCACCATAGGCAGCAGCTCGGCCACGTCCCATGTCATCATCAGGCCCAGCCGGTCACGCTCCGGCCAGACAATCAGCAGCGCCACCGTCCCCACTACGAAAAACTTGATGAGGCTTTTGGCAAAATTCATCAGGCTCTTGGGGCCAAACAGGCGCTCCAGCCCCTTCATCGGCGATATTTTGCTGAAGGAAGGCTTCATGTTCTCGGACGTAAAAACCGGCGCGTGCTGAACCACATTGCCCGCCAACGCAAAAACCAGCAGAATGCCGAGCGGCATCATCACGGCCTTGAGCGCGATCTGGCCGACATCCGACCAGATCAGCCGCAAATGTTCCTGATCCATCGGGATCGCTTCAGGCGAAGCCAGAAAAACCCGCAAGCCGCCCAGAATGCCGCCAGCCGTCGAGGTCCCCATCATGCCGATGGCAAGGGCGGCGCCGACCATCACAAACCAGTTATTGATTTCCTGGCTCTTGACGACGTCGCCCTTCTTTTGGGCATCCTCCAGCTTTTTACTGGTGGGTTCTTCTGTTTTTTCCTGATCATTATCGTCTGCCATGTCGCGCGCCCTAGTTGATGAATTGCATCAGGACCTGCTCATAGCCTTCCATGAACCATGTCATCATGGCCCCCAGAAGCAGCATGAACAGCGCGAGGCCGAGACCGATATTGGCAGGCATCGAAATGAAATAGATCTGAATTTGCGGCATCAGGCGCGAGAGAATGCCGATACCGACATAGAAGACGAGACCCATCACCAGAAAGGGGGCGGCCAGCTGCACGCCCAGCTTGAAGGAGACCGAAAGCGTGTGCACCGCGACCTGCGTGAAGTCACCCACCGGCAGCGCGGCGCCCGGCTTGAAAAGAATATAGCTGTCGCGCATCGCCACAATGGCCAGATGATCGAGATTGCTGGCAAAAATCAGCGCCACGGCGAGCATCGTCAGGAAATTGGCCAGGAGAACGCCCTGCCCGCCCGCCGACGGATCGACATTCTGGGCAAAAGAGAGGCCGGTCTGCAGCGCAATCAGATTGCCCGCCACATGCAGCGAACTCATGATGATGCGCGCTGTCATGCCAATGAAAAGACCCACGGCAATTTCAAAGAAAAGCGTTGTCGCCAATCCTGCAATGGAGGAAGGAATGGCGCCATAGCTGTCCATCACCAGCGGCATCATCACCAGCGTGATCGCCAGCGCCAGAATGATTTTCACCTGTGCCGGGATCGCCATTTCGCCAAGCGCGGGCAGCATCATGATCATCGCGCCCAGACGCGAGAAAATGAGCAGAAAGACAAAAGCCGTTTGTGGCAAAAGGTCCAGCGACACGGACATGAAATCAGCCCGCCGCGATCTTGGAGGCGATGAGGGTCATATAGCCGCCCAGCGCCTGCCCCATGAAAGGCAGCGCCAGCAGCAGCGTCACGAAAATGGCAATGATTTTCGGCACGAAAACCAGTGTCATTTCCTGCACCTGCGTCAATGCCTGCAGAAGCGCAATGGCAATGCCGACAACCAGCGCCACGATCATCATGGGGGCGGAAATTTCCAGCATCAGATAGATACTGGCACGCGCGATATCGAGAATTTCAGGTCCGGTCATTTGCTTGCCCACTAAAAGAAAGATGAATCGGCCTGATCCCTAGATCGGCATCCGCAGGATTTCCTGATAGGCGGAGATCACCTTGTCGCGCACTGTCACGACCGTCTGCAGCGTCATTTCCGCTTCCGATACGGCTGTCACCACATCCACCAGATTTCCCTGCTTGGTGCCCGTCACAGCCGCCATCTGGCGTTCGCTGTTCTTGCCGGTATCAACGACCTCGCCCATGGCCTTTTCGAGAATGTCGCCAAAGCCGCCCCCGGCCGCCGTTTTGGCAGCGCCTGCGCCGGCCCCTGCCTGCGCGCCGCCCATGCCGGCTGCTTTGGCATAGGCGCCAAGTGCGAATGATGCTGGTGTTGTCATGGCTGTCAGCCCCTACCCTGTCGCGCGCTTACTTGCGCAGAATGTCAATTGTCTGGCTGATCATGCGGCGCGATGCCTGGATCAGATTGAGATTGGCCTCATAGCTGCGCTGTGCTTCGCGCATGTCCATGGTTTCCACCAGCGCGTTCACATTCGGCATTTTCACATAGCCATTGGCGTCCGCCCCGGGATGGCCGGGCATGTATTTCAGCTGGAAGTCGCTCGTGTCGTAGACGGGCTTGGAAAGCGACACCGTCTGCACACCGAGTTCACGGTTCAGCTTGTCTTCAAAGGTCACAACCTTGCGCCGATAGGGGTCGCCGCCCGGCACTTTCGAGGTCGAGTCGGAATTGGCGATATTCTCGGCAATGACGCGCATGCGGCCGCTCTGCGCCTTCATGCCGGAGGCCGCCACCATCATTGATTTAACGAGATCGAGTGCGCTCATAATGTCCTGCCTTTAACTAACCGCGACCCAGCGCGATTTTGAAAAGCCCCATGCTCTTGGCATAGAGTCCGGTCACTGTCTGATAATCCATCTGTGTCTCGGCGACTTTGATCATCTCGTCTTCAAGCACCACCGAGTTGCCTGTCGGCGTTGTTTCAAAGTCAGGCTTCTTCATCACTTCGCCCCCGCGCGCCTGTCCCAGCTTCATGCCAAGACCGCCCGCCACGGGACTGCCGATATGTGCAGCCGATGTCGCCACAGGTGCCAGCCGCGCCGTGCTCGACGCTACCAATGCACCAAAATCAAGTTCCTTGAGATCACGCGCTTCATAGCCGGGCGTATCTGAATTGGCGACGTTCTGCGAAAGCACAGCCTGTCGCTCGCTCAGCCATTGCATGCGCTGCTTCATCATCATGAAGATCGGGAGATCACCGATAGCCATGTCGTTGCCCACCTGACCGGCCTTGCCTACCCGCGCTTTCTGGGGGTCTGCGATCCGGTCTTTCGAAGCCACGCATTTCTTGGTGACGGGCCCATCCTCATGCGTCCTTGGTTAAGATCGTCCTAACGCGGCAAACTTTGCCCAGCGCCTCAATCTTTGGGTAACCAGCAAATCGCACAGCCTGCCTCGCTCTTAACCCGTCATTAAGCATGTGGGGGGCAAATTCTTCCCAGTACGGGACATCCCGAGGGGTTTCCCCTCATGGGCACGGGGAACTGGGCAAATGGAACTTTCGGAAATCTTCCGCTTCATTGCGGCACTGGTCTTCATCATCGGCCTTATCGGCCTTTGCGCCTATGCCGCGCGCCGTCTGGGTCTGGCTAATGGCGGCTGGCACCCCACATCCGCGCCCAAGCGTCTGGCCATTGTCGAAGTCAAAGCCATCGACGCCAAACACCGTCTCCTGCTCATTCGTCGCGACGGCAAGGAACATCTCATTCTCATGGGCGAGCAGAATCTGCTCATCGAAAGCGGCATTGATGCGCCTGAACCCGAAGCCGTCCCGGACAGCGAAATTCAGTCAGCCGCGCGTGCCACGACGCCTGCCCCGCAGATCGTCATGCCACCTTGGCTCACGCGCCTCACCTCCATGATGCAGCGCCCCAACACCCTCAATGCGGAACAGCAAGCATGAGCCTCCTTCACAAGAACAGCAGCCGCTATGCCATGGCCGCCCTTGCCGCCTTGACCGCGCTGGTGCTGGCCGATCCCGCATTTGCCGACACCATCAAGGTCGATCTGGCAGATAATTTTGGGCTCACCGACAATGTGGTGCAGATCGTTGCCCTCATCACGGTGCTCAGCCTCGCGCCATCCATCCTCATCATGGTCACCTCTTTTGTGCGTATCATCGTGGTGCTCTCGCTCCTGCGCACGGCTATCGGCATCCAGCAATCCCCACCCAACACGGTGATGGTCAGCCTGGCACTGTTCCTGACGGCCTTCGTGATGACACCAACCTTCACCACGGCCTATCAGAACGGCATTGAGCCGCTGATGAACAAGCAGATTGAATTTGCCGAAGCCTTTGAAAAGTCATCCGAGCCTTTCAAGGCCTTCATGCTGACCCAGGTGCGCAAGGAAGACCTCAAGCTCTTTGTCGATCTCGCCAAGGCGCCCGAACCCGAAGAAGCCACCGATATCGGCCTTCAGGTGCTGGTGCCCGCTTTCATGATCAGCGAATTGCGCCGCGCCTTTGAAATCGGCTTTCTTGTCTTCCTGCCCTTCATCGTCATCGACATGGTTGTCGCCTCGGTGCTGATGTCCATGGGCATGATGATGCTGCCGCCCGTGGTGATCTCGCTCCCCTTCAAGCTCATATTCTTCGTGCTGGTGGATGGCTGGTCATTGATTGCAGGCAGTCTGGTGCACAGCTTCGGCCTCTAGCCAGAAGCCAAAGCTGTCGCCGCCTGAAAATCACTGTCTGTTGAAAAGCTCTAATTGACCGCAGGTTCTGCCGCGGCCACCACATCACCATTGCGCAGCGAGGCGACGAAGCGGTCCAGCGTATTGACCGAGGCAATCTTGGTGGCCATCTCGCGGAAAGCTGTGCCCTGCTTCACAATCGGGTCACTCACCGTTTCAAAGGCACTGGCATCCTGGCTCTTGCGCATGGCCTCACCAAATTTGGTCCGCATGCGCGACAGCCCGGCTTCATCGCCCGCAAGCGAATAGGCAATCGCCCCGCGCATCACGTCAAAGCGCGTCGCGTCATCAAGTGGCTTGTCGCTCTTCCAGCTTTCGCCCAGCAATTCTTCCACGGCCATGCCGCAATCGCCCCAGCGCTGGCCATCCCAGAGAATGTCGGCGCGCAACTCTTCCACCACACGGCCATCCATGCTGGCGAGCAGATCAAGGGCAAAATCCGTCTGCTTCATTTCAGCCAGCGCGCGCACCTCGATAAGACGGCGACGTTCTGCCAGATCATCGGGCAGACCGTCCTGCTTGGTATCGCGCAAAATCCCCAGGGCCTTTTCCGCCTGCCGGTCGAGCAGATAGATGCTCGCCAGACGCGCGGCCACCTGCGCCTTGGCAACAGAGCCGTGAAGACGGTTTTCAATCTGGTATTTCAGCAATTCCTCGGCCTGCGGCAGCAGGTCGACAGCGACAAGCTGCTCGGCCAGCTGGCGGATCATCTGGTCCCCCTTCTGGCCGATCGGCGTCAGGTCCTGAAGGTCATAGAAGAAGGCCAGCGCCTGCACGGCGGGCATTTTCTCCGCCTTGCCGCTGATGAAGAAATCCGCGAAGAGATCAGACATCCGCCCATACATCAGGCGCGTCTCGTCATTATCCGGGAAATTCCTGGAAACGGTCCGCATCACCTTGAGCGCACCGACAATATCATTCTCCTTCAGCCGGAGATCGGCCAGCTTGCGCAGCACCGCAATCTCAAGGCCGTCGCCGCGCCAGGCCAGATCAAGCCGGAGCAGTTCGCGGGCATATTCATCTTCGGTCAATTCACCATTGGCATAGGCAAGCTGCGCCTTGCCAAAGCGGGCCCGCGCCGTGACCGGCAGATAGCCTTCGGCAATCGCCACATCATAGAGATGGGCGGCATCCGCCGCATGGCCAGAGGCTTCAGTGATCTGCGCCCGCACAAGCTGCAGCTCCGCCCGCGTCCGCGCGTCGCCCGCCCCCGGCGGAATATTTGACAGGAAAGACTGCGCCAGCGCCGGCTCCTTGCGCGCAATGGCGGACTCAGCCGCCTTGGCACGGAACATGGCCTGAATATCCGGCGACACGCTGGCCAGCACCGGCATCGCCAGCGCGAAATCCACTTTCGCTTCGCCATAGTCCTGCATGCCGACCCGCGCCACGCCACGCCAGGCCGCCGCATAGCTGTCATGCATCAATTCACTGACCGAAAGATCTTTGATCGCTTCGGCATAGCGCCCCGAGAGCACCGCCGCGACACCACGCATCGAGCGGAAAAGAGGCTCATATTCCAGACCGGGCTCGCTGTCGCGCGCAGCCTTCATCACGGTCAGGGCTTCCGGCCCCATGCGATGAGCAAGCAGGAATTTGGCATAGTCCAGACGCATCCGGCCGACATTTTCCATCGTCGCCGCGGCAATGCGCGCCATGTGATATTTGCGACCCTCAGTGAAGCCACGCACCGGCGTCTGCTTCCAGCCTTCAAAATCAATATAGGCAGGCGAGGATGTTGCCACCATCTGGCCCGCACCCGGCACCATGTCCGAGCGCGGTGCATCCAGCGACAGGGTCAGGCCAATGGCACGCGACACAAGCACGGCATCCGGGGCCGCCGTCACGAGCAGATCATCGGCAATGGGCTGGATCACAAGACCCTGCATGCTTTGCAGCGCCCGGAATTCGACAAAGCCGCGCGGTGTCTGCAGCGACTGGACGGGGCCGCGCGCCGTTGCCACCATCAGGCGGTCGCGTGAGGAGGGATCGGTGACCGATATCACCTTGCGCGCCCCGCGCATGTCAAAGGAGACAAGCCCCTCGCCTGTTTCGCGCCAGCTGCGCGTCAATGTGATGGGGCGGCCTGTATTGGTCAGCTGCGAACCCGTCGAAATGCGCCACTGGTCGCCCTCTTCGCTCACGCTGACAAGGGCGAGCTCGCGCAATGTCACAATCATCGCCACGCCGTCATCCAGATCGACAATGCGGGGCGTGCCGAACTGGCGCGTGAAATCAATTGCCAGCGCCGTCGTATCCAGCGGCATCTTCTCGTCAAAGACCATCCACAGGGCATTGCCGCGCACGAAGACCGCCGCGCCCACAGGCGTCTCCCAGTCAAAAATAATATCGGCGTGATCACTGGCAATGTCGCTCGTCACCACAACATGGTCGCGGATCGGCTTGCGTTCGGCCTCTGGCGCCGGCCCGGTGGCGTCCGACTCGGCAGCCGCCACCTCATGCGTGTCGGCCTCACCATGGCCCTCTGCCTCATGCACATCCGGTACGATATTGGCCGGCGCCGATGTCTTCTCCGCCACCGCCTCATTGTCGGCATCGGTCTTTGCTGCGGCCATGCGATCATCGCGTTCCTGCGCCGGCGTCTGCTCCTGCACCACAGGTCCGGCGGGCGAGCTCGGCTTCAAATCCAGAACAATGCCCAGATCCTCACGGAAATCGGCAATCTGAACATCTTTCTTCAGCGTCAGCACAACAGCCAGATGGCCGTCCTCATTCATGGATTTGATGGTATCGAGATAGGGCGGCGCATCCACACGCAGCGGCGCCAGATCAACCTTGGCATCGCGGTCAAATGTCAGCGTGGCCTGATTGCCCTTCTGCACCAGCGCATATAGCACCGGCTGGTTCCAGTCGAAGACGATGCGCGTAAAGCCCTCATGCCGCCCCACACGCACCTTCAGCTTGGGCACCTCGGCAACCGGCACCACAACACCGGCTTCCTTGGCCTGGGCGGCTTCCAGGGCGGCTTCCTTCTTGAGTTCTTCCGCGGCTGCCATGCGCGCCAGCACATCGGCGGGCAGCGGCGGTGGCGCGCCTTTCCATGTTTCCGGCAGCAGGTCGAGATAGAGCTTGCCCTCGGCCATTTGCGTGCGCTCGGTAAATTCGGCCTTCAGCGCCACGCGCAATGTCTTGAGATCGGCATCCTGACGGGCCAGCGCCACATAGCGCGGCATGCGACGCATCAGGTCATCAAGGTCGAGCGTGAAGGGCTCATCGAAATGGAGCACCAGCACGCCGGCCATCAGATCAGCCTTGTAGCCGGGCATCTGACCGGGCCAGTTGAAGACCAGACGGCCATAGCCATCTTCCTCGGTATAGCTGGCCTGAAGTTTGGTGGCGGCCTCGGCGGCGGGCATGATGGCGAAGAACAGCATCAGGCCAAGCGCGAGCAGCAGCCCGCCCCGGCCCCAAATGCCTGATTTTCCAGCGCCCATCTTGCCCACGTGGCGTGCCTTCAAAAACCGTTACGAATCAATAGTCCTGCCACATCACACCATGACGTGATTTGGCCCCTGCGCACACGCCTAAACGCCCGCCCAATCAGCATAAAGATCGCCGGTTAAGTGGCGCTTAAGGCTTTGAAATTCTCGTGTCAGCTGGGATTGGCAGCTGTCGCGGGCGATCCCGCCGGCATTTCGGCACTGGCGCGCGGCGCCGTCTTGGCGTCCGGCACACGCTGGACAGGCCCCATCGGTGCACCCGTTGCCAGTTCCACCGTCAGTTCCTGGGCTGCCACGGGGTCCATCACCGCCAGCACAGCCGACATTTTGCGCGGCTCCATGCGCTTGGAGACATCAATCAGCACGCCCATATCGAGGCGCTCGAAAATGCGCGCTGCATCCTTGGGCTTCATGGTTTCATACATCTTCACGACGGCGGCCAGCCGCTCTTCATTCTTCTGGTCGGTCGCGCCAATGTCGCCATTGACCTTCTTCTCCAGCAGCTTGAGTTCGGCAATGCGGTCTTCCACGCGCTTTTCAGCAGCGGAAAGAAGCTGCTCGCGCATATCAAGTTCCTTGGCGCGCTGCTCCAGCTCCTCGCGCCGACCGGAGAGACGCTGCAGAACGGCAATCTCCGAAGGGCTCATCATCGGCTTGGCTTCCTGCGGGGCTTCCTGCGGGGCTTCCTGTGGCGGCAGCGCGGCAGCCTCATGCGACGCGCCCGCCCCGGCAGCCTTTGTGCCTTCATGAGCGGGGGCATCATCTTTCTTTTTATCCGCGGCTGGCGATGGTGCCGCCGATTGCGCCATGGCAGGGCTCACCAGATCCGCGCCCAGATGCACGACCTTGATGGCGAACAGTGCCGCCGCGCAGAGGATCAGTGTGGGCAAAAGACGGATGCGGTCGAGCATGGTCGGTCCTGTCTGGCTTAACGGGCGCGCTTGAGCGCATCAAGAAGCGGATGCATGTCGAGGCCACCGCGCGTCTGCGGGGCGGCAGCGGGTCGCGAGGCCTGTGCCGGCGCCTGACGGGGTCCGGCGACGGGCTGCGGCTGTGGCTGTTGTGACGCTGCCGTGCGGGCCACGCGTCGCATATCGATACTGGCGAGACGGTCGGCGATGCCATTGCCCGACTCCACCATCATGCCCAGTTCATCGGCCAGGGCGCGGGCACGGGCCACGCGCTCACCCAGTTCGCGACCGGTCACGTCATTTGTTTCCTTCAGGCGATGGATGGCCGTGGCGGCGCGCTCCGTTGCCGTGTTGAGATCATGCACCAGCACGCGCAGACCATCCTGCCCCGCACGCATCGCACGCAGACGGCGGTCAATCACCGCGCAATAGCCAATCGTTGCCAGCAGCAACACGCAGACAATGGCTTCCAGCATCACGTCAAAAGGCAGTTCCGGGATCATGCTCATTTACTCTCTCCACCAGCGGGGCCAGCCAGAATTTCGGCGCCCTGCGACCTGCGAATACCTTTTTCCACACGCACGGCCACATTATTGCCAACACGGCCCATGCGCCCCTTGCCCAGCGCCACGCCACCGCAGCGCATGTCAATCGTGCCGTCCGGTGTATTGTTGAGCATCAATGTCTGCCCCACCTTGAATTCCATCACCTCGCGCAGCTTCATCTGCTGCTCGTCGAGCACGGCTTCCAGCGGCACCTTCGTCGCCCACAATTCGGTCGCCAGATGGCCTTCCCAGATCGAGTCACGGCCGAATTTTTCGCCCATGAACATCTGCAGCAGCAATTCGCGGATCGGTTCAAGCGTCGCATAGGGCAACAGCATTTCGATGCGCCCCCCGCGATCATCCATATCGACGCGCAGCTTCACCAGAATGGCGGCATTTGCCGGACGGGCAATCGCGGCAAAGCGCGGATTGGTTTCCATCCGGTCAAGTTCAAGCGTCACAGGTGACAGCGGTTCAAAGGCGGCCTGCACATCCTGCAGCACGACCTCGATCATGCGTTGGACCAGATTCAGCTCGATGGTCGTGTAAGGACGGCCTTCAATACGCATTGCCGCCGTCCCCCGGCGTCCCCCCAGAAGCACATCGACAATCGAATAGATCAGATTGGAGTCGACGGTGAACATGCCGAAATTGTCCCACTGCTTGGCGCGGAACACGGCCAGAATGGCAGGCAGCGGAATGGAATTGAGATAATCGCCAAAGCGGATCGACGACACATTGTCGAGCGACACTTCGACATTGTCGGAGGTGAAATTACGCAGCGAAATCGTCATCAGGCGGACGAGCCTGTCAAAAACGATTTCCAGCATCGGCAGGCGTTCATAGGAAACAAGCGCCGAATTGACGATGGCGCCGATCCCGGAGCGCGCTTCATCCGCTTCATTTTCCAGCTCAAAGCCCAGCAGGCTGTCGATCTCGTCCTGGTTGAGAACGCGATCAGAGGGCTCAGCTGCGGGCTCTTCGGCAGCATTCGGCGCCGGCTCCGCCTCAAGGGCAGCCGCAAGATTGTCGAGATTAGGCTCTTTTTCGATGGTATCGGCCATGGATGTTTTGCCTGAGTCTGCGTCTAACGCGATTACTGAACGATGATTTCTTTGAACAACACGTCGCTGACAACGGTCGGATCAAGAACCAGATTGATCCGGCGCAGCAACTCTTCCTTCAGCCGCAACATGCCTTCCGAGCCTTGCAGGTCTTCGGGGCGCATCTCGCGCAGAAAGGTCTGGAAACTGTCGAGGACGCGCGGCATCTGCGCATCAAGGGTCTTGGCGATTTCGGGATCGGCGATCTGCAGCGTGACGCGCATCTTCAGATAATGCTGGGGCGGCGGTCCGCTGAGATTGACGAGAAAATCGGGCAGATCGTAGAAAACCGGTGCCGCGGCAACCACGGGCTCATGGTCAGCCTCATGTTCGCCGCCCCCCAGCAGGCCGGAAAAATAGGCGCCCGCCCCGCCACCAATCAGCAGCAGAAGCGGCAACGCGATATAGAGAACGAGAACCTTGCCTGACAGTTTCTTCTTGGCCGGCGCTTCCGCACCCGCTTCATCAGACATATCAGCTTCCATTGCCGCCATGAGATTGCCCACCATTCAAAGTCCGGATGCCCATCCGGGATTTGCCGGTCTTCACCGGACATGAGGCCAATGCTCGCTCACTTTGGTTAACGAAGCGTTGTGATTGGCGCCTGTGATGGGCATTTATTGCCGGGCAAGGCTTGCTGGAATCCCCCTTCCGCGCCACCGCCAAAAACACTAAGTCATTGTTTTTGTTTAAAAATAAAGTTGGCACAGCCCCTGCAACACTGATCCCGAGCGAAACAGGCCCTCCGGGGTCAGCACGTAAAAGTTCAGGCAAGCGGTACCGACATGGAAAATGCACTTCTCATCGGATTGTCACGGCAGATGGTCATGTCGCGCCAGATGTCGACCATCGCCAACAACATCGCCAACATGAACACGCCCAGCTACAAGGCGGAAAATATGCTCTTTGAAGAGTATGTAATGAAAAACGCAACCGAGCAGAGCCCGGACAAGACGCTCTCCTTCGTGCAGGACTATGGCCAGACCCGCGACATGTCCGACGGCTCGCTGGAAACAACCGGCAACCCGCTCGACATCGCCATCACCGGCCAGGGTTTTTTCAAGGTGCAGACACCCGGTGGCACGCAATATACGCGCAATGGCCACATGCAGCTTGATGATCAGGGCCAGCTCGTCAATTCCAATGGCGACCCCATCCTGAGCGATGCCGGCAGCCCCATCACCTTTGCCACGGATGAGAAGAGCATCACCATTGCCCGCGACGGCACCATCACCACCAGCGCAGGCACACGCGGCAAGCTCGCCGTCGTCAGCTTCGACAACATGCAGGCCATGAAAAATGAGGGCCAGTCCATGATGTCGACGACTCAGGCCGAAATTCCAGCCACAGGTGTGCGCCTCATTCAGGGCGCGGTCGAAGGTTCCAATGTGAAGCCCATCCTGGAAATGACCAACATGATCGAGGTCCAGCGCTCCTATGAACGCGCCCGGAAGCTCATCGAAACAGCAGACGATATGCGCGCCCGCGCCATCAGCACACTCGGACAGGCCGCCTAAGGCCGATACGGAAGAGAGAAGGAATAAAACATGCAAGCGCTCAGCATCGCCGCCACAGGCATGATGGCCCAGCAGCTCAATGTCGAGGTGATCTCCAACAACATCGCCAATATGAGCACGACCGGCTACAAGGCTCAGCGCGCGGAGTTTCAGGACCTGCTCTACCAGAACATGCGCCGCGTCGGCACCAACTCGTCGGATGCCGGCACCATTGTTCCGGCAGGCATTCAGGTCGGCCTCGGCGTCAAGACAGGCTCCATCTATCGCGTTATGACACAGGGCGGCCTCACGGTCACCGACAGCCCGCTTGATGTCGCCATTCAGGGCGCGGGCTATTTCACGGTCCAGCTGCCGAGCGGCGAAGAAGCCTATACGCGCGCGGGCTCCTTTCAGCTCAGCCCCGATGGTCTCATCGTCAATTCCGATGGCTACACGGTATCGCCCGGCATCACCATCCCGTCCAATGCCACCGATGTCACCATCAGCAATGATGGCCAGGTGCAGGTCAAGCTTGCCGGTCAAACCGACACGCAGGTTGTCGGCCAGCTTGAACTTGCCAGCTTCCAGAATGACGCCGGTCTTGATCCGCAGGGCAACAACCTCTTCATGGAAACAACAGCCAGCGGTCCCGCCATCACCGGCACGCCGGGTTCGGAAGGCTTCGGCTCCGTCCAGCAGGGCTTTCTGGAAACATCCAATGTCAATTCCGTGGCCGAAATCACGACACTCATCTCCGCCCAGCGCGCCTATGAAATGAACGCCAAGATCATTACCGCCGCTGACGAAATGATGTCCGCCACCAACAACATGAAATAAGGGCTGATGCTGATGTTCCGCATAATCCTTCTTGCTATGGCTCTGATCGCCACCACAGCTGCGGCCACCGCCGCCGAGCTGCGCCCCGCCGCCACAGTCGCAGGCGCCTATGTCACACTCGGCGATCTCTTCGACGAAGCCGGCGATGCAAGCAACGTCATCGTCGCCGACGCACCCGCACCCGGCATGCGTGACGAGATTTCCGTCTCGCGCATTTCCATGGCCGCGCGTCGCAGCGGCGTTGAATGGCGCAACACCAGCAATCTCACCCATGTGGTTGTCGCCCGCAGCGGCATCAGCGTGCCCGATGCCGATGTCTCCGAGGCCATTGCCCGGGCCATCACGTCGCGCAATCCCGGTCTGGCCGATGCCGATGACCTGCAGATCGATTTTTCAAATGGCGCCTCCGGTGTCCAGGTCGCCGAAGGCGAACCGCAGACCGTCTCCATCGAGCAGATCGCCTTCAATCCGCGCACTGCGCAGTTCGATGCCCTGCTGCGCGCCCCTGCCAACGACATGCTGAGCCCGCTGCGCCGCCTCTCGGGCCGCGCCTATCCGGTCGCCCAGGTGCCCGTCCTTCAGCGCGACATGCAGCCCGGCGAAGTGGTCCACGCTGATGACATTGAATGGGTCAAGCTGCCGACCAACCGCGTCAGCCTCAACATGATCACCTCGCAGGACAAGCTGCTGGGCATGTCGCCCCGCCGTCCCGTCCGTCAGGGTGAGCCTGTCCGTATCAACGACATGCAGCCCCCCGTCGTGGTGGAAAAAGGCACGCAGGTCGATGTGCTTTACCAGACTGGCGCCCTCAGCCTCACAGCCCATGGTCGCGCGCTCGAAAGCGGTGCCATCGGCGACATGGTATCCGTCCTCAACACCACCTCGAACCGCACCATTCAGGGTGTTGTCACCGGGCCCAATACCGTCAGCATCTCGGCCCCGGGCGTCTCGCGCGCCGCGGCCAATGCCAACACCCATTCGCCATCCTGATTGATCACCGTGCAGAAAGTCGCCGCCATGTCACATGTTCTTGTTTCCCGCATCGCTGCCTTCGCCCTTCTGGGTGGCCTGCTTGCTGGTTGTTCTGCGATGGACCGCGTCCGAAATATTGGCGAGCCGCCAGCCATGGGCAGCATCACCGATCCCACGCGCCAGGCTGGTTATGAACCCGTCTCCATGCCCATGCCTGCGCCGGAAACCGTTGTCTATCAGCCCAATTCGCTCTGGCGTTCGGGTGGCCGCTCCTTCTTCCGCGACCAGCGCGCCGCCCGTGTCGGCGACATTCTCACCGTCATGATCGACATTGCCGACAGCGCCAAGGTGGACAACACGACTAAACGCAGCCGTGCCAATGCCGAAGGCGCCGGCCTTGATAATTTCCTCGGCTTTGAGTCCAGCCTCTCCAAGGTCCTGCCCAATGCCGTTGATCCCGGCAACCTCGTCAAGGCCGACAGCTCCAGTTCCAATGAAGGCTCCGGCTCCGTAGACCGTCAGGAAAAAGTTGAACTGACCGTTGCCGCCGTCGTCACACAGGTCATGCCCAACGGAAATCTTGTCATCGATGGTCATCAGGAAGTCCGCGTCAACAATGAACTGCGCGAACTCAGTGTCGATGGCATCGTGCGCCCGGAAGATATTTCAAACACCAACACCATCAAGCACACGCAGATCGCCGAAGCGCGCATCTCCTATGGTGGTCGCGGCCAGATCAGCGATGTCCAGCAGCCCCGGTACGGTCAGCAGCTTTTCGACATCATCATGCCCTTCTAAAACAACCGATTACCCCAAACAAAACGCGGCCCTCAAGGGGCCGCGTTTTTCGTTTGCGTCTCAGGCAACAAACCATCAATCGTCGCGATAGACCTTCTCGCGGCGCTCATGGCGCTCCTGCGCCTCAATCGACAGCGTCGCGATGGGGCGCGCATCCAGCCGCTTCAGGCTGATCGGCTCACCGGTCTCTTCGCAATAGCCGTAATTGCCCTCATCCAGACGCCGCAATGCCGCGTCGAT
The DNA here is from genome assembly GCA_016124805.1 of Hyphomicrobiales bacterium. Lineage (GTDB taxonomy): Bacteria > Pseudomonadota > Alphaproteobacteria > Parvibaculales > Parvibaculaceae > Parvibaculum. The sequence goes on along the minus strand of WGND01000020.1, from coordinate 50,729 downwards.
CTTGCCCACCAGCTTGCGCTGGCGGTCGCGCGTGCGCAGTTCCAGCGAGCGCTCGGTCTCGTCGGTTGCCCGGTCCGCCAGATCGGGATGCTGAATCGTTTCTTCCTGCAGATGCTGCAGGGTTTCACGGTTCTCAGCCAGGATGTCTTCTTTCCAATGCTCAAGCTTGCGGCGGAAATATTCCTGCTGCTTTTTGTTCATAAACGGTTCGTCTTCTGAGGGGACGTAGCCCTTCGGCAATTTGACAGCCATGCTCTGCAGTATCTCCCGCTAACAGCCCCCGGAAATCCGGCGGGAGTATATGGAGGCCATTCTCGATTCTCAATACCAAGAATCAGGCCAAGTCCGTGAAATCTCTGTGATATTCGCCCTGCAACCGGTCAATCGGCAGGAAACCTAGCCTTTATGATAAGACTCGAATTTTGCCAGCTCCACACGGGCCCGCAATTCGATCTGATCCAGCAGATCGCCCAGTTGGGGATCCAGCGCCTGACTGCGCTGCCCATCCACCAGTTTCAGCAGCCGGTTGAGCTGTTTTTCAGGCATCTGGCCGCTCAACAGGCTGATTTTCATCTCATCGAGCACATCCAGCATATCCTCGCCCCGGCGGATCGCCCGGCGCGGTGAATGCAGCGCATCCCCCGCCCCTTCGGTCCCCTGCAGGGCCAGAAACGCATCGACAATGCCGATTGAGGTCGCACCCGAAAGGCCGGCCGCCGCGCGCGCATTGTCAGGTCCGGAAACCGAAAAACCGCCAGACGAACCCCGTGCCGCACCAGCGCCACGCTTGGCGCCTGTCTGGGATGTCGCTCTGGCCGTACCGATCTTCATAAGAACCCTCTTGTGAGATAGCTCGCTGTCTTGAAGATCAATTTGAAGCATTTGCCTTAATGCGACGTTAAGCCTGTTTTCCCCCCGGCATGTTTTGCCGGGCAGATGGTAAATGCTGCCCCTTCAGCCCGGCTTTGCCACCCAGGGGGTCAAATGAAAATGCTTTAAAATCAATGACATATGACCGTCAGCCTCGCACAAAACGGCTGGCACGGTCTTCGCTAGAGAGGGCATGGATCCACTGGCGTAGAAATGGTCACAATATGTCCCGGCACCTGCCACAGTTCATGAAACAAGCCTTCGTCACCCTCCTGGCCCTCAGCCTGGTCGGCGTCACCATGCCCGCTCCGGCCCATGCCGCCTCGCGCATCAAGGACATTGTTGATGTCGAAGGCATCCGCGACAACATGCTGGTCGGTTATGGCCTCGTCGTCGGCCTCAACGGCACGGGCGACACCCTGCGCAACGCCCCCTTCACCCAGCAGAGCCTCATCGGCATGCTCGAACGTCTCGGCGTCAACACGCGCGGCACCACGCTGAAAACAGCAAATGTCGCTGCCGTCATGGTCACCGCCAACCTGCCCCCCTTCGCCGCACAGGGCACGCGCATCGATGTCACGGTCAGCGCGCTGGGCGATGCCTCCAATCTTCAGGGCGGAGTCCTGCTCGTCACCCCGCTCATGGGTGCCGATGGTCAGGTCTATGCCGTCTCGCAGGGCCCCGTCGCCACGGGCGGCTTCTCGGCCAAGGGCGAAGCGGCTTCCGTCGTCCGCGGCGTCCCCACCAATGCGCGCATCGCCAATGGCGCCATTGTGGAGCGCGAAATCGAATTCAACCTCGCCGAGCTTCAGACCCTGCGCCTGTCACTGCGTAACCCGGATCTGACAACGGCCCAGCGCGTCGCCACCGCCATCAACACCTATCTCGGCCGCAATGCCGCCGTGGCCGACAACCCCACAACGGTGGAACTTTCCGTGCCGTCAAACCGCAAGGGCGATGTCGTCCAGCTCCTCACCCAGATCGAGCAGATCCGCGTCGAGCCGGACCTGCCCGCCCGCGTCATCATTGATGAAGCCTCCGGCGTCGTCGTTATGGGTCAGGATGTCCGCGTCAGCAAGGTCGCCATCGCACAGGGCAATCTCACCATCTCGGTCAGCGAAACACCGCAGGTCAGCCAGCCCTCGCCCTTCTCCAATCAGGGCCAGACAGCCGTCGTGCCGCGCACCACTGTCACCGTGGACGAAGAAAAGAAGGGCAAGCAGCTTGCCTATGTCGATGGCTCGATCAGCCTGCGCGAACTGGTCGACGGGCTCAATGCCCTCGGCGTCTCCCCGCGCGACATGATCACCATTCTGCAGGCCATCAAATCTGCCGGCGCCCTTCAGGCCGAAATCGAGGTGATGTAATGAATATCGACACCTCCGCTCTCGCGTCACAGGGCTGGCTGCACACAGCCACCCTGCCCAGGCCCGCCCGGACGCCCCATGCCGACGCCAAGGCCTGGGCGGCGGCACAGGACTTCGAAGCCCAGTTCATCTCCACCATGACCCAGTCCATGTTTGCCGGGATCAAGGCGGACGGCCCCTTTGAAGGCGGTCAGGGTGAAGACATGTTCCGCTCGCTGCTCGTCGATCAATACGGCACCAAGATTTCCCAGAGCGGCGGCATCGGCATTGCCGACTCCATCTATTCCGAAATTCTCAAAATGCAGGAAGCTGGAAAATGAGCGCACATCGCAGCACCATCGACACGCTGAGCCCCAATGACATTGTAGAGCGTCTGCAGACGCTGGTGACGGAACTCACAGGCGTCGTCATGCGCGAAACACTCTGTCTGCGCGCCAATCGTCCGCTCCAGATCGTCGAGATGCAGGACGAAAAAACACGCCTTGCCAATGAATATGCCCTCGACATGCAGACTATCCGCGACCGCAAGAACCTGCTGGATCGCGCACCATCGGAAAAAATCAGCAAGCTCAAAGGCGCCATGGCCCGTCTGGAAGAAGCCCTGAAGGAAAATGCCGACGCCATTGTCGCCGCCAAATCCATTTCCGAGCGGCTGATCCGAGCCATCGCCGAGGCCTGCAACGAGCGCAAGGCACCGACCCTTGGCTATGGCGCCAATGCCGCCATGCCCGCCAAGCGCAGCTCTTTCGCCATCGCGGTCGATGAACGCTTCTAATCGCCCGCCGGGCAGGCCGTTTTAACCTGATGGTAACCATGTCCAATGCCTTCTAGGGGCATTGGGCAAAGTCATCACCATGCGTGATCAGGGGCAACATCATGGCATCTCTCAATAGCCGAAAGCGGGTGGACCGCGACGCACTGGACCGCAAGTTCCAGCAGGGTCTGCGTCTGGAAGAAGCCGGTCGCCTTGATGAGGCCGAGAGCCGCTTCCGCAAAATCCTGCGTGCCGACCCCACCCACACGCAAGCCCTGACCAAGATCATCGCCATGTTGCAGGCCGCCGACCGCACCGCCGATGCGCTGGGTGAACTTGATGAAGTCGCCAGGGCCGAGCATGGCACCGCGACCCATTATATGACGCTCGCCCGCCTCTATTCAGACTTCAACAATCTCGAGCGCGCTGAAGCACTTTACGAAGAGGCCCTGCGCCTGCTGCCCGATCATGAGCCCCTGCTCGTCAATCTCGGCAATCTGCTGGCCCGGCGCGGCGAACGCCAGCGCGCCGCCGATCTGCTCGCCCATGCCATCGAGGTCAATCCCGGCAGCGGCCTTGCCTATAACAGCCTCGGCCGCGTCCTTGCCGAAGCCGGCATGTTTGAAGAAGCCTATGCCGCCTATCAGCAAGCCATCGGCATCGCGCCCATGGCGCCCGAAACCCATATCAATCTTGGCTCGCTCTATCTGGTGTCCTGCAAACCGGCACTCGCCATTCAGGAACTTCGCACAGCCCTCAATCTGATCCTGCCCCATCAGGATAATCTGCGCGATGCGATCTGCTGGAATCTGGCGCTGGCGCTTCTGGCCGCCGGTCATCTCGAACAGGGCTGGGACCTTTACGGTTTCGGCTTTGCCAGCGGCGAGCGCAAACCCCTGCGCCCCTTCCCCGATCTCATCTGGGAGGGCGAAGACCTCAGCGACAAGACCATCATGGTCTGGCGCGAACAGGGTCTTGGCGACGATTTCCGCTTTTCGACCTGCTATCACGACCTTGTCGGCATGGCCAAACACGTCATCATTGAGTGCGATCCCCGCATTGTCGCCATGTATAAGCGCACCTGGCCCACCGCCACCGTGCGCCCCTCGACCAATCTCGCCACGGGCTTTGACAATTACGGCGAGCTCGACTTCGATGTCACCGCGCCGACCGGCATCATGGCTGCCCAGTTGCGCCGCCGCCTCGATCAGTTCAGCGCCGATCCGTCCTATCTTGTGGCCTGCCCTGAGCGCCGCGCGGCCTCGCGCCAATGGCTGGACTCGCTCGGTCGCAAACCCAAAATCGGCTTTGCCTGGCGCTCGGGCATCAAGGACCCGGTCCGCGAAATCTGGACCACCGCCATCGCCGACTGGCTGCCCCTGCTGCGCGACGAGGCCTTCGATATCATCAATCTGCAATATGCCGATCCGCGCGAAGAACTCGACATGGCGGCCCGCGACCTTGGCGTCACCATCCATGAGATGCCGGGCCTTGATACCCATGCCGATCTGGAAGGCGTCGGCGCGCTGACAAGCGAACTTGATTTCATCATCGCGCCATGGAATGCGGCATCCGAATTTGCCGGGGCGCTGGGCACCAAAGGCATCATCTATGCCCCCGCCGCCCATCCCAATCTGCTCGGACAGCCCGACTTCCCCTGGTATCCGACCCTCAAGGTCATGCAGATCCAGCCCGGTTTTGACCGCGCCGATCTCTGCGCCCGCATTCATGCGGCCACCCGCGCGCAATTGGCCGGCGCGCCCGCGACGCTTTCTGCCTGAGTAAAATTTGCCTTCGCCCGGCATTAATTGCCCGGTAAGCATAGCCTCACGCGACCTGAAAAATAATCAAGTCATTGATATTACTATATTTTTCAAGTTGGCCCGCCGCTTGCGATGATATTGGCAAGTCGAAACCGCGGGCCAGTCAGGACTCAAACAGACCCCCGCAACCGGCACGGAAGAACGATCTAAGACCAGGCTCGGCAGGCCATTCAGATCTCATTCTTCCGGCGTTCGGAGCGTTTACCCGGAATTAATCATTAATGCCGAGTATAGCCCGCGTGCCCGATTGGCACAGAGGCGAAGCACCCTGGAGGGGTATTTACGATGGCTGATGTAGTTCTTCCTAGCAGCATAAGGTCCAACCTGCTGAGCATGCAGAACACGACCCGGATGCTCGATGAAACAAATCTTCGTTTGTCGACCGGTCTCAAGGTCAACAGCGCCATTGACAGTCCAACAGCATTCTTCACCGCTCAGGGCCTCAACAACCGCGCCTCCGACCTCAACAACCTGCTCGACTCCATGGGCCAGGGCGTGCAGACGCTCAAAGCCGCCGACGAAGGCATCAAGTCGATCCTGAGCCTCGTCGACACTTTGAAGTCGACAGCCAACCAGGCGCTTGAAACCAAGCTCAAGCCAACCACCCTCACCGGCAATGCGGGCACCACGCTCGCAACCGACGGGTCGGACACGCTTTCAAGCCTCAACCTCACAGCCGGCACCAAGATCGTGGTGACAGTTGGCGAGGCCACACAGACATTCACGGTCGGCACACCGGCTACCGGCACCACGGTCACAACCGTTCAGGACCTCATTGACGCCGTCAATGCCGAGTCCGCGGCCAGTGGCGAATTTGAAAATGAAGGCGTTGCCGCTGCCATCGTCGATGGCCAGTTGCAGCTCACAGCCGGCAGCGGCCATGACATTGCCATCGCCGGCAATGATGGCGGCTCCCCGGCGGCCACCGTGTCGCTTTCCGCCCTCACCGGCACGCATCTCTCGGCTAATGATGGCGTCAATCGCGACAAGTTCGAGAAAGACTATAATGACCTGCGCGACCAGATCACGCAGCTTGCCAAGGATGCCAGCTACAAGGGCGTCAACCTGCTCAATGGCGATGATCTCAGCATCTTCTTCAACAGCGAGCAGACCAGCAAGCTCGACATCTCGGGCGTCACCCTGACGCCGGACGCCGATCTCAACATTGCCGCCATTGGCAATGAACCCGGCAATCATGGCTTCCTCAACGACACCGACATTCAGGCAGCCATCGATTCACTCAACTCCGCCACGGGCGTCCTGCGTCAGCAGTCATCCACCTTCGGCGCCAATCTGGGTGTGGTCGAAATCCGCCAGGACTTCACAAAGAACCTCATCAACACGCTCGAAACCGGTGCATCAAATCTCACCGTGGCCGATTCAAACGAAGAAGGCGCGAAACTTTTGACACTGCAGACCCGTCAGTCTCTGGGCACGACCGCCCTCTCGCTGGCCAACCAGTCTGAACAGAGCGTGCTCCGTCTCTTCGGTTAAGTCAGACATAGCCCCGGAAAACGGGGTGAACGGAATATGAAGAGGCGAAGGTTTTCCTTCGCCTCTTTTTTTTCGTTTCGCAATCGCCGTGCAATAAGAATAAAAATCCCATCTTTTTTTCTGGAATTTACTCCGTCTTAAGAAGCGCACCCATAAGGTTGCGACATGGCTCAGGACGAGCCCTGTAATTATTCCTAGAAAGGAACACGACCATGGGTGGCATTACACTTACGAGCGCAGTTCGCTCAAACCTTCTCTCGCTGCAGAACACCGCTTCGCTTCTTGAAACGACTCAGAACCGTCTTGCGACAGGTCTGAAGGTGTCCAGCGCTCTCGACAATCCCCAGTCTTACTTCACAGCTCAGGGCCTCAACAACCGTGCGTCCGATCTGAGCGCCCTGCTTGACGACTCGAGCCTCGGTGTGCAGACACTTCGCGCGGCTGACGAAGGCATCAAAGGCATCCAGAAGCTTGTCGATCAGGCCAAATCGGTCGCCAACCAGGCGCTTCAGGCCAAGGCAACCGACACGACACTCGACGCCACGATTTCGGCAACCAACCTCTCGGGTGCTTCTGCCGGTGCCCGTACCTTCACGATCGTTGCTGGTGGCACGACTTCCAGCGTTGTGATCGACGCCGCTGACTACACCGCTGCCGAACTGGCGTCGGAAATCAAATCGGCCATCGGTTCAACTGTGTCGGGCCTGACTGTTTCGGTGAGCGGCGCCACGGCTTCGCTGACACTCGACACAGGTGAAGACCTCGAAATCGGCGGCACACTTGCCAGCGCCTTCGGCACAACCTCCTCGACCAACGGCAAGACCGAAACGGAAAACCGCGCAACCTACCAGACCGACTTCAACGATCTGCGCAACCAGATCGACCAGCTGGCCGGTGACGCATCCTTCAACGGTGTCAACCTGCTCAATGGTGACTCGCTGACAGTGAAGTTCAACGAAGATGGCTCCTCCAAGCTGGCCATCACGGGCAAGACCTTCACGGCTGCTGGCGACCTCTCCATCTCGGAAGCTGCCTTCTCCGACGACGACAGCGTCAACTCGGCCATCACCGAGCTGAACGCCGCGACGACGACACTCCGCAAGCAGTCTTCGACTTTCGGTGCGAACCTCTCGGTCGTGCAGAACCGTCAGGACTTCTCCAAGGCGCTGATCAACGTTCTCCAGACTGGCGCTGGCAACCTCACACTGGCTGACTCCAACGAAGAATCCGCCAACCTGCTGGCTCTTCAGACCCGTCAGTCCATCAGCACGCAGACGCTCTCGCTGGCCAACCAGGCTGAACAGAACGTCCTCTCGCTGATCCGTTAAGGTCACCCACTGGCTTCGGCCAGACGACACGAAGGCGAGGCGGGGAAGCAATTCCCCGCCTTTCTCTTGTCCGGCTTTCTCGTCCGGCGCGCATTTCGCGCCATTTCGGTCTAAAATGTGACAGGACCCTGATTCCCTTGGCCCCCATTTGAGGATGCGATGTCATGGCGCTCAAAGTCGAACTCAAGCCGGGCGAACGCTTTATTCTGGGCGATAGCGTCATCACCAATGATGACCAGCGCACCCGCCTCTTCATTGAGGGCAATTCCCCCATCCTGCGCGAGAAGGATATTCTGCGCCTGGAGGATGCCGACACGCCCTGCAAGAAAATCTATCTGCTCGTGCAGATGATGTATCTGGCAACCGATCCCAGCCGGCACCACGACACCTATTTCGAATTCGTTAAGGACGTGCTCAAGGCCGCCCCCAGCACGAGGCCCTATCTGGACGCCATCAACAGTAAAATCTTAACCGGTGAAATGTATAAAGCTCTGAAGGATGCTCGCAAATTGATCGAGCATGAAACGGAGCTGATGGGTAATGTCAAAGGCGCATGAAGCTTATGCAAATTCCTCCCGCATGGTCATTTCCGACCCGCGCGAGTTTGAAGCCAATCTTCTGCTGAAAGCAGCCGCCAGACTGCAGAAGCTGCGCGACATGGGCGACAATGTCCGCATCGACGAAAGCGAACCCCACCTGATCTATAATCGGAAGATCTGGACGGTTTTCGCAGCCTCAGCGGCCGAAATGGATCACCCCCTGCCCAAACCCATCAAGCAGAACATCGCCAGCCTCGCCGTCTTCATTTTCAAGCAGACCGCGACCTATCAGACAACCGGCGAAGCCCGCCTGCTTGAAACACTCATCACGATCAATCGCGAGATTGCCGCCGGCCTCTATCAGAAAGCCGCCTGAGCGCGCCTACCGACGCTTGAACGAAAAAGGGCCTGCATCCACTGCAGGCCCTTTTCCTTTGAGCGGGGCTCAGATCAGAGGAAGTTCACCAGGCTCAGGCTTGTCACCATCGAGGTCACCTGATAGCTCGCCTGAAGCTGTGTCTGCAGCGCCGTGATCTTGACACTGACCTCATAATCATCCGAGGCCTGCGTATCATCCAGCAGCCCCTGCGCGGTTGACATGAGGTTTGCCTGCCGTGTCTCGGTCTGGTCGATACGACTCGATTTCAACCCCAGGTCCGTAACGATATCCTTGACAGACTCCGTATTCTTGAAAGTCATCTTCTCCGACACACGGGTCTGCAGCGCGCTATAGGAGGCCGAGGCATTGGTGTCGGTTTCATCATATTCGACGGCTGAAAGAAGGGCTGCCGATTTGATCGTATCCCGCAGGGCGGACTGGTCGGCCCGCGCGCCATAGGCAATCTGCTGGCCCTCCCCGATCTGAGTAACGAAATTATTGCCCGCTGTGCCGGAGCTGTCGCCCTTGTACCAGATCACGGTATTGTCCGATGTCCCGGCAACAAGACCATTGCCCGTGCCATCCACACGCAGCGGCGGGTTGTTGTCGAAAAATTCGTTCGAGGCCTGAACAGACGAGGCCGCGCGCAGCGTGCTGCCCGCCTCCGCCTTGAGCGATGTATCAAGGGCGGCCTGAAAATTGGCTGCTGTGGCGGTGGCATCTGCACCGATGGTGAATTCGCCCTTGCCCGCCGGCGAGGCCGCCGTTACCTTCAGGCTCACAGTCGTCGTCGTACCGTCAGGCAGGGCCAGATCAAGGCTGATCGTTTCGCCAGCCGAAGGCAATGTCCCGCCGAAATCCACACCCAGCGCCGCAGGCGAACCCGTCGGACCCGTCACCGTTGTGCCCGACAGCGAGGAATTGACGGCGGCAAGCTTGAAGCCGAACACCGCATTGTCCTCGGTCAGCGTCACATTGCCCGCCCCTGTCGAGGAGAAGGACAGACGCCCCATCCCGTCAGCACCCAGGTCAGCCGTCTTGCGTTCGGCGATCACCTGCTTCAGACCGGCATGTGTCGTATCGCCATTCAGCATCAGGTCGGGCAGCACCACGGGCGTGGTCTGCGTATCGCGGCCACCGAAAAGGCTGCGATCTTCAACCTTCAAATTCATCAGCGAGACAAGTTCGTCAAGCTGCATCCCGGCCGACTGCTGGGCGCCCGTCTGCTTGCCATTGACCAGATCAAAGTCAGCCGTCAGGCCGCTCGTCTTCATCTCGCGCGAAATATCGTTCACGCGCGTCAGGGTGCTCGACATGGTTTCCATGCGCAGCTGCGTTGTCTTGATCGTGTTCTGATAGGTTTCCAGCTGCTTGATCTGGTTCTGGAGCGACAGCACCAGATTGCGGCTCGTGCCGAGGCCCGAATAGCTGTCGCTCTTGATACCGGTCGTCAGCTGACGGTTCAGATCAGCCATCTGCGTCTGCATCTTTGCAACATCACTGCGACGGTTAAGGGCCTGCGCAAGGGATGAAATGACCTGCATGATCTTACCTTCCGATACTCATGAGAACCTGAAACAGTTCCTGGATAGTTGTCATCACCCGCGCATTGGCCGAATAGGCATTCTGCAGGATGAGCAGATTTGAAAGCTCGTCATCCACATTGACGCCGGTTTCCCCGTCAAAGCGCTCCTGAAGCGCGTTGACGATGGTCTCCTGCGAGTTGGTATTGCTTTCGGCATTGGCTGCCTGCGAGGACTGATAGGAAACAAGACGCCGCGCAAAGGCATCGATCGAGCCCGTATAGGGTGTCGTCGCACTGCCGATGCCGGTGGCCGAGGAATAGGTCTGGCTGTCTGTGGTCAGGCGCTTGTTAAGTTCCAGAATACGGGAATTGTCGCCCGACAGCGTCGTCGCGCTATAGGCGACCAGCCGCGAGTCATCATCATAAAGCGCCTGATTGACCTGAATGCGCGAGGCAAAACCCGTCTTCTGCGAAACCGTGCCGATAGCGCCGGTATAAGTCGCCTGCGTCGATCCATCAACAAACAGCGCCAGCCCCATGCTTGAGCCGGGGCCATCCGAAAACGTATCGGCATTCATCACAAGTGTTGTCGAGGCACTGTTGATCGTCGTCGAACCAAGCCCGTCATCGAGCACGCTCAGCGTGGTGCCGCTGGCGCTCACCGTCACACTTGATGGCAGCGACGCACTGATGGCGGCGGCAATGTCAGCCGCCGTTGTCGTCGGCCCCACATAGACGCCGATGACATCATCACCGGCCTTGGCCGTCGCATCGCCTGCAAGCGGCAACACCGAGGCATCGCTGACCGGCAGCACGGAAACATTATGCGTGCCCGTGCCATCGGTGTAGGAAAACTGGAGGCTCTGCCCTGTCGCGCCGGATGTGTTGCCGCTCAGGAAGGACTCAATATCAAGATCAAAGCCGGAAGAGGCGCCCGATGTTGCCGCCGTGCCGGGCACGGTCTCACGCGACATCGCCAGCGCCAGCTGGCTTGCCAATTCGTCAAGCTGGGCCTGCGCTTCGGGCAGCACATTGTCACGCGTGTTGACGTAGCCGGCAATCGTGCCGGTCTTGAAAGCGCCTGTCGCCAGAAGATCAATCGTCGTCGAACCCGATGTCAGCGTGATCGTGCCGACACCGCGCTTGGATGAATCCTTGTCATAGACCGAGCCCGCATTGATCGAAGTATGCTCGTCAAATTTCAGTACGGCCGGTTCGCGGTCGAGTAGCAGCTGGCCGCCCGTCGTGAAAATCGTCACCGTGCCGTCATTGCGGTCGACAACCTTCAGGCCCATCAGCTTGCTCAGCTCATTGATGGAATTGTCGCGCTCGTCCTGCAGGTCGGCCACCGAGACATTGCTGGCCTGGCGCAGGGAGATTTCCTGATTGATGTCGGCGATCTTGGCGAGCAGATCATTGGCATCCTTCACCGCCGCGCCGATATTCTGTTCGGACTCCAGACGCATCGACTGCACCTGGTCCGACATGTCATTGAGCTGGGCGGCAATATTGGAAGCATCATTCAGGAAGGACTGCCGATAGGCAGAATCTTCCGGATTATTGGCCAGCTCCTGCAGCCGCGTCGAAAGCGAGGAAATCGTCGAGGAAATGGCGGTGTCGGAGTCAGGCGAGCCAAACATGCCGTCGATGCGTGACGTCATGCTTGCGAGAATATTCTGATAGGCCCCCTTGGCCGATTCGGTGCGCAGCTGCTGCTGCAGGAAGCTGTCGACCTGGCGCTGGGCGGCCTCGCGGCGCACACCAATGCCATCCCCGCCCGCCATCGCATTTTCCTGCGGCAGAATCTTGCGCGTATAGCCCGGCGTGCTGGCATTGGCGATATTGCGCGAGACAAGATCAATGCCAGCCTGGCTTGTATTCAAGCCGCTCATTGCGGCGCCGAGTGCGGAAGAAAGGGTCATATCCAACAGTCCTGAGGGACAAACAAGGGGTCAGCGTCTCGTCAGACCGGGCACCTCATCGCGCCCGGCTCATGGCTTATCGTTTCATGTTCAGCGTCTGCTGGATCAGGTCATCAATCGTGGTGATGATGCGCGTACCGGCCGAATAGGCCTGCTGCGTGATGATCAGCTTGGAGAACTCGTCGGCAATATCGACATTCGAGGCTTCATTGGACGAGGCAATAATGTCGCCCGTGCCGCCGAGCAGCGCTTCACCGGATTCCTGCGTCGCCGCAAAGGCCGTACCGTCAAGCTTCTGGAGTTTGTCAGGCGAGTTGAACTTCGCCAGCGTCACCTGTGCCAGGTCAACTGTCTGGCCGTTGGTATAGGTGCCCGTGATGCGGCCATTATCCGACACAGCCACACTCACCAGCTCGCCCGACGGATAGCCGTTCTGGTCAATGCTGTTGACCGTGGCGCTGCCATTCTTGTCTTCAAACTGCGTGATATTGGACGCGCCGTGATCCAGCGTCACATCGCCCAGCGACACGCCATCCACCGTCACACCCGTGATGGTCGAGGTATCAACTGCCGGTGTCAGCTTGCCGGCGGCATCAAATGTGTAGCTCTGACCAGTGCTCGTCCAGATCGCGTCATTGGCGGTGTCATTGCTCTTGTAGTAGAGCGCCCATTCGTCCGTTGTGCCGCCTGTGCCGCCGTCACCAGCGGTATTTTCAAGCTTGGCCCAGCGGAACTGCACGTTTACGGGTCCGCCCAGCGCGTTATAGCCGGTCACGGCGCCGCCCGAGATGGTGCGGTCGAGGAACCCGTCGGCATTGGCCGCCGTGATGGTGTCGAGGTCTGTCTGGCCGGTCATCGAGGCCAGCGTCAGCAATTCACTGCCCGCAATGCCCGTATCGGCATTTGTCGTCATCGGATAGGACGGCAGGTTCGCCTTGTAGTTGATGACACTGGTTGTCTTGGCCGCCAGGAAGTCCTGGCTGATCTGGATGCGCGAGGGTGAATCGCCAATCGCGTTCCCTGTCGCCGGATCAACAGCCAGACCCTGCAGCGTATAGCCCGCGCCGTTGGTCAGATAGCCATATTTGTCCATCGCGAAATCGCCGCGGCGTGTGTAGTAGTTCACATTGTCATAGACGGGCTTGCCGTCCACCGTCGCCACCTGCGAGGAGACAATGAAGAAGCCTTCGCCGTTGATCGCCATATGCGTGGCCACCGATGACGCGTCAATCGACCCCTGAACGCTATTTGTGTAGCTCGGCGTGGCCAGCACGGCGCCCGGCAGATGATTCCGGCTCGAAGAAGCCGTCACAATGTCCGAGAAGCTCGTATCTGTTCGCTTGAACCCGATGGTCTGGGAATTGGCGATATTGTCCGAGATATTGCCCAGCGCGCTCGACTGTGCGCGGATGCCGGTCGTCGCAGTGCTCATCGTTCCGAAGAAACTCATGACTTGTCTCCATGGGTGTTTCCCGCATTGAAGGGCGGGAGAATGCCTTGGCCCATAGAGAGCAAGGAGCAGGCCACGATGGAAACCGATATATTTCAATGACTTAAGATCGCGCGGCGCTTCATGCGGATGGCACCAATTGCCGCCCCCGGCAAGATTTGCCGCCTCATCGGGGTCCGGCGGCACGCCACCCGACAGAAATGACCCGCCCCGCTCATATGTGAAGAGGCCTTTTTCTTGAACGCCTTGAAGACAAGCCCTAGTTTCTGTCGCAACAACCAATTGTCATGAACGGGCACGGCCATGCCGTAGAGCCCCGGGGAGAGAGTGCTTTGACGAAGTTTGAGGGAACAGAAAACTACATCGCCACCGACGATCTGCGCGTCGCCGTGAATGCCGCCATCACCCTGCAGCGCCCGCTGCTCATCAAGGGCGAACCCGGCACCGGCAAGACCGTGCTGGCCGAGGAAGTGGCCAAGGCCGTCAATGCCGAGCTCATCACCTGGCACATCAAATCCACCACCAAGGCCCATCAGGGTCTTTATGAATATGACGCCGTTTCGCGTCTGCGCGACAGCCAGCTCGGCGACGAGCGCGTCCACGACATCCGCAACTACATCACCAAGGGCAAACTCTGGGAAGCTTTCACCCGCACCGAGCGCCCGATCCTGTTGATCGACGAAATCGACAAGGCCGACATCGAATTCCCGAACGACCTCCTGCAGGAGCTCGATCGCATGGAATTTTACGTTTACGAAACCAATGAGACGATCAAGGCCGATGTCCGCCCCATCGTCATCATCACCTCCAACAATGAAAAAGAGCTGCCCGACGCCTTCCTGCGTCGCTGCTTCTTCCACTACATCAAATTTCCCGACGAAGAAGTGATGCGCTCGATCATCGACGTCCACTTCCCCGGCCTCAAGAGCAAGCTCGTCGGCGAAGCGCTCAAGATTTTCTACGAAATCCGCGACGTGCCCGGCCTCAAGAAGAAGCCCTCCACATCGGAACTTCTCGACTGGCTGAAGCTGCTTCTCTCGGAAGATATTTCGCCCGAAACACTGCGCGAAAAAGACCCGACAAAGCTCATCCCGCCGCTGCATGGCGCGCTCCTCAAGAACGAGCAGGATGTGCATCTCTTTGAGCGTCTGGCCTTCCTCGCGCGCCGCGAACGCAACTGATAATGGCGTCATGGCCGGGGCAGATGTTCCGGCCATGGTGTGAACAGCGTCTCGAATTGATCATTCAACGATAAGGCTTTGCCATGTTCGTCCATTTTTTCCATGAGCTGAAAAAGGCCAATGTGCCTGTCTCCCTGCGCGAATATCTGATGCTGATGGAAGCCATGGATTCCGGCATCATCGAGAACAAGGTCGAGGATTTCTATTTCCTCTCCCGCGCCTCGCTGGTGAAGGACGAACGCAATCTCGACAAATTCGACCGCGTCTTCTCCCATGTCTTCAAGGGCCTCGACATGGTCAGCGACGACCAGACCGCCGAGATCCCCGAGGAATGGCTGCGTTCGCTCACCGAGAAATTCCTGACCGAAGAAGAAAAAGCCCAGATCGAAGCGCTGGGCGGCTGGGAAAAGATCATGGAGACGCTGAAAAAGCGCCTCGAAGAACAGAAAGAGCGCCACGAGGGCGGCAACAAATGGATCGGCACCGGCGGCACCTCGCCCTTCGGCGCCGATGGCTATAATCCCGAAGGCGTCCGCATCGGCCAGAAGGAAGGCCGCCACGGCAAGGCGGTCAAGGTCTGGGACAAGCGCGAATACAAGAACCTCGACGATTCACTTGAGCTTGGCACCCGCAACATCAAGGTCGCGCTGCGCCGTCTGCGCAAATTTGCCCGCGAAGGCCAGCCCACCGAACTCGATCTCGACGAGACGATCCGTTCGACCGCGCATCAGGGCTATCTCGACATAAAGATGATTGCCGAGCGCAAGAACAAGATCAACGTCCTGATCTTCTTTGATGTCGGCGGTTCCATGGACAGCCACATCAAGCTTTGCGAGGAGCTTTTTTCAGCGGCCCGCTCCGAATTCAAGAACATGGAATATTTCTACTTCCACAACTGCCTCTATGAAGGCGTGTGGAAGGACAACCGCCGCCGCCATAACGAGAAGATGAGCACATGGGATGTGCTCCACAAATATCCCTCCGACTACAAGGTGATCTTTGTCGGCGATGCCACCATGAGCAATTACGAGATCACCTATGCCGGCGGCTCGGTGGAACACTGGAACGAGGAACCCGGCGCCATCTGGCTCGACCGCGTCATCCAGATCTATGAAAATGTGGTCTGGCTTAACCCCATCGCCGAGCGTCACTGGCAGCACACACCGTCGGCCCAGATGATCGCCCAGATTTTCGGCGACCGCATGTATCCGCTCACACTGGAAGGTCTCGACAAGGCCATGCGCGAGCTCTCGCGCTAACCCCGTGCTCTGCCGTCTCTCCCTCTCCCCTCGGGGGAGAGGGCAAGCGAGCCTTGCGAGCGCGGGTGAGGGGCGCAATTCTTTTGTGCGTTCGCGCTTAACCCTGCCCTGATTTCGCCGTCTTCCGGGTTAGACTGGTCATATCGCCCACCCGCCCCACCTTGCTTGCCAGGGGAGCGAAAGGAGACGACATGACACATCGCCGACTGAAAGCCTTCAGCATGGGCCTCACGCTTGCCGCGCCGCTCTTCCTGATGGGCTGCGAAACGGCCGCCGACCGCGCCGCCGAACAGGCCCGCCTGGATGCCATCGACAGCAAAAACTGCACCGATCTCGGCTTCAAGCAGGGCACGGAAGCCTATGGCAACTGCATGCTCAAAATGCGCGAATTGCGGGCTGAGTCAAAAGGCTCCGGCTCCAATATCCATTATGGCGTCGGCCTCGGCATAGGTATCGGACTCTAGCATCATGAAGCATCTCAAAACCCTTCTCCCCGCCCTCTTTTTGCTGGCGCTTGCAGCTTGCGTCTCGCCCGAGGAACAGGCCGCCGCCGCCGCTGCCCAGCGTCAGGCCGATGAAGCCGAATGCAGCCTGCTCGGCTTCCAGCCCAAAACGGAAGCCTTTGCCAACTGCATGCTCAAGCTGCAGGAAATCCGCGCCACCGAAGACAACACCGATCAGCTCCGGCGCGCCAACACGCCCTCGCCCTTCTGGCCCTATGGCCGTCCGGGCTACGGGCCTTACTGGTAAGACTGGCTGGTGGGGCTCAGGCGCCCTGCGCCATGCCCCAGACATTGAAGCCGGCAATGCGCGGCGTGGACGGCAGATACATCTGCTGCAGATCATCAATGCGGAAGCCGCCCGCGCGGATGATTTCCGGCATGTTGCGATTGATGTGGCAGCCGCCAAACAGAACCTTCCACACAGGGTTCACGCGGTTCTGCCATTTCAGCACATCGGCATCCGGGGCCGCGCCATGCTCGCAGAAGATCAGCTTGCCGCCGGGCTTGAGCACGCGGCGCATGCCTTCCAGCGCCTTCACCGGATCAGGGATCGTACAGAGCGCAAAGGTCACCAGCACGCTGTCGACGGATTTGTCATCCAGCGGAATGTCCTCGCCCGGCAGCCCGATAAATTCAACCGGAAAGGGCAGCGCCCTGGCGCGCTCACCGGCCATCTTCCAGGATTCCTCCGACGGGTCGAGGCCGATCAGCTTTGTCACCTTGCTGGCATCATAAAAAGGCAGGTTGTGGCCCGTGCCGATGCCGATCTCCAGCACCACGCCTTCGGCCATCGGCACCACTTTCTTGCGCTGATAGGTGATCGGCTTGGTCCCGCAGGCGCAGTTCACCACATGCGGCACAATATGTTTTTCGTAAAATCCCATGATCGCTCTCCCCTTTTGGGAAGATGATGGGACGAAACGCGCCCTAGCGCCACTCCGAAACGCCGATCCGCAGCAAGGCATCGCCCTTGATCCGCCCGATCACGCGGCCACGGCCCTTGAGCGTCAGGGCCGCCGCCTTGATGCCCCCCCGGTCGAGCAGCGTCCGGCCGCGCCGTGCCGCACCCGACAGCGCATCCCACACCGCTTCGGGTTCCATATGGCCGGTTTCGTCAATCAGCCGCCGTCCCTGCCAGGCCGCTGCATAAAGCCGGTCGCGCGGGCGCTCCTCGCTGATCGCCATGCCGGGCTGCACGGCACAGGCTGAGGCAAGCGTTGAGGCCGCCAGCGCCGCCTGTGCGCCATTGGCCGCAAGCACCACCACCCGGTCCGCCACGCCATCCGAAGGCCCGCCGCAGCGCACGCCGGCCAGCGCCACCCCGCCTGTCGTCATCGGCGGCGCGGCGCGCAGAAACTCGCTCAGCAGCGGCGGGAGAACGCTCACCACCTCGCGCGCTTCCTCAACCCGTCCGCCAAAGGCCATCACATCGCCAAGACTCACCGCCGCAAAGTCGCAGACCCCGGCCCGTTCCATCCCGGCAAGCAAGGCATCGCACAGCGCGCCGGGCAGTGCCACCAGATCGGGCGGCATGTCCTCGGCCCGCAATATCGGCGCCAGCGCCTCAACCGCCTCGGGCAACGCACGCGCCGGTGCGCCCTTCACAGCCTCCGGCGTGCCGCTGACAATCGCGCAGGCATCCGCCATCACATCGGCGGAAAAATCACGCGCCAGCGAAAACCCGAGTTCCACAGCTTCCAGCGCCGCCGGCCCGGTCGCCACCACATGCAGCAGCCCCGGCCAGACCTCGAATGATTTTTCAGCGCATGTCATGGTTGTGAACATGGTCCCAGTTTAATGAGCAACGGGCGCACCGTCACCGGCGCACCCGTCAAACTTGGCTCATTATGGAGAAAGAGTCAGGCGGCTTTCTCCAGCGACACGCGCGACAGGCGCAGCCGGAGACCGTCCAGTTCCGGCGTGAAAATCAGCTGGCAGGAAAGCCTTTCATTCGGCCCGGCATAATTGTCGTCGAGCTGATCCTGCTCGTCGTCGCGTGCCGGATGCAGGCGATCAAGCCATTCCGGCTCAATTTCCACCTGACAGGTCCCGCAGGCGCAGGCCCCGCCGCATTCGGCGATGATGCCGAAACCGTGGTCGCGCACGATCTCCATCACCCGCCAGCCTTCAATCGCATCAAGGCGATGTTCCACGCCCTTTTCATCGACAAGAAAAATCTTCATGTCCACACTCACAAGCAACCAACAAAATCAGGCGACGCCGAGCTTCTTCTGCAGGCTCGTCGACGATGTCGTGTACTGGAAGGTCAGCTTCGCATCGGGATTGACGATACGGAACGCGGCCTGCGCCATCAGCGCGGCTTCATGGAAGCCCGACAGGATCAGCTTCAGCTTGCCCGGATAGGTGTTGATGTCACCAATCGCAAAAATGCCCGGCACGCTGGTTTCAAACTTCTCCGTGTCCACCGCAATCAGGTTTTCATGCAGATTGATGCCCCAGTCGGCAATCGGACCGAGCTTCATCGTCAGGCCGAAGAAGGGCAGCAGCGTATCGCATTCAATGTCGAAATCGCCGTCATTGCCCTTCACGGTCACACCGGTCAGCTGGCCATTATCGCCATGCAGCTTGGTGATCTGACCGAGATGGAACTTCATCTTCTTGTCTTCCACCAGCGCATGCATCTTGTTGACGCTGTCAGGCGCGGCGCGGAAGCCGTCGCGGCGATGGATCAGCTGCATGGAGGCAGCCACCGGCTGCAGATTGATCGTCCAGTCAAGCGCGCTGTCGCCGCCGCCCGAAATCAGGATGTTCTTGCCACGGAAGGTTTCCATCCGCTTGACCGAATAGAAAACGGATTTGCCTTCATAGGCTTCAATGCCGGGGATCGGGGGCTTCTTGGGCTGAAAGCTGCCGCCGCCTGCCGCAATCACCACCACCTTGGCTTCAAACACCAGACCGCCATCGGTCTTCACGCGCCAGCGGCCATCCTCGAGCTTCTCCATGCCCTCGACCATTTCACTGAAATGGAACTGCGGATTGAAAGGCTCGGCCTGTTCCATCAGGCGATCGACCAGTTCCTGGCCACCCACCACAGGCAGGGCCGGAATGTCATAGATCGGCTTTTCAGGATAAAGCTCGGCGCATTGCCCGCCCGGCCGGTCGAGAATGTCGATCAGATGGCATTTGAGATCGAGCAGACCCAATTCAAAAACGGCAAACAGACCGGTTGGCCCTGCCCCGATAATGACCACGTCCGTGGTGATTGTTTCCTGCGTCATCTCAACACCTGTTCTTTTCGGTCTGGGCATGCTGTCCTGCGCGTCGTTCCCGCCAGCACCTGCCAATAATCACGATAATTTAATGTGATATAATTTATTTCACAATCTGTGATGCTTATATAGGGTGGGTGCCGGGTGACGCAAAGCAAAAAAACGACTTCCGGACCAAAGAAAATGCGATCACGTCCCTGGGTCAGGTCGCCTTTTTTGCTGCGATTGCTTACATAAGGGACGTTATGAAACGCGCTGCCGCGTTTCCCGGGCTTTCTGAGGAGATGAGAATGGTCAAATGCAACACCATGCCGGAGGTTCGCCGCGAAATTGACCGCATCGACCGGGCTTTGGTGGCGCTTCTGGCCGAGCGTCAGACCTATATCGAGCAGGCAGGAATCATCAAGGGTGACCGCGACACGGTCATCGACCAGCCCCGCATCGAAGATGTGGTGGCCAAGGTGCTGGAGGAAGCCGACCGCCAGGGCCTCTCACGCGCCATTGCCGAGCCTGTCTGGCGTCTCCTGATCGAGCGCTCCATCGCCCATGAATTTGATGTCTTCGACGCCAAGAAAAAGGCCGCCGGCTAGGCCCTATTCGCTGAAGGGTCCTGCCTCGATCATTTTGGTGAAGCCCAGCCCCACAAGCCCGGCAATATTGCTCTGCGGTTTGAGCCGCGCCTGATCCTGCATCAGATGGCAGAAGCAGCTTTTGAACTGTTCGCGCGGCCAGCGTGCCACCACCCGGTCCACATCCTGCCGCCTGAGATCATAGATCCGGAATCCCGCCACATCGACACCCGCCCCGAAATGCACAAGCCGTCCCTCCGGCGATCCCTTCTCCGCTTCGCCGACACGGGCATGCAGCGCAATCGCCTCATGCACGCAATCGGCTTTGGTTTCGGCAACGCCCTTTTCCAGCAGAAAGCCGCGCGCCGCCCGCGCCCCCTGCAACTCGAAAGGTGCCGGCCCCTCGAAGCGGTCGGTCAGTCCCAGATCATGCATGATCGCGGCGAGGAAAAAGAGTTCGCGGTCAAAGCGCAAGGTTTCGCGCCGCCCCAGCACCGCACCAAAGGCAAATGTGCGCAGCGAATGATTGAGCAGATAGACCGGCGACACCTCCGCCACCAGCGCCAAAGCCTGCTGCGCCAGCGCTGAATCCGGCACCACCAGATCAGCCTCGTCCAGCACCGCCTTCGCCCGCAGCCCCAACTGGCTGAGCGCCCGATGCACCACCCCGCGCATCTGCGAGGCCATCAGCTTCGGCGCAAGCTGCCATGTCGGCAGGCGCTCGAGTTTCTCTGTCAGCCCCGCCATGTCATGCCCGCCCGGCCAGCTTGAGTTCATCCTGCAGCGCCCGGGCCACATGCGGCCGCGCCATCATCCGCTGGTAATAAGCGCCAAGCGCGGGCCAGGCGTCATAGCGCACCCCGGCCATCGGCAGCATCGTCAGAAAGAAAAAGGCATAGGCGTCAGCGACGGTGAAATCATCGCCAAGCAGAAAGGGTTTCTCGCCCAGCTCGCCTGCCAGCAGCGCCAGCTTGGCCGGGGCTTTCACCTCGCGGGCATGGGTCTTGGCCGCTTCAGGCACAAAGGGATCAAAGATCACGGCAAGGATCTGCTTGTGCAGCTCGGTCGAAATGAAATTGAGCGCCGATTGCAGCCGATAGCGTTCCATGCTGCCTGCCGCCGGCACCAGCCCCGCTTCCGGCTTGCGGTCGGCCACATATTGCAGCACCGCCGCACCTTCCGTCAGCAGCTCGCCGGGCCCGATCCGCAGCGCCGGCACCTGTCCCTTGGGATTGACCGCCAGATAGTCCGACCCGTCAGCCAGCTTTTTGTCCATCAGCGTCACGGGATGAAAAGCGGTCGCCTCGCCCTGCCCGGTTTCATAAAGCGTGATGCGGGTCGCAAGGGAACAGGCAAGCGGCGTGAAATAGAGTTCCATCGGCATCGGTCCTTCTCATATTGATTTTTGTACCGAACCGAACAATATTAAATCCGGCAGCCCCGTCAATAATTATTTGCGAATTGGTACAAAATGGCCGGAAGACCCCGCGGACGCCCCAAATCCTATAATCCGGACCTCGCCCTCTGGCAGGCGCTGGAAACCTTCTGGAGCAGCGGATTTGCCGCCACCTCGCTCGACGATCTCTCGGCGGCCACGGCCATGAACCGCCCGAGCCTCTATGCCGCCTTTGGCGACAAGAAGACGCTCTATCTGAAAACGCTCCAGCGCTTTGCATCGGAAATGGAAAAATCGCTGGCAGGCGACTTGGGCAAGGCGGGTTCCCTGTCCGACACGCTGCGCGCCTTCTATGGCGGCGCCATAGAGCTCTATCTCTCGGGACCGGAGGGGCCGCGCGGCTGCTATGTCATCTGCACCGCGCCGACGGCGGCGGCAACAGACGCCGATATCCGGCAGGCGCTTGCCGCCATCCTGAAAGAAATTGATGCAAGCCTCGAAGCGCGGATCAGCTGCGCCGTGGCCGAAGGCGAATTATCGCAAGAGGCCGATCCCGCCATGCTGGCGCGGCTCGCGGCTTCCGTGCTGCACAGCATTGCAGTCAGGGCGCGCGCCGGCGAAAGCCGGGATGCCCTGCAGTCGCTCGCAGAGGGAGCCGTGCAGCTGATATGTCAGCCGCATCCCCCCGCTTCAAAAAGGTGAAATCAGATCAGAACTGCTTTTCAGGCAGGTTCACGACGAGGCCATCCAGCTCGTCCGTCACCTTGATCTGGCAGGACAGGCGGCTGTTGTCGCGCACGTCAAAGGCGAAATCCAGCATGTCTTCTTCCATGCTTTCCTTCGCGCCTGTCTTTTCCAGCCATTCCGGGGCCACATAGACGTGGCAGGTGGCGCAGGCGCAGGCCCCGCCGCAATCCGCGTCAATGCCGGGAATGGAGTTCTTCACAGCGCCTTCCATGACGGTGCTGCCATTTTCGGCGTCGATCGTGTGAACCGTGCCATTGCTTTCGATATAGGTAATCTTTGCCATGATCTTCTTTCGGTCAGACGCGGGGGTATAGGTCCCGTTTTTTTTGCAGCAGCCGAAGTAGCATGCAAAAGCACGGCCCGTAAAGCCTATTAGATGTCGCAGCCCTGTCCATTTCTTGTGGCAGGTTCGCCGACAGGGCATGATTTGCCCCCGAACAGGGCCAATCCGCCACCATCAGGCCACGCGACGCATCCAAGGGAGACCCGGCATGAGCCGCCCCACACCAACATCATCCCCGCTCAACGTGCTTTTCATCACTGCCGACCAGTGGCGCGGCGACTGCCTCTCGGGTCTCGGCCATCCCATGGTCAAAACGCCCCATCTCGATGCGCTTGCCGCTGAAGGCGTCCAGTTCACCCGCCATTACGCCAATGCCGTGCCCTGCGGCCCCTCGCGCGCCTCGCTCCACACCGGCATGTATCTGCAGAATCACCGCTCCGGCACCAATGGCACCCCGCTCGATGCCCGTCACACCAACTGGGCCAAAGAGGTGGCGCGCGCCGGCTACGACCCCGTGCTCTTCGGCTATACCGATACGAGCCAGGACCCGCGCGAGGAAGACCCCGAGAGCCCCTGGCTCACCACCTATGAAGGCCCCCTGCCCGGCATCCGCCCCATCTGCATGATGGGCACCTGGCCCACCCCCTGGACCGACTGGCTGAAGCGCGAAGGCTACGACGTGCCCGCCGACATCCGTTTTGCACCGGGCTATCGCAAGGACGGTCCTGATTATGAAGACGGCGCGCCGACCCCCAAGCCCCTCATCTACCCGGCCGAGGACGACGACACCGCCTTCATGGTCAATCAGCTGATGGACTACATCGGCACCGCGTCCGGTCCCTTTGTCGCCCATCTTTCACTGTTACGACCCCATCCCCCCTTCGTCGCACCGGAACCCTACGCCGCCATGTATGACCCCATGGCCGTGCCGGGCTTCAACAGGCAAGCCACATGGGAGGATGAAGGCACACAGCACCCATGGCTTGCCCATCAGCTTTCCCGCCGTCTTTACCGCGCGCCGGCAGACGAGAAAAAGCTGCGCCGCCTCAAGGCCGTCTATTACGGCCTCATGACGCGCGTCGATGACGAGATCGGTCGTCTGGTTCACTTTCTCAAAGAGCACGATCTGTGGGAGACGACGGTGATCATTTTCACCTCCGACCATGGCGAGCAGATGGGCGACCACTGGCTGCTCGGCAAATGCGGCTATTTCGACGCCTCTTACCAGATCCCGCTCATTGTAAGGGACCCCCGCAAGACCGGGGATAAGTCGCGCGGCACAAAAATTTCGCGCTTCACCGAAAATATCGACATCATGCCTACCATGCTCGACATGCTGGGCCTCGACATTCCCGTGCAATGCGATGGCAAGTCGCTCACGCCCTTCCTTGAAGGTCGCGAACCGGTCTCATGGCGCAGCGAAGCCCATTGGGAATATGACTTCCGCGATCCGGCAGACCCGGCAGCCGAAGCCGCCCTCGACCTCACGCTGCATCAATGCACCATGAACATCATCCGTGACGAGAAATATAAATATGTCCACTTCACCAAATTGCCGCCGCTCTTTTTCGATCTCGAAAAAGACCCCGACGAACAGGTGAACCGCGCCACCGATCCGGCCTATCTGCCGCTGGTGCTGGCCTATGCCCAGAAAATGCTCTCATGGCGGATGAACCATGACGAACAGACCCTGACCCACATCGCCATCACCGATGACGGGCCCGTCGCCCGCGCCGCCGCCCGCTGGTAAAGGCATCTGCTGTGCCCCTCACCCGCGCTCGCTGATGCTCACTTGCCCTCTCCCCTGAGGGGAGAGGGAGAGACGGACTGCCAAGTCTGGCAAGTCCGGCGAGGGTGAGGGGACACCGCCTGTCAACAAAACCAGAAACCGTCATGGCCCGGCTTGACCGGGCCATCCACGACTTGTTGAATTCGCGTCCATGACCATATCCACCGACATCGACACCATCATCATAGGCGCGGGCGCCATCGGTCTGGCCTGTGCCCGCGAGATGGCGCGTGCCGGTCATGAGGTGGTCGTGCTCGAACGTCACGGCGCTATCGGCACCGAAACCTCGGCGCGCAACAGCGAGGTCATTCATGCCGGCATCTATTATCCGAGCAACAGTCTGAAGCAGGCGCTCTGCCTGCGCGGGCGGGCGCTACTCTATGCCTATCTCGAAAGCCATCACCTGCCGCATCAGCGCTGCGGCAAATTCATCGTTGCAACCGATGAGGCCGAACGTGACGGGCTTGCCGCACTCGCCACGCGCGCGAAGGAAAATGGCGTCAGCGACATCTGCGAAATCTCGGCCCGCGAGGCCATGGCTGCCGAACCCGCGCTCCATTGTCTCGGCGCGCTGCATTCACCTTCCACCGGCATATTCGACACCCACGCCTATATGCTGAGCCTGCGCGGCGAGATCGAGGATCACGGCGGCGCAGTGGCACTCAACGCGCCTGTCACGCGCATCGACAGCCATGGCGATTTTTTCACGCTCCATGTCGGCGGCGCGGAGCCGACCCAGCTCACCTGCCGCCATCTCGTCAATGCCGCCGGGCTCTGGGCCCCCGCGCTTGCGCAGCGCATGCAGGGTCTTGAGGCCGCGCATGTGCCCCAAGCCCGCTTTGCCAAGGGAAATTATTTCACCCTCGCCGGTCGCGCGCCTTTCGCGCGGCTCATCTATCCCATGCACAACAATGCCGGTCTCGGCATCCACCTCACCCTCGACATGGGCGGGCAGGCCCGCTTCGGCCCCGATGTGGAATGGATCGATGTGGAAAATGAAACACCCGACTATCGCGTCGAGCCTGCGCGTGGCGATCTCTTCTATGCCGCCATCCGCCGCTACTGGCCCGCGCTGAAAGATGGCACGCTCACGCCAGCCTATGCGGGCATCCGTCCCAAGATGTCAGGCCCTGATGAACCGGCGGCTGATTTTGTGATATCGGGTCCCGCAGATCACGGGGTCGCGGGGCTCGTCAATCTCTTCGGTATTGAAAGCCCGGGTCTCACCGCCTCGCTCGCGCTGGCGGAAGTCGTCAGACAGAAACTCGTCTGAAATTACTCGGCCATGCTGTCGATGAAATGCTTCACCGCGCTCAGCGCATCTGAAATATCGGTGAGCAGTGCGCGCCGCGTTGTGGCATCCGCCCCGGCTGCCGCTTCGGCCTGCTCAGCCAGCATCGCCACAGTCCAGGCCCCCAGCCCCTTGGCCGAGCCCTTCAGGCTATGGGCGGTATTCTTCCACTCGTCAGCGGAGGTCGCCGCTTCAAGGCGCGAAATATAGACGTCAGCCTGATTGCGGAAGAGCCCCAGCAATTCGGCTTCCAGCGAACTGTTGCCCAGCGTGTAGGTGGAAAGATGCACCAGATCAATGGGGCGCGCGGTCGATGCCTGTGCCCTCATCTCGCCATTGCCCTCCGACATTGTTGCCATGAATGCCATCTCGTCTTCCCCTTCGCGGTTTCCAGCCGTCGCCAGCCCTCAGGGGTGAGTCTAGGCCCGCGACAGGTACCGAAAGGTTAAAAGAGGCGCGTCACAGCGCGTCTTTTGCGTCATATTGACGGGAAGCCGAGCTTCCGACAGGCTGGAAGCCAGTAAACCGCATCAATTGATGGTCGGAAACCCCATGAAAACCAGCGATTTGTCCCCGAAATCATCAGGCGCAAAGCCCGAGCGCCCCACCTCGGACAAGACATCGGACAAGGCATCGGCGGGCAAAAATGTGACAGCCGCCAATGAGGACAGCCCGACCGCGGGCGCCATCTATCGTCTGCTCGCGCGCAAACCTGCCGCTGCCATCCCCCAGATCGCCTTTCTTGGGAGCCTCGTGGTGCTCGCCGCGCTGGGTCTCGGCATCTGGAACTATTTTGGCCCCGACCGTCTTTTTGCCATGGCGCCGCTTGAGACAGCCGCGCTGGCGCTTGCCGTTGCCCTGCCCGTCCTGCTCATCACGCTTATTGCCTTCATGATCTGGCGCGGTCAGGAAATGCAGCTCATGTCGGAGGCGCTCGCCAAGGCCGCCATCCGCCTCTCCGATCCGGCCGACCATACCGCCGACGAAGTCGCCACCCTCTCTCAAGCCGTGCGCAAGGAGATTGATCTCATGCGCGGCGGCCTCAAGGAGGCGCTCACGCAGGCCGCCGAACTGAAGGCGCTTGTCACCCGCGAGCTTGAAGACATTGAGCGCGGCACCGGTCGGGCTGAATTCCGCGCCCGCGCCATGGAAGAACTGCTCTCGCGCCACCGCACCAATCTGGAAGAGCTGGGCCTTGCGCTCGGCAGCGAAAGCGACACCATCGCGCGCGCCATCCGCATGGAAGTGGAAGCCGTCCGCAATCTCACAGGCAAGGCCGAAAGCGATCTGCGCCGCGCAGGCGAGCGCGTTGTCGAGCAGACGACGACACTTGCCCGCGTCAGCGATGCCGCCCGCGCAGGCGCCGATGCCACTTCCTCGACACTCGACCGTCAGGCTTCGCGGCTTGAGGTGGTCGCCACCAATGCGCTTTCCAAGGCCGATGCCATTGCCCACCGCTATGAGATCCAGCGCGAAACGCTCAGCGAGGCCGCCGACCGGCTCGACAGGGAGCACAAGCGCCTGCAAAGCGTGTTCGAAGCCAACAAGGAACAGCTTGAATTCGCTGACACGGCACTCGCCGCCCATACAGCCGAAATCGGCAAAGCCGTCTCCGCCCTTGCCGCCGGGCTCGACAACACCTTCAAATCCGTCGAAGGCAAAACCAGAGCCATGCGCGAAACGGTCACCGCCGAAATCGCGCGCGCCGCAAGCGATGCCGAAGAGACATCAGCCGCCGTCAGCCGCTCGGCAGGAGCTGCCACCCGCGCCATCGCCTCGACCATGGATGAGCTGAAGCAGGTCTCCGGCACCCTGAAAGATGAAATCCAGCAGGGCGCGACCGAAGCCATTCGCGCCACCGCAAGCCAGTTGCGGCAAGCGACTGGCGAAATGAGCGCAGACCTCGGCAAGGCCACCGCCGCGCTGAACGACAATATCGTCAAACAGTTCAATGAGCTGCAGACCCTCACCGGGCAGGCGCTGGCGCAGAACAATGCCGCCGCGCAGAATTTCCACGACGCCATGCAGCGTCTGGGCGCGGCTGCCCGTCAGGCCGGCGAAGCCTTGACACAGGCAACCGGCGACCTCAGCCGGCAGATCGACGAGATGCCCGCCGAGGCGGCGCAAAGTGCCGAAGCCCTGAGCAATGTCCTCTCCGAACATATTTCGGCGCTGGCCACCATTTCCGAAATTGTCGTGCGCCATGCCCGCAGCCTTGATCGCACATCGCCCGCCGCGCCGCCCGTTTCCCGGGCCCCGCTGGCGCAGGCCTCGCGCGAGATGACGCAGCGCGCCGCCGAACGCGAACCCCGGCGCACGGAGGAGCCCCGTGGCCGCTGGGGACTGTCAGACCTGCTCGCCGCCGCCGACCGCCGACAGGAACCGACCGCCGACAAACGTCGCGCCGGGGCCGATCCGGATTTCCACCGCGCCTCGCTGCATGTCATCGAGACCCTTCAGTCACTGGCGATTGATCTCGACCGGGCGCTGGAACAGAGCCCGCCCTCCGACCTCTGGCGTCGTTACAAAGCTGGCGAGCGCAATGTCTTTGCCCGCCGCCTTTATAATCTCGCCGGTCGCGAACTCTATGATCAGGTCGCCGTGAAATATCGACAGGATGGCGAATTCCGCGACCATGTGGATCGCTTTGTCGGCCTCTTTGAGGATTTGCTCGACACCGCCGCCGAGCGCGACCGCGACAACATTCTCGCCGAAACCTATCTCACCTCGGACACGGGCAAGGTCTATCTCATGCTCGCCCAGGCAACCGGGCGCATCTCCTAAGACCGGACTAGCGCTTGTCGGTTGAAGCAGTGGCGAGAACCCAGCCGGTCATATCGGCAAGATTGGTCTGCAAGGCCTGATTGAAGGCCGCAATGACAGGTTCCATGCCGCGCCCTTCGCTTGCCACAACGGATTGAAAACTGCGCGAACTGATGATCGCCCGGTCGCTGCTGCGCACCAGACGCGCCGCCAGCACCACATCCACCTCTGTGCTGCCATCAGCCTTGGGGCGGGCACCGAACTGGCGGATATCGCCCACCAGCTCATAATCACTGCTCAGCGCCAGGCTGCGATTGCCCATCACAAGCGCCTGCGCACTATGGTCCAGCGCCTCCACCATCAGATCATGGATCATGGAAGGGGCGGTATCGCTCCAGCGGGCCGCGGCATAATATTTCACTTCGGTCGGCGCCGGCTGATAGACGATGCGCGCCGTATCAATTGCCGCCGGCGCTGCAAAACGGCCAACCAGAATGGCGGGCTTTGCCGCGGCCAGCTGTGTGTCGGCAACATGTGTATCCGGCACGGTCAGCACGTAAAGTGCCGGCGGTGCGTCACCAGCCACATTTGCCAGCGCGCAGCCCATCAGGGGCGAGGCCAGAAGGGTCAGCACCAGCATCTGTCTGGCAATATGACGGCAGCCCTCTGGCGTGATCTTGCTGATATTCATTTGGCTTCAACCTCTGGAACATTATTGCCAAGCAGGAACCGGGCGGGATCATCCTGCGCCTTGCTCGCGATCTTATCGAGCGAACTCACCAGCGCACGCATGTCGCTCACCAACCCCGGCAGTTCGGAAATGCCATCCCCCAGCGCCGGGCCATTCTCGCGCGAGATCGTCTCAAGTTGATCGGAAAGCTCACGGAAACTGCGCGCGGTCGCACTGGCATCATCCAGAAAACCGCGCACGTCATTCTTCATCAGCTTATTGGCATCGCTCGTCAGGCTGTTCACCTGCACCGAGGCTTGCGACAGATTTTTCATCGTCTTCTCGATATCATCCGAACTTGCCGCCAGCGCCCCGGTCAGTTCCTTGATATTGGCGAGCGTGTCATGAATGCTCTGCTGGTTTTCACTCACCAGCATCTTGATCTGCGCCAGCGTCTCACGCGCTTCCTGCATGGCCTCCGGCGCGGAAGCTGCAAGTTCCTGCAGCGTCGACTGCGCCGCCGTGATCGTGGCATAGGTCTCACCCGGCTTGGGCTTCAGCATGGGCGCGTTGGGACTGCCACCGGTGATCTCAATCAGCGCCACACCCGTCAGACCATAAAGCTCCAGCTTGGCAACCGAGTCTTCTTTCACCGGTGTGCGTGAATCAAGCTGCACCAGCGCGATCACCTTGTTGGGATCATCCTCGGCCAGATAGAGATCGGCGACCTTGCCGACGGGCAGGCCGTTATACTGGACCGCACCGCTCTTCCCCAGACCCGAGACGGAGCCTTCAAAGACGATGTGATAATATGTGTACTGACGGTCGAGCTGAATCTGTGCGATCCACATCGCAAAAATGACGATCGCCAACAGCGTCGTCAGAACAAAGCTGCCAATCAGCACATTGTGGGATTTGATTTCCATATCCGCCTGTCCTGCTATCTGCTTTTTTGGGCAGCGCGTGCACGCGGCCCGTGAAAATATTCGCGTATCCAGGGATGGTCGCTGGCCATCATGTCATCCATCGTCCCGATGAGAATAACACGTTGCTCGGCCAGAACGGCGACCCTGTCACACACCGCATAGAGGGAATCCAGATCATGCGTCACCATAAAGACGGTCAGACCCAGCGTATGCTTGAGATTATTGACCAACTCATCGAAGGCCGCCGCCCCGATGGGATCAAGACCCGCCGTCGGCTCATCCAGAAACAATATCTCGGGGTCCAGCGCCAGGGCGCGGGCAAGGCTCGCCCGCTTGCGCATGCCACCAGACAGTTCCGAGGGATAGAGGTCGCGCGCATCCGGACGCAGCCCCACCATCCGGATTTTGACATCCGCCAGCTCATCCATCAGCAGCTTGGGCATATGCAGATGTTCGCGATAGGCGACCTGCACATTCTCCGCCACGGTCAGCGCCGAAAAAAGCGCGCCGTCCTGAAACATCACGCCCCAGCGCTGCTCCTCAAGGCGGCGCTCATCATCGTTGAGTTTTGTCAGGTCCTTGCCAAAGACTTTCACACTGCCGGCATCGGGATGGCGCAGGCCGAGAATTGATCGCAGCAGCACGGATTTGCCCGTGCCCGAGCCCCCGACAATACCGATCACCTCACCACGCCGCACAGTCAGGTCGAGATTGCGGTGGATGACATTGTCCTCAAAGGCATTGACCAGCCCGCGAACTTCGATGATGGGTGTGGCTGTCGGCATGGGTCAGGTCCTATATGCCGATGGCCGTGAAGAACAGCGCGAAGAAGGCATCAAGAATGATGACCACAAAGATCGACTGCACCACCGAGCGGGTGGTCTGCGAGCCCACGGACTCCGCACTGCCCGCCACGGCCAGCCCCGCGCGGCACCCGATCAGCCCGATCATCAAAGCCATGAAGGGCGCTTTCACGAGGCCGACGCCGAAGGTCCAGAAATCGGACGCCTCCTGAAGACGCGCAATATAGCTGTCCGGCGACATGTTGAGCATCAGCATCACGACAATGCCGCCGCCAATCAGCCCCATAATGTCTGCCAAAAATGTCAGGATCGGCAGCGTGATGATAAGCGCCAGAATGCGCGGCAGCACCAGCATCTCCATGGGATCGAGACCCAGCGTGCGCATGGCGTCGATCTCTTCGCGCATTTTCATCGAGCCGATCTCGGCGGTAAAGGCACTGCCCGAACGACCGGCCACGATAATCGCCGTAAGAAGAATGCCGACCTCCCGCAGGAAAATGATGGCGACGAGATTGACCGTGAAAACATCCGCACCAAATTGCCGAAGCTGCGTGGCACCCTGCTGCGCCACCACGCCCCCGATCAGGCCTGTCAGCAGGCAGACAAGCGGCACGGCATCCATGCCGGCTTTTTCCATGTGATGTACGAGCGGGATGAGGCGCAGACGCGACGGCTTCACAACCAGCCGCCCCATCGCCAGAAAAACCTGGCCGATGAAATCGACAATCCGCAAAAACTCGCCGACAACCCCGATCAGGCCATCGCCTGTCCGACCGGCAATATAGATGAAAGGATTGATCTTGACCGTGACTTCAGGCTCGGGAATGGGTGTGGAGTCGACATTTTCAAAAAGCGTCTGCTCGCTTTCATCCATGCCTTCCAAGGTGCATTTGATGCCGTGCAGTTCGAATTCTTCAACCGTGCGCCGCAAAATCCAGGCACCTGCCGTGTCGAGACGGCCCACATCGGCAATATCAAGGATCGCCGCACCGCTTGCGGGCAATTCACCGGCCAGATGCCGCATGCGCTGATCAATCGCCATGACAGAACGCACCGTCCAGTCGCCATGGGCGACCACCCGCAGCGTGCCATCTTCGTCTTCGATTTCCAGAGTGGCCGGTCCGGAGCTATTCACGGGACGAGCTTCTGATCTTACTCGATGCATTTCGCTCTCATTCCCAGCAGAACGGGCAGAATCGCGGTTCTGGTAGCATTATCACAAACCAGCCCCAATCTTGCGCCAGTTTGACGCATTCTTTCATCCTGAGCGCAACTTACTATCATCTACGTACCAGTTTCGGGGTGCTTTCACGACCAATACGCCGGTTCGGCGAGAGGAATGATGTAATGAATAGCTTTATCAAGGGCTTGGCGGTGTTTTCGCTGGCCATGGCCGTCTCGGGTTTGGCATTGGCATCAGACGATTGGCAGGGCGGCGACGCCACCAAGGGTGCCAAGGTCTTCAAGAAATGCATGGCCTGCCATACCGTTGAAGAAGGCGGTCCCAACCGCGTCGGCCCCAATCTCTGGGGCATTTTCGGGTCCGGGAGCACGCATAATCCCGATTACAACTATTCAGCCGGTGCCAAGGCCAAAGCGGCTGAAGGCCTCGTCTGGTCCGGTGAAACGCTTTTTGAATATCTTGAAGCCCCGAAGAAATTCGTCCCCGGCACCACCATGTCCTTCGCCGGTCTGAAGAAGCCGGAAGATCGCAGGGACTTGATCGCCTATCTCGAAATCGCAACAGGCGCCAAGCAGCCCTGATCTTGCGGCGCGGGGAATTCCCGCCACAAATCGCCAGGGGGCCAACCGGCCCCCTGCCCCATGAACACCCGTTAAGACACATCTGACAGCTGGAACGAAAGCTGCAGATGACGCTACGAGTGGCTTTTTCATTGTCCCGTTACAAGACAGTGATGAAGCTCAGGTTCAATTTGGGGCAGTGATGAGGCCGTAAGCGGTCTCAGGCGATTGAAGAATGAATCCGAACCCGATTTTCCGCAGGCTTTCCGCCATCCTTCCAGGACTTGTTCTGGTGCTGAGCCTTGCTGTGTCGATTTACGACATCGGGGGCGGCGCATCCTTCCTGCAAAATCAGGTTTTTGATCTCTATCAGCGTCTCATCCCGCGAGCCGCCAACCAGATGGGCCCCCAGGCCGTCTATATCGACATTGATGCCGAAACCTCCAAGCGCTACGGCACATGGCCCTGGCCGCGCAAACGCGTGCAGCAGCTCGTGCAGGCGCTGAATATTCGCAATGTCGACGCCATCGTCATTGATGCACCCCTTGCCGAGGCCGATCCCACATCAAGCGTGCAATTGCTCAAGCTCTGGAAAAGTCTGCCGGGCGACGGCAACTATGCGGGCATGGGCACCGCCATGGCCGATCTGCCCGACCCCGATACGGAACTGGCCGCCACGCTGGCGCAGACACCCTCGGTGGTCACCTTTGTCCCCGGTCGGCCTGCTGTCGAGCAGCTCACCCCGATCATTCACAAGACATCAATCAGCAAGAGCGGTGGCGATGCCCGTCACCATCTGGCAAATTACGCCAATTGGCGCGCCAGCCAGCCGCTCTTTGAAAAGGCCGCGCGCGGCGTCGGCGCCTCGCTGGTTGATCTCGATCACGGCAGCATCGTGCGGACCATTCCTACGCTTGTGGCCATGGACGGGTCCATCTACCCCTCCGCCATGCTCGAGGCCCTGCGCGTTGCCCGCAAAGGTAGCGCCTATAGCGTGGATGTATCCGAAGCTGAAAACGGTTTCGCACTGGAATTCGAGCCCGGCATCGACCGCGTCGCCATCATTGGCACACCCTATACAGCCGAGACGGCGCCCAATGGCGACATGCGCCTCTATTTCGGTGGCCCCGAAACACGCAGCGCCGTGCCCGCCTGGAAAGTAATTGAAGGCACATCCGATGTGCCCGACCTCAAAAACCGCATCGCCGTCATCGGCGTCTCCGTCAACGGCACGGAGCGCCTCTACAATACGCCTGTCGGGTTGAAGCTCGCTTCCGGTGCCCTGCTGGCCAACGGTATCGACCAGATCATGACTGGCGACTATCTCACGCGACCGGGCTGGGCGGGCGCTGCCGAACAGGGCTTCATCTTCCTTGGGGGCCTTTTTGTCATTGCCGTTGTCAGCAGCTTCCGCATCCGCTGGGGCATGACCCTCGCCATTCTCATGTCAGCCGGAGCCGTCTATGGCTCATGGTATGGCTTTGAACAGCACCGCTGGCTGATTGATCCGGCGCTGCCCTCCCTCACGCTCATTTTTGCGGCGATCACCTGCGCCCTGATGACACGTCTGCACACCGAGGACGAAACACGCTTTATCGAAACGCAATTTGCCCGTCGTCTCTCGACAACCGGCCTCGCCAAGGTGCGCGCCAATCCGCGCCTCATCCAGGCCGAAGGCGAGCTGCGCGATGTGACATCGCTGGTTGTCGGCCTGCGCGGTTTCAACATTATTGCAGACCGCTATCTCGAAGATCCGACGGCCTATGCCGATATTCTCAATCGCTTCTTCTCGCCCATGATCAAGATCGTGCAGGAACGCCAGGGCATGGTCGACCGTACCGTCGGCGACTCGCTTTATGGCGTCTGGAATGCACCGCTCAGCGTCAGCGACCATGCCTCCAAGGCCTGCGACGCCGCCTTGCGCATGGTGGAAAATCTCGAGGCGCTCAATGAATTCCTTGAGGAGGATGCCCGCCGCCAGCATCTCTCCCATGTGCCGCTCAGTCTTTCCATCGGGGTCGACAGCGGTTCGGCCATCACCGGCAACATGGGGGCCGTCCAGCGCTTTGATTATGGCGTGCTGGGCGAACCCGTCAGCTTCGCTGCCTATCTACAGCACAATGCGCGCAATTACGGACCCGCCATCATTGTTGGCGAAGGCACCCAGCGCGTGGTCGGCGACCGCTACGCGCTGCTGGAGATCGATCTCATTTCGACACCGCGCCATCCTGAAGGCCGCCGGGTCTTCGCGCTGCTGGGCGATCCCATCATGCGCGCCAATCCGAAATTCCGCGCCCTTCAGGAAGCCCATACATTGATCTTCGCAGCCTATCGCAGCCAGCGCTGGGCAGAGGCACGTGCGGCCATTGCCGAATGCCGCAAGCTGAATGGTGCCATTTCGACACTTTACGATTTTTATGAAGCCCGCATCGCCCAGTATGAGGTCGCCCCGCCCGGCGAATACTGGAACGGCTCCTGGTTTATCGGTCGCATCTGAACACCTCACAGAGGGGCTTGGCCTGCGCCGACCATAGGGCCATGATGCGCATCATCTGCAGGTGATTCATCTGCGCCATCACGATAGATGCGGCCCCCATGCGCGACATTCTCGTTGAAACCCAGAGCTGGCCTATCGCCGGAGAATTCACCATCTCGCGGGGCACAAAAACGCAGGCCGATGTCATCCTTGTCACCATTCGCGAGGATGGCAAGGAAGGGCGCGGCGAATGCGTGCCCTATGCGCGCTATGGCGAAAGCATGAAAGATGTCGTGGCTTCCATCCGCAATATGGAGAGCCGCCTGGCCGATGATCTCGGCCGCGAAGAGCTTCAGCGCGCCATGCCGCGCGGGGCCGCCCGCAATGCCATTGATTGCGCGCTCTGGGATCTGGAAGCAAAACTTGCCGGCAAATCTGCCTGGGAACTGGCAGGCCTTGAAGCGCCAAAACCACTCACAACGGCCTATTCCCTGAGCCTTGCCGCACCCGAAGACATGGAGGCAGCCGCCCGCGCGGCCCATGCCCGCCCCCTGCTGAAACTGAAACTTGGGGGCGACGGCAACGATCTGGCCCGTGTCGAAGCCGTGCGCCGCGGTGCCCCCGACGCCACGCTCATTGTCGATGCCAATGAAGGCTGGTCCATTGATGATGTCGTGCCGCTCGCCAAAGAAATGAAAAAGCTCGGCGTCGCACTCATCGAACAGCCCCTTCCGGCAGGCAAGGACGAAGCCCTGCGGGGGATCGACTGCCCCATTCCTCTGTGTGCCGATGAATCGGCCCATGGTCTGGAAGGCATGCTGCGCCTTGTCGGCCTCTATCAATATGTGAATGTGAAACTCGACAAGACGGGCGGCCTCACCGAAGCCCTTTCCGTCATGCGATGTGCCAGGCGGCGTGACCTGAAAACCATGGTCGGCTGCATGGTCGCGACATCGCTTGCCATGGCGCCTGCCATGCTCATTGCCCAGCAGGCGCAATATGTCGATCTCGACGGCCCCCTGCTGCTCGCCAGAGACCGCAGCCCGGCGCTGGAATATGAAGGCAGCCTCGTCCTGCCGCCGCGCCCGGAATTATGGGGCTAGGCGCGAACGGCCTTGCCCGCGCCGACGCGCAGATAGATCAGCACCACCAGAAATGATGCCAGCATCAGCAGACCGGCCAGCAGGTTGGGCGCACCGGGCAGATGCCAGCCAATGCCGGGACCAATGAAGAGCGCAAAGGTGTAGGTAAAGAGCACAGGCCCGAAAAGACCGGCAATGCCGATCAGGCTTGAAAGCGCACCCTGAAGCTGGCCCTGTTCGGCATCGCTCACGCGCTGCGTAATCAGCCCCTGAAGCGCCGGACTGGCAAGCCCCCACAAGGCCATCACGGGAATGCCCATCCAGTAGACGAACCCTGTCGGCGCTAGTCCATAAATCGTGAAGCCAAGCGCGCCGCAGAGCAACCCGAAGAGCAGCGTCCAGCGCTCACCAAAGCGCCTCACCACCGGACGGATCAACCCCACCTGCACGATGATGCTCGCCCCGCCGACAACAGCAAGGGTCAGCCCCACGGTCTTGGTGTCCCAGCCAAAGCGATAGCTTGTATAGATGACAAACACGGCGGGCAGCGCGTGATGGGCCAGCTGCGACAGGAAATGCGCGGCAGAAAGGCCGATCAGGTCGCGATGCGCCCGCAGCATGGTGAGCGAGCCCACCGGATTGGCCCGCTTCCAGTTGATGGTCTTGATGCGCTTTTCAACGGGCAGCGATTCCGGCAGCACGAAATAGCCATAGGCGGCATTGGCAAGGCTCAGCCCTGCCGCCACCCAGAACGGCAGGCGCGGGCTGATGTCACCCAGCACGCCACCGATGGCCGGCCCGATGATGAACCCCACCCCGAACGCCGCCCCGATCATGCCAAAGGCCTGCGCGCGTTTTTCCGGTGCCGTCACGTCGGCAATATAGGCATTGGCCGCGCCAACGCTGGCCGAGGTGACACCGGCAATGATGCGCCCGACAAAAAGCCAGACAATACCGGGCGCCCAGGCCATCAGCACATAATCAAGGCCCAGGCCAAAATTGGAGAGCAGCACCACAGCGCGTCGTCCGAAACGGTCCGACAACACGCCGAGCATGGGCGAGCAGAAAAACTGCATCAGCGCCCAACCCGTTGTCATGAGGCCGTAAATCTCGGCCCCGCGCGCCGTGTCGCCATCAAGGAAATCGACAATCAGCCCCGGCAAGACGGGCACGACAATGCCCAGAGACAGCATGTCCAGCGTCACCGTGATCAGGATAAAGATCACACCCGCCTTCTGATGAAATACGCCCTGCCTCGCCGCCATCCTGATCCTCACACGCACCCCCTCAGCGGGCGCTGAGATCAGGCGATATCGATAACCACTTTACCGAGATGTTTGCCCGCCTGCATATGTGCCAGAGCGTCGCCTGTCTTTTCGAAGGGGAAATGGCAGTCGATTACCGGATGCAGGTCATTGGCTTCTATAGCACGGCTCATCTCTTCAAACTGCGCGATACTGCCGACAGAAATGCCTTTGATGCGCAAATTGTTGGAGAAAACCGCCGCCATGGAGAGATTGCTGCTCAATCCCGACAAAATGCCGATCATGGCGATATGGCCATTCACGCGGGTGGCCTGCAGCGATTCCTCCAGCGTGCCCGCCCCGCCGACTTCAACCACATGATCCACACCCAGACCACCAGTCAGGCGGCGCGCTTCCTTGCCCCATTTGGGGGTGGATTTGTAGTTGATGGTCTCGTCCGCGCCGAGCTTGCGGGCCTGCTCCAGTTTTTCGTCAGAGGAGGATGTCGCAATCACGCGCGCGCCTGCCGCCTTGGCAAATTGCAGCGCGAAAATGGAAACGCCACCCGTGCCCTGCACGAGCACCGTATCACCCGCCTTGATGTCGCCTTCCACAACCAGCGCCCGCCAGGCCGTCAGGCCCGCGCAAGGCAGGGTGGATGCTTCAGCCAATGAGAGGTTTTTCGGCACAAGCGACGCCCCGGTCTGCGGCAGACAGATATATTCACAAGCCACACCATTCAGCGACCCGCCCAGTGCCCTGGAAAGAACGGCTTGTGTCGGCGGGCCACTCAGCCATGTCGGGAAGAAGCCGGGGCAGACTTTGTCACCTGCCTTGAAGCGCGTCACGCCCTCGCCCACTTCCACCACTTCACCTGCGGCATCGGAAAGCGGAATGAAAGGTGCAGGCAGCTTGCCCATGAAGCCGCTGATCGTCGCCAGATCGCGATAATTCAGCGAGGCATGTTTCAGCGCGATAAGGATTTCGCCATGACCGGGCTTGGGACGGTCCTGTTCAACAAGTTGAAGCTTGTCGATTCCATAGTCGTCGGTGAGCTGCAAAACGCGCATCGTGCAATTCCTTCTTATTGTTTTGCACGAATAAAGTCCCTCGCAGGCGCCCCTGTCAACGCGGGCGATCACCCTTGATTTGCGTACGGTGCATGACGCGACGTTCTTTGCCGTTAAAAGCGTCGCGGCGATGAATGGCGCAACGATTATCCCAGATCAAAAGGTCACCGACCTGCCATTTATGGGTCCAGGCAAATTCCGGTTTGGTGCAATGCGCCCACAAGGCATCGAGAAGCCGGTCACTCGCGTCAACCGCCTCACCCAGCACATAGGCATTCATCCGGCGGCCAAGATAGAGCGCCTTGCCGCCGGTCACCGGATGTGTCCGCACCATGGCGTGCTTGGCGCCAGGCGCCTCGCGCACATCCAGCACGGCAGAGGCACCGGCACGCAATTCGCCAACACTTGTCATGCTGGAATCATGATTGGCCATGCGCCCTTCGATCTGCTGTTTCAGATCATCTGGCAATGTCTCATAGGCGCGATACATATTGGCAAAGCTCGTGTCGCCGCCCTTGCTTGGAATTTCCAGCGAATAGAGCACGCTGGCCATGGGCGGCTCATCCACATAGGACATGTCAGTATGCCATTCGGCTTCCTTGTCGCCCAGGGCGCCGATCGGCTTCCCGCCCTCCACGACATTGGAAATGATCCAGATTTCGGGCCGCGATTTTTCCTGACTGCCGGCCATGTCGGTCGCGCTGGCAGGCGCGATTTCGAGTTCGCCAAAATGACGCGAAAAGACAATCAGATCATCATCATTGATGGACTGGCCGCGAAACAGCAGAACGATGTGATCGGCCCAGGCCTGCAAAATGGCTTCGCGGTCATCGGCACTCAAAGGGGCGGACAGATCCACACCCTGAATTTCAGCACCCAGCGCCGCCCCTGTAGGGATCACCTTGATTGTCATTTCCTGTTTCCTCCGCAATC
This sequence comes from Hyphomicrobiales bacterium, assembly GCA_016124805.1. Taxonomy (GTDB): domain Bacteria; phylum Pseudomonadota; class Alphaproteobacteria; order Parvibaculales; family Parvibaculaceae; genus Parvibaculum. The sequence goes on along the minus strand of WGND01000020.1, from coordinate 11,320 downwards.
AGCGCGCCGCCATGCCAGCGTGTCGCGATGATGAACGTGCCGATCAATGCCAACAGGCACACAAATGCCGAAAGCAGATAGGCCTTCTCATGATAGGCAACATATAGAGGACCCGCGAGGAGCGTAACACCCCCCATCATCAGTCCCGATGAAAGCGACGAATAGAGCCCCTGCGCCGTGGCGCCCAGAGAACGCGGCGCGGCATGGGCCACAAAATGCAGCGCCGCCAGATGGGCCGCCCCGAAGCTGGCGGCATGCAAAAGCTGCAGGCAAACCACACCCCAAAGTGGTGGATTGAGCGCCATCAGCCCCCACCGCAATATGCCGCCGGCGGCGGCCAGCATCATCAGGCGCGGAGCCCCCAGTCGTCCGACCACATTCGAGGCCACAAAGAAAAGCACAATCTCGGCAATGACACCCAGCGCCCAGAGAAAGCCGATCATGGTTTCGCTATAGCCAAGCCGGACCCAGTTAAGCGTGCCAAAGGCATAATAGACGGCATGGCCGGACTGGATGAGGCTGGCCGACATGATCCCGGTCAGAAACAGCGGGTGACGTGCCATCTGCCACATGGCCCGCATCTGAACCCCGCTCGACCCGCTGCGCCGGGGTTCGGCCAGATCGCGCGACAGCAGATAGGAGCCCCCCAGATTAAGAGCGACGGCGCCGACCAGCGCAAAGACGATAATGCCGGCAGGCTGCCATTCCAGAACCCAGCCCATGCCGGAGCTCGCCGCAATGAAGGTGATCGAACACCAGATGCGCACGCGACCATAATTGATGCCCTGATCAATGGCCGCCCGCATCGCCATGGTTTCAGCCAGCGGGCTGATCGCGGGCAGAAACAGCATCAACGTGGCGCTCACCAGAAAGATCGCGACAAAGCCGCTGGAAAAACAGAGCACCAGAACGCAGGCAAGTGAAATCCAGCCAAGTGCAATGACAACACCGCGCCTGTCCCCCAGCCGGTCGGCGACAAAAGCAATGCCCGGCGCGGAAATGACACGCAGGAAACTCGTCGCCGCAATGATGAAGGAAATCTGCTCGGCACCCAGCCCGTTCCCCTTCAGCCACACCGGGTAAAAGGGAAGATAGATGCCGCTGAAAATGCACAGCGAGGCATAAAAAAGGGAAAGGCGCAGCGTGAGCGACATGATGGTTCTTCGACCGTTTTGCCCGGCAAGAGGTCATCAGCAACAGGCACTCAGTGATACGCCATTCACCTGTCGGCGCGAAGCAGATTCAGCGGCTCACCCCAAAGACGGCATGGTCAGCTTGCGCCGGTTGGCGGCATCAAGCAGATGATCCAGGATCACGCCCTCCAGATGGGCATTGTGGGCTTCGGCCCATTCATGCAGCTCAATCAGAAGCGACCGGTAAAGGTCACCCTGCGCCCGCAGCTTTGAAAGCTGAAGCGAAGGCACGTCGGCTTTGGCGGCCTCGGCCAGACGTGCTTTCAGCGCCGTGTCCGCCACCTTGCCTGTCGCATCGGCAAAAATCGCCTGCATTTCCTGAATATCCGTCATCTCGAATTCGGCGCCATGCTCATGTTCATGGGCCGTCATGAACAGCATGAGCGCCATCAGGCTGACATGCCCCACCGCATATTCCGCCGTCAGATGCGGCGCAATATCGGTAAAGAGCGTGCCCATAAACCCCTGCATCACCACCTCAACATCAGGCTTCATAATGGGCCTCCTCGTAAACGGCTTTCAGCTTGCCGGCCAGCAGGCGGTCGTGGAAATCGGTGCAGAACCAGCTTGAAAAGGCGAGCACGGGATCATGGTTGGAACCGGTCTGATATTCACTGCCGGCTGAAATCCAGATCGCAAGTCCCTTCACGGCGGCAAAAACCTCCCACCAGCGCATGGCGACGGGATCGATGGTCATGCCGCTCGCTTTTTCCCACAACGCATAGGCGGACGCCCGGTCAATCAAACCGGCCGGACGTTCGCCATGACCATTGGCCCAAAGGGGATCTGCCGCCCAGGCAAGATCTTCCAGCGGATCGCCCAGATGGCACATTTCCCAGTCGAGAATGGCGCGAATGTCGCCCGCCTCATCAAACAGGAAATTGCCGGTCCGGTAATCGCCATGCACCACGCTGATGCGCTTGGCAGGCGGCGGCGGATTCCGGCGCATCCAGCGAATGGCCGCTCGCGCAATGGGCTGGGGCGAGAGCGCATCCTCGTCGATGACCTTTTCCCAATGACCCAGCGCGATTTTCCAGCATTCATCCGGCGCGACCGGATCAACCGTTTCCGCAAAGCCGATGGCGTCGGGATCAGCCGCCGCGATCCGTCCGAGATGGGTCCAGAACTGCTCACCGATTTTCGGCGCCAGCGCGCCATATGGATCGTCGTTGAAGGGCGAGGCCGCCTGACAACCTTCGATCTGTTCCATTACAAAGAAGGGACGGTCGAGCCACTCAAGGTCCGTTTCAAGAAAGAGCGGCTCCGGCACCGGCAGGCCCGTCGGGTGAAAAGCGCGATAGGCGTTGAATTCAAGATCACGCTCGGTCTCGATAAGGCTTGCCACCGGGTCCCGTCGGAGGATCAAAGCCCGCCCGCCCTCCACGCCATTCTCGCGCCAGCTTGCCCGGAGCCGATATGTCTCGCGGCTGGCCCCGCCATGAATGCGCGACAAGCCGCTCACCTCGACATTGCTGACATGCGGCATGCGGTGCTGCAGATAGGCAGCAAAGCGCTGGGATAATTCATCCATGGCCACCCCCCTACTTTGCCGGATCAAGAATGTCTTGAAATCCGGATGGCGCGTGGGGCCCGACGATCAACTGCTCCAATATGCCCGCCCCCTGCTTGGTGCTGCCATCGGGCAGATGCATTTCTGCGGTCACGAAGGCCTGAATATGTAGATGAGGCGGCATATAGCCTTTGATCTCATTGGTACGGAATGAATCATAGCCCGTCGCCAGTTCGCCCTTGTTCAGGCCATGCGCCCAATCCGGATTCCCGTAGCCGATGCCCGTCATGTAGAATTGCCATTGCGGCGTCAGATCAATGCGTGTCTCGCTGCCATTTTCATGGGTGAAGAAAAGACGGGCCGCCTTCGCATGGCGCGATCCGGATTTGAAATCAATCTCCGAACGGCATTTGAACATTTCTTCCGGCTCGCCATCGCCAATACCGCAGATCACGGCATTGGTGTTCCATGAGCGGCCTTGCGCATCATCATTCAAATGATAGAGCGAAATGCGGTCATCGAAGTTCAGCGGCGACCAGAGCCAGTAAAATTGCGGCGGCTTGGCCGGCGCCAGCGGCTGCGGATCAGACAGACCAATCGGGCGCACGCCCCATGATCGGTCACGGGTACCGAAATATCTGTCACGCGTAATCTCAATGCGCTCGCCCGCCACTTCGATCCAGCCTTCATATGTGCCGTTCTGCGTCATGCGCGTGATATCCATCACCGTGCGCGGCCCTTCACGATAGGTGAAGCGCGGTTCCTTCAGCGGCCTTGTGCGGCAGTGATAGGTGAGGTCGGCCTTGATGCCGTTTTCCGCATCATTCACATGCAGGCGCAGCACTTCGAGCGGCGTGACAACTTCCACGCGAATGGGACCAACCTGCGTATCGAGGCGTTCCATGTTGAGATAACGCGAAGCATGCACATTATGCTGCACGCCCTTATGCACAACACTGAAGGCCGCATCCATGATGTTGAGATGGGGATAGACACCCAGCCCCGCTGCAAAGAACAGATCGCCGGTCAGGCTGTAGCCATTGAAGAAATAGCGGTCATAATAGTTGCGGTCTGTGCCGGCAAAGGCAATCGGCTCCGATGTCTGATGAATCGGATAGTCATCCGCTTTTGTGAGCATCATTCCCTCCGTCCGGTTCAAGCCGGATCTTGCAGTGATTTGGCCATACGATGCGGTCCGCCATCGTAGCGGTCAACAGGGAACTCAAGAGTTTCAACCTTGCCGCAGCGTCAGGCATCCCTTCGCGCAGGCCCCATAAGGCGGTGATCATTGCAGCCGGACGATCACCGCCTTATGGTCAGTCACGCAACGCCGCCCATATGCAAGGTACATCTCATGAAACTCTGGCTCATGCTGGCCGCCGTCAGCGGCTTTCTCTCGGTGGCACTGGGGGCCTTTGCCGCCCATGGCCTGCAGTCGCGCGTCGGGGCACAGGAGCTGGCGGTGTTTGAAACAGCCGCGCGTTACCAGATGTATCATGCCCTCGCGCTCATCGCCGTGGCCTGGCTTGCCTCGCAAGGCGGCAATGCCCTCGTCACCACAGCCGGGTCGGCTTTTGTCATCGGCACATTGCTGTTTTGCGGGTCGCTCTATTATCTCGGCATCACCGGCAGCCGGGCGCTCGTCCTCGTCACCCCCGTCGGCGGCCTTGCCTTTCTCATCGGCTGGTTCTCACTCGCCGTCGCCGCATGGCGCCTGCCCTAAATCCATCTCGAATTGTGGTCTAAAGGCATCAGATTCAGCGGCCAACAGGCTGGACATGATCGCCAAAAGCTGACGAAGTCTCGTCTCGGAGAAACAGAGGGGCCCTGTTTCGCCTGAATGTCATCGATGAGATCCAGTCTATCGCCGGGGGGCGCAGAGATGGAACAGATCACCGCGAGCGGCCAGACGCCGTTTCTCATACTTATCTGGGCGAGCGCCCTGCTGTTGCTCAACACGGGCTCGACGAGCCATGTCTGGCACCACGTCGAAGCTCGCATCATTCTGGCAACCGTCCCCCTTACACTTGCCGTTGCCTGGGTCCTCACAACGCAATATCACCACCCGCTTGCCTGGCAGCTCAGCCACCTCATCATCTGGGTGCCTGCCCTGATCTGCCTCATCTGGACAAACCCGGATATCGATTACAGAAGTGCCTTTGCGCCCTATCTCATCCTCACGGTGATCCTCAATCTCGTCACCATGGGATTTGACGTGCTCAGCATCTATCGCTTTTACGCCGGCAGTGCCGCCCTGGCCTGATGACCCCAACCTGATGGAATGAGCTGATGGCATGGCTGCACACTGGCCTCCTGTCTCACACAGGTTATATTGATCCTTGTCGAAACGCTGATGATCGCAAGGCTTCCCATGACAGATTCAGACCGCGACCGCGCCGCCCTCCTCTTTGCCAATGAAACATTTTATCGCGCCTTTGCCAGCAAGGACGTGACCCTCATGAGTGCCGTCTGGGCGGATGAAGAACCCGTCACCTGTCTCCATCCCGGCTGGCCACCGCTCGAAGGGCGTGAAACCGTGCTGCAAAGCTGGCACGCCATCCTGACAAATCCCTCCAGCCCCGACATGGCCTGCATGGGGGCACGTCCCGGCATTCACGGCGATATTGGTCTTGTCATCTGCTATGAGCAGGTGGGCGAGGACTATCTCATCGCCACCAACATATTTGCCCGGGCAGGCAATGGCTGGCGCCTCATCCATCATCAATCAGGGCCGACACCCGATCCGGACGAAAACCAGAAGGCGCCCCAGCGTCGGATGAACTGAGATGTGCAGATTTGAACGGTTTACAATTATGTAAGTGACTTGTTGCATTAGATCGAATTGCGTAATATCCCCTTCACTTCAGGCCCTGCCCAAAGCGGGGCCCTCTCATTTTTGCGCCTGGCTTGCCCACGCCTCAAAAACGACCGGAGACGTTGATGTCGCAGGCCCTGGATCGGACAGATATGACCATCGACCCGACAAAGGCCGATGTCGCACCGTTCCCCGCGCCACCCGTCCATACCGGCGACCACGATCCGCAACTGGTCCGCATCAAGGGCGATGAGCCCCTGCGCATCCTGCTGCCGAGCTATCGGTCCAATCCCACCACCGGCGGTCAGGGCGTCTATATGCGCCACATTTCCAAGGCATTGGTGGAGCTTGGTCATCAGGTCGATGTCATTTCCGGCCCGCCCTATCCCGATCTCGATCCGCGCGTGAAGCTGATCAAGCTCCCCTCACTCGATCTCTACGCCGATCCGCATCCTATCAAATCCATCCGGCCCTGGATGCTGGGGTCCCCCATCGATCTGTTCGAATGGTGGAGCCATGCCACGGGCGGCTTCTCGGAGCCCTACACATTTGGCGAGCGCATGGCGCGCTATGTGCGCGGCACGCTGAATGACTATGATGTCTGCCACGACAACCAGACACTCTGCTGGGGCCTGCTGAAAATGCGCGACATGGGTCTGCCCATCGTCGGCACCATCCATCACCCCATCACCATGGATCGCCGCATCGACATTGAGGCGGCCAAGACCATCCAGCTCAAGCTGCTGAAGATGCGCTGGTATTCTTTCCTCAACATGCAGATCAAGGTGGCCCGCCAGCTTGACCCGCTCATCGTCGTCTCCGAAAGCACGCGCCGCGACGTGGCGCGCGATTTCGGCATCAAGCCCGAACGCACCCATCTCGTCCTGCACGGCATTGATCATGTGCAGTTCAAACCCCTGCCCCATGTCAAGCGCCGCGACGACATGCTGATCGCCTGCGCCAGCGCGGATGTGCCGCTCAAGGGCCTGATTTACCTGATCCGCGCCTATGCCGAGCTTCTCAAAACCCGGCCCGATCTGAAATTGCGCGTCATCGGTCGCCTGCGCGAAGGCAATACATCGGATGAATTGCGCGATCTCGGCATCATGGACAAGGTCGAGTTCATCGGCGGCGTCACCGACGACAGGATCACCGAGCTCTATAACGAAGCAACCATCGCCATCTCGCCCTCGGTCTATGAAGGCTTCGGCTTTCCCTGTGGCGAAGCCATGTCCTGCGGCACACCGGTGATTGCAACAACAGGCGGCTCATTGCCCGAAGTTGTGGGCGATGCCGGTATCATCGTGCCGCATTCCAACCCCGCCGCTCTGGCCGGTGCCATCGCCACCATGCTCGACGACAAGGTGCTGCGTGAACGCTATGGCGCCGCCGCCCGCCAGCGCATCCTCGACAATTTCAAATGGGAACGTGCTGCACAGCAATGTGTGGACGTCTACAGACAGGCCATTCTCAATGCAAACAATCGATCTCAACGCGCTCGGGCTTAAAGATGGGCAACGCGCGCTCGACCTCGGTTGCGGTGCGGGGCGGCATGTCCATGCCATGTATTACCATGCCAAATGCCATGTCGTCGGCATTGATCTGGGCTTTGAAGACGTCAAGCGCACGCGCAGCGGTTTTGAATCCTGCCCGGACATGGACCCCGAAACGCAGCGCGCTTTTTCGCTGAGCGTCGGTGATGCGCTGAGCCTGCCTTTTCCCGATGCCACCTTCGACAAGATTCTCTGCTCGGAAGTCCTCGAACATATTCCCGACTACAAGCAAGCCGTCAGCGAGATCAACCGTGTCCTCAAGCCCGGCGGCACATTGGCGATATCGGTGCCGCGCTTCTTCCCCGAATGGGTTTGCTGGAAGCTGAGTGACGATTATCACAACGAGCCCGGCGGCCATGTGCGCATCTTCACCGAAAGCGAACTCAAAGGGGCGGTCGCCGAAAAGGGCCTGAATTTCTTTTATCGCCATTGGGCCCATGGCCTGCACTCGCCCTATTGGTGGCTGAAATGTGCCTTTGGCGTGAAGCGTGAAGATGTCGGCATCATAAATGCCTATAAGAAGTTCCTTGAATGGGACATTCTGGAAGCACCGCGCCTCACGCGCATGCTTGAAAAAATTGCAGGCCCCCTGATGGGCAAAAGTGTCGTCTTCTATTTCTACAAGGGATCGGCATGACCTATCTGACCTTTGGTGACACCTTTCCCGACGGACATTTCGACGGAGCGCTTTCGCGCATCCTCGAACTGCAGCGCGATAATGGTGCGATCCCCTGGTATGATGGTGGCGTGATTGATCCGTGGAACCACACCGAAGCGGCCATGGGTCTTTCTGTGCTGGGCGAAATCAGCCATGCCCGCCGCGCCTTCCAGTATCTCGTTGATACGCAGCTCAAGGATGGCTCGTGGTGGGGGCAGCTTGGCAGCGCCGTGCCCTTTGACGAAGTCGAACAGCGCTTCACCGGCGAGGAAGAAGACGCCGGCCACCATATTCGCGACACCAATTTCGCCGCTTATATCGCCACCGGCGTCTGGCACCATTATCTGATCACGCGCGACAAGGTCTGGCTCAAAACCATGTGGCCTCATGTCAAGGCAGCCATGACCTTTGTTCTCTCGCTTCAGAGCGAGCATGGCGAAATCCGCTGGGCAGCAGATGATCCGCATACGCCGGAAGATGACGCGCTGATCACCGGCTGCTCATCAATCTACAAGAGCCTTGAATGCGCAGTCCACATCGCCCGCGAACTGGGCGAGCCGTCGCGTGAATGGACAGCCGCACGTGCCCGGCTTGGCACAGCCCTGCGCGAAAAGCCGCATCGCTTTGACCGTCAGTGGGAATCCAAGGCGCGCTATTCCATGGACTGGTACTATCCCGTTCTGGCCGGTGTCATCACCGGCGCCGCCGCACGCAAGCGCCTCGCCAGCAAATGGGACATCTTCGTCGCTGAAGGCAAAGGCTGCCGCTGCGTCATGGATCAGCCCTGGGTGACAATTGCGGAATCCGCCGAACTCACCATGGCCCTGCTTGTGGCCGGTGAACGCAAAAAGGCGGAAGCCCTGCTCGCCTGGCAGCATCAGTGGCGCGATGCGGACGGCTCCTACTGGATGGGCTACCAGTTTGAGGATCAGGTCGCCTGGCCTGCCGAAAAACCGGCATGGACGGCAGCCGCCGTCATCCTTGCAACGGACAGCATCACCGGCGCAACGCCCGCCGCGCATCTTTTCGCCGAGCGCCCCATGGTCGAAGCAGCAGAATAGACCTATCCCAGCCGCCTCAGCAGCCTGAGCGATTTGACCGCCTTCTCTTCAATGAAAAGGCCGGAAGCAATCGCCATCTTGTAAATCTCGAAGGGAGGCCGCCCGCCATCGCGGGGGTCGGGGAAGACGTCATGAATGGCGAGAATCCCGCCCGTCATCACACGCGGCGCCCAGTGGCGGTAATCCGTCAGGGCCGGCTCCATACCATGCCCGCCATCAATGAAGACCATCGCAAGCGGCGTCCCCCATTGTTTAGACGCCACGGCAGAGGGTGCCACAAGTGGCACAACCGTATCCTCAAGACTTGCCTTGCGCATCGTTTCGCGGAACAGCGGAAAGGTGTTCAGACGATCCGTCTGCGGATCATAAAGCGTTTCGTCATGATGCTCCCAGCCACGCTGGTTTTCCTCCGACCCGTAATGATGGTCGAGAGCGTAAAGCACAGACCCGTTCATCTTGCAGGCAACGCCCATATAAACGGTGGACTTGCCGCAATAGGAACCTATTTCCAGCGCCGGGCCCCTGACGGTTGTTTCAAGCGCCGCCTCATGGAGAGCCCAGCCTTCTTCGGCATCCATGAAGCCCTTGACGGTTTCAATATCGATCGGAAGTGTGCGTGTCATCAGGCATCCGCCACAAAATGGTTCCGCAGGCTGCCGAGCCCGTCAATCGTCACCGAGACGGACTGGCCCGGCCTCACCCAGCCCGGCGGCGTCATGCCCGCCGCCACGCCATGCGGCGTGCCGGTGGAGATAATGTCACCCGGATAAAGCGTAAAGAAATGCGAGAGATAGGAAATGATCTCATCAACCGGGAAAACCATATCCGCAGTTGACCCGTCCTGACGGACTTCACCATCCACATCGGTGCGGATGCGCAGCGCCTGCGGGTCTGGCACTTCATCTGCTGTGGCAATCCACGGCCCCATCGGCGCAAAACCATCGCAGCTCTTGCCCTTGGTCATCTGCCCGCCACGTTCGTTCTGGAAGGCGCGTTCGGACACATCATTCATGATGAAATAGCCTGCCACATGGGAGAGCGCGTCAGCCCGCCCGACATATTTGGCCTGACGCCCGATCACCAGCGCCACCTCGCCTTCATAATCGATCTTGACCGACCCGCGCGGAATGGTGACCGGATCAAAGGGGCCGTTCTGCGCACTGTTGGCTTTCATGAAAAGCAGCGGTTCGCTCGGAACATCGGACTTCATCTCGGCGGCATGGTCGCGGAAATTCTTCCCGATGCAGAGAATCTTGCCCGGATTGGCCACGCAGGCACCCAGACGCGCGCCCGTCGGGGCCAATGGCAGGGAAGCCGGATCAAGGGCTGCGAGCCGGGCAAGTGAGTCAGGCGCGAGCCCCGCGCCATCAAAATCTGGCACATGTGCACTGACATCGCGCAGCTTGCCCTCGGCATCCAACAGGCCGGGCTTTTCCAGCCCCTTTTCACCAAATCGCACCAGTTTCAAAGGAATTCTCCCGATAAATGCCCGCCAAGTGTCATGGGTTGCATGAGTTGAGCCTAGCAGTCAACCAAACGGCAAGGAATGCCCCTGCATAATCCGCCGAACCACTCCAGAGGATCATGTCCATCATGACCGACGCGCCACAGGCCATCAGCGATACCGAATATGATGCCATCGAAACGGCTGTCCTGGAGAGCCCGCGTGGACGCCTCTTCCTGCGCGAACATGCCCGCCGTGCCAGAGCCGCCGACACCCGATCCGTGATTGAGGCCATTGAGCGTCTGTTCCACACGGCCGTCAAAAACAAGGAAAGCGCCCAGCTCGAACTTCTCTATCACGAGATTCAGGACATGCGTGCCGGTCTCCTGCAACTGCGCCAGATGATGGTTGCCATGGAGGCGGAAGGTCCCTGCGCCGGGTCCCGGCTTGAGGAACATCTGGATGGCATCACCGAGAAATCCGAACGCGCCACCAATGACATTCTCGCCGCCAGCGAACAATTGCGCGTGGCGAGCGAAAAGCTGCGCACCAGTGGCGCCGATGCCGATTGCTGCGACGAAATCGAAAGCCACGCGGCAGGCATTTTCATGGCCTGCGCCTATGTGAAGCTCACAGCCGAGCGCACCGTCCAGGTGATCGACGGGCTGAATGAACTCGAAATCTATCTCGGCTATATGCTCAGCGTGTGGGAACGCGACGAACTGCTGACCCTGCACATGCCGCGCGACGAAAATGCCGCCGCACAGGCCTAATTGAGCAGGACTAGATGCGCACTTCCAGATTGATGGCGCCCACGCTCCAGCTTGCCACGCCATCACTCACGCGATGTGTGAGCCGCGTCAGGGAGACAGGTGCCACCTCAATGCGCAGCGCCATTGCCACATCCAGTTCCAGCGCATAGGCAATTGCCGCCCTGATCGCGCCGGCATGGGTCACCGCGACAATACTGCGACCGGCATAATGCGCACTCAGCCTTTCAATGGCACCAGCCACACGGTCGGCATGATCGGCAAAGCTTTCGCCATGCGGCGGCACAAGCTCAGCCGGATTGTTCCAGTCGAGATG
>WGND01000012.1 GCA_016124805.1 Hyphomicrobiales bacterium | reverse complement strand
TGCCTTACCACTTGGCTACGCCCCAGCAGAGCTTCCGCGCGGGCAAGCGTCGCGCGCGAAATTTGGCGGAACATAGCGGCATCAGCGTTGCTTCGCAACAAGGGCCAATTCCCGCCCACCGCCCTGCAAAGCCTCGCCTATTGGGCTTGCGGGAGGCTTCATGGCGTTCTATAACGCCGCTTCTGACTGGTAACGGAGTGTAGCGCAGCCTGGTAGCGCACGTCGTTCGGGACGACGGGGTCGGAGGTTCGAATCCTCTCACTCCGACCAGTCAATTTCCCGAGACAGCCCCCTTATTTGCAGACAGCGTCATTTCGGACAACGATTCGGCATGCCTTCTCCGTCGACAAAACTATTGACATAAAAAGTGTCGATTCTAATCTGGTCGCAAAATAACAGCTGCGTCATCAGGGGAGACACAAAATGAATGTCCTGCGCACACCGGACGCCGCATTCGAGAATCTGGCTGATTTCCCCTATGCGCCCCATTACTTTGAATGGCAGCCGCATGGGCTGCGCATGCATTATATTGATGAAGGTCCCAGGGACGCCCCCATCGCACTGCTCATGCATGGCATGCCGACATGGAGCTATCTCAACCGTCACATCATCCGTGAGCTCCTGAAGGCCGGCTATCGCTGCATCGCGCCCGACCACATCGGCTTTGGCCGGTCCGACAAGGTGGGCGAGGATGACTGGTACTCCATCGCCCGCCATACAGAGGCGCTGAAGGCTTTGATCACGACGCTGGACCTGAAAGGCATCACGCTTTTCTGTCAAGACTGGGGTGGGCCCATCTCGCTGGCGCAGGTCGCCACCATGCCCGAACGCTTTGACCGGCTTGTGATCATGAATACCTGGCTCCATCACGAGGGGTATGAATATACCCAGTCGCTGCGCCTGTGGAATGCAGGGTGGAAGCCGAATGGTTTTTTCGCACGCAGCATTCCTGACCCTGTGTCGATGGGCACTTTCATGATGCGGGCCCTGAATTTCATCCCCCCCGCCGATCTCATGGCGCTCGTGCAGAAGGGCCAAATGCCAAGTTTCACGGCAGCACAGAACGAAATACGACGTGCCTATGATGCGCCCTTTATTGAAGGTGGCGAGGCTGTGCTCGCCGGCCCGCGCCGTTTCCCGCTAAGTCTGCCGTTCGACAATCCGGAAGGCGGCAATGCACGCGAACAGGAAAAGCATTACGCCACCCTGCTCAAATGGACCAAGCCCATCCATTTCATCTGGGGCGCGATGGACGATATCTTCACGCTTGAATGGGGCAAGCAATGGGCAAGCCATTTTTCCCAGGCGACCTTTGATTCATTTCCCGATGCCGGCCATTTCCTGCAGGACACGCATGGGGCTGAAATTGCACGGATATTTCTTGCCCATCGTGCCAAGGGCTGACATGCGCCAGCGCATGGCCGAGACCGCTATCTAAAATCCGCCGTTTGACAGACGCCGCCGCCCGCCTATAGTGCGGCCTGCTTGACGGTTCCATGGCAGCGCAACTTGTGCGGTCATGGAGGCAAGAGGGAACAGGGTGCGATGTGATCTCTCACATCAATGCTCTGGCTGCCCCCGCAACTGTAAGCGGCGAGGCCCGGTTCCAGATAGGCCACTGACACGCGTTGTTCTGTTTCAGAGCGCGCGTGCCGGGAAGGCGGAACCAGGCTGTTGACCCGCGAGCCAGGAGACCTGCCATCAAGCGCGTCATCTGCCGGTGGCCGGGGTGTGCCAACGGAGCGGTCAACCGCCTTGATGACGCGACATGACGCGTCGGCATGCGGGCCTCTCCCCCATCGCTTCCCCGTCCTGTTGCGCGCATCTCCGCATCGCCGCTCTCACAACATCCCCTGTCTATCAGCACCTTGTGGCCGGGGTGGCCGCGATATGAGACATGGGGGGTTCACATGAACCGCAACTCAAAATGGATGCTTGCTCTTGCCGGCACCATCATCTGCCTGCCGGTCAGCGCCAATGCTGAGAGTGTAAAGACCGAAGACGAAATTGTCGTCACTGCCGGTCGCCTGCCGCTGCCGACAAAAGAAGTCGCCAGTTCCTTTACCATCATCACCTCCAAAGACATCGAGACCTATCAGTATCAGACCATTGTCGATGCGCTGAAGGCTTCGCCCGGCCTGACCGTTGCCCAATCCGGCAGCACGGGCACGCTTACTTCCATTTTTACGCGGGGGGCAAGTTCCAACCAGACATTGGTGCTGCTCAATGGCCTTGCCATCAATGACCCGTCCTCGCCGGGCGGTGCAGCCAATCTTGCCAATATCCCGCTCGACAATGTGGACCGCATCGAAATCATCCGCGGGCCGCAAAGCGCGCTTTATGGCAGCCAGGCGCTGGGTGGCGTCGTCAACATCATCACCAAGACGGGCAGCCGCAACCCCGTCACCACGCTCAAGGTTGAGGCTGGAACATTGGCCACGCTGAACACATCTGCCAGCACAGGGGGAAATGTTGCGGGTACGGATTATTTCTTTTCTGTCTCGCGCACCGCAACACGAGGGTCGGATGCCACACCGGCGCGGTTGCGTGGCAATCAGGGCGAGGAAAAGGATGGTAACGAGGTTTATTCTGTTTCCGGCTCGCTTGGGCACAATCTGACGGACAATCTCAAGGCGTCGGGCTTCATCCAATATACGCAGGCCAAAACCGAATTTGATGCAGACGGCTCCACGACAGGTTTTGTCAACACCTATCAGAATCCGGACAGCAAGATCCGCTCTCAGCGGCTCCTGACCAATCTGAGTTTCGATGGCCGCTTCTTCGATGATGTCTGGAAGCCAAGCCTCCGCTTCAGCTATGCCAGACAGACCGCGCACACGACAGATGCGCCAGATGCGGGGGGTTCGGCCTATGCCGAAGATGACACCTACACAGGCAAGAAGGCCGAAGCTGCTTTCGACAACATCATCAAGGCAGGCGAGAATAATCTACTCGCTGCAGGCACCAGCATCACTTATGACGGCTATGAATCCCATGGCTACCGCGATTTTACCGGTGGCTATCTGATCCTGCCCGACACCAATGTCGACACGCATGCTCTCGCCTTTTATGGCAGCGACCACATGACCTTTGGCGATACGTTTTTTGTCACGGTCAGTGGCCGCTATGACAAGCCCAAAGGCATTACGGGCCGTTTTTCCTACACGATTGCGCCGGGTGCCTATTTTACGGAAAGCGATACGCGCCTGACCGCCAGCTACGGTACGGGCTTCAAGGCACCGTCATTGCAGCAGCGCTTCGGTTATGATCCTGACAGTTTCGGCGGCTACTATATCGGCAATCCCAATCTCAAGCCGGAGACCAGCCGCGGTTGGGAGTTGGGCTTTGAACAGGGGCTTTTCTTTGCCGATGCCCGGCTCGGCGCCACCTATTTCCAGAGCACCGTCAATGACGCCATCGCCGTTGTCTATGATGTCTTCTTTAATTCAACGGCTGTCAATGTGAATGAGTTTAAAACAAAGGGCGTTGAAGCCTTTTTTGCAATCACACCGCTTGAAAATGTCACAACCCGTCTGGACTACACCTTCACGGTTCTTGATGCAGATGTCTTTGCATCCGTGCTTGCCCGTCGTCCGCGCCATCAGCTTGGCATCACGGCTCAATGGACGCCACGGGAAGGCACGAGCCTGGCCGCGACATATCAGTGGACTGATCCCTACCGGGACCTGCCGCGCGACGCCTTCGGGTTTTATATCAACCCGGCGCCTTACAGCGTCGTCAATCTGTCTGCCTCGCAGGCGCTCGGCCATGGGGTCACGCTCTCGGGTCGCGTCAACAACCTGTTTGATCAGACCTATGAATCGGTCAATGGTTTTGAAGCACCTGGCATTGAAGCACTCGCGGCCATTGCCGTCAGCTTCTAGAGGTGGGAGGGGGCTGCCATTATTGGCGGCCCCTTTTTCTTTCTCACGGCCCGTGCGGCGATATGGCACCTGAAAAACCCGTTTCAGATTGTGGTCTTTATGCGATAGGCTGCGTTCATGACAGCCGATTCAGCCATTCGAGACATGAAACCAGCCGCCCGGCAGCAGCGCCTCTTTGGCATACTTGCACTGGTTGCCATGCTGTTTCAGTTTCTCACGCCGACGCTTGATGCTCTGAGAGCTGTCTCAACCGATGGTCTGCTTACCACCTATATCTGCTCAGGCGGCGTCTACAAGCTGGTGACGATTGGCGAGGACGGCAAACCCATTGATACAAAGCCGGCCAACAAGCAGCACGACTGCACCAGCTGTGTGCATCATTGCGGGGCCGCCTTGCTGGCCCATACCCCCCGCCTGCCACTACTTCAACTCGCCAGTGTCTCGCCATCCCTGCAGATGGGCGCCCTGATGGCGGGGGTCGTGGCGGCCTCAAATTCGCGGGCCCCGCCCTCATAAAACCGGGCCGGATCAAGTCCTTTTCGTGAGCGCAATCTCTGTTAGTCTGATGCCCTGAGACCAACAAAAAGGACAAATCTCATGGCAATGCCAAGCAAGGGAACCGACTGGGATACGCTCAAGGCCGAAATGCTTTCGCGCGCGTCTCATGACGTAAAATGGCGTGACGGCAAGACCGCCGTCTATGTTTTCAACGCCGGTCCCGATGTCGAGAAAGTCCAGAAAGAAGCCTATACGCTTTTCATGTCGGAAAACGGCCTTGGCCCGATGGCCTTTCCGAGCCTGAAAAAGATGGAAGATGAAGTGATTTCCATGGGACTGGGGCTGTTGCATGGTCCCGATGGCTCCGTTGGCAATATTACATCGGGTGGTACTGATTCCATCACCATGGCCATCAAGACGGCGCGCGACTATGCCCGCAATGAACTCGGGCTGCAGGGTCAGCCCAATATTGTGCTGCCCTGGTCCGCCCATCCCGCCTTCGACAAGGCGGCCATGATGATGGAAATCGAAATCCGCCGCATTCCGCTGCGCGACGATCTGCTGGCCGATGTCGCCGCCATGGACAAAGCCGCCGATGACAACACCATCATGATCGTGGGCTCGGCCCCCTGTTTTCCCTATGGCCTGATTGACCCGATTGCCGAGCTCGGCGCGCTGGCGCAAAAGCGCCGCCTCTGGCTGCATGTTGACGCCTGCGTGGGTGGCTATATCGCCCCCTTCGTGCGGATGAATGGCGGTGACGTTCCGCCTTTTGATTTCGAGGTGCCCGGCGTTTCCTCCATGTCGGCCGATCTCCACAAATATGGCTATTGCGCCAAGGGTGCCTCCACCGTGCTCTTCCGCAGCGAGGAGCTGCGCGCCCATATGATCTTTGACTGCGCGGACTGGCCAGGTGGCCGCATGGTGACGCCGACACTGGCCGGCACTCGTCCGGGTGGGGCCATCGCCGCGGCATGGGCCGTCATGAATTTCCTTGGCGTGGATGGCTATCGCGCCAAACATGGCCAGGTGACCGAGGCCCGGGAGAAAATACAGGCGGGCGTCGAAAAGCTCGGCTTCAAGGTCATGGGCAATCCGCAGCTCGGGATCATCGCTTTCACGCATGAGGAGATGGACCCCTTCGCGGTCTGGGGCAAACTCTTCGAGCGCGGCTGGTTCACCAGCCTCACTACCGAACCCAAAGGGCTCCATCTGATGCTGTCACCGTTCCATCTGAAGGTGGCAGACACCTATCTGGATGATCTCGCCTGGGCCGTGGATGAGGTGAAAGCCGGTCATGCGGGCAAGAAGCGCGAGCTTCGCTACAGCTGAATGACGCAGGGGAATCCTTATTTGTTGCAACGCAGCAACAGTTTTTCCCGCTTAGATATAAAAGTTAAGTGACATCTTGTCAGTTTGTGCAACGCAGCATATATTGTTTTCAGAAGCGGTAACCAGTCCGCTCAGTCAGCCGGTCACCCCCCTTTGTAGATAGACCGGTCCGGGCTTTCGTCCCTTTGACTTTTACCTGAGGACATCATCATGCCAGCACTTCACAACAGCGTTTCGACCGAAACCTACAAGGCCACTGCGCCTGCCGAGAAGGCCAAAAGCCTTGCTCAGAAGTTCGAAAGCGTGCGGCATCGCCTGTTTTCGACAGAAGTCGGCAACTTCATTGAGTCCGACCTCTTCGTCGCAATCGGATATATCGCGCTCGCGGCCTATTCGGTGGTCATTATTTCGAGTGTGGTCCTCTTCTACTGATAGAAGACCCGCCGGGAAAATACCCGCGCCTCACCGCGCGCATGGCTCTTTTTGACCGAAAGCCCTGTTTCAGGCCAATTCGAAAGAACCTCCCGCAAAATTTTTGCGGGGGGTTTATTTTTGACTCGAAATACTAAGCAAGGCTCATTAGATAACACCTATATCAAAACTAGTCCGGTGGGCCCATGACTCCTTCAAATCCAGACCGAAGCCTTGGTTTTTTGATTCATGACTGCGCGCGACTGATGCGTCGCAGCTTCATTGAGCGTGTCACCCCGCTGGATCTCACCCAGGCGCAATGGCGGGGTCTTGTGATGCTCTCCATTCATGAGGGCATCAATCAGGTCACCCTGTCCGAACTTCTGGAAGTTCAGCCCATTACGGTTGCCCGGCTGGTGGACAAGCTCGTCGCCAATGGCCTTGTCGAGCGGCGGCCCGATCCCAATGACAGGCGGGCCCAGCTCCTGTTTCTGGCTCCCGGTTCCGCCCCGCTGCTGGAGCAGCTCTGGAGCGCTGCAGACGAGCTCAACGAAATCGCCTTTTCAGGCCTGAGCGAAGCGGAACGCACCACCATGATCAACATGCTGACAAAGCTGCGCAGCAATCTGACACCACACGCGCCGGCTGGTATTGCGCGCGCGTCTTCTATCCGCGTCGAGAGGTAAGTCATGTCAATCTCAACAAGTCATTTTATCGGCGAAACGCGGGCGAGACTGAACGGGCTGGACCAGCAGCACTGGCGTCGCATTCTGATGATCGGCGTGCCTCTCGTCATTCTTCTGGTTGCCGGCTCTCTCTATATGTTGAGCGGGCGCTATGTCAGCACGGACAATGCCTATGTGAAGGCTGATATGGTCTCGGTCAGCCCGGAAGTCAGTGGACGGATTACCGCGGTCATGGTGCGCGAAAACCAGCATGTCGAAGCAGGCACACCCCTTCTGCAGCTGGAAAAGACATCCTATGAAATTGCCGTCAATGAAGCTGAAGCCCGGCTCGCCGAAGCTGCTGCCGGCATCGCTTCGCTCAAGGCGCAATATGAAATGGGTATTTCGCAGCGTGAACTCGCCAAGAGCAGCGCGGAATATTATCAGCATGAATATGATCGCCAGGTGAAGCTGGCGCGCAATGACTATGCCAGCCAGGCAAAACTTGACCAGGCGCGCTTTTATCGCGACACCACAAAACAGATGGCGAATGTGCTGGAACAAAGCATCAACCAGACATCGGCGAAGCTGAATGGCAAGCCCTCGGGCGACCTGATGGATTACTCCGCCTACAGAACGGCAAAGGCCGCGCTCGATAATGCCAAAATTCAGCTGAACCGGACGACGGTGCGCGCGCCCTTTTCGGGCATATTGGGTCATCAGCCCCAGGTTGGCGATGTCGTGGCGGCAGGCACCCCCCTTGTGAGCCTGATTTCAGACCAGCATGTCTGGGTTGAAGGCAATTTCAAGGAAACGCAGCTTACCAATGTCCGTGTGGGACAGAAGGTTGCCGTGACGATCGACACCTATCCCGACCATGAATGGGAAGGCGTGGTGGAGAGTATTGCGCAGGGTACGGGATCGGAATTTTCAGTCCTGCCCGCCCAGAATGCGACCGGCAACTGGGTCAAGGTCGTGCAGCGCATCCCTGTCCATATTGCTCTTGTCCGCCACCCCGATGATCCCGAAATCCGGGCCGGCATGAGCTGCAATGTGGAAATCGACACCAAATCCACTGCCTCCGGGACTGCCAGCTGATGAATCCCGGCCTTCAGCGCCACATCGTGACGGGCTCCATCATGCTCGCCACGATCATTCAGGCCCTCGACTCCACCATTGCCAATGTGGCCCTGCCGCATATGCAGGGAAGCTTTTCGGCCTCCCAGGAGCAGATTGCCTGGGTACTGACCTCCTATATCATCGCGGCTGCCGTTTTCACGCCCACGACAGGCTTTCTGGCCAGCCGGTTTGGTCAGAAGCGCCTTCTTTCGATGGCCATTATCGGCTTCACCGTGTCATCCATGCTGTGCGGCGCGGCGACTTCGCTCGACGAGATCGTGATTTTCCGCCTGATGCAGGGCATGTTCGGCGCCGCGCTTGTGCCGCTCTCACAAGCAATCCTGCTGGATACGACGCCACGCGAGGAACATGGCTCCGCCATGGCGATCTGGGGCATGGGTGTGATGGTGGGGCCCATTCTGGGGCCAGCGCTGGGCGGCTGGTTGACAGAGTCCTATAGCTGGCGCTGGGTCTTCTATATCAACATGCCGCTGGGCGCGCTTGCCCTGGCCGGCGTTCTTTCTGCTGTTCCCGACAGCCAGACCAATACCACACGACGGTTTGACTGGACGGGCTTTGCCCTGCTGAGCCTTGCCATTGCCAGCCTCCAGATCATGCTCGACCGGGGACAGAGTCAGGACTGGTTCTCATCCAATGAAATCATTCTGGAGGCCATGCTCGGCGGCATCGCCTTCTATCTTTTTATCGTCCATTCCATGACAACCAAAAGCCCGTTCATTCCGCTGCAGGTCTTCGCCGACCGCAATGTGGTGTTGGGCCTTATCCTGATCACCATTGTGGGTGTCGTGCTTTTTGCGACCATGGCCCTGCTGCCACCCTTCCTTGAAACGCTCAAGGGCTATCCGGTGATCACCACGGGTCTGGTGCTGGCGCCGCGCGGCATGGGCACAATGGTTTCGATGTTTCTTGTCGGTCGTCTCATCAATCATGTTGATACGCGATATGTCATGGCCGTGGGCATGGCGTTGACGGCCTATTCACTCTGGGAGATGGCGAGCTTCAACCTTGATGTGAGTGAGACAACCATCATCCTCACAGGAGTTCTGCAAGGCTTTGGCATCGGCTTTGTGTTTGTGCCGCTTGCAGCGGTGACGTTCTCGACGCTTGCGCCGCATCTGCGCACCGAGGCGGCCTCCCTTTTCAGCCTGCTGCGCAATCTGGGGGCAAGTGTCGGCATTTCGATCACCCAGACCATGACAATTCAGTACATGCAGATCAATCACGCCGTCTTGTCTGAAAATCTTTCCCCCCTGCGCCCCATGCTGCGTCCGGGCCATGCGCCGCTTGTCTGGTCGCTCAATTCGCCGGAGTCGCTCGCCCTTGCCAATCAGATGATCACGCGCGAGGCGGCAACCATCGCCTATCTCAATGATTTCCGCTTCATGATGTATCTGACGGTGCTGGCGATCCCGCTTCTGTTCCTGCTGCAGAAACAGCGTGCCCCAACATCCCGGGAAGACATGTCTGCCGCGCTGGCCGACTGAACTTCTCCCGGAAACATTGAAGAGTGCCCTCAAAAAGGCGATGCTCGCGAAAACAGAAAGGCGAGGCCATGGCTGTATCCATCCCCTATGTGCGCGATATGACGTTTGACTATGGCGCGAGCGATCAACTGTCGCCCCTCATCCGGCGCGTCGTCGCCCATAACCCGTCCGCCTTCACCTATCTGGGCACGGGCACCTATATTATCGGGCGCGGCAATGTGGCCGTGATTGATCCGGGCCCCCTGCTTGATGAGCATGTTGCTGCCATCATGGCCGCCCTGCCGGGCGAAACCGTGACCCATATTCTGATTACCCACACCCATGCCGATCACTCCCCTGCCGCCAAGCCGCTGAAAGCGCTGACAGGTGCCAAGACCTATGGCGCCGGGCCCCATGGAGGCCCCTCGCCTGACGGGCCTGTCGAAGAGGATGCTGATCGCAGCTTTGTACCGGATGTTACGGTCGCGCATGGCGACATCATTCAGGGTGACGGCTGGCATGTTGAATGCGTCTTCACGCCCGGCCACACCTCAAACCACATGTGCTTTGCGCTGCGCGAGGAGAAGGTTCTCTTTACCGGTGATCATGTGATGGGTTGGTCCACCAGTATCGTCAGTCCGCCCGATGGGGACATGGCGAAATATATGGCTTCGCTGCGCCTGCTGCTGGAACGGGATGACGAAATCTACTGGCCGACACATGGACCGGCCATTACCGATCCCAAACCTTTTGTGCGGGCCTTCATCGCCCATCGGGAGGATCGGGAAGCAACCATCATCGAGCAGATCAAGGCCGGTCATTCAACAATTTCGGACATGGTGCCGATCATCTATGCGGCGGTCGACAAGCGCCTCTATCCGGCAGCTGCGCGCTCGGTCTTTGCGCATATGCTCCATCTGATCGATCAGGGGCGGGTCACCTGTGACGGTGAACCGCGCCTGAGTTCGACATTCAGAGCCGTTCAGGAGAGCGACTTCTTCAATTCGTGAAGAAAGCTGCGAATGCGATTGGCGTTGGCGCCCAGATCGCTTTCGCCGACACGCGAAGCCGAGCGAAGATCGACCAAGGCCCCCGTTTCGGTCTCGGTGACGCGGATGACAATGTCATCCTTGAAGTTCATCAAACGCGTTGCGGCGGTCGCCTCGATCACACCGGCTTCCGGCTTCACCGAGACAATATCCCAGCCCATCTTCCGGGCGACATCTTCTGCTGCCTCAAAGACCTTGCCGGGATGCTGGTCAATTGCGAGCGGGGCGAGATCGGGGTAGGCCGCTTCCTGCTGTTCGGCGAGATCGGCGGGTGCGGAGCGATCCAGCGAATTGGTGTCCGGACCGCGCAAGGCAACAACCGCATCAAACTGCGGCGGATTTGACAGGTCTGTCGTGATGTCATGAATGCGCGGGAGCTTAATGCCGGCCAGAATTGTCTGACCGAGGGGGGCTGCCACCAGCAGTCCAAGCACAAGACCGGCGATCGCATAACGTGTGCCTGACCGCGCCGACAGCATGGTGCGCAGAATGCCTACGGCGGATACCAGCACAGCAATGCCACCCACCAGCGCACTCAGCCCCAGCATCGGGATGACAATCTTGAAGGAAACAATGTCGAAGCGGTTCAGCACGACACTGACGACAAAGAGCAGCAGCGCAATGATCGCGAGGCGCAGACCCCATGTCGCTATACGAGAGCGTGGATTCATTTTCTCATGTCCCATTGGCCCCTGCCCGCCCTGATGCGGTGGTGGCGTTGAAATGCCTAAATCGTAGTTAGCCTTGCCCGGCGCGCCTTCCTACTCGGCGGCGTCGGCTGTCGGCAGCTTGTATGACTGGAAGCGCTGCCGCAAGGCCAGTTTCTGGATCTTGCCTGTCGCGGTATGCGGGATTTCATCAATGGTGACGACATCATCCGGCATCCACCATTTGGCAATCTTGCCTTCCAGATATTTCAGCATCTCCTCTTTCGTCACCGTCTCCCCCTCATTGGGCACGATGATAAGAAGCGGACGCTCATCCCATTTGGGATGGGCAATGCCGATGACGGCGGCTTCGGCCACTTTCGGATGACCGACCGCCATATTTTCAATTTCGATGGACGAAATCCATTCGCCACCCGATTTGATGACATCCTTGGCGCGGTCGGTGATCTGCATATAGCCATCGGCGTCAATATTGGCGACGTCGCCGGTATCAAACCAGCCATCCTCATCAAGAATCTGGCCGCCCTCGCCTTTCAGATAAGCTTTGGCAACGGCTGGGCCACGCACCATGAGATGGCCGAAGGCCTTGCCATCCCAGGGCAGCTCCTTGCCGTCATCATCGGTAATCTTCATTTCGACACTGTAGATTGCGCGACCCTGACGGCATTTCACATTAATGCGCTCTTCGTCCGTCAGATTTTCCATGCCGTATTTCAGGCTTCCGAGTGTTCCCATGGGCGACATTTCCGTCATGCCCCAGGCATGGAAAACCTCGACGCCATATTTGTTCTCGAAAATTTCAACCATCGAGCGCGGTGCGGCCGAACCGCCAATCACAACGCGGTTGAGATAGGGGAGCTGCTTGCCGTGCTTTTCAACAAACTGAAGAAGCATCAGCCAAACAGTCGGCACAGCCGCCGTGACCGTGACTTTTTCTGTTTCAAGCAGCTCGCAGATGCTCTCGCCATCCATCTTGGCGCCGGGCATGACCAGCTTTGCGCCCACGGCGGGGGCCGCAAAAGTGATGCCCCAGGCATTGGCATGGAACATGGGCACAACCGGCAGCATGACATCGATGGAGCGCATGCCGAGCGCATCGCCCGTATTGGCTGCCAGCGAGTGCAGCACGTTGGACCGGTGCGAATAGAGCACGCCCTTGGGGTTGCCCGTGGTGCCGGAGGTGTAGCAAAGGCCGCAAGCGGCATTCTCGTCGCCTTGAACCCATTTGAAATCACCGTTCTCGGCTTCGACGATCTCTTCATAGCAGAGCGCGTTCGGCAGCGATGTTTCGGGCATATGGGCGCGATCAGTAAAGATCACATAGGCCTTCACGAGCGGAAGCTTGTCCTTGATCGCTTCGAGAACCGGCACGAAGGTGAGATCAACGAAAATGACCTTATCTTCGGCATGGTTGATGATGTAATCGAGCTGCTCGGCAAAGAGACGCGGGTTGAGCGTATGGCAGATAGCGCCAAGGCCCATGATGCCATACCAAGCTTCCATGTGGCGGGCTGTGTTCCAGGCCATGGTGGCGACGACATCGCCTTCCTTGATACCCAGCTTTGAAAGTGCCTGCGCCACCTTGCGGGCGCGAAGGTGAACTTCCTTGTATGTGGTGCGGACAATCGGGCCCTCAACCGAGCGCGTCACGATCTCCCGGTCACCATAATTGCGTGCCGCGTGATCGATAATGGTCGATACGCGCAGTGGCCAGTCCTGCATCAATCCAAGCATTTTTCTTCCCCTCTTTGGGCTCCCTGCCCTTTTTTTGGCAGTGTAGTGCCAGATGGCTTTCTTCACAACGATATGTGTCGCAGGGAAAAGCAGAGATTTTCAGGCCAAATGCCCGGTTTGACTGTTTGGGCACCCTGCACCCATTATGCGCCGCCCGCTAATGCCCCTCACGAGGACCCTGCCATGACCCAGCTTTCAAATGCCGCCACCCGCGATATCGAAACCGTGATCCATCCCTATACCAATCTGGACGCCTTTCGCAGTTCCGGGCCCATGATCATTGAGCGCGGCGAGGGCATTCATGTCTTTGACAATGAGGGCAAAAAATATATCGAAGGCATGGCAGGTCTCTGGTGCACTGCGCTCGGCTATAGCGAGCAGGAGCTGATTGATGCCGCCATGGCCCAGATGCAGCAGATCCCTTTCACCCATGTTTTTGGTGGCAAAAGCCATGAGCGCGCTGCCGAGCTAGCCGAAAAGCTCAAAGCCATCGCGCCGCATGAGGCTTCCAAGGTTCTTTTCTGCGGCTCTGGATCAGAAGCCAATGACCAGCAGATGAAGCTTGTCTGGTATTACAACAATGCGCGCGGCCTGACGAAAAAGAAGAAGATCATCTCCCGCCTGCGCGGCTATCACGGCGTGACGGTCGGCTCGGCGAGCATGACGGGGCTGCCCGCCAATCATCGCGATTTCGACCTGCCGATCGCGGGCGTGCTGCATACCGACTGCCCGCATTACTATCGCAACGCCGAACCGGGCGAAAGCGAGGACGAATTCACGACACGTCTGGCCAAAAATCTTGAGGACATGATCATTCGCGAAGGCCCCGAAACGGTCGCGGCCTTCATCGCCGAACCCATCATGGGGGCCGGCGGTGTCATCATTCCGCCTGATGGCTATTTTGAGAAAATTCAGGCCGTGTGCGATGCCTATGATCTCTATTTCATCGCGGACGAAGTGATCTGCGGCTTTGCGCGCACCGGCAACATGTTCGGCAGCCAGACATTCGGCATCAAACCCGATACCATCTCCGTCGCCAAGGCTCTGTCATCAGCCTATGTACCGATTGCTGCCGTGACGGTCGGCGAAAACATGTACCAGGCCATGCTGGATGAAAGCCGCAAGATCGGCACGTTCGGCCATGGCTTCACCTATACCGCCCATCCGCTGGCTGCCGCGGTCGCCATCAAGACGCTCGAAATCTATGAGAAGCGCAACATTGTGGGTCATGTACGCTCCATCGCACCTGCCTTCGAAGACCGTGTTGCACGTCTTGCCGAGCATCCGCTGGTCGGGCATTCGCGCGCCAAAGGCCTTATCGGGGCGATTGAAATGGTGGCCGACAAGTCCTCCAAGCGCGCCTTTGAACCCAAGGCGGGTGTCGGCGCCTTCGCGGTGGCCGCCGCCGAGCGCAACGGGCTCATCGTCCGTCCGCTGGCAGGCGACATCGTTGCTTTCTGCCCACCGCTCATTATCGACGAGGCTCAGGTGCATGACATGTTTGATCGCATGGAGCGGGCGCTCAATGAAACCGAGAGCATGGTGACAAAGCAGAATCTCAGGGCTGCCTGACAATCATCAAGCGGCGGTCGGCACTAAACGTGCTGGCCGCCATTGATCTGGATTTCGGCACCATTCACATAGGATGACTGATCCGTGCACAGAAAATAGATCGTGCGCGCGACTTCTTCCGGTGTGCCCAGACGCTGCATCGGAATTTCAGCCACAATTTTCTCGGTGCCGGGCGACAGAATGGCGGTATCGATTTCACCAGGCGCGATGGCATTCACACGAATGCCGAGACGACCAAATTCTGATGCCATCTCACGCGTCAGGGCTGCCAATGCCGCCTTGGATGTCGCATAGGCCGTGCCCGCAAACGGATGTACGCGCACGCCTGCAATCGATGTCACGTTGACGACCGAGCCCTGCGCGGCTTCAAGTTCGGCAACAAGACCGCGTGCGAGCATGGCCGAGGCAAAGAAGTTCACCTGGAACACCTGATACCAGAGATCGATGCTGGTTTCGAAAACGCCCAACCGGCTGCCTTCTGGCCCCTTTGGCGAGATCGCGGCATTATTGACCAATGCGTGAAGCTTGCTGCCCTGATCTTTCAGGCGTTCGCGCATTTCGGCGATGGCTTCTTCGGTATTGGCGGGATCGGCAAGGTCCACCTGAATGTGATCCTCAGGCCCCATTTCCCAGGGGCAATCCTCCGGGAAAGCGTGGCGCGAACAAGTGATGACACGCCAGCCAGCGCTGGAGAAGCGTTTGACCGTGGCGTGCCCGATGCCCCGGCTTGCGCCGGTGAGGATCAGGGTTTTGCGTTGCGCGTTGTCAGCATTACTCATGGAGGCAATCTATTTTAAAGCTGGCATAAGTGCCAGCCCACACTGATGTCAGACGCGTTGCAGACGGGTTAATTCCTCAATTCCCGCCGGGTCTTGGTGAATAATGACCTCGGCGCCGGGGAAGGCCGCCAGAATGTCCGCTTCCACATCATCAGAGATGTGATGGGCTTTCATCAGGGTCATGGAGGGATCAAGCTCGAGATGGAACTGGATGAAGGTATTGACGCCCGCCGCACGCGTGCGCAAGTCATGGATGTTGATGACGTCACTATGCTGAAGGGCAATCGCCTTGATCTGCTCACGCTCTGCGTCCGAGAGCTCGCGGTCCATAAGCTGGTTATAGGAATTCATGGCGATCTGGGTCGCACTCCAGGCGATCATACCCGCGATGACGAGACCGAAAAGCGGATCGGCCCAATAAATGTTGAACAGCCCCGACAGCCCAAGCGCCAAAATGACCGAGATATTCATGAAGAGGTCGCCACGATAGTGAATGGAATCCGCTTCAATGGCGAGCGAGTTTGTCTGGGCTACGACGCGGCGCTGATAGGCGACAAGGAAGAGCGTCAGCACAATGGCAAAGACCGTGACGGCGATGCCGACAGCCGAGTTGGCGACAGGCGCCGGGTTGAGAATGCGCATGACGGCTTCAAATATGATGTAGCCAGCCGAGCCGAAAATGAAAATCGACTGTCCCAGGCCCGCCAATGCTTCGGCTTTGCCATGTCCGAAACGATGCTCATGATCTGCCGGTGTGAGGGCATGGCGCACGGCGACGAGATTGAGCAATGAGGCCGAGCCATCCAGCAGGGAGTCAATCAGCGTGCCAAGCATGGCAACGGAGCCCGTGAGCCAGAAGGCGACACCCTTGGAAAAAATGAGCAAAAGGGCGACGGCCACAGCCGCATAGGTCGCACGACGCATCAACTGCGCGTTATGCACAGGATCAAATGCTGTTTCCGGGGCGGAAGAAGCCGCGCTCGCCGTCATTCTATTTCTCCAGTCACGGGAACAGCTTGCTGGTCTGCCAGCCAGCCTTGATATCGGTGCGTTCAAAAATCATACGATCATGCAAACGGAACGGCCTGTCACGCCAGAACTCAATGCGGAGGGGCGTGACACGGAAGCCGGACCAGTGCGGCGGGCGGGGAATCTTGCCAAGGCCGAACTTCGCGGCATATTTGGCGACTTCTTTTTCAAGTTCAAAACGGCCGGCAAGCGGGCGCGACTGGCGCGAGGCCCAGGCGCCGATCTGGCTGTCGCGCGCGCGTGACGCAAAATAGGTATCTGCTTCTTCGGTCGTGACCGGCGACACAATCCCGCGCACGCGAATCTGGCGGCGCAGGCTTTTCCAGTGGAAGCAAAGCGCAGCGCGCTGATTGGCCGCGAGTTCCTGCCCCTTCACGCTTTCCAGATTTGTATAAAAAGTGAAACCATTTTCATCGGCGACTTTCAGCAGCACCATGCGCACATCGGGATAGCCATCCGCATCGGCCGTCGCAAGCGCCATGGCATTGGGATCTTCAGGTTCGGTTTCGCGCGCCTTTGCCATCCATTCATGGAAAAGCGCAAAGGGATCGGAGCCTGAAATTTCAGTTATTTCCTGTGATGTCGCGTTGTCGTTCTTGTCGCTCATGCGTCTCAATTGCCTTTTGGCCGCAGGGTCAGCGGGGGTGTTGCGGGAATATGGCATAAATGACCGGCGCCTGCTGCAGAGATGCTCCAATCTTGCCACAATCTCTTTCTTATATAGGCAGCGACGGGGACATTTCCCACTGACAGACAGGCGGCCTCATGCGCCTGACCGAAGGAGAGGCATATGAAGACTTCGACGCTTACAAAAGTTTTTGCCGTGACTGGCCTGGCCGTTTCATTGGCCGCATGTGATCCCAATGTTTACGGTGGCGGCTATGGCGGCGGCTATGGCGGCGCAGGTCCCAAACAGAGTGTCGGTACCGTCGGCGGCGCCGTGCTCGGCGGGCTGGCCGGTTCGCAGTTTGGCGGCGGCGAAGGCCGCCTGTGGACAACAGGCGCCGGCGTATTGCTTGGCGCGCTCATCGGCAGCGAGGTGGGTAAATCGCTTGATCGCGCGGACCGCGCCTATATGGGCCAGACGACCTATGGTGCGCTTGAAAGCGGGCGCACAGGCCAGACATCGACCTGGCGCAACCCGGATTCAGGCAATTATGGCACGGTCACGCCTGAGCGGACCTATAACAGAGGTGACGAGACTTGCCGCGAATACCAACAGACGGTAACTATCGACGGGCGCAGCCAGCGTGCCTATGGCACCGCCTGTCGTCAGCCGGACGGCTCATGGCAGATCGTCAACTAGGCGGCATGGCGATACCATGACGTGATCTGAATTTGAAAAGGGCGGACCGGTCATCATGAGAATTTTCCGATCCGCCCTTTTTGTCATCCTGCTGGCCGCCGCGCCTGCCTGTGTTGCACAGGCTGCACCGCAAACGGTTCAGGACCGGTTGGAACCCGAACTGCCGCCTGCAAGCGACCGCTTCAAAGATGGTGTCGCAGCCTATGATGCGGGCAATTACGAAAAAGCATTTGATATCTGGTTGCCACTGGCCCAACAACATGATCTTGCCGCCATGCGGAATGTGGGGCTGATGCTGCGCAAGGGTCAGGGCACGAAGCGCGACCCGGAACGCGCCCTCTATTTTTATGAGGAGGCCGCCCGCTCCGGCTATGTCGCCGCGCAGATGAATACTGCCTTCATGTATCTGACGGGTGATGGCATTCCCAAAAATGACGAGGCGGCCGCCTATTGGTTTCATCTCGCGGCCATCGCGGGCATGCCTGTGGCGCAGTATAATCTCGGCATCATGTATGAGCGCGGTCAGGGCGTGGAGGCAGACCATGCCAAAGCCCTGGCCTGGTATGCACTTGCCGCCCATGCAGGCCATGAAATGGCGCTGAAACGTCTGGAAGTGCTGGTGCCGAGCCTCGCCGGTCCGCCGCCGCCAAGCCCTGCAGATGCTGCTGCCGACAAAGTCGCGCCGCCCCCCGCCCCAGCTGCCTTCGACACGCCCAATGGCGAGACAACAGCCCCCTGAAAGCTGACTATTGGCCTGTTTTGCTTAACCTTTTTGTATGTTGCTGACTGTAAACTCCCTGTTCAGGGGTGTCGCACCCCGGGAGAATGATATTGCGCAGTGCCTATGAAATCCTTGGAGTCGATCCCGGCGCAGATGCAGCCGCGATCAAGGCTGCCTATCGGCGCCTTGCCAAGGCGCTGCATCCCGACGCCACATCCACCAACAAGGGTGACAAGAGCAAGGCGGAAGCCCGCTTTCAGGAAGTGACTGCTGCCTATAATCAGCTCAAGGATGAGACGTCACGCCGTCAATATGACGAAGAGCAGCGCGCCGCCCAGATGAGCAGCTTCAGCAGCGGCTTTACCCCGCACAGCGCCCGGCACCAGGACGCACGCGACCATCTCTTCACCGATCTTTTTGAAGGCCTGAAGGGCGCGGGACAGCGGGTTTTTCGCGGGCGGGGCGATGACGTGGCCTATACGCTTTCGGTTCCCTTTCTTGACGCCGCAAAAGGCGGCAAGATTCGCCTGCAGCTTCGGAACGGTAAACATGTTGATGTCGCCGTGCCTGCCGCCATGGAAGACGGCCAGCAGCTGCGCCTGCGCGGCAAGGGCGGCGACGGCTTTGGCGGCGCGGAAGCAGGTGATGCCCTCATCACGCTCAAAATGGCACTGCATGACTGGTTCAGGCGTCGCGATCTCGACATCCTGCTTGACCTGCCCGTGACCCTGACCGAGGCCATATTGGGTGCCCGCGTCGAGGTGCCGACCATTTCCGGCCCGGTCACGTTAACGATCCCGGCCGGATCCAACAGCGGCACCAAATTGCGGCTCAAAGGGCGCGGGCTCAAGCGGCCCACCGATGGCCGACAGGGCGATCAGTATGTGACCCTCATCATCACCCTGCCCGACCAGCCTGACGAGGCATTGAAGGATTTTGTGAGCGGCTGGCAGGCCGGACAGACAGACAATCCCCGAAAAGGCTTTTCGGAGACATGATCTGACAAGAATTGTGAAGGGGCCAAGAGGCCAAAAAGGCGGCTTTTTGCTAGACCACATGGGGCGAATGTGTAGGATGCGCCTCACTTTAACACATGAATACAATGGGATAGAGCATTATGAGCGGAACCACAGCTACCGCAGCCTCGGGCCTGATGGCCGGCAAGCGGGGCCTTATTATGGGTCTTGCCAATAATCGCTCCATCGCCTGGGGCATTGCCAAAGCCTGCGCCAATGCCGGGGCCGAGCTGGCCTTCACCTTTCAGGGTGAGGCGCTGCAGAAGCGCGTGATCCCGCTTGCCGAGTCGCTAGGCTCCAAGCTCGTTCTGCCTTGTGACGTCGTCGATCCTGCCAGCATGGATGCTGTCTTCGAGACGCTGAAGGCTGAATGGGGCCAGATGGATTTTCTGGTTCATGCCATCGCCTATTCCAACAAGGATGAGCTCGACGGGCGCTATCTTGACACAACGCTGGAGAACTTCACCGCCACCATGGCGATCTCGTGCTATTCGCTGGCGACACTCTGCCAGCGCGCCGAGAAGCTGATGACCAATGGCGGCTCCATTGTGACGCTGACCTATTACGGCTCGGAAAAGGTTATCCCGCATTACAACGTCATGGGTGTAGCCAAGGCCGCTCTGGAGGCCAGCGTGCGCTATCTTGCGGTTGATATGGGGCGCAACAATATCCGCGTGAATGCGGTCTCTGCTGGTCCCATCAAGACACTGGCCGCCTCGGGCATTGGCGACTTCCGCTACATCCTCAAATGGAATGAGCTCAATTCACCGCTCAAGCGCAATGTGACGATTGATGAAGTTGGCAATACGTCGCTCTATCTTCTCTCCGATCTGGGTTCGGGCGTCACCGGCGAAGTGCATCATGTCGATGCTGGCTATCATGTGAATGGCATGAAGGCTGAAGATGCGCCGGATATGAGCATCGTCTGATTTTTGCGTTGTGAGCCGGGTCATTCCGGTCATGATAGGCGCAGCAAGCATCATCAGGAGTCCCGGTTTCTGCCATGTCGCACAATACGTTCGGCCATCTATTCCGTGTCACGACCTGGGGCGAAAGCCACGGGCCGGCACTTGGCTGCGTTGTCGATGGCACACCGCCCCTGATTGCGATCACGGCTGAGGAGATCCAGCACTGGCTCGACCGGCGCAAGCCCGGCCAGTCGCGCTTCACCACCCAGCGTCGCGAGCCCGATCAGGTCCGCATTCTTTCCGGTGTCTTCGATAATGAAGACGGCGTGCAGGTGACAACAGGCACACCGATCTCACTGATGATCGAGAACACGGATCAGCGTTCGAAGGACTATGGCGAGATCGCCAAGGCCTATCGCCCCGGTCATGCCGATTACACCTATATTGCCAAATATGGCATTCGCGACTATCGCGGTGGCGGGCGTTCCTCTGCGCGCGAGACAGCGGCACGTGTGGCAGCCGGTGCCATTGCCCGCAAGATTCTCGACCATGCTCTCGGCAAGGTGACAATCCGCGGCGCGCTCGTGCAGATGGGCCCGCACAAGATTGACCGCGCCAACTGGGACTGGGCCGAAGTCGAGAACAACCCTTTCTGGTGCCCCGATGCCATAGCCGCTGCCGACTGGGAGACCTATCTGGATGGCGTGCGCAAGGCGGGCTCGTCCTGTGGCGCGGTTATCGAACTCGTCGCAACGGGCATTCCCGCCGGTTTCGGTGCGCCGATCTATGGCAAGCTCGATGCGGAGCTTGCCGGGGCGCTGATGAGCGTCAATGCCGTCAAAGGCGTC
Organism: Hyphomicrobiales bacterium; assembly: GCA_016124805.1. GTDB lineage: Bacteria > Pseudomonadota > Alphaproteobacteria > Parvibaculales > Parvibaculaceae > Parvibaculum. The sequence goes on along the minus strand of WGND01000012.1, from coordinate 106,078 downwards.
GAAATTGGCGATGGTTTTGCGGCGGCGGCCCTGTCGGGTGAAGAAAATGCCGATGAGATGCGCCATGGCAATGACGGCCCGCATTTCCTCTCCAATCATGCCGGTGGCGTGTTGGGTGGCATTTCCAGCGGTCAGGATATTGTGGCGCGTTTCGCCGTCAAACCGACATCATCCATTCTGAGCCCGCGCAAGACCATCAACCAGGCAGGCGACGAAACCGACATTGTCACCAAGGGTCGCCATGACCCTTGCGTCGGCATTCGGGCGGTGCCTGTGGGCGAAGCCATGATGGCCTGTGTGCTGGCTGACCAGCTGCTGCGTCACCGCGCCCAGAACGGTTAAGCCGGCTTCCCGAATACCATGACCTTTGAGAGAAGGGCTGTCGTTTCGCTTTCGAGACGCAAACCCTCATGGCCAAACAACGCGCCCATATCCGTTTTGAGATAGGAACCGAAATAGGGCTCATGAAAGCCGATGGGGAAAAACTCCAGCAAGCCATCAAAGTCAGGGCGATCTCCTGCCTGCAGCGCGTCCAGAATGATGGCAGTGCCGCCGGGCTTCAGAAGACGCGCCATTTCATGCGCAACATGTTTGCGTATTTTGGGCGGCAGCTCATGAAAGAGATAGACGCAGGTGATGATGTCCTGCGACTCATCAGGCAGCGGCACAGACTCCGCATTGGCCTCGATGAATGAGACATCGCGGCGTGACCGCATGCGGTCACGGGCTTCCTCCAGATAAGCGGGCGAGAGATCAAGCCCCGTGACATTGAGCCGGGGATAGTTGGCCTTGATTGCCGCGATGAAGCCGCCATTACCGCAGGCCAGATCAAGCAGGGATTGTTTGCGCTGATCCTTGCCCTTCAAGGCATGGGCGAGCGGCACCAGCGCCTGCCGGCGCATCGCATCGGCGGTGCCCGCAAACAGCACCTCAACCTGTGTGTCATAGCGTCTTGCTGAGTCACGCGAGAGCCAGCCGTCACTCTGATAGTGGAAATTCTGGAGATAGTAGCGCGGATATTTTTCACGCAGTTCTTCCGTCATCACCTCGGAATGGGCGCGCTTCATGCGCCGCTCATCGACCAGACGGGCATCACTGAAAAACTCCAGACTACGCTCCAGGGCGGTGGCAGGATTGGACGGGAAGTCATCGGGCGGCAGATAGAGCCCTTCGTCAATATTGCGCCAGTCCTGATCGAAAAGCTCCCGCATCGCGCGCAGCAGACCCTGCCAGCCGGGGCGGGCGCCCTTGATCTTCACAGGCGCCTCACCGGGCGCGGCAAGCGGCCCCACCATGCGGCGAAGTGCGAGATAATGGCCCAGATACCAGGCCACCCGCGTGCCCTGCCCCAGCCCATAGCTCAGCCGCGACAAGGGACGTTTCAACGGACGCGACACGGTTTCGGCCATCAGGTCACTCCCTGGTAAAGACTCCCACCACTTCAATATGGGGCGACCAGAGGAACTGGTCCACCGGTGTGACGCGTTTTAACGTGTAGCCGCCATCGATCAGCAGGCGCGCATCACGCGCGAAAGTCGCCGGATTGCAGGAGACAGCAACAATGGTCGGCACGTCGGACTTGGCAAGCTCCATGGCCTGAACATCGGCACCGGCACGCGGCGGATCGAGAACCACGGCGTCATATTTGGCCAGTTCAACAGGCAGCAGCGGACGGCGGGCAAGATCGCGTTTTTCCAGTGTCACAGCCTTCAAGCCACGTAGCGGACCCTGCTCGCGTATGGCACGATCAAGCGCGGCAAGCGGCGCTGCCTCACTCTCCACCGCATGAACGCGTGCCTTGACGGCCAAGGCGGCTGTGAAAGTGCCGCAACCGGCAAAAAGATCGGCAACATTGGTCGCCTTGCCCACACCATCCAGCACGAGCTTGACCAGTGCTGCCTCGCCCTCCCGCGTGGGTTGCAGGAAACTGGCAGGTGGTAGAATGACGTTTAGGCCGGAGAGCGAAACGAGCGGCATTTTGCGCTCGGCGACAATCTCTTCATTCCAGCTCAGGCGAGCGAGATCGGCTTCTTCGGCAAGACGGGCAAGTTCGGCGCGCATGGCGCCGTCCATTTCCTTGCCGCCAGAAATGGCGACGTCGAGTCCTGTGTCGGTCGATGTTACGGCAACAGCCGCGCGGGCCGCGCGCGACAATCCGGCACCTGCAATCGCAGCCAGTGATGGCAGCGCCTTGACGATGGCCGGCAGGACGAGCGGGCATTCTTCCAGTGCGATGATGTTATGCGTACCCGCTGTGTAATAGCCGATTGTCACGCCACCCTTTTTGGTGCGGGTCGCCGCAAAGGTTGCACGGCGGCGCGTCTGTGGCCCTGTGGTCATCATCGGTTCGGGCGCGAGATCAATGCCCCGCGCTGACAGCGCCTCACTGATCTGTGCTTCTTTCCAGGCATGATAGGCACCCATTTCCAGATGCTGCAGGGTACAGCCGCCACATTGCTTGAAATGCTTGCAAGGTGGCTTCACGCGATCCGCGGAGGGTTCCACAATGCGGATCAGTTCCGATTTGCCACCATCCTGCGCATCCACAACAACACGCTCGCCGGGTAGCCCGTAAGGCACGTAGAGCGGTCCGTTGGAACTCTCCACAACACCGTCGCCCTGCGCCCCGAGCGAGGTGATTGTCACCTCGGTCTCGCGTCGTTCGCGGCTATTCGTTCCACTCGTGGACATGGGCTTCCTTTTCCACCGCGCTCAGGCGGGGTTTGCGCCCAACCGGACAGGGTCAGGCCGCATCGTCATTTCAGTGTTGAAAATCAGACGAGTTTTGGTGCCACAGGTGTGGCGATCTCGGCCAGCATCGGCATCTGGTTTTCCAGACCCAGTGCAGAGAGCGCCGTGGCGACGATCTGCGCCGCATTGAGCCCTGCCTCATCATACATTTTCTCAGGCTTGCCCTGTTCAATGAAAAAATCGGGCAATGTCATGGGCCGCACTTTCAAGCCACCATCCAGCGCGCCGACGCGGGCGAGAAAGTCGAGCACGAATGACGAGAAGCCGCCGACCGAGCCTTCTTCAACTGTGATCAGCACTTCATGCTCACGCGCCAGGCGGGCAATCAGCTCTTCATCCAGCGGTTTGGCAAAACGTGCATCCGCCACCGTTGCCGTCAACCCAAGGGCAGCCAGCTGGTCGGCCGCTTTCAGCGATTCAGCCAGACGCGTGCCAAACGAGAGAATGGCGACCTTGGTGCCTTCGCGCAGGATGCGGCCTTTGCCGATTTCGAGCGGCACGCCGAATTGGGGCATTTCCACGCCCACGCCTTCGCCACGCGGGTAACGCAGTGCCGAGGGTGCATCATCAATGGCCACCTGCGTGGCCACCATGTGTTTCAGTTCAGCTTCATCAGCCGCCGCCATGATGACGAAACCCGGCAGGCAGCCCAGAAAGGCAAGATCAAAGGCGCCTGCATGGGTCGGTCCGTCGGCACCGACAAGGCCTGCGCGATCAAGGGCAAACCGCACCGGCAGACGCTGGATCGCCACGTCGTGCACTACCTGGTCATAGGCGCGCTGCAGGAAGGTCGAATAGATTGTGGCGAAAGGTTTGAAGCCTTCCGTCGCCAGCCCCGCAGCAAAGGTCACGCCATGCTGCTCGGCAATGCCGACGTCAAAGGAGCGATCTGGAAAGCGCTCCGCAAAGAGATCGATCCCGGTGCCTGAGGGCATGGCGGCGGTGATGGCGACAATCTTGTCGTCCTTTTCCGCTTCCTCAATCAGGCTCTGGGCAAAGACTTTTGTATAAGAGGGCGCGTTCGCAATCGCCTTTGCCTGCGTGCCCGTGATGACATCGAATTTGCTGACGCCATGATATTTGTCGGCAGCGGCTTCCGCCGGTGCGTAGCCCTTGCCCTTCTGTGTGACGACATGCACAAGAATGGGGCCTTCGCCCGCGTCACGCACATTCTTCAGTACAGGGAGCATCTGCTCCAGATTGTGACCATCAATCGGGCCGACATAATAAATGCCGAGCTCTTCAAAAAGCGTACCGCCCGTGGCCATGCCGCGTGCATATTCCTCCGCGCGGCGAGCGCGCTCTTCCACACTTTTGGGAAAAAGCTTGGCGAGCTGCTTGGCGATGTTGCGCATGGAGCGGTAGGTGCCGCCAGAAAGAAGGCGGGCCAGATAGGCGCTCATGGCGCCCACAGGTGGCGCAATCGACATGTCATTATCGTTGAGCACAATAATCAGGCGGCTGTTCATTGAACCGGCATTGTTCATGGCCTCATAGGCCATGCCGGCGCTCATGGCGCCATCGCCAATCACGGCGATCACATTATTGGTGCCGCCCTTGAGGTCGCGCCCCACGGCCATGCCGAGCCCAGCCGAAATGGATGTCGAGGAATGGGCGGCGCCGAAAGGGTCATATTCGCTTTCCACACGACGCGTGAAGCCCGACAGACCGCCGGGCTGACGAAGCGTGCGGATACGATCGCGCCGTCCGGTCAGGATTTTGTGCGGATAGGCCTGATGGCCTACATCCCAAATGATCTTGTCGTCCGGCGTGTTGAAGACGTGATGCAGCGCGACGGTGAGTTCGACCACGCCGAGGCCTGCGCCCAGATGCCCACCCGTCACCGAGACGGCGTCAATCATCTCTGCTCGCACCTCATCTGCCAGCTGCCGCAAATCGCTTTCAGGCAGCAATCGCAGATCCGCAGGCAGGTTGATGCGGTCCAGCAGTGGTGTTTGGGGTCGTGTGCTCAAGAATACCTCGGCCGCAGGGGCGGCTACCTAATGTCGGCGGTTTATAACGAAACGCGCGGCCTCACGCAAAAGGTCGGCCTTTTCATCAAACAAATCAAGATGTTGGATTGCCTGATCCGCCAGCATGCGGGCCTGATTGCGGGCTTTTTCGACGCCCATGATGGCGACAAAGGTAGCCTTGCCCACATTGGCGTCCTTGCCGGGGGTTTTGCCAAGCGTCTCAACATCCCCCTCCTGATCCAGCAGATCATCAGCGATCTGGAAAGCGAGCCCCATATCATGGGCATAGGCGTGGAGTGCATGCAGCGCCTCAGTAGAGGCATGCCCCATGACGGCACCTGCCTCGCAGGCATAGGCAATCAGGGCCCCGGTTTTCAGCTGCTGCATGCGGATGATGCCGCCGATCTCGACATCGGTGCCCTCGCTCAGCAGATCAATCATCTGTCCGCCGACCATGCCATGCCCCCCGACGGCGAGCGCCAGACGGCGCGTAAGTTCATTGCGGATATAGGGGTCCTGATGCGTGTCAGGGTCAGCCAGAATTTCAAAGGCAATCGTCAGCAAGGCATCGCCGGCCAGTACCGCCGTTGCCTCATCGAATTTGCGATGCACCGTCGGCAGGCCGCGCCGCAGGTCATCATCATCCATGCAGGGCAGATCGTCATGCACCAGCGAATAGGTGTGGATGCATTCAATGGCGGCAGCCACGCGCAATGCCGCATCGGGCTGCACATCAAAAAGCTTCGCACTTTCGCAGGCCAGAAAAGGCCTGAAGCGCTTGCCACCGGCAAAAACGGCGTAGCGCATGGCCTGGAAAAGACGGCCTTCCGGCCCCTCGGCATTCGGCAGCAGCTGCTCGAGCTTATCCTCGACCTTTTTGCGCATCACGTTGAGGGTGTTTTCAAACAAGGCCTGGCTCATGCCGCCCATTTCCTTACTCACTGAGCGCGCTCACTCAATGTCAAGCGGTGCTGTGCCGCTCGCTTCGCCGGAGGCTGACAGCGTGATTTTTTCAACCTTGGCTTCGGCGAGCTTCAGCCTTGCTTCGCAATGCGCTTTCAGCGCGGTGCCGCGCTCGTAAAGCTCGATTGATTTTTCAAGCGGTGCTTCGCCTGATTCAAGCTGGCGCACGATTTCTTCAAGCTGTTTCAAGGCATCCTCAAAACTCAGCTTTTCGACATCCTTGTGGGCTTCAGCCCCGGTCTTGGCGGCGGACATGGCGCCTCCTTCTGGTCTATAGGCAGGTCAGTGGGTCATCATCAAAGCGCGCGTATGGACGCGGGCGGATTTGGCAAGTGCGCCCAAGTCATAGCCCCCCTCAAGAGCAGAGACAACGCGCCCGTCGCAAAGGCGGCCTGCCAAGCGGACAATCTCCTCCGTAACCCATTCAAAATCGGCTTCCCGCAGGTTCAAATGCGACAACGGATCGGCAGCATGGCCATCAAAACCGGCAGAAATCAGAATGAAATGGGGCTGAAATGCCTCCAAAGCAGGAAAAATCTCATTGCCATAGGCAGCGCGGAACTCGTCCGATCCCGTGCCTGCCGCCAGCGGCCGGTTGAGAATATTGCCCAGCCCCCGCTCGCTGGCCCGGCCCGTGCCCGGGTAATGCGGGAACTGATGGGTCGAGGCATAAAAAAGATTCGGGTCGGTCTCGAAGATGGCCTGCGTGCCATTGCCGTGATGGACGTCGAAATCGATCACCGCCACACGTTTCATGCCATGGGCATGGCGTGCATGAAGCGCACCCACGGCAATATTGTTGAACAGGCAAAAACCCATCGCCTGATCGGGCTCGGCATGATGGCCGGGCGGGCGAATGGCGCAAAAGGCGTTGCGCGCGCGCCCCGCCATCACCTCGTCCACAGCATAGACCACCGCACCGGCAGCGCGCAGAGCGGCTTCATCGGAGCCCGGCGACATCACCGTGTCGGGATCGATATAATGGAAGCCGTCTATCGGTTCGGCATTGAGGATCGTCTCGATATGCATGCGCGAATGGACGCGCTCCAACTGTTCGAACGTGGCGCGCGGGGCTTCGGCCCGCTGCAGCAGCATGAATTCCTCTGCCTCCAGCGCATTGCGCACAGCCCGCAGGCGATCACTGCATTCAGGGTGACCGGGCGGTGTCTGATGCTCAAGGCAGGCGGAATGTGAAACGAGAAGTGTGTCCATTCCCCCAGTCTAACCGAGGCGGCTATACCAATCGACACCCTTATCGTCGCGGGTCACGGTCGCAAGCCCCCGCCCGATCAGGCAGCGCAGATGGGCCAGGCTTTCGCCGGTGGCCAGAAAGAAGACTTCCGGCCCGATCTTGCGTTTGAAAAGGGCCGGGAAGACATCAATCGCGCGCTTGGGTTCGTCCAGATAGGCATGCAGCTTGGCAAGGCTTTCCTCGTGGCCCTCAATGAGGGAAGAAAGCCGCGTATGCAGCCCGTAAAAGGGCTCATTATGCGCGGGCAGCACGAGCAGATCGGCCGGCAGATTGGCGCGCAGGCGATGGCAGCTCTCGATCCAGTCATGCAGCGGATTGTCATTCAGGTCGGTCGGATGAACGCTGACATTGGACGAAATGCGCGGCAGCACCTGATCACCCGAAATGAGGAGCTTCAGCGCGGGGCAATAGAGGCAGACATGCTCGGGCGCATGACCTGACCCCACCACAATGCGCCAGATATTGCCGTTGATAGTCATCTCGTCGCCCTCGCGCAGGCGGCGATAGGTGTCCGGCAGGCGTGAGACGCGTTCACCGAAGCTGCCGAAACGCTTGGCGTAAGCCTCGATACCGCGTTCGCTGAAACCGGCGGCGCGATAAAAATCACGCGCAGCCTTGGGCGCTTCGCGACCCGTATCATTCACCAGCGTGTGGCAGCTCAGAAAGTCGATGCGCGACATATGCAAGTCGACATCCCATTTGCGCGTCAACCAGCCTGCAAGGCCCACGTGATCGGGATGGAGATGGGTGACGATGACGCCTTTGACGGGCTTGTCCTTCAGATAGGTCGAGAGGACCTTGCGCCACATGGCCTTGGCATCGTCGGTGGCAACGCCCGTATCCACAATGTACCAGCCGTCATGGTCTTCAATGAGCCAGACATTGATGTGATCCAACTGGAAGGGAATGGGCAAGCGCACCCAGAGCACGCCGGGGCCCACTTCAATCACTTCCGTGGGCTCGGCGATGCGACCGATTGGATAGGTCAGCGGTTCGGCTTCACCGGTTGCCAGCGATATATCAGACATTCTGACCCCCATGAGTGGATTCGCAATCAAGCCACTGTGATAGGCGCGCGCCCTGAATTGGTCAAACCAACGCAGGAAACCGCCGGATGCCGCGAGGTCAAAGCCGCATGAGGCCCGTCACCAGACTCAGCTGGCCAGGGCAGCTTCATCCAGTGCAAAGAGATTGCCCGCGCCAGAGCGTGCAGCCGCCGACAGGCCCGCTGAGAGTGGCAACATATTGCCTGCAAAGAAGCGGGCAGTGGACAGACGGGCCGCAATGAACTGGTCGCCATGGCTTGCCGCATCCGAGGCCGTGAGGGCGGCCCGAATGAGGTAATGGCCGCCTGCGACAGTGCCGAAGAGACGCTGATAGGGTGTCGCACCCGCCAGCACGTCGCTCGTATCATCTTTCAGCTTCGCAATCATATAGGCGGTTGCCTCTTCCAGATGATTGATCGCGTCATCCAGCGCCTGTCCCATTTCGGCGAAGTCAGCATGATTGCTTGTCTGCGCCTTCTTGGCGGTCTCGCGCATTTCGCCGATGAGCACCGCCACGACATCGCCATTGCCGAGCGGCAATTTACGCGACACGAGGTCGATGGCCTGAATACCGTTGGTGCCTTCATAGATCGGGAGGATGCGGGCATCGCGAAGATACTGGGCCGCGCCCGTCTCCTCAATGAAGCCCATGCCACCATGGATCTGGATGCCCATGGAGGCGACCTCCACCGCGATATCGGATGAGAAGGCTTTGGCAATCGGTGTCAGCAGATCTGCACGGGTCTTGCCGAATTCCTTGTCGGCCTGATCCGCACCGACATGCGCGCGGTCAAGCGCAACACCGGTTGCATAGCAGATCATGCGGGCCGCTTCCGTCAGCGATTTCATGGTCATCAGCGTCCGGCGCACATCGGGATGCTCGATGATGGGTGACATCTCGCCCTTGGGGGCCGATGTGCCCGGCGCCCGGCCCTGCTTGCGATCTGTTGCATAGGCGAGCGCATGCTGGAAGGCGCGCTCGGCCAGCGCCACACCCTGCGTACCCACGAGAAGCCGGGCGTTGTTCATCATCGTGAACATGCAGGCCAGACCGCGATTTTCCTGACCCACAAGCCAGCCCTTTGCACCGCCCTTTTCGCCATAGGCCATGACGCAGGTGGGGCTTGCGTGAATGCCGAGCTTCTCTTCAACGCCAATGCAGGTCGCGTCATTGCGCGCGCCAAGCGAGCCATCCTCATTCACCAGATATTTTGGAACCAGAAAAAGCGAGATGCCTTTCGTCCCGGCAGGGGCATCGGGCAGGCGCGCCAGAACGAGATGGACGATATTTTCGGCCATGTCATGGTCGCCATAGGTAATGTAAATCTTGGTGCCGGTGATGGCGTAGCTGCCATCATCATTGGGCACGGCCTTGGCCTTCAGAGCATTGAGGTCGGACCCCGCCTGCGGTTCGGTCAGGTTCATGGTGCCGGTCCACTCGCCCGAAATGAGCTTGCTGAGATAGCGCTCTTTCAGTTCATCCGAGCCATGCGCCGTCAGGGCTTCAATCGTACCCTGCGAAAGAATGGGGCAAAGGCCGAAGGAGATATTGGCTGCGTTCCACATTTCCTGCGCGGCAACCGCCACAGACAGCGGCAGCCCCTGCCCGCCATATTCAGGTGAAGCCGCAAGGCTTGCCCAGCCGCCTTCAACAAATTGCTGATAGGCCTGTGCAAAGCCCTTGGCCGTTTTCACACCATCAGCTTCCAGGCGGCAGCCTTCGCGGTCGCCGGACCAGTTCAAGGGGGCGAGCACGTTCCCGGCAAATTTGCCGCTCTCTTCCAGCACCGCCTCGATCAGGTCGCGTTCGACATCGGGAAAGTCGAGTCCGCCAAGGCCCAGCACATCGTTGAGAATGAAGGACATGTCACGAATGGGGGCCTGATAACTCATGGGGTTCCTCTTGCAGATCACAGCGGGCAACGGGCGGATTGTGGCATATAGGGGTGGTTCAGCGGCTTTTACTGTATTCTATTGGGCAATTGAACCGTCTATCGACAAACGCACCTCATTTGGGCGGTTAAGGAGAGAAATATGGCATCGGAACCAATCGGCAAGTCTCGCACCGCCCTCATCACCGGCGCGTCTGCGGGGATCGGGCGCGAGATCGCGCTCGTCTTTGCTTCGGAAGGTTTCCATCTGGTGCTGGTCGCCCGCCGCAAGGACCGGCTGGAAGCCCTTGCTCAGGAGACCAAGGGGAAATATGGCGTGGAGACACATATCATAGCCGCCGATCTGTCCGATCCAGCCACGCCGCGCCGCCTGTTTGATGATCTCGCCGCCCAGCACATCATGATTGATGCGCTGGTCAATAATGCCGGCTACAGCGTGACAGGCTATTTCAGGGACACCAAATGGGCCGATCAGGCAGGTCTCATTCAGGTGATGGTGACCTCCTATGCCGAGCTGTGCCATCTGTTCGGCCCCGGCATGGCAGCGCGTGGCTATGGCCGCATCATTAATGTGGCCTCGCTTGCCGGGCATCTGCCCGGTGCGGCAGGTGGCACGCTCTATGCGGCAGCCAAATCCTTCGTGATCAAGATGTCGGAAAGCCTGTCGCTTGAGAATATCGGCAATAATGTGCATGTGACGGCACTTTGCCCCGGCTTTACCTATTCGGAATTTCACGATGTCGCGGGCAACCGCGAGCAAATGAACAAGCTGCCCAAATTCATCTGGATGACCGGTGATGTGGTAGCGCGCCAGGCCTATGACGCGGTGATGGAAGGCCGACCCGTCATCATCAATGGACGGATCAACAATTTCATCGCCCTGCTGGCGCGTCTGCTGCCGCAGCGCCTTGTCCATGGGCTGATGGCGCGCAACAAGCGCAATGCCGTTGCCAGAACGAAAACAGAAAATGCCGCCTGAATGTCTTGTTGCCGATGCCGAGAGCCTTCAACGCGCTGGTGACATCCTGCGCGCGGGCGGGCTTGTTGCCTTCGCCACAGAGACGGTTTACGGCCTGGGGGCAGATGCCACCAATGATCTGGCAGTTGCCTCGATCTTCGCCGCCAAGGGCCGCCCGACATTCAATCCGCTGATCGTGCATCTGCCCGATATTGCAGCGGCCCGTGAACATGCGACGTTCACGCCCGTCGCCGAGCGGCTTGCTGCTGCCTTCTGGCCGGGCGGCCTGACGCTCGTCTTGCCGCGCCGGGCCGACACGCCCCTGTCGCTTCTGGTAAGTGCCGGTCTTGACACAGTGGCTTTGCGCGTGCCTGCCCATGAGACCGCGCAGGCCCTGCTCAAGGCCGCCCGTCGCCCCATCGCCGCCCCTTCAGCCAATGCGTCCGGCAAGGTCAGCCCCACGGAAGCCGCCCATGTGATGGAATCGCTCGGACATGCCGGGGCGCTGAAACTGGTGCTTGATGCGGGGCCCTGTCGGCTGGGGCTTGAATCAACCGTGATCGGTTTTCCCGCTGCCGGGCCGACCCTGCTGCGTCCCGGGGCCATTGCGCGCGACGCGATTGAAGCCGTGATCGGGTTCAGGCTTCTTGAAGCCGCGCCGCTCTCGGGCGAAACAGGCCGCGCCTCACCGGGCCAGCTCGCCAGCCATTATGCGCCAGATGTGGTTCTCCGGCTCAACGCGACACATAGTGAGGGGGATGAGGTCTTGCTGGGATTTGGCCCGGACATGCCGGCGGTTGACGGGCTCAATCTCTCCACCACGGGTGACCTTGAGGAAGCAGCCGCCCATCTTTTTGCGATGTTGCGCCAGCTCGATGAAGGCGGGCGCCCGATCGCCATCATGCCCATTCCGGAAACGGGACTGGGCGAGGCCATCAATGACCGCCTGCGCCGTGCCGCCGCCCCGCGCGACCAGCTTTAGTCGCTAATGCTTCTTGGCCGTCATGTTGTCGAGCCAGGCCAGGGCCACAGCCGAGATCACAAACACCATATGCATGATGGTCTGCCACATGATGCGCTCGGAGGTATATTCCGCAATATTGAGGAAGACCTGCAGCAGATGGATTGAAGAGATCGCCACGATGGCCGAAGCAACCTTCACCTTGAGGCTGCCCGCATCCAGCTTTCCGAGCCATGTGAGCCCGGTGTTTTCCTCGTCAAAACGGCTGACGAAGTTTTCATAGCTTGCCAGCATGACCATCAGCACCAAACCCGCCACCAGCGCAGCGTCGATGAGGCTCAGCATGGCCAGGATCATCTCGGCTTCGCTTGAGTCGAAGGCGTGAAGGGCGATCTTGTAGAGCTTGAGCAGGAAGGAGGCGGCATAGACCACAAGGGAGGCTGCCAGCCCGAGATAGAACACAACCAGCACCCAACGGCTGGAAAGCACCAGACGCTCGATAAACAACTCGAATGATTTCATCGCACCCTCAGCCCGAACAATTTTGACGACACAAGTTGGCAGATTTTCGGGCGTTTGTCAGGCTGGACCGACAAGCAAAGTGGGCACACCGGATGTTTTATCGCGGATGGTGCAGACGGCTGTGCCGGGCTTGCGGCCCTTGCGCACTTCCGAGACGTCAAAGCCAGCCGTCGCCAGTCGCTTCTGTGTCGCGGCAATGTCACTGACCGTCCAGGCAAGGCCCATATAATTGTCCGCCTTGGGTGCTTTTGCCGGATCAAGGCTCTGCACAATTTCGATCGTGGCGCCGCCCAGGCGATAGAAGAGCTGGCGTACGCCCCATTCGGGCCTGGTCTGATCAAGCGCCAGACGGATGCCGAATGTGTCACTGAAAAGCGTCTTCATCGCGTCACCATCTGCCGTCATCACAACGACATGATCGCAGGCCGAAATCGTTTCCGCTTCACCCAACCCGTCAAGCAGTGGTGCCTTGGGCAGGGAATCCGCCGGATCGAGGTGCTCAATGCCCAGCATGAAAAGACCGCGTGTGGCCTCTGCGGGCATGGCCATCAGATTCCAGTGGCGCGTCTGGCCTGTGATCTCGTCGCGGCCGGACCCGCTGACAGCGTCTCCCGCCGGGAAGCCACGGGCCTTGAGCGTCTCAGAAACCTTTGCCGCATCGGAAACACCCAGCACGATACCGTATAGCCCCTCGCCGCGCTCATTCAGACGCCTGGTCAGATCATCGGCACCGGGGCCTTCGCCGACCACGCCCATGACTTCGACATAGGTGTTTTCCAGCCGATAGAGCACATTGCCGGTGCCGCGACCGGGATGAATGCCGCGCCAGGAGGGTGCACGACCAAAAATGGTCGTATAGGCTGCTTCGGCAGCGGGCAGGTCTTTCACCGCAATGATTATATGGTCGAGGCTCGTAAAATCGCCGGTTCCGCTGGCCTTGTCGCTCATGTTGTTCTTGCTCCCTTTTCGGCGCGGCAATCTAGAACGGGGGCCGTGATTGCGCCATAACTATCTCTGCACATACCGCTGCGCCGAAAGAATAGGTCTTATGCCCTTCGCCGACACACTTCTGAAATTCAAGGCAATCACCGGTCCCAAGGGCTATGTCGATGACGCAGCGACGCTCGCGCCTCATCTGGTGGAATGGCGCGGACTTTATCAGGGCCGATGCGCCGCCCTTCTCGCTCCCCAAACGACGCAGGAAGTTTCCGACATTCTGCGTCTGGCGCATGAGACCGGCACAGCCATCGTGCCGCAGGGTGGCAATACCGGGCTCGTGGGCGGACAGATCCCCTTCAAGGGCGACGAGATCATTCTGTCGCTCTCGCGCATGAAGGCCCTGCGCGCCCTTGATCCGCTGAACAATACGCTGACCGTGGAAGCCGGCATGACGCTCGCCGAGGTGCAGTCCCATGCCCGGGAGGTGGGCCGTCTCTTCCCGCTCAGCCTTGCCTCGGAAGGGTCCTGCCAGATCGGCGGCAATCTTTCGACCAATGCCGGCGGCACGGCTGTGCTGCGCTATGGCAATGCACGCGACCTGGTGCTGGGGCTTGAGGTTGTGCTTGCCGACGGGCGTGTGCTCTCCAGCCTCAAGGGCCTGCGCAAGGACAATACAGGCTATGACCTGAAGCAGCTCTTTCTCGGCTCGGAAGGGACGCTCGGCATCATCACCGCCGCCGTCCTGAAACTTTTTGTCGAACCCAAATCCATTGAGACGGCTTTCGTTGCCGTGCCGAGTGTCGAAGCGGCTGTCGATCTTCTGCGCCTTGCCGAAGGTCAGAGTGGTGGTCTTGTCAGCACCTTCGAACTCGTGCCGCGGATCGGTCTTGAATTCATCGAGAATCATCTGCCCGGTGCCAGCGACCCGTTGGCCGCGCCCTCACCCTGGTATGTGCTGGTCGAAATGACCGCCGGATCAGCAAGCCTTGGTCTCGACACGCTTATAGAGCAGTTCCTGAGCGATGCCCTGTCACGCGGGCTCATCAGCGATGCCGCCGTGGCGCAATCGGAAAGCCAGCGCCAGTCGCTCTGGCAGCTGCGCGAGTCACTTTCGGAAATCCAGAAGCATGAAGGCGGCAGTATCAAGCATGATGTCTCGGTGCCCGTCTCATCCATGGCTGCTTTCATCGCCAAGGCCAGCGCCGCTGTTGTCGCCGCCATGCCGGGCATTCGTCCCGTGCCCTTCGGACATATTGGCGATGGCAATGTGCATTTCAATCTGAGCCAGCCCGTCGGCATGGACAAGGCAGCCTATCTTGCCCATTGGGATGAGATGAATGCCATCGTCCATGCCATTGTGCGCGAGATGGGCGGTTCCATCAGCGCCGAACATGGCGTGGGTCACATGAAGCGCGATGAAATTGCCGCCATCAAATCACCTGTCGAGATGGATCTGATGCGCGCGCTGAAAATGGCGCTTGATCCGAAAAACATTCTCAATCCGGGAAAGGTTGTCGACATTACGTCGCCGCGTTAATCCGCGCTACGCGTTGACGCCTTGCCGATGGGAAGGTTTTGCGCAGGCACAATCATGACCTTGTCAATACGCGGTCCGTCCATATCCACAACTTCAAAGCGGTAGCCGTTCCAGCCGAAATAGTCGCCTTCATTGGGCAGGCGGCCAAACCAGTTGAAAATGACACCGGCCAAGGTATTCACCTCGGCACTGTCATCGCCGGGCAAATGCAGCAGATTGAGCAGGCGGCGCACCTCGTCCACCGAGACAACGCCGTCAATCAGATAGGACCCATCCGCGCGCTGGAAGACCGATGGATGGGCATCGCCTGCATGATCTGAAATATCGCCGATCATGGCGAAGAAAATTTCTCCCATGGTGAGCGAGCCGACCACATCACCATATTCATCAATGATGAAGGCCATGAACATGGTCTCCGACTGAAGAATGCTCAGCGCCTTGAGAACCGAGGATGTGCGCGGGACATAGAGCGGCGGCGACATCTTGCCGAAAAGCTCATCATTATTTGTCGGCGGCTTTTCATGGAAGAGGTCTTCCACACGCGCCATCCCGATGGGTGGCCCGCCAATCCCCTTGCGGATCGGATAGCGCATATTCTGATGACGGCGAATGATGGCGAGGTTCTCTTCAAGCGGTGCCTCACTGTCGAGCCAGACCATCTGGATACGCGGCGTCATGATCTCGCTGACGCGCATATCGCTCAGACGAAACACGCGATTGACGATGTCCCGCTCCACGCCCTCAATCGCACCGGATGCCGCCCCCTCTTCAATCAGATGCCTGATCTCGTCTTCCGTCACCTGCGGCACGCTCTGCCCGGTGATGCCGTAGAGCTTGACCACCGCTTCGGTGGAATAGGAAAGCAATGTCACAAAGGGCTTGAGGATATGCGACGCGCTGCTCATCGGGCCAGCCACACTCGCGGCAATGCGCTCCGGATTGGACAGCGCAATGCGCTTGGGCGCCAGTTCGCCCAGAATGAGCGAGAGATAGGTGATGATCACCACGACGAATGTGAAGGAGAAGGCTTCCGCGTAGCCCCCGATCAGGGGCAGTGGCTCGAGCAGTGTGGTGAGCGGTGCCGACAGCGTGGTCGCACCGAAGGCGCCCGTGAAAACGCCGACCAGCGTAATGCCGATCTGTACCGCAGAGAGGAACCTGCCAGGCTCTGCATGGAGCTGGAGGGCCTTGTCCACCGACGCCGTAGACGTGCCGGAACGCTGGCGCTCGGTCTTGAGCGCCTCCAGCCGCTGCCGTCGCGAAGACACCAGCGCCATTTCAGAAAGCGAGAAAAACCCGTTCACCAGGACCAGAACGAGCAGGATGATTATGTCAGAGAGCATTGCCTCACCGGGACAGCGTGAAAAAACAGTATAGGCCAGAGGAAGGCCCGCTGCGAAGCACCAGATCAGCTTTGCAGAGGCCGGGGAGACATTTTGGCGCGGATTGCCATGGTTTCAGCGCTTTTAATCCTGTGCAGACCCGCAGGGGCAAGCATCGCAACCTGCCCGAACCTCGAATCATGACGGGCATTAGATGAAAACCGCACAAGGCGCGATATTCGACCTGTCAGAACAGATCAATCTGGCGACTGTCTCGGGCCAGCTTTGACTTTTTCGCGGCCTGTTCCGGCACCACATCTGGCGGCGTGACGGGGTCCAAGAGTGACGCCTCGTCATTGACGACCTTGTTGACGCGTGTGCTGACGGGAATGGCGACCAGCAAACCCTCCGGGGCAGGCTTGAGAAGCGCCTGCAATTCCTTCACGGGTGTTGCCGGGTCGAGCCATAAATCCCATTGCGAGGGCTCAAGAATGACCGGCATGCGGTGATGAAGGGCCATGAGCGATTGATTGGCCTGGGTGGTAATGAGCGCCGCACTTTCCATCTCGCTGCCATTTGACGGCATCCAGTTGTCCCAGATTGCCGCCATGGCAAAGGGGCGCGAATCCGCCCGGCGAATATAATAGGGCTGTTTGCTGCCGGGCTTTGTCGTCTGCCATTCGTAATAGCCATCAGCTGGTATGAGCGCGCGATGGTGGCGAAAGGCACCCCGAAAAGACGGCTTCTCGGCGATGGTTTCAGCGCGTGCATTGATCAATACCGATTGCGGCACCTCCTTGGCCCATGAGGGGATCAGCCCCCATCGCACCAGCACGAAATGCCGCTTGCCACCTTCCTGCCGGATGACGGGAATGGGCTGGGTGGGGGCAATATTGTAGCGCGGCGGGAAATTGGGCTGCTCGAGGAAATCGAACAGCTCGCGCATCGCCTGAGGCGGCGTGGTTATGGCAAAGCGTCCGCACATTGGTCAGCTTTTCATCCGTTTTCCGGTGATCTGTCGGCGCAGGGTTTTCTCATTGATGTTATGTTGTATCATAGCACAAGTGACCCATCAGGAGTTGTTCTTGGCCAAAAGCTCACATGCCCGACCTGTCGCCAACCCGCTCGCACCGCATGACCATTCCCATTGCGTGGATGATGCGCTGAGTCGTGCGCGCGAACTCTGCGATGCCCGTCATGTGCAGCTTACGCCCCTGCGTGAAAAAGTGCTGCAGATCGTCTGGCGCTCGCATCGCCCGATCGGCGCCTATCAGGTGCTTGATGAACTTTCCGACAGCCACAAGTCGGCGCGTCCGCCAACGGTTTATCGCGCGCTCGATTTTCTGATGGCCGAAGGGCTTATTCACAAGATTGAATCGCTGAATGCCTATCTGGGCTGCGCCGAGGCGGGCGCCCCCCATAGCGGCCAGTTCCTGATCTGCCGGTCCTGCGGCACGACGCAGGAAATTTTCGACAAGACGCTGGAAACCGCACTTGATGCCGCTGCGAAACGCGCGTCTTTCGTCGGGGAACACAAGGTCGTGGAAATATCAGGTCTTTGTCAGGATTGCGCTGCCTGAGCGCTCTTGTTGTGCCTGAGCCCCTTTTGGCTAAGATCAGCCCCTTATTTGATGCCCTTTGGCATTCAGTTCCGCGTATCACTACGAAAGCCACGCTATGAAACTTCGGCTGGTCGGCTCGCTCCACGCCCTCATCATGTTTTCGGCCTTCGCTGTTCCCGTCGCTGCTGCACCGGGTGATGCCTTTATTCCGGGCACCCGCACGGGCCCATTTGTCGCGACGGAAATGACCTTGAGTGACCTCACCAAGGATGGCTACGAAATCAAAGGCAATCTGGGCTCATCGCTCATCCTGCAAAAGGGTGCGTCGATCTATTCATGCCAAATTCCTCCGGACCCTGAGCATCTGAGCTACAAGCCCTATTTCGTCTGCTCGGAGCTGAGTGAAATCCAGAATGAAAAATCTGAACCTAAGCCCGCCGAACAGGAACGGCTGAAACCCATACCCGGTGGCATGCAGACACGCTGACCACGGCATCACTTTCAATAAAAACAAAAAGAAAAGAGGAGAACCATCATGACATACAAACCATTCGACCTTAGCGGCAAAGTCGCCTTGATCACCGGCGGCAATGGCGGCATTGGCCTTGGCATGGCTGAGGCCATTGCGGCATCGGGCGGCGATGTTGCGATCTGGGGCACCAATGAAGAAAAAAATGAGAAGGCGGCAGCCAAGCTCAAGGCCTATGGCGGCAAGGTTCTGACCCGCCGCGTGGACGTGACGCAGGAAAAGGAAGTCGTGGACGGCATGGTCGCCACGGCCAAGGAAATGGGCCGCATTGATTCCGTTTTTGCCAATGCCGGTGTCGGTTATGGCGCACCTTCATTCCTCGACATCACCACCGAAATTTACCGCAAGACACTTGCCGTCAATCTGGATGGTGTTTTCTGGACGATGCGTGAAGCGGCCCGCCACATGACCGAACGCGCCAAGGCCGGTGACAAATCAGGCGGCTCGATCGTGGGTGTGGCAAGCCTCGCCGCGATTGAGGGGGCTGCCCGCAATCAGGCTTATGCGGCCACCAAGGGAGCGGTCATTTCGATGGTCAAGAGCACGGCTGTCGAATTTGCCCGTTATGGCGTGCGCGCCAATGCGATCCTGCCAGGCTGGATTGCCACCGACATGACGGCCGGTGCTCAGGCCGCCCCGGCCTTTGCCGAAAAGGTCATTCCCCGTGTGCCGGCGCGGCGCTGGGGTCAGCCGGAAGATTTTGGGGGCGTGGCTGTCTATCTCACTTCCACCGCCTCTTCCTACCATTCAGGCGATACTTTCGTGATTGATGGCGCCTACTCGATATTCTGAGAATATGCATTATGGTTAGGGACGGGCAGCCATCGCGGATGTCCGTCCCTGAGCGGAGACCTTAATGGACGAGACTGATCTGGAGACAACGGACCGCCGCCTCATTCTGATGGCCCGCTCGGTTGTGGTTCTCTTCCGGGAGTTCGAAACCATTGCCCGCGAGCTCGACATCACCATTCCCCAATACCGGTTTCTGCTTTTTCTCAAGCGTGGGCCGAAAAGAGCCGGTGAACTGGCTGTCGAGGCGGCCATTCGCAAGCCCACCGCTTCCGGCCTGATTGCCGATATGGAAAAGCGCGGCTTGATCATGCGCCAGCCGGACGCCAGTGATGGCCGCAGCATCAAACTCAGCCTGACGCCCAAGGGGCTGGAAAAGCATCGTCTTTTTGAGCTCGCATTGGCTCGCTACCTGCCCTCCCTGCTGGAAAAGGGTGACAGCGAATCGATGCTCGAGGCCTTTTCCGAACTCGCCTACATCATCGACAATCAGCGGGGCTCTGCCACGGCGGAGACCGTTGGTGCCTTGGCCGAAGACACCGCCGGCTCTTGACGCCTGAGTTCTTCTGATATTTAGTTAGGCCTACGAACTAACAAGCCGCCAAAGCGGCGCATCGGGAGAACTGACCCATGACCATCCGCACACCGCTTTGCGACCTGCTCGGCATCAAATATCCCATCATGCTGGCAGGCATGGGCGGCGTTTCCTATGCCGAACTCGTCGCCGCCGTCTCGGAAGCCGGGGGCTTTGGCACGCTCGGCATGGCAGGCCTTCAGCCGGAGCAGATCCGCGAGCAGATGAAGAAGGTGAAGGGTCTGACAGACAAGCCCTTCGGTGTTGATCTGCTGGCCGCTGTGCCGGAATCGCTTGAAAAAACAGCCGATATCATGATTGAGGAAGGCGCCACAGCCTTCATCTCGGGTCTTGGCGTGCCAAACAATATTCTCGCCAAGCTGCAGAGCGCAGGCCTCAAGGTCATGAATGTCTGCGGTACGGTGGGTCATGCAACGGCGGGCGAGAAGGCCGGCCTTGATGGCGTGATCGCACAGGGTACGGAAGGTGGCGGACATACAGGCAAGGTTGCCAGCATGGCGCTTGTGCCGCAGATCGTTGATGCGGTGAAGACCATTCCCGTGATCGCTGCCGGTGCCATTGTCGACGGTCGCGGGCTTGCCGCTGCCCTTGCCTTTGGTGCTCAGGGCGTCTGGATGGGCACCCGCTTCATCGCGTCAAAGGAAGCCCATGCGGGCGACCTATATCGTCAGGTGATCGTGGATGCCAAGGACACTGACACCATCGTCACACGCTGCTATTCGGGCAAGACCATGCGCGTCTTCAACAATCCTTATGTGAAGGATTGGGAAAGCCGTCCGCAGGACATCCAGCCCTTCCCGGCCCAGGCTATCCTCTCAACCAAAAACAATGTGATGGGTGGCATTGGCGGCCAGATCGAAGGCCTTGACCGGGATCGCAGCTGCTTTGCCATGGGTCAGGGTGCCGGCGGTATTCACGAGGTGCTCAGCGCCAAGGAAATCGTGGAAAAAACGATGGCTGAGGCTGAAGAGGTTTTGGCGCGCCTGCGCCAATACGCCTGATCAAGGCCCGTTTCATGCAGATGAGCGAAGGAGCGGGTATGCTCCTGTTCATCGCATGTGACTAAGGGCAAAATGGCGCAAAGACTGTCCATAATCGGGACACGATTCCGGTCGTCCGTCAGACAATCAGCGATGATTGTCCTGATGGGGGGCATGTTGTGCCTTGCGCTTCCCGGCCCCGCGGGCGCCGCCTCCTATCAGGCCGGGCTTGTTCGCATGGCCGAAATTCTGGGTTCAATCCATCATCTGCGCAGCATCTGCACGCTGAACGAAGGTTCCATGTGGCGCGGCAAGATGATCGATATGCTTGGCATGATCGAAGGCCCGAAATCCCAACGCGATGTGCTGATTTCCCATTTCAATGATTACTATTTCAGGGCTGAACGGCGCTTTCCCGTCTGCACGAGTGCGGCAGCCATCGAAGCCAACAGGCTCTTCCGCGAGGCGGAAAGTCTGGCACGGCGGCTAGAAGCACAGTCGCAATCGCGTTAAGGCTTGCCGGGCAATTTGATACATATATGTCACAATAGTGATGTGGCATTAAGCGATCATATTAACCTCTGTTTCACGAAAGCAGAGACTCTGGCCCTCTTTGTGTTAC
Source organism: Hyphomicrobiales bacterium (assembly GCA_016124805.1). GTDB lineage: Bacteria > Pseudomonadota > Alphaproteobacteria > Parvibaculales > Parvibaculaceae > Parvibaculum. The sequence goes on along the minus strand of WGND01000012.1, from coordinate 84,885 downwards.
AAGGATTGATAACGGGCCGGTTGCGCGACACAGTCAGCCCATTGAACGACACGTCAGCCAATCACCGCAAAAGACAGCGATGGCCGCGCTGACACGAGACAGAGGGCGTAATGGCCGAAGACATTCCCGGCGATACTGAGTTTGCCGCACTTGATGACGACAGCATGGATTCAACCCACCTCACAGAATCCGAGCAGCGTCGCGTCGCACTTCAGAACATACTGGATGCCTGGGACGAAGCGCTTGGTGAGGGCGTGGATGCCGATATCCTCGCAACCACCGCAATTTTTGCGGCGCTGTCCGACATGGTGGAAGCCTATGGCGAAGAAGCTGTTGCCGACATGGCAAACGGCCTTTCTGATCGTGTGCGTCAGGGCGAGTTCACGCTCAACCGCATCATCAACTAAGACCTGAAATCAGATCATCACTTCAATGAGGCGTGGCCCGCGCGTGGCCATGGCATCGGCAAATTGCGCCTTGAACTCCTCGATGGTTTCAGCCCGTGAGGCTTCCACGCCCATGCCCTGGGCAAGCTGCACCCAGTTCAGTTCCGGATTGCGCAGGTCAAGCATGGAGAGTGCCTTGGGACCGGGATTTTCGGCACCCACGCGCATCAATTCAATATTGAGAATGGCATAAGACCGATTTGCAAAAATCACTGTCGTCACGTCGAGCTTTTCGCGCGCCTGGGTCCAGAGTGCCTGAAGCGTATACATCGCGCCGCCATCACCATGCAGGCAGACAACCTTGCGATCCGGGCAGGCAACAGCTGCGCCCGTTGCCACGGGGATGCCCATGCCGATGGAGCCGCCTGTCAGCGAAAGGTGATCATGCGGCGCGGCATTCACTGTGGAAATCATCGCCCCGATGCCGCTGGTCGCGGCTTCATCGGAAATGATGGCCTGCTCCGGCAGATAGTGACCAATGATGGCGCCGATGGTGAACTGATCGAAATTGCCCGTCGGCAGGTCAGGCTTTTTGAGCTCTGCCACATGGGCAGGTGCTGCCGGCGCATGCAGCGCCTTGGCCAAAGTCTCAAGCGCCTGAACGCCGTCTTCATGGGCATGAGCGAGATAATGGATCGACACATTCTCCGGCGAGCACCAGCTCGGCTTGCCCGGATAGGCAAAGAATGAAACCGGCGGCTTGGCGCCCACAAGGATCAGCTCTTCGACATCCTGCAGCGTTTCGACAATCTGCTCAGCAAAATAGGGGATGCGTTCAATGGCGACGCGCCCTGCCCCGCGCTGCAGGCGCGGCGCGAAGGTATCGCACATGAGGCGGACACCTGTGGCGGCCGCAATGCGCCCCGCCGCCTTGAGGCCGCGTTCCTGCAAGGCTTCACCGCGAATGAGCATGGCGGCCTTGCGGCCTGACTTGAGCGCCCGGGCCACGCGATCAATGGCGGCATCGCCAACAGGCGCCGGTCCATTCACGGGCAAGGGTGCCGAAGGACCCTCGGCCTCGTTCCAGGCGGTGTCGGCGGGCAGAATGAGCGTCGCGATCTGGCCGGGTGCCTGCCGGGCTGCCTGTACGGCACGCGCGCCATCCACGGCGACCGTCTTGGCACTTGTCGAGCTGTGCAGCCATGCCGAAACGGGGCGGGCAAAACCGGCAAGGTCGGAGGAGAGTGGCGCATCATATTGCGCATGATAGGTGGCGTGATCGCCGACAATGTTGACCAGCGGCGTTGCCGCACGGCGCGCGTTGTGCAGATTGGCCAGACCATTGGCAAGCCCCGGCCCCAGATGCAGCAATGTCGAGGCAGGCTTGCCCGCCATGCGGCCATAGCCATCGGCAGCACCCGTCACCGCGCCTTCAAAGAGGCCGAGAATGGCGCGCATGCCCTCCACCTTGTCGAGGGCTGCAACAAAATGCATTTCGGAGGTGCCGGGATTGGTGAAGCAGACCTCCACACCACCAGCCACAAGCGTCCGCACGAGTGATTCAGCCCCATTCATAGGCGTGGTAGTGTGGGTCATGGCTTAGATCCTCTGTTTTTGCCCGCCGCTGTCTCGCGGCGTGAGTTGATCCTAAATCAAATTCCAGATGACGCGGCCCAGAATGATCAGACCGAATGTAATGATAAGGCCACCGGAAACCTGGTTGACGAGTTCCAGCAGCCGGTCATTCATGCGGTGGCGAAAAAGGCTGACAAAGCCCGAGACGCTCGCCCACCAGAGCAGCGAGCCGCAAAAGACCGACAGCACGATCGTGGCGGCATGGCCATAATCCTCACCACCCGTCGCAAGGCCCGCCACGCCGCCAAATATGGCGACAAATCCAAACATCGTCGCGGGGTTTGTGATGGTCAGCATGAAGGTGGTGGCAAAAATGCGCAGCAAGGCTGTTTTGCTTACGGTTTCGTTTTCATCCTCTCTCAAATGCGGATGGGCGCGAAAGGTTGTCAGCCCCAGACCGATCAGAAAAAGGGAGCCTACAATCTGCAGCGGCAACTGAAATCGCAGGACGAAATCCATGGCCGCGGTCAAACCGAAACCGGCAATCGCCGCAAAAACGCCATCGCCGCACGCCGCGCCCAGACCTGAGAGAAAGCCGAAAATGCCGCCCAGTCTCAGCGAGCGGCGAATGACGATGAGATTGACCGGCCCTATGGGCGCTGCAACCGCCATGCCGATCGCAACACCATTTGCCACAAGACCGAATTCCATCATCACTCAACCAATCTTCTATCAGACCACAACGACATCATTGCCGGGCGGATCTGCATAAAGCTTTTCCACCAGCGCGGCGCGATAGGCAAGTGCGGCAGATTGGTTGATATAGCCCTTGTCGGTCAGTTCACCGGCATCAATGCTGGGCGGCTCCGTCATCAGGAGCGCGCGTTCGATGCGCGTGCTGGAGCCCGGATTGCCGGCATTATGGGCGCGCAAGCCACTGGCAAGCTTTTCCAGAATGGCGGGGTGGTTGACGGCTTCTTCCACCTCAAGATCCGGATTGCCGGCCACCTGACGGCAGACAGGCAGATTGGGGAAGCCGAGGATGGCGTTATATTCGCGGTCAAGCCCGGCCACCAGCGCATCGTGCAGCACGCCGCCGGCTGCCTCCACCGCCTGCACGCGCAAGCGCCCCGCGCTCACCCAGGTGCCGGTCGAGAGCTTGAAGTCTTCGGCCACACGACCGTCAAAGACAAGCCCTTCGAGCGGATTGTCCGGATTGACAAAGCGCGCACCATCGCCGAGGCGATAGAAGCCCTCTTCATCATAGGCCTCTGCGGTCTTTTCCGGGTTCTTGTAATAGCCGGGTGTGATGCAGTCGCCGCGCACACGCACTTCCATTTTAAGGCCGGTCGGCGCCAGCTTGATGTCGATGCCCGGCAACGGCAGGCCCAGCAGGCCCATGCGCTCGGTTTCCCAATGCACATTCATGATGGTGGGGGCGGTTTCGGTTGCGCCGTAACCCGAGGAGAAAACGATCCGTTCGCCGGTCACGCGAATGGCGACCTCCTGCATGCGGGCATAAAGATCCTGCGAGAGGGCCGCCCCACCATAAGCAAGGGAGCGAAGGCGCTTGAAGAATGTTTTGGCGAGCTCGTCATCATTCTCCAGCTCATGCACCAGCATGCCGTAGGCGGCGGGCACATTAGAATAGGCCGTTGGCGATATCTCGCGCAGATTGGCGACGGTTTCAGCAAAACCGCCATGCACCGGGCGACCACCATCGATATAAAGCGTGCCGCCAGATACAACCAGATTGTTGAGAATGGCATTGCCGCCAAAGCAATGGTTCCATGGCAGCCAATTGAGCAGCACGGGCGGTTCCTGCGTCTCATCTTCGATCTGCACACTGCGCGGCATGACCGAATTCACCGTCATCATGCGATGCGTGGTGATGACAGCCTTGGGCATGCCGGTGGAACCGGAAGTAAAAAGATATTTCGCGACCATGTCGCCATGGAGCGCGTCATAGCTTTTCGATGTCGCGTCGCCGGGTGTCGTGGCGGTGAGATCATGAAAGCTTGTGCCAAGCGACCCGTCAGCGGTGACGCATTCAATGCCTGCTGTGTCGATGGCTGCGAGCGCGCGGCTGAAAGGACCGGCTTCCTGCATGAAAATCATCTTGGGTTCAATGAGCCCGACAACATATTTCAGCTTTTCAAAATCGCTGCTCATGGTGCTGTAGGCAGGCGACACCGGCACGGCAGGCACGCCTGCGAGAATTGCGCCATAGGTCATGAGGGCATGTTCAATGGAATTGCCCGACAGGATCATCAGCGGCGTTGACTGGTCAAAGCCACGATCAAGCAGGGCCTGCGCAATGGCTTCGATCTTCTCGAGCGCCTCGCCATAGGACAGAAGCTGCCAGTCGCCCAGCCCCTCTTTCACGGGGTGGCGTTTGCCAAGCCAGATGCGGGCGGGGTCTTCCTGCGCCCAGCGACGGAAAGGCGCGATCAGATTTTCGGGCACTTCCCGCAGCGGATGTGGATTGCGCAACAGGATCGACCCGTCCGCGCGATGTTCCACTTCAATGCGCGGCTCGACATAATTCGCCTTGCGAAAAGGCGGCTTGCTCATCGACAAATTGTCTCTCCCCATACCCGGCCGATGGCAGCATGACGTGCTGCCCTTTATTGTTAGGCATTCACGTCAACAATGACGCGGCCCCTGATTTTTCCGGCAATCACATCTTCGGCCAAAGTGAGGACATCTTTCAATCCCGCACGGCTGGTCATGGCATCAAGCTTGTTCATGTCGAGATCACGGGCAAGGCGGCTCCAGGCCTCTTCGCGGCGGGCCATGGGCGCCATCACACTGTCAATGCCATGCAGCGTGACGCCCCGCAGGATGAAGGGGGCAACCGAGCCGGGCAGGTCCATGCCCTGCGCCAGACCGCATGCGGCCACGACGCCGTCATATTTCGTCTGGGCGATGGCATTGACAAGCGTGTGGCTGCCGACAGCGTCGACGACACCTGCCCAGCGTTCCTTGCCGAGCGGGCGACCGGGTTCGGAAAGCTCCTTGCGGTCGATGATTTCAGCAGCCCCCAGGGATTTCAGATAGGGCGCTTCTTCGGCGCGACCCGTGGAGGCCAGAACGCGATAGCCAAGCTTTGAGAGAAGCGCGATGGCAACGCTGCCCACGCCCCCTGCCGCGCCGGTGACCAGCACATCGCCTGAATTGGTTGTGACGCCACCCTTTTCAAGCGCCATGACACAGAGCATGGCCGTATAGCCTGCCGTGCCAATGGCCATGGCATGTTCGGCGGAGATTGTTTCGGGGCTTTTCACCAGCCACTCGCCGGGAAGGCGTGCCTTTTGCGCATAGCCGCCATGATGGCCTTCGCCCACGCCATAGCCATTCAGGATGACGCGATCACCCTTCTTGAATTTTGCATTGGTGGAACTTTCCACGGTCCCGGCGAAATCGATGCCCGGAATGAGTGGAGAAACGCGCGCGATGGGGGCCTTGCCGGTGATGGCCAGACCGTCCTTGTAGTTCACGGTCGAATATTCAACGGAGACGGTGACATCGCCTTCCATCAGATCGGCTTCGGTCAGGTTTGCCAGTTCGCAGGCGACGCTCTTGTCCTGTTTGGTGAGGCGGATGGCCCGGAAAGTCTCTGTCATGTCTGGCTCCTGTTATCTGTTTTTCTTCGCATTTTCTGGGCACAACCGAACCCAAAACAGCCATGGGGTCAAGCAGGGGCTTGGCGGCGGCCGAGATGGCAAGATATGTCTGGCACTCACTTTTTAGGACGAGTGCTAAGTTGCTGTTTTACATCGCTTATTCTTCATTTCTACGACGATTGCCTCTCGACGAATGGGTCAACAAGGCTTACCCTTTTTGCATCAATTGAGTGGTGCAGCTTTCACAGGAAGAGGTGCGAAATGCAGAAGAACGTATCTGAACTGGCCAAATTGATTGAGGGATACCGGCTCATTACCGCCGAGATTCTCTATCACATGCCCGACCATCGCGACATTCTGCAAAGCTATATCTGGCAGGACTTCGATATGGAGCCCCGCTTCCCCGCCCTGAGCAAATTTCTCGCTTTCTGGGAGGCCAATCTGGATGGTCCGCTGCATTCGGTGCGTATCGCACAGCGACGCGTGATCCATCCAAGCGAACTCATTCATGCAGGCTATATGGCGAGCCTGCATTAGGCTGAACAGCGCCCTCAAATGACAGCACCTATATGACAGTAGCGGATTCGCCCTGTCGCCAAGACGGTGCTTGGACCTGATATGACTGCGCCTGGCCATGTTGCAAGGACAGCGCTTGCACAAGCTCACCGGCAAGCCTAAATCTTATGGATTGGCCATCGACTTAAAGGGCAAGGCTTATTGAAATGACCAAGTTGCAGGCCTCAACGCTGGAACGGCGTGGGGTAGTGAAGATTAGCGGGCCTGAGGCACGACAATTTCTTCAGGGACTGATCACCAATGATGCTGAATTGGCTAAACCGGGGAAGGCGGTCTATTCCGCCCTCCTGACACCTCAAGGCAAATATCTCTTCGACTTTTTCCTCACCGAAAACGCTGCGGGTGATCTGCTGCTCGAATGCGATCGCGGGCGCGCCGATGATCTGGCCAAGCGGCTGGGCACCTACAAGTTACGCGCCAAGATCGATATCGCCAATGTGAGCGACGATTATGCGGTGATCGTGAGCTGGGGCGACGGTGCGGCGGCTATTCCCGATGCCATCAGCTATGCCGATCCGCGCGTCGATACGCTGGGCTTTCGCCATATTGTGCCAGCAAACCAGGCCGACAAGATACTCACGGCAAGTGGCGCTGAAGCCGTACCACCCAAGGCCTATGACGGCATGCGCATCCTGCAGGGTGTCGGCGAGGCACCCTTTGATTTTGAACCCGAGCGCAGCTTCCCGCTGGAGATCAATTTTGACGATCTCAACGCCATCGATTTCAAAAAGGGCTGCTTTGTCGGCCAGGAAGTGACCTCGCGCACAAAAAGGCGCGGCAGCGTGCGCAAACGCCTGCTGCCCTGCCTTATCGAAGGCCCCCTGCCCAAACCCCATACCCCCATCACGGCGATTGGCCGTGAGGTCGGCATGATCACGTCGGTCGACGCTGAGTCCGGTCATGTTCTGGCGCTGATGCGGCTCGATTTCATGCATGACGTGGTGCTGGAAGTCGGCGAGGCCGAAGCAACACCCCTGAAGCCTGCCTGGGCGACATTTGCGGTCGATGGGGTCGAGGAAGAAGATGTCGAAGAAGAATAAGGCCGAAGGGCGCTGCCCCTGGCCCGGCACGGACCCGCTCTATATAGCCTATCACGACGAAGAATGGGGTGTGCCCGAATATGACGACCGGGCGCTTTTTGAAAAGCTCATTCTGGACGGCTTTCAGGCCGGGCTTTCCTGGATCACAATTCTGAGGAAGCGGGACAATTTCCGCGAGGCCTTTGATGGTTTCGACCCGGAGTGCATCGTTCGCTACACGCCCAAAAAAGTCGAAAAATTATTGCAAAATGAAGGCATCATCCGCCATCGCGGCAAAATAGAGGCCACGATCGGCAATGCCCGTGCATGGCTCGACATGATGGAAACGGAAAATGGCTTTTCCGACTTCATCTGGAGCCATGTGGACCACCAGGTTTTGGTGAATAAATGGCACCATATTGGTGATGTGCCTGCCGCGACACCGATGAGCGAGGCGCTTTCCAAAAATCTCAAAAAGGCAGGCTTTCGCTTCTGTGGCCCAACGATTGTTTATGCTTTTGCGCAGGCCGTCGGCATGGTGAATGATCACTTAATCACATGCCCCCGCCATGCGGACTGCATTAAACTTGGCGCACGCAAAAAAGCCTGATCAAGTTTTATTTGTCACCAGACAATCTTCTGCCACATTATCGGCTTATGCGGATCATATTGATCCGACATCTTCCCGTCATTGAGTTTCAACAGAGGGAAATCCGAAATGTTCAAGCGCCCCAAGGGTGTTTCCGAAGTCAGCGAAAGCGAAACCAGCGATCAGGACGCCCCCGCCCCCATGCGTCCCGTTTCAACACAAACTGCACAAAAATCTTTTATTGATCAGCCTGCAGATGATACTGCCCTGCTACCCCCCACAAAGAACGTCACACCTTCTTATGAAGCGAGGAAACCGACCGTGCGCACATTTCAATCCCCCAGCACAAACGCAACGCCAGCCGCTTCAGCCATTCCCAGTGCCAATCTGCATGTCGGTCGGGGCCTGAAACTTGAGGGCAAGATCCAGTCCTGCGACACGCTGATGATCGAAGGCGATGTGAAGGCCACCATCGAGAGCGGCACCCTCACCATTTCCGAAACCGGCGATGTCAGTGGTGAAGCCACGGTTGACGAGGCCGAAATCAATGGCCGTTTCGATGGCACATTGACGGTGAAGAAATGCCTCACCATCAACTCGACGGGCCGCGTGACGGGCATTGTCCTTTATGGCGAGCTTAAAGTGGAGCAGGGCGGCCAGGTCAGCGGCGAAATCCAGGCTGCCGGGCAGTCGAAGGTGGAAAACACCGTTGCGCACAGCAAGACGGATGGTATCGATAGTTCAGCCAGCCAAGCCCCCTCGATCAATTAAGTTTCAGGGGATCAGCCACTGCCCCTCCCAGCTATCGGCCTGCGGCCTGAATACCGCGCGCCGATGGCCGTGGCGTGAGAGGATCAGCAAATCCATCTCCGTCATGACGAGCCGGATGGCCGCAAAATTATCCCGCCCTTCTTCAATACGTTTTTCATCCGGGATGACGCCGACCGCATCAGATGGCAGGCCGCTTGTGGGATCGGATGAGATCGATCCGGGAGCGGCCGTCACAAGATAGGCGCGGCGGCTGGCAAGTGTGGCCGAACGCCAGAGACCTTCCGCTTCCTCATGCGCCACAACCGACGCTTTGCCAGACACACGCAGCTGTATTTCACGCGACGGATCATAGAAAACCATCTCGGCACGGGGCTCTTTCCTGATTTGGCCAAATTTGGCGGATCGGGCATCGGTCCAGAGGATCAGGGCCGGGGGCGCTGTTTCCATGCGGCGGAGAATCACTGTCCGGGCCCTCGGGTGCCCCTCATCGAGGGTGGCAAGAACCGGCCAGTGGAGCGGCGAGCGGGGCTCATGGACGGCCTCACCAAGCAGAAAAAACGCCGCTTTCTCAGCCTTTTCCAGCGTTAACCCGACGATTTCCGCCTCGCTGAGCGGCTTTGGGGGCAGAGAGAAATCAACCATATGATCATCCTGACGGGCGGAACAGTGGAAAGAACTTTAAGCCTGTTCTACTTTAACGCCGCAGATTAAACATGCTGCGGGGAGACCATCCGGCAGATCGTCGGCTCATAAAGACAGGCTGCGCCAGCAGCGATAAGAATCAGGTGTGCATGTGACTAAAATCGTCATCAGCGGGACAGGTGTCTTCACCCCGCCCCATTCGATCAGCAACGAAGAGCTTGTGGAATCCTTCAACACCTATGTGGCGCGGTTCAACGAAGCCAATGCCGCCGCCATCGAGAAAGGCGAGGTTGAAGCGCTGACCCCTTCAAATGCTGATTTCATCGTCAAGGCATCGGGCATTGAAGCGCGCTTTGTGATGAACAAGGAAGGCATTCTCGACCCTGAGATCATGGCCCCCCGCCTGCGCCAGCGCAGCAATGAGGAACCGGGCATTCTTGCCGAGATGGCGGTTGATGCCGCCCGGAAGGCGATGGCCAAGGCGCGCAAATCGCCAGAAGATATTGATGCGGTGCTCGTGGCCTGTTCCAATCTTGAGCGTGCCTATCCCGCCGTCGCCGTTGAGGTACAGGATCTGCTCGGCATTGACGGTTTTGGCTTTGACATGAATGTCGCCTGCTCGTCTGCCACCTTCGCCATTCAGACCGCCTATGACATGCTGCGCTCCGGCAGCGTTGATTGTGTGCTGGTGGTCGATCCGGAAATCTGTTCCGGCCATCTCAATTTCCGGGACCGTGACAGCCATTTCATTTTTGGCGACGTGGCCACCGCGATCATTCTTGAACGCGAAGAAACCTGCACCGCACCCGGCGCCTGGGAAATTCTCGGCACGCGCCTGCTGACAAAATTCTCAAACAATATCCGCAATAATTTCGGCTTCCTGAACCGTGCCACGCCAGAGGGCATTGGCGCCAAGGACAAGCTCTTCGTGCAGGAAGGCCGCAAGGTCTTCAAGGAAGTGGTACCGATGGTGGCCAAGCTCATCACCGATCACATGACCGATATGGGTCTTGATCCCAAAGAGCTGAAGCGCATGTGGCTGCATCAGGCCAATAAGGGCATGAACGACATGATCGGCCGCAAGGTGCTTGGCCGCGACCCGGAGCCGGGCGAGCAGCCAAACATTCTCAACACTTATGCCAATACAAGTTCGGCAGGCTCCATTATTGCCTTCAGCCAGAACAATGAAGACCTGCAGCCGGGCGATCTTGGGCTGATCTGCAGCTTCGGCGCCGGCTATTCAGCCGGCAATGTGCTGGTGCGCAAGCGGGCTTAACCGGCCAGCGGCGTCACGCTGGCGATACGGAAGGTCATCATCTCGCCATCCTGCTCCAGCAGGGAGAGATATTCGCCGGTCTTGATGTCATGGCGGTCGAGCTTGAAGAAGGGCTCGTCGCCGCTTGGTGTCGTCGCGTCGTAATCAATGACCCAGCCACGGCCGATATGGCGCAGCAGCCCGCGCTGATCATCCTCACCTGCCCAGAAGCGGCGCACGGTGCAATCCTTGTTATGGGCTTTCCATGCTTCGGGATCGAGCTTGCCCGAACTGTCCAGCGGCACGACGAGATCATAGCCATGGGCCGTGGAGCCGTTGGGAAACTCCTCAGTACGGGCGAGTGTCAGGTGGACGCGAAAAAGAGCCATGAGCTGTTCCCTATATTCTTGTTGTGATTATCAGTGAGCCATCAGAACGGGGATGGTTGCATGCGAGCGGACATGCGTTGTCGTGCCGCCAAGGAAGAACTGGCGCACGCGGCTATGGCTGTAGCCACCCATGACGAGAAGGTCGGCCGAAATCTTTTCAGCCTGCTCCAGCAGGACTTCACCATCCGGCCTGCCCTGCCCGTCCACGAGATTGATCTTGGCGGTCAGCCCATGCAGCGCGAGATAGTCTTCCAGCATGTCGCAGGGCGTTGGATCGAGCTCCTTTGAGCCAATGCAGAAGATGGACACCTTGGAAGCGGCCGACAGGAACGGAATGGCCGCCGTGACGGCCATGGAAGCCTCCTGACTCTGATCCCAGCCGATGGCAACGCATGTGCCAATCGTTGCCTTGCGCTGCTTAGGCGCAATCAGCACGGGCCGGTCGGCGCTCATCAGGGCGGCTTCAAGGCTGGAGCCACCGGGGCTTGAGTCCTCGGCTTCGGCAAAAACAACGAGATCGGAGAGACGGCTGTGGGCGGTGACCACATCATCGCGGCGTCCCACCACATCCACAAAGCGGGCCGACGGCAGATTTGCAGCACTGCTCTCGTTGACCAGTGGCAGGCCCGCAACGGCCACAGCTTCTTCAAGCGCCTTGCGCGCCTTGGTGCAGGAAAGATCGGCCCCTTCGCGGGCGGCATCCATCAGGTCTTCGATCACCTGACCTGACACGCCCTCACCCAGATAAGGCAGGGCTTCGGTAGGATCGGCGCGGGCAAAAAGCGCGACGGCCTGCGCACCAAACATCTTGGCGACATCCAGACCCATCGCCAGGACATCTGCATCATGGGGTCCACCAGTGATGGGGACGAGAATTTTACGGATGGACATTTAGGCGCCTTCCTTCTGTGTTGTCTCTATCGACGAACGCTCATTGCCGAGCAGTAAAACCGGACAGCCCGCAGCCGTCGAGAGCTGCGCAGCGTCATCATCATCCCCCAGCCAGTCCGCATTCACGACCAATAATCCCACATCAGCCTGACGGGCCAATGTCGCAATATCGGCGGGCGACAACCCCTTCGACGCCAGACGCATGAAGGGCGCGCCAATCTGACCGGCCAATGCCTGACCCAGAGCATAGCAGCTTTCGCCTGCGCTGGTGCCCTCATCAATTGCGGCGACGGGTCGCGCCACCAGCGTTTCGGGATGCCGAGTTTTGAGGCTCGCGCCCCGCGAGACCAGCAGCACATCGGCATGCGTATCTCTTGTTGCTGCGCGCACCGTTCGGCCAATATCGCGAAGGCGCACCCCTTGCGACCGCAGAACCAGCGTATCGGCGGCACGCGCCGTTTCGGCAAGCATATGAAGTGGGTGACCACGCTTGATGTCAAAGCTCCAGTCAATCTCGGCCTCGGCTGCAAGACGCGCCAGCACCCTTTTGGTGCTTTCGGCCTGCGCCTGCAGGGCGCGCTGCATCCGCGTCGGGTTCAGCTCCCGCACATTGCCCATGAGCGAGAATTCGCGCGCAAAGGGAAGGGAGGCGAGATTGATCAGGTTTTCGTCTTCGACGAAAACGCCATTGAGGCGCGCATTGATGGAGGCCGCCAGCCGCGCGGCAAGGGCAAGTGTTTCACGCGCCAGAAAGGATGTGTCGAGCCCTACGACCATGCGCCGCTTTTCGACAAGCGCGGCACCGGGCTTCACCAGATCATCAGGCTCTTGAGCAGACATCATGCCTATCTCCGCCCTTCATCGGACCGCTGCGCGAAGCGGCGCTGATTTTCTGCAAAGGCCGCCAGACGCGCTTCGGCGCGTTCAAATATGCTGCCTTCGGGAAAATTGCCGCCTGGCAGTCGGTGTCCTGCTTCCACGCCCATCAGCAACTCAACACCCTGTTCGACATGCTCAATGGGGTAGATGGCAAACATACCACGTTCGACGGCATCAACCACGTCCTGACGCAGCATCAGATGCTTCACATTTGCTTCGGGAATGAGCACGCCCTGATCGCCGGTCAGCCCGCGGCGCATGCAGATATCGAAGAAGCCCTCGATCTTGTCATTGACACCGCCAATGGCCTGAATTTCACCAAGCTGGTTGACCGACCCCGTGACGGCCAAACCCTGCGCAATGGGCGCCTCGGCAAGGGCCGAGATCAGCGCGTAGAGCTCGGCGGATGAGGCGCTGTCGCCATCCACGCCGCCATAGGACTGCTCAAAGACAAGGCTGGCGCTCATCGACAGAGGAATGCCGGGCAGGAACTGTCCCGAGAGATAGCCTGACAGGATCAGAACACCTTTGGAATGAATGGGGCCACCCAGCTCCACCTCACGCTCGATATCCAGGACCCTAGAGCCACCGAGCCCCATGCGGACCCGCGCGGTGATGCGGCTCGGGCGCCCGAAGCTGACCGCCCCCATGGAGAGCACGGAGAGGCCGTTGACCTGACCAATGCGCTCGCCCTCCGTGTCGATCATGATGATCTCGCGGGTGATCATTTCCAGACTGCGCTCGCGCAATCGGTCGGCGCGGGCGATCTGCGCGTCGACGGCATCATCGACATGGGCAGACGTCATGATGACGGCATCTTTTTCCCGCGCGATGAAATCGGCCTCCTGCATAAGGTCACGGATGGGGCGCATGACAATCGATATTTTTTCCGCGTCCTCGGCAAGGCGCGAGGCGCGCTCAATGATGCGGGCAATGGCCGATGTATCGAGCGGCAGAATGCCGTCTTCGCGTGCAATGGCGGCAAGCGACTGCGCATAGAGAATGTCGTTCTCACTTTCACGATCAATTTCATCCTCGAAATCGGCTGCCACCTTGAAGAGTTCGGCAAAATCCGGATCGGCGCTGTCGAGCACATAATAGAGCTGGCGGTCACCCAGCAGGATCACCTTCACATCCAGCGGCACGGGATCGGGCTCCAGCGTCACCGTGTTGATGAGGCTCATATATTCGCCCGGCGATTCAATGACGATCTGTCGCCGCCGCAACGCCCGCTTGAGCGCGTCATAGGCCAGCGGCTCGCGCAGCAGCTTCAGCGCATCAATGATGAGATAGCCGCCATTGGAGCGATGCAGGGAACCGGCCTTGATAAGCGTGAAATCCGTGACCAGCGCACCCATCTGCGGCATGTGTTCGACACGCCCGAGAAGATTGGCAAGGGTCGGATGATCCTCATAGACGACCGGCGCGCCCTCCCCATGAAATTCTTCCCCCGATGCGGTGCCGTTACCATCATTTTCGACGATGACATTGACCTCATATCGCCGAAGCGGATTGAAGTTGATACCAGTCTGTTGGGCAATCTGCTGTTGCTGGACTTCAACCGCCGGCGTGAAGATACCGATATTTTCGATCATGTCGGCGGCAACAGCTTCAAGCCATGCGGCGATGGCTTGCGCGTCCTTGAAATGATCCTGCAGGTCATGCATGGCACGCGACACGGCCCGCTCGGCCACGTCGCGGTTCAAGGCCTGAAGCTGCAGATGGTGTTCCTTCTCCCATGCAGGCAGGTGCTCGATGGTTTCGGCGAGCTCCTTCTGCAGAGACTGGATCAGCGCTTCAATGCGTTTGCGCTCCTCCTCAGGCAGCTTGTTGAACTCATCGGGCTTGAGCACTTCCCCGTCATGGGTCGGCGCGATGGCAAAACCGGCTGGTGTGCGCAGCAGCGCCATATCCTGGGCTTCAGCCTTTGCCCGCAGTTCCTCAAAGGCTTCTTCCTGACGTTCCTGAAATTCAGAATCAATGGTCTGGCGACGGTTCTGAAATTCCTCGCTTTCCAGCAAGGCCGGGATGGTCAGCTTCAGATCCTCAATGACATGGCTCATGCCGTCCTTGAGGCGCGCGCCTTCGCCTGCCGTCAGCGACAGAGCGATGGGCTTGTGGGGTACGCGGAAATTATTCACATAGGCCCAGTCGGAGGGCGCGGGCTGATGGCTGGCACGCTCAAGCAGATATTCCTCCACCGCCTCATGTTTGCCCGCGCCATGATGGCCGAGCACAAAAATATTGAAACCCTGCCGCCTGATCGCCGTGCCAAAACGGAGCGCTTCGAGCGCACGTTCCTGACCGATCAGCAGGTGGGGGCCATTCAGTTCAGCCGTTGTCTTGAACTCGAATTGTGAGGCATCACAAGATCGGTAGAGAAGTTCGGCGGGGAGCGGTTCAACAGCCATCCTTATGCGATTCCTGATTTCCCTGTGAGAGCTTTTGGCTCTTCTTGTCGAGGTGCTTTGTGTGCCTGCAAGAATAATGGGCAAAAATGACAGCCCGATGCAATCGGACATCTCGGCACAGGCGGTGAAGGAAGCCTGTCAGTTGCGAATGATCGACAACAAGAGCGGCTTTCTTTACCGTGCCGCAAAGCAACAAGGCAGCTTCCGATGACCTCTCCCAAAAAGTCTCCTCCAAAAAACAGCAAGACGGCAGCGCCGAGGGCATGGCAGCGCATGCTGAGCGGGCGTCGTCTTGACCTGCTCGATCCCTCGCCACTCGACATTGAAATAGAAGATATTGCGCAAGGACTGGCCCGCGTGGCGCGGTGGAATGGCCAGACCCATGGCGACCATGCCTTCACCGTAGCTGAACATTGCGTGCTGGTCGCTGATCTCTGTCTGCGGCTGCGGCCCGGCTGGCCCGCCCGCTGGCAACTTGCCGCGCTGCTGCATGACGCGCCCGAATATGTGATCGGCGACATGATCAGCCCTTTCAAGGCAGCACTTGGCATCGACTACAAGGCCTTTGAACACCGGCTGGCCAGCGCCATCCATCTGCGATTCGGCCTGCCTGCCGATCTGCCCCAGTCCATTGAAGAGCTGATCAAGCGGGCCGACAGGGCGTCTGCCTTTTTCGAGGCAACACAAATTGCCGGGTTCTCGGATGAAGAAGCGGCACACATTTTCACGCGCCCCCGGGGACTGACGCCCGCCAGGATCAAGCCGCTCTCAACGCGGGATGCCCAGAAGCTTTTCCTTGCCCGTTTCCGGCAATTGAGCGTGGCGATGAGCGAAAGCTGACCTGCCGCGCGCCACATGTTCCTGCACGGCACCAGAAATCTGCTAGTCTGGTCGCTGTCCTATCAATGTTTGGCTAGTCCCCATGATTTATGTCAGTCCGCTGAGCCAGATCGAAAATGCGATTGAGCGCCTCAAACCTTCGCATCTGATCAGCCTGCTTGACCCAGAGACGATGATTGATACGCCTCAGGGCTTTGATCCGGCGCGTCATCTGCGGCTGGGCGTCAACGACATCGCCGCACCGATTGATGATCTGGTGCCGCCAGGCGCTGCCCATGTGCAGCAGCTTATCGAGTTTGTGAAAGGCTGGGATCAATCCCGCCCTCTGCTCGTGCATTGCTGGGCCGGGATCAGCCGTTCAACAGCCGCCGCCTTCATCACACTTTGTGTGCTCAATGAGAATCACCCCGAGGATGATCTTGCCCGGCTTGTGCGGGCCTGTGGCGCTCATGCCCAGCCCAACAAGCTGATGGTGGGCCATGCCGACGACATATTGGAACGCCGCGGGCGGATGCGTGCCGCCGTGGAAGCGCTGGGTCCGGCGCGCGCTGCCTGGGAGGGCCAGCTCTTTGCCATTCCCCTTCGCCCGGAAACCGTATGACGACCACCGCCGACACAGCCTCTGTATCAAATGGCAGCGCCAATGCGATGGCGGGCAAGGCCGTTGTTATCGGCCTCAACGCCGCCATCGTCACGGTGTCGGATGATCAACCACGGATTCTCGTTGTACCGCATGGCGAGAATGAGGGCGCGTCGAGCTGGGATGCCCTGCCCTTTGGGCCCTTTGATCCAACCCACCACCGCACACTTGAAATCGGCCTGCGCTCCTGGGTGCGCGAACAGACCACGCTGACGCTTGGCTATGTCGAACAGCTCTATACTTTTGGCGACCGTGGTCGCCACGCCATTGAAATCCAGCAGTCAGGCGAGCATGTCGTCTCGGTTGGCTATCTGGCGCTGACCCGTTCACAGGGGAGCGAATTGTCGGGTGCTGCCTGGCGTGACTGGTATGACCTCTTCCCATGGGAAGACTGGCGCGCAGGCAAGCCTGTCATTATTGACCAGCTTATTGTGCCCTTGCTGCGCGAATGGGCTGCCCATCAAAGCGATGCGACGACGGATGAACTGACACGCGGCAAGCGGCGAGACCGCATGCGGCTTTGTTTTGGTGTCGATGGCGTCGCCTGGGATGACGAAAAAGTGCTTGAGCGCTACGAGCTCCTCTATGAAGCAGGGCTTCTGGCGGAAGCCGCGCGCGACGGTCGCCCCAATGCGCTGGCTGAAGATCCGCATCTGGGCCGCCCTCTTCAGTTCGACCATCGCCGCATTGTCGCCACGGCCATGAGCCGCCTGCGCGCCAAGATCAAATATCGTCCCGTCGCCTTCGAGCTCATGGCGCCGACCTTCACGCTGTTTGAGCTTCAGCGCACCGTTGAAGCGCTTTCCGGCCTGCATGTGCATAAGCAGAATTTCCGGCGTCTTGTCGAAAAGGCCGGTCTGGTGGAACGAACGGGCCGCATGAGCACGCTGACAGGCGGGCGACCGGCCGAACAGTTTCGTTTCCGCCGCGAGGTCTTAAACGAGCGCCCGGCGCCCGGCCTTCGCCTTGCCCCCTCCAAAAGCCGCGCCAACAGGTGATTTCGTCGTCAAGGAGAGGCTTTTTTCTCTGTTGACCTTGCCTAATGCTCATGTGTAGCATATCTACTAAGGACCCGGCCCCGGATGGGTGTCGGTGTTTTTGATCTCTACAATATGCTCACTATGAGTATAAAGGAGGCAGAGATGCCCGATACTGGTGAAATCAACAGCGCTGTTGCCACGCCCGCCACAAAGGCGCGCCGCTTCGAGCCATCGGAGATGCCCGATCTGGAATATACGCCAGGGCTCGCCAAGGAGATGGCCCCGCTTTACGAAAAGGTGAAGCATGTGGTGCCGTCGATCGAATGGCCCTTCTTTGCGCCCAAGATCAAGGCAATCAACGAGCTGAAGAAAACCCGTAACGCGGTCATCCTGGCCCATAACTATCAGACGCCGGAAATCTTCCACTGCGTGGGTGACATTGTGGGCGACAGCCTGCAGCTCGCCAAGGAAGCCGCCCGCGTGGATGCCGATGTGATTGTCCAGTGCGGTGTGCATTTCATGGCCGAGACGTCCAAGCTGCTCAATCCGGACAAAACCATTCTAATTCCCGATGTGAAGGCTGGCTGCTCGCTGGCTGAATCCATCACAGGTGCCGACATCCGTCTGCTGCGCCAGCAATATCCCGGCGTGCCGGTGGTCACCTATGTGAACACCTCGGCAGAGGTGAAAGCGGAGAGCGATATTTGCTGCACGTCTTCCAATGCTCTCAAGGTGATCGAGTCCTTCGGTGTGGACCGTGTGATGTGCCTGCCCGATGAATTTCTCGCGCAGAACATCGCCAAGCAGACCAAGGTGAAAGTCATCACCTGGAAGGGACATTGTGAAGTGCATGAGCGCTTTACCCCGGAAGAGCTGCGCGCCTATCGCCGCGATGACCCCAATATCGTCATCATCGCCCATCCCGAATGCCCGCCTGATGTGGTCGCCGAAGCCGACTTCTCCGGTTCCACGTCCGGCATGATCAACTGGGTCAAAACCAACCAGCCCAAGCGCGTGGTCATGGTGACGGAATGCTCCATGAGCGACAATGTGGCGGTGGAAAATCCGAATGTTGAATTTGTGCGGCCCTGCAATCTCTGCCCGCATATGAAGCGCATTACGCTCGACAATATTCTGGAGTCGCTGCTCTACATGAAAGAAGAAGTGACGGTTGATCCCCTGATTGCGGGCCGGGCGCGGCTGGCCGTCGAACGGATGATCAATCTGGGAAACTGATACGCGTGACATCATTCATTGCGTCGGGCCAGATGGCCGGCGCTTAGTGGCGGAGGGCCATCATGGCTCACGGCAATATCGTTGATGCGGGTGACGTCCTTATCGTCGGTGCAGGTCTGGCGGGTCTTTTCACCGCACTGCGCCTGGCACCGCGACCTGTCACGGTGCTTGCGGGCGCTCCGATTGGCGATGGCGCCTCCAGCGCCTGGGCGCAAGGTGGCATTGCTGCGGCCATTGAGCCCGGTGACACGCCCGCTTCCCATGCCGCCGATACGCTGGCGGCAGGTGCCGGCATCGTGGATGCCAACATCGCTACCAAGATGGCCCATGAAGCCGCCGAGCGCATAGAAGATCTGCTGCGCCTCGGCGTGCCCTTTGATCGCGACATTGAAGGCAAGCTTTCCGTCGGCCGCGAAGCCGCCCACAGCCATCGCCGCATCGTCCGTGTGAAGGGCGACGGGGCGGGCCGCGCCATCATGCAGGCGCTGGTCGCTGCCGTGCGCGCCACGCCCTCCATCACCGTGATGGAAGGTCTTTCGGCCTATGAACTCGCTGTGGAGCAGGGTCATGTGGTCGGCATTTTTGCCCGCCCCGCGCAAGCCCATGTTGCGCCGACACCCCTGCTGGTCAAAGCGCGCGCGGTGGTGCTTGCCAGTGGCGGCATCGGCCAGCTCTATGCCGTGACCACCAATCCGCTTGAAGCGCGTGGCGAAGGCGTTGCCATGGCGGCGCGCGCCGGGGCGCTGATTGCAGACCCTGAATTTGTGCAGTTCCATCCCACAGCCATTGCGGGCACGCGCGACCCGGCCCCGCTTGTGACGGAAGCCCTGCGCGGCGAAGGTGCCACGCTCATCAATGAGCACGGCGAGCGCTTCATGCCGCCCATCTATGCGGACGCCGAACTCGCCCCGCGCGATATTGTGGCACGCGCGATCTTCCGCGAAATTGCGCGCGGTGGTCAGGTCTTTCTCGACACGCGCAAGGCCGTGGGCAATGCCTTCCCGGATCGCTTCCCGACCGTTTACCAGAACTGCCTTTCCATGGGCATTGATCCCGTCAGACAGCCAATCCCCGTGGCACCTGCCGCGCATTACCATATGGGCGGCATTTCAGTGGATGAACGCGGACGTTCGTCGCTGGAAGGCCTGTGGGCCTGCGGCGAGGTCGCCTCGACCGGTGCCCATGGCGCCAATCGCCTTGCCAGCAACTCGCTGCTGGAAGCCATCGTCTTTGGTGCCCGTATTGCCAACGACATTCAAGGCACCGTGCCCGAAGAATCCCTGCCCTTTGATGCAGACTCCAGCCTTCAGGTGGAAACAGCCCATCACGCCGCCCCCATGGTGATGGCCTTGCGCAAAGTGATGAGCGCCCATGTCGGCGTGATCCGTGACCGCGAGGGGTTGGTGAATGCGTTGGGCGAGATCGCCCGCCTTGAACGCATGGCTGGCCCTGCAAGCCTTTTGCGCAACATCACGACGACGGCCAAGCTTGTGACGGCGGCCGCCCTTGCCCGCGAGGAAAGTCGCGGGGGTCATTTCCGCAGTGATTTCCCCGAGCCGCGCGCGATCTGGCAGCATCGTAGTTTCATTACGCTTGCACAGGCCGACAAGATTGCAGAGGACACCTGCGCCTCGCCTCTTCCTGCAACGGCGAAAGCGATTTGATGTCGATGGAACTTGAGCCGCTGGCAGACATATTGATCGAACCTGCCATTCGCGCCGCACTGGCTGAAGATCTCGGACGCGCAGGTGACATCACCACCAATGCGACCATTCCGGCGACGGCGCGCGCCCGGGTGTTCATCAATGCCCGCGAAAGTGGCTGCATCGCCGGACTGGATTTTGCCCGTATCGCCTTTCAGCTGATGGACCCTTCCGTTGCGCTGACCATTCACAAGCCGGATGGCAGCGACGTGGCGCCGGGCGATCATGTCGCGACAATTGAGGGACCGGCCCGCGCCATTCTGACAGGCGAACGTGTCGCCCTGAATTTTCTCGGCCATCTCTCCGGCATTGCCACGGCAACGCGGGAGATCGCACGGGCGATTGAAGGCCACAAGGCACGTGTCTGCTGCACGCGCAAGACCACACCCGGTCTGCGAGCCTTTGAAAAATATGCCGTGCGCGCCGGCGGCGGCATGAATCATCGCTTTGGCCTCGATGATGCGGTGCTCATCAAGGACAATCACATTGCCGTTGCCGGTGGCGTGAAGCCTGCCATTGAGCGCGCCAAGGCGATGGCGGGCCACATGGTCAAGATCGAGGTGGAAGTCGATACGCTCGATCAGTTGCGCGAGGTCCTGGCGATCGGGGTCGATGTCGTGCTTCTCGACAATATGGGGCCGGATATGCTGGGCGAGGCTGTAAAAATGATTGATGGCCGCGCCATTGCCGAAGCCTCGGGGCGCGTGACCGTGAAAACGGCCCCCGCCATTGCGGCAGCCGGTGTCGACCTCATCTCCTGCGGCTGGATCACCCACTCCGCCCCCTGCCTTGATCTCGGCCTCGACTTCGACATGCTCTCTACCTCCTGACGAAAAGACCCAAAATTTTCTCCGCTTGTCCGGATCGGTTGCTAGACTGATCGCAACAAGAACAAAAAGGAAAAACACCATGGGTATCGCAGACGGTTGCCAATCCATCTTCATTACCGGTGCCGCCTCAGGCATCGGGCGGGCAACAGCAAGGCTCTTCCATGAGAAGGGCTGGTTTGTTGGTGCCTTTGACCTCAATGCCGAAGGTCTTGCCTCACTTGAGCAGGAGATTGGCAGCCAAAACTGCGTGACGCGCCGCCTCGATGTCACGGACAAGGCCGATTATGACAATGCGATCGCTGTCTTCAGTGCGGCGACCGATGGCAAGATGGACATGCTCTACAACAATGCCGGCATCGGCACGGGCGGCCTGTTCGACATGGTATCGCTGGAAGATTCCCTGCGCGTCGTGCAGGTGAATTTCATTGGTGTGCTGCATGGTATCTATGCCGCGTTGCCGCTCCTCAAAGCCACAAAAAATTCGATGTGCTTTACCACCTCATCGTCATCGGCCACCTATGGCATGCCAGGCATTGCCGTCTATTCGGCGACCAAACATGCCGTGAAGGGCCTGACAGAGGCGCTGTCGATTGAATTCAGGCTTTATGGCATCCGGGTCGCCGATGTGCTGCCCGGCCTGATCGACACCGCCATCCTGCCCGAGGGCACGGCGGCGAACGCCCCCAAGGAAGGCATGTTCCGCGCCATTCCGCCCTCAGAGGTCGCCAAGGCTGTTTTTGAAGCCTATGGCTCCAACCAGCTGCACTGGTTCGTGCCGCCCGAAATCGGCGATCTCGACAAGGCTGCCGGCAATGACCCGGAAGGCACACGCGATCTCGTGGCCAAAATCGGGCCGCTGGCAGATTTTTTCAAAGAGGAAGCAGGGTCCTGATATCCCGGATCGCGGCTGGCGAGAGCTCAAGAGCTCTCGCGCTTGCGATAGAAGATATGCTTGCCGACCTTGGCGACTTCCACCATATGGCGGCTCCAGGTCGGGCGGACATAATCGGCGTGATAGAACAGCGACGGCCCCACAATGTCGCGGCGCAGCTGGCCTGACATCATATAGCGGGCGAGCCGTTCCGACTTGCGCCAGGCAAGACGGTTATGAGGCACTTCTTCCTTGCCATCGCAGGCAAAGGAGAACTGGCAGCTGTTGAGGCGGTGAGCCCCCTGATAGACGACGCCACAGATATTGTTTGGATAGTCGGCCGATTCAACGCGGTTAAGGATCACCTCAGCCACGGCGATCTGGCCCATGCTGGATTCACCGCGCGCCTCGAAATAGATGCCGGCCGCCAGGCAGCGGCGCTCGGCTTCCATGGCCTTCTCCTGAAGGCGGATCAGCGGAGCGGAATAGTCTGCTGCAACGCTCGCCTGCTGGACCGTTGCCGTAATGGCCTTGGAGCTGGACGCAAGTGTGGTGCCGGTCGTCACTGTCGCGGCGTCGGCCTGGTCTGCCAGAAGAAGGGGGGTGCGTGTTTCCACGGCAGAAATCAATGCCGTCGAGACAATACCAAGGCACATGGCGCCAAAGGCGACATGGGACACACCGGAAATGATAGGCCCGAGGTCGAGCCACTGAATCAATCTTCTCATCTTATTCCAAACCGACTGCGATGGTCGTTCCGTCAGAATTCAAGTCGTTCCGTATTTAACGGTTCGTTTTCCATACTCCGTCGCCGGAGCGTTAACTTGAACACAGAATGGCACCGAGATGCCTGCCAAGCCCGGGGCCACAAGGCCGCAGGGCGTTAATCTTTCATCAATCGTGATGCGGGAACTAACACAGAGATCAAGCATCGACAATCCTCAGACGTCACACAGTCGACGAGAATCTTCTATGTCATTGTCACACAAGCATTTTTAGCCTGCGACATATTGGAAAATCAGCTGATTTCGGGTAATTACGACTCAGGTGCAATGCAAAATAATGCATGCGCCACAGAGTCTTTAGGCGCGTGAGGCGAGAATTTTTTCGGCCAGGATTTCAACTTTCTGAAACGGCGATTCATCCGCAGAAATAGTTAATGCTGCGGCGACACGCTGCAACCCGTCACGCCCATAACGATCATGAATGACGTTGCGCAGCCACATCACGGCTTGCCTGCGTCGCGCCGTATGCAGACGATTTTCATGGCGCAAATATTCTCCGTGTACGTCTATTGCCTCTGCAAGGTCTTCAATCCCCTGCCCCCTGCTTGAGGATACGCTCAGTACACGGATATCCCAAGCCGTGTCACCAGCCATGGAAAGACCCAGAGCGCCCTTCACATCCGCCACCGCGCGCGAGGCCGCCGCGCCCATGTCGGCCTTGGTGACCACGGCGATATCCGGCACCTCCATGATGCCGGCCTTCATGAACTGGAGGCTGTCGCCAGACCCCGGCTGGACGCAGAAAATGACCGTGTCGGCCATGTCGGCAATATCGGTCTCGGACTGGCCGATGCCGACCGTTTCCACCAGCACGCGGTCATAGACGGCGCGCATGGCGACAAGGGCCGGAAAGGTTAGGTCCGCCAGACCGCCCAGCCTGTCGCGCGCAGCCATGGAGCGGATGAAGACGCCCTGATCGGCCGGATCGGTGAGAATGCGGGTGCGATCACCCAGAAGGGCCCCGCCGGTGCGGCGGGAGGAGGGATCGACGGCGACGACGCCGACCGTTTCGCCCTTGGCGCGCCAATAGGCGACCAGCGCGCTTGTGAGGGTGGATTTGCCCACGCCCGGCGGCCCGGTGAGCCCCGCAACAGCGGCACGGGGGTTTTCCCAGGCCTTGGCCAGCAGCGCCTGAACATCGGCGTCCTCGGGCCGGGCTTCAATGGCGGCCAGCGCACGGGACATTTCGACCTTGCGACCCGAGATCAGGGCCTCAAAATCGGGCATAGCTGCGGCCTTGCGGGTCGAGCCTGCCACCTTCCGCCTATCCTGCCTTGTTGGCGTTGTTGATGGCGGCCTGTGCGGCGGCAAGACGGGCAATTGGCACACGATAAGGCGAGCAGGAGACATAGCTCAAGCCGACTTCCTCGCAAAAGGCGATGGAGGCCGGGTCACCGCCATGTTCGCCGCAAATGCCGAGCTTGATGTCGGGACGTGTCTTGGCACCCCGTTCAGCAGCAATGCGGACGAGCTCGCCCACGCCGTCGCGATCCAGCGACACAAAGGGGTCCTGCGTGATGATCTTCTTGCCGAGATAGGTGCCAAGGAAATTCGACGCATCATCGCGGCTGATGCCGAATGTCGTCTGCGTCAGGTCATTGGTGCCGAAGGAGAAGAATTCGGCAGCTTCCGCAATCTCGGCGGCCATCAGCGCGGCCCGCGGCAACTCGATCATGGTGCCAATGCTATAGGTCAGGCTCTGGTCCTTTTCCTTTTCGACCGCATTGCCCACCGCCACAATGCGCGCCTTGAGCCAGTCAAGCTCGCTCTTCATGGCGACAAGCGGCACCATGATTTCCGGAATGACAGGGGCGCCGGTCTTTTCGGCAGCAAGAAGCGCGGCCTCGAAAATGGCGCGGGCCTGCATCTCGTAGATTTCCGGATAGGAAATGCCCAGACGGCAACCACGATGCCCCAGCATCGG
Organism: Hyphomicrobiales bacterium; assembly: GCA_016124805.1. Taxonomy (GTDB): domain Bacteria; phylum Pseudomonadota; class Alphaproteobacteria; order Parvibaculales; family Parvibaculaceae; genus Parvibaculum. Next base: position 60,067 of record WGND01000012.1, on the reverse strand, counting down.
GTTGAACTCGGCAAGCTCATGCAGACGGTGGCGCAGCTTGTCGGCCGACATGCCGGTGTCTTTTGCCACGATCTCGATTTCTTCCTCGGTCTTGGGAAGGAATTCATGCAGTGGCGGATCAAGCAGACGGATGGTGACGGGCAGGCCCGACATGATTTCGAACAGCTGGCGGAAATCATCGCGCTGCATGGGCAGGATTTTTTCCAGCGGCGCTTTGCGGCCCTTTTCATCATCGGCCAGGATCATCTGGCGCACGGCGACGATGCGGCTTTCATCGAAGAACATGTGTTCGGTGCGGCAAAGCCCGATACCTTCGGCACCAAACTTGCGCGCGGTTTCGGCATCCATTGGCGTTTCGGCATTGGTGCGCACGCGCATGCGGCGATGCTTGTCGGCCCAGACCATGAGCTGGGCGAAATCGCCGGAAAGCTCCGGCTGCAGCATCGGCACTTCGCCGAGAATGACCTGACCGGTGGAGCCATCAACGGTGATGATGTCGCCCTTCTTCACTGTCACGCCGGTCGCCGTGAACTGCTCGGCCTTGTAATCGATGCGCAGCGTACCGGCGCCCGAGACGCAGGGACGGCCCATGCCGCGCGCCACCACGGCGGCGTGGCTTGTCATGCCACCACGTGCGGTCAGAATGGCGGAGGCTGAATGCATGCCCTTGATGTCTTCCGGGCTCGTTTCCACGCGCACCAGAATGACATTGTGCCCGTCGGCTTTGAGCGCGGCGGCTTCATCGGAATTGAAGACAACCTCGCCCGAGGCCGCACCCGGTGAGGCGGCCAGACCGGTGGCGATCACGTCGCGTTTGGCATCCGGATCGAGTGTCGGATGCAACAGCTGGTCAAGCGAGGCGGGATCAACGCGGCTGATCGCGGTCTCTTCGCTGATGAGACCTTCAGCCACCATGTCGACGGCCATGCGGATGGCAGCCTTTGCCGTGCGCTTGCCATTGCGCGTCTGGAGCATCCAGAGCTTGCCTTCCTGCACGGTGAATTCCACATCCTGCATGTCGGCATAATGGCTTTCGAGGCGGGCAAAGACGGCCGAGAGTTCCTTGAAGGCATCCGGCATGGCTTCTTCCATCGAGGGAAGCTTGTCACCCTGCGCCACGCGGGCGGCCTCGGTGAGAGATTGCGGCGTGCGGATGCCCGCGACCACGTCTTCGCCCTGGGCGTTTACAAGGAACTCGCCGTAAAGGGCGCGCTCGCCGGTCGATGGATTGCGCGTGAAGGCCACGCCTGTTGCGCTGGTCTCGCCCATATTGCCGAAGACCATGGCCTGCACATTGACCGCCGTGCCCCAGCTGTCGGGAATGTCGTGCAGGCGGCGATAGATTTCAGCGCGCGTGTTTTTCCACGAGCCGAAGACCGCGCCAATCGCGCCCCAGAGCTGCTCATGCACATCCTGCGGGAAGGGCGACCCGAGATGCTCGACAACGCATTTCTTGTAGCGGTCGATCACATCGATCCAGTCATCCGATGTCATCTGGGTGTCGAGGGCATATTCATGCTCCTCTTTGTAGTATTCCAGAATGTCCTCGAAATTATGGTGGTCCACCTCCAGCACCACATCGGAATACATCTGGATGAAGCGGCGATAGCTGTCATAGGCAAAACGCTTGTCGCCGGATTTGGTGGCAAGACCTTCAACCGTTTCATCATTGAGACCGAGATTGAGGACCGTATCCATCATGCCGGGCATGGAGGCGCGGCCACCCGAGCGCACAGAGACAAGCAGCGGATTGGCGGCATCGCCAAAGACCATGCCGACACTCTTGGCGACGGCATCAAGGGCGGCTTCAACCTGCTCTTTCAGACCAGCCGGATATTCGCGGTTATTGGCGTAGAAGGCGGTGCAGACTTCGGTGGTGATGGTATAGCCGGGCGGCACCGGCAGGCCAATGTTTGACATCTCCGCGAGGTTGGCACCTTTGCCACCCAGCAGATTGCGCAGCTGGGCATCGCCATCTGCCTTGCCGTCACCGAATGAATAAACCCACTTCGTCTCAGCCATGCTCACGCCTCTGGTCGGAACCACTTACTCGATACGAACGCCGTCCCCCTCACCCTGCCCTCTCCCCAGGGGGAGAGGGTAAATTGATTTGAGGCGCCTGCCTTGCCTGCCCTCTCCCCGACGGGGAGAGGGGTGGGTGAGGGGATTAGCCCTCGACCCTTGAAAAATCAGCAACCGTGTGGAGCGCGGCGCGGATCTGCGCCAGCAACTTCAAACGGTTGATGCGTGTGGCCGCATCGTCGGCATTGACGGTGACCTTGTCAAAAAAGGCGTCGACCGGCGCGCGCAGAGCCGCAAGCGCCGACATGGCGGCGGCGAAGTCCTCCACCACGACGGCCTTTGTCGCCTCATGGGCGGCCTTGATGATGGCGGAGGCCAGTGTCTTTTCCTCTGCCTCGACAAACAAGCTCGCGTCGGGTTCACCTTCGAAAGTGGTGGCGTCTTTTTTCTCTTCAATACGGAGGATGTTCACCGCGCGCTTATAGCCTGCAAGCAGGTTCTTGCCGTCATCGCTGCCGAGAAAATCGGAGAGGGCTTCGACTCGCTTGACGATGAGCACGAGATCGTCCTGCCCCCCCAGCGCAAAGACAGCATCGACCAGATCAAAGCGACGCCCGTCAGCGCGAAGTTGCATTGAAAGGCGATCCGCAAAAAATGACAAAAGACTTTGACGAATGCCTGTCGGATCGGAGACGGGGAATATAGCAGCATTTTCCGGCGCATTTTCCAACTCAGCTTGCGTGATCTCGCGAGCCATTTTTCCCCTCAATGGAACTAGAGCGTCACGGATAGCTTTATTGAGAGAAAGACGCATACCCTCCTCTAGTACAATCCGAATAACACCCAGTGCCGCGCGGCGCAGCGCAAACGGGTCTTTCGATCCTGTCGGTTTTTCGTCAATCGCCCAGAAGCCCGCCAGCGTATCGAGCTTGTCGGCCAGTGCGACGACCTTGCCGAGCGGCGTCGATGGCACAGAGTCCGTCGGCCCGAGCGGTGAATAATGTTCCGCGATGGCGTCGGCAATGTCATCGCCCAGCCCGTCATTGCGCGCATAATAAGCGCCCATCAGGCCCTGCAATTCGGGAAACTCGCCGACCATGCCGGTGGTGAGATCGGCTTTAGCCAGTTCGCCCGCGATCTGAGCTTTGTCGGCATCGGCACCAGGCACGAAGGCAGCGAGCTCACGCGCCAGCTTGCCAATCCGCATGGCCTTGTCATGCACGGAGCCAAGCTTGGCGTGAAAAACAACTTCCTTGAGTTTCGGCAGGCGACTTGAAAGCGTGTGCTTCCTGTCCTGATCCCAAAGGAAGCGGGCGTCGGCAAAGCGGGCGCGCAGCACACGCTCATTGCCGTTCACAATCGCCTTGCCGCCGTCTTCCGCGATGAGATTGGCAATGACGATGAAGCGCGGGGCGAGTTTGCCCTTCGCATCTGTCAGCGCAAAATATTTCTGATTGGCGCGCATGGTCGATGTCAGCACTTCCTGCGGCACTTCCATGAACTGGTCGTCAATCTTGCCGATGAGCGGCACCGGCCATTCCACAAGGCCAGAGACCTCATGCAGCAGGGCGTCATCCTCAAAGAGTTTGAGTCCGGCCTCAGCGGCAAGTTTCATCGCGCCGTCATGAATGATTTTGGCGCGTTCATCCGCATCCAGAATGACAAAGGCAGCGCGCAGCTTTTTCTCATAGTCGGCAAAGCCCGTGACGGTGAAGGCATCAGGTGCCATGAAGCGGTGGCCGCGTGTCGAATGGCCCGACGCGATGCCATCGACATCAAAGGGCACCACCACGCCATCCATCAGCGCGACAATCGAATGAAGCGGGCGCACCCAGCGCAATTCATGACGGCCTGAGCGCATGGATTTGGGCCAGGGGAAAGTGCGGATGACCTGTGGCACGATCTCGGCCATGAGATCAGCTGTCGGGCGCCCCTTCTTTTCGGTGAGCGCCACATAGAAGGCACCCTTCTTGTCTTCCTGCACCTGCGCCTGATCGATGCTGGCGAGACCGGCAGCGCGCAGAAAACCCTCAATCGCTTTATCCGGCGCGCCGACCTTGGGGCCCTTGCGCTCTTCCTTCACATCCGGCGTCTTGTCCGGCAGGCCGTCGACAACGAGCGCCAGGCGGCGCGGTGTGGCGAAAGCGCGGGCGCTCGTCGGTTCAACACCAGCGGTCTTCAACGCATCTGTCATAAGGCGCTGCAAATCTTCGGACGCACGCTTCTGCATGCGGGCGGGAATTTCTTCGGAGAAGAGTTCGAGGAGAAATTCAGACATCAAGCAGAACCCTCACCCTGCCCTCTCCCAGAGGGAGAGGGTTCAATAAGGCAATCCTGTTCTCGGCCCTCTCCCAGAGGGAAAGGGTTGGGTGAGGGGTGCTGCATCACAGAATTCATGCGGCGTCTCCCGCCTGGCTCAGCAGCCATTTCTCGGCGCAGCCCTTGGCGAGCGCACGGACGCGGCCGATATAGGCCTGGCGTTCGGTCACTGAGATGACGCCACGGGCATCAAGCAGATTGAAATTGTGGCTTGCCTTGATGCACTGGTCATAGGCCGGCAGCGCAAGATTCTGCTCAAGCAGCGCGGCACATTCCTTCTCGGCATCCTCGAAATGGCGGAACAGCATGTCGGTATTGGCGAATTCGAAATTATGCGCGGAGAATTCAACCTCGGCCTGATGGAAGACCTCGCCATAAGTGACCTTGTCTTCACCCTTGCCGCCGTTGAAATCCAGCTCATAGCCATTGTCGACGCCCTGAATATACATGGCGAGGCGCTCAAGCCCGTAGGTCAGCTCGCCCGAGACGGGGCTGCAGTCAAAACCGCCGACCTGCTGAAAATAGGTGAACTGCGAGACTTCCATGCCATCGCACCAGACTTCCCAGCCCAGACCCCAGGCCCCCAGCGTCGGGCTTTCCCAGTCATCCTCGACAAAGCGGATGTCGTGGTTCCTGGGATCAATGCCGAGCTCATAGAGGCTCTCAAGATAGAGTTCCTGCAGATTGTCCGGGTTCGGCTTCAGAATGACCTGAAACTGGTAATAATGCTGGAAGCGGTTCGGGTTCTCGCCATAGCGGCCATCGGTGGGGCGGCGCGAAGGCTGCACATAGGCCGCCTTCCAGGGCTTGGGGCCGAGCGCGCGCAGGGTGGTGGCCGGATGGAAGGTGCCCGCGCCCATACTCATGTCATAGGGCTGCAGAATCACACAGCCCTGCCGCGCCCAGAAATCCTGCAGCGTGAGGATGAGGGACTGAAACGAATGGTCGCGCTTAGCGGTCATGGCGCCTGAGACATAAGAGGGGTTGGGGCGGAAGCTGCCCCAGACAAGGCGGGCGCAAATTAACCGCCCACCCCGTCAGGGTCAAGCAAGGCCAACCGGTTCAATCAAATGGGAAATGGACGGGCAGCCCCGCACCGCATGGAGGCTGCCATCAGGTCGGACCCGGTGTCGGGTTCAGCGAGCGTCCCAGCGGTCCTCCGGGACGTAAATGCCGTTCTGCTCGCGCAGGGTGCCCAGATCACGCGGCTCCACGCTTTTCTGGCTGGCGCGGGCACGGGCGAAGATTTCGCGCTGTTTTTCAGCGGCGGTCGCCATGGCACGATAGACAGAATAGCAGGCACAGATCAGCAGGGCGGCAAATACGATTTTCGTCATGGACTATCCCTCTCAACAGGGCGGCGTGCGGTTTGAACCTCTATTAAAGTCCAAATCTTTGCCAAATGGAACGCTTCTCTATGGCAGAAATGAGACCTTCGGCCAGATTCAGCGAAAAATCCCTGCCCAGAAGCGTATTTGGCAGCTCGGCGCGTGCGCCAAGGCCCGCCCGGCGCCACCAGGGTTTGCGGCTGCCGATTTTTTTAAGCTGCACATCCTCGCCGAATTTGGCGCGCATGACCGAACGCAGATCGCCCAGCCCGTCGATGAGGCCGCGCGCCAGCGCGCCACTGGCGGCCCAGAACTCGCCGGTGAAGAGTTCATCGCCGCCTTTGAGACGGTCGCCGCGGGCGCCGCGCACCAGCGCCTTGAAGCTTTCATGGACCTCGGCCTGGAGCGCTAGCAGGCGCTTTACATCCTCAGGGTCCTCGGGCTGGAAGGGGTCAAGCATGCCCTTGTTTTCGCCGGCTGTGTGAACGCGGCGTTCAACGCCGAGTTTCTCCATGACGCCGGTAAAGCCGAAGCCTGCCGAAATGACGCCGATGGAGCCAATGATCGAGCTGTCATCGGCATAGATTTCATCGCCTGCGCAGGCCAGCATATAACCACCAGAGGCGGCCACATCTTCGGCAAAGACATAGACGGGAAGCTCATTCTCGGCCGCAAGAGCCCGGATACGCTTGAAGATGAGCGAGGACTGGACGGGTGAGCCGCCCGGCGAATTGATGACCAGCGCCACCGCCTTGGCGTGGTTCATGGTGAAGGCTGATTCCAGCGTCTCTTCAATGCCGGCGAGATTGATCCCGCCGCGCAAAGGCTGGCTGGCACCGATGACACCTGACAGGCGCACCACAGCCACGCGGGGCTTGGGCTCCCAGTCGGGCGCGATGCGTTTCATGGCGGTGGCGGGGAGGATACGTCCGAGAATGTTTTTCATCTGATATAGATATGAAGCCCGATGGCATGCGGCAAGGCACCTGAGGCCGAATGAGGGCCTGAAACGAAAAACGGCGGCCCGAGAGATCCCGGACCGCCGCATTTGATCTTCCGGCCGATTCTATTTCTGGCCGCGCTTGTGCACCGTCAGCTGCGAGACATCGCGCACCGCGCCGCGTGCGGCACTGGTGGACATGGCGGCATAGGCCTGCAGGGCGGGCGACACGCGCCGTGTGCGCACTTCCTTGGGCATCCAGCCATCCTTCTCGGCCTGCTCGCGGCGGGCGGCCAACACATCATCCGGCACGTCGAGATGGATCTTGCGGTTGGGGATATCGATCTCGATCATGTCGCCGGTCTCAACAAGGCCGATGGTGCCGCCCTCTGCCGCTTCGGGCGAAACATGACCGATGGAGAGGCCTGAGGTACCACCCGAGAAACGGCCATCGGTGACCAGCGCGCAGAGTTTGCCGAGCCCCTTCGACTTGATGTAGCTCGTCGGGTAGAGCATTTCCTGCATGCCGGGGCCACCGCGAGGGCCCTCAAAGCGGATCAGCACCACATCGCCTGCCTTCACGCGACCGGTCAGAATGTCGGAGACGGCGCTGTCCTGACTTTCAAAGACGCGGGCCGGGCCAGAGAAGACGAGGTTTGAGGGATCAACGCCTGCCGTCTTCACGATGCAGCCATCCTCGGCAAGATTGCCATAGAGCACAGCGAGGCCGCCATCCTTGGAATAGGCATGTTCAATATCGCGGATGACGCCATTTTCGCGATCAAGATCTAGCTCGGGATAGCGGCGTGACTGCGAGAAGGCTTCCGTCGTGCGTACGCCGCCTGGGGCAGCACGGAAAAACTCATGCGCATGATCGCTCTTCGAGCGACCGATATCCCAGTAATCAATCGCCTCGCCCATGGTCGGGCTGTGAACGGTTGCCACATCGCGATGGATGAGGCCACCCTTGTCGAGCTCGCCCAGGATGGCGAAGACGCCACCGGCACGATGAACGTCTTCCATGTGCACGTCGCTGCGCGCAGGCGCAACTTTCGACAGGTTCGGGACATGATGGGAAAGGCGGTCGATATCCTTCATGGTGAAGTTGACTTCGCCTTCATATGCCGCCGCGAGCAGATGCAGCACGGTGTTGGTCGAACCGCCCATGGCGATGTCGAGCGACATGGCATTTTCAAAGGCATCGAAGGTCGCGATGTTGCGCGGCAGAACGCTTTCGTCATCCGTCTCATAATGGCGGCGGGTGATTTCAACGATCAGGCGACCGGCCTCAAGGAAGAGCTCCTTGCGGTCTGAATGGGTGGCGAGCGTCGAGCCATTGCCGGGCAGCGACAGGCCGAGCGCTTCTGTCAGGCAGTTCATTGAGTTGGCGGTAAACATGCCCGAGCAGGACCCGCATGTCGGACAGGCGGAACGCTCGACGACGGCCACTTCCTCATCGGAAATATTGTCGTCGGCAGCAGCCACCATCGCGTCAATCAGATCGACAGCGCGGGTCTGGTCTTCCCAGACAACCTTGCCCGCTTCCATCGGGCCACCGGAGACGAAGACCACCGGAATATTGAGGCGCATGGCAGCCATCAACATGCCGGGCGTGATCTTGTCGCAATTGGAAATGCAGACCAGCGCGTCGGCGCAATGGGCATTGACCATATATTCAACGCTGTCGGCAATGAGATCGCGGGACGGCAGGCTGTAAAGCATGCCGTCATGCCCCATGGCGATGCCGTCATCGACGGCAATCGTGTTGAATTCCTTGGCGACACCGCCTGCCTTCTCAATCTCGCGCGCCACGAGCTGCCCCATATCCTTGAGGTGGACATGGCCGGGCACGAACTGCGTGAAGGAGTTGGCAATGGCAATGATCGGTTTGCCAAAGTCGCCGTCTTTCATGCCTGTGGCGCGCCAGAGACCACGGGCACCAGCCATATTGCGGCCATGGGTCGTCGTGCGGGAACGATAGGGAGGCACTGGAGTATCCTTTCAACAAGGGAAGCATCGTGTCACCGCTCTAATATGGGAAGCGATGCTGCTATTTCTATCTGCGCGGAAGCGAAGTGACAAATAGCACAAAAATCCGCGCGCGTGGAGAGGTTAGACCCTTGTGGCGACGTGGTTATTCGTCCCGGCCATTGTCGGCGCGACGGGACTCAGGCGGCCTGATCGAGCAGCAGGGAGGCGCCTTCGCGCAGGATTGCTTCAGCACGATCGGTAAAGCGGCCATCGCGGCCATGCAGCACCAGGCCCTGGCGAAGGGTGAGCGGTGACTTGCTGCCCCGTCGCCCGCGAATGATGACGCGGGAGGCCGGCTTGTCCTGTGCGGGCCAGAGTGGAAAGACCTCAATGCCGCCAAGATGGCCCGTCATGGCCTGAAGCAGGCGGGGCAGCGCGTCGGCCCTGTGCACAAAGGTCACGGTGCCCTTGGGCTTTGCCATGACACAGGCAAAGCGCACCCAGTCATCCAGATCCGAGCCAAGCGTGAGATGGGCTTGCGCCTTGCCGTCATCCGGTGAAGCGGCAGCGGCGGCTGGATCATGATAGGGCGGGTTTGAAAAGACGTGGTCGAAGCTGTTGGGCTCCAGACCCATGGCCATGAAATCGCGCACCGGCAGGCCGATATCGGCCTCGCAGACGGTCAGCACCTCCTCCATCTGGTTGCGGGCAGCGTTCTGGCGGGCAAGCTCGGCGATCTCTTCGCGCAGTTCAACGCCGATGATTTCCAGTCCGGCGACACGCGCGGCAAGACAGATGCTGGCCACACCAACACCGAGACCCGCCTCAAGAATGCGTTCACCGGTGCGCGCCGGAATCGAGGCGGCCAGCAGAACGGCATCAAGCCCTGCCCTGTAGCCCTTTGCCGGCTGGAGCAGATTGACACGTCCCCCGAGAAAGCCGTCATCGGTGAGGTCTTTTTCATTCATCAAGGCGGTCATGAGGTCTCATCCTGCTGCAAATCATCCAGAATAAGTCGCGCGGCATCGAATCCGTCTTCGGCAACCATCATACGCCTCGGCAGCATGCCGAGCGAGCCTTCAACAGAGCTCGTATAGAGATCAAGGACAACAAAGCCGATCCCCGCCTCGCCCAGCAAATGCTCCAGAAATGACAGGAGAACCGGGTCATTGGTGCGGATCAGTTCAATCATGTCCCTGTCGACCTTCCTGTGGCTTCATCAAGGGCACCATAATATCCGACTTAAGCCTGAAGTCCTTGTTTTCAATCGGCATTTGCGCCCCCGCGATGATTTGCCATGGGCTAGCCCCTTGTCGCATGGGAAGGTGCCACCTATGCTCATGACAGATATAACACAAGCTGCAGGCGTATTTCAGGAGCATAAGTTGGGAGCTGTCATTCCACTCGAAGATGATCGAGGCAGGAGCAAGAATGCTGTCACCCAGCTTCAGTCGCTCGTTGCCAAGGATATGGAATCGGTCAATGAATTCATCCGTGAACGGATGGGTTCTGAGGTCCCGATGATTCCCGAGCTGGCCAGCCATCTTATCAATTCAGGCGGCAAGCGCCTGCGCCCGATGCTGACGCTGGCGTCTGCCCAGATGTGCAACTATGTCGGGCATGACCACATCAAGCTCGCTGCCGCTGTCGAATTCATGCATACCGCCACCCTGCTCCATGATGATGTCGTGGATGAGAGCGATCTTCGCCGCGGCACCAAAACGGCGCGGATGCTCTGGGGCAATCAGGCGAGCGTGCTTGTGGGCGACTTTCTGCTGGGGCGTGCCTTCAAGCTGATGGTCGAGACGCGCTCATTGCGCTGCCTTGAAATCCTGTCCAATGCCGCCGCTGTCATTGCCGAAGGCGAAGTCATGCAGCTCGCCGCTGCCAAGGACACCAGCACCACTGAAGACGCCTATCTGCGCGTCATTCAGGCAAAAACGGCGGCGCTCTTTTCCGCCGCAACCGAAATTGGCGCCGTCATTGCCGAACGCAATGGCAATGAGGCCGCCGCGCTTGAATCCTATGGCCGCAATCTTGGCATCGCTTTCCAGCTTGTCGATGACGCACTCGATTATGGCGGTCGTGCGGCCACGCTTGGCAAAAACACAGGCGATGATTTCCGCGAAGGCAAGATCACCCTTCCCGTCGTACTCGCCTTCCGGCGCGGCAATGACGAAGAACGCGCCTTCTGGCAGCGCGTGCTACAGGATGGTGATCGTCGCGAGGGCGATCTCGAACATGCGCTCGGCCTGATGACGCGACATGAGGCGCTGACCGATACCATCGCCCGCGCCCGGCATTATGGTGCTATCGCTATTGATGCACTGGCCATCTTCCCGGCAAGCCCCTATCGCGACGCGCTGACGGCACTGGTCGAGTTCTGCATCAACCGCAATCACTAGACCGTTCAATCAGCGGCTGATGTGAGAGCATCCGTTGTCGCAACCCACCAGCCGGGATAGCGTTTTCTGATTTGATGGGCGATGACATTGGCGTCAATCCTGTCGCGGCATATGCCGAAGCAGGTGGCGCCTGATCCCGACATGCGCGCAAGCATGACCTCCGGGGCGTTGCCGATTTCCGTGATCACCTCGGCAATATCCGGGGCGAGTTGACGGGCCGGCCGCTCCAGATCATTGGGATGGCCCTTGAGCCAGGTCACAAGCTCTTCCATGCCCTCAAATTGTGGTGCGACGAGTTCCGGCAGTGGCAACGAAACGGGCGCTGCCGCCAGCCGCGAAAAGACATCCCCTGTCGAAACGGGCTTGTTGGGATTCACAAGCAGCAACGCAAAGGATGGCAACATCTCAAGGGGCACCAGCGTCTCGCCGATGCCGCCCATCATGCTGGGTGCGCCTGCCATGCACACAGGCACGTCCGCACCGAGGCTCAGGGCCAGCCTGAATGTCTCGGCTGAGGAGAGGCGGGTCTTCCAGAGTTGCGACAAGGCTTTCAATGTGGCGGCGGCATCTGCCGACCCGCCCCCGATGCCGGATGCAACGGGCAGGTTTTTTTCAAGCGTGATCCGGGCCCCGGCGGAACTGCCGGATACGGCCCGAAGCGCATGCGCGGCCCGCAACACAAGATTGTCGCCCTCGCCACTCAAGCTCTCGGCAAAGGGACCTGTAATTGTGAGCGAGATATCGGCTGCCGCTTCAACGGTGACGACATCGCCCAGCCGGGTAAAAACGACGAAGCTTTGCAGCACATGATAGCCGTCTGTGCGACGGCCCAGAACTTCCAGAGAGAGATTGACCTTGGCCGGGGCCGCGCAGGTGATGGAAGCCTGATCATTCGTCATGCTCAACTCCCCGAGCGGGATCAGGAACCGCCTCCAGGCAGCGCGACACGATGCGCATTGCCTGCCGGTTCATCGGTGCCGGGCTTCAGGCCAAAATCCATCTTGTTGCGCAATTCCGGAATGCGCTTTTCCTCCGGATTCATGTCCAGCGCATGGGTCCATTGAAAGCGGGCTTCCAGATGACGGCCGACATGCCAATAGGCATCCCCCAGATGCTCGTTGATCGTGGGGTCACCGGGCTCCAGCTCAACGGCGCGCTCCAGATATTCGACCGCCTGTTCATAATCACCGAGGCGGAACCGCGCCCAGCCGAGACTATCAATGATGAAGCCGTCATTCGGCCGCTGCTGCACGGCCCGCTCGATCATGCTCACAGCTTCTTCAAGATGTATGCCCTGCTCAATCCATGAATAGCCAAGATAGTTCAGCACCAGCGGATGATCATTGGAAAGCGTCAGCGCCTTTTTCAGATCGGCCTCGGCCTTGCTCCATTCGCCGATGCGCTCAAAACAGATGCCGCGCGCATAAAGCAGCGTCCAGTCGCGCTCTGTCGGCGTACCGACAATTTCCAGCGCATGACCATAGGTTTCCGCCGCCATGGCGAAGTCTTCCTTGCTGCGATAAATGTCGCCCAGTGCGATGACCGGTTCGGCATCTGTCGCATTGGCACCCGTCAGGCGGGAGAGCTCCTTGATGGCCTCATCCTGTTTGCCGATGCGATCAAGATCGGTTGCCGCCTGAATGCGCGCTGTCTTATAAAGCGGCGAGCTGGAACCGATTTCCTTATAGAGCCTGATCGACTCATCATAGCGCTTGGCCTGTTCATAGGTCGCAGCGAGAAGCATCCGCGCGACATCAAAATCAGGATGCAGATAGAGCGCCATGTTGAGATAGAGCGCCGACATCTCGCTGTTGGAGTCTTGCGACAGCGCACTGCCCAGGCCATAGAGAACTTCGGCCACGCCCTGCGCGGGGGTCGTCACCAATGGCCGGAAGCGCTTGTTGCGATCCAGACGTTCGAGATCATCCCCGACCAGCGGGTGATCAGGTGCCAGCGAGAGATAATGGGTCAGCAACTCGCGGGCCTCATCCTTGCGGTCGTGGCGGATCAGGAAGGAGGCATAGGCCTGTACGACACGGATGCTGGCGCCGGTGCTGACATCATTGGCCTTGCGATAGGCTGCTTCCGCGCCGGCGGCGTCATCAAGCTGGTCCAGTATCAGGCCCTGATGGAAATAGCGGAACAGATCAAAAGAGGCCCGGCCGTCAAATGTCGAGAGGCGAAGAAGGGCTGCTTCCTTGTCCTTCAGGCCAGCTTCGGCCCAGGAAGCCGCCAATGCGCCGACAAGGGCGGTAAAGGGACCGGGTTCGGCGGAAGCGAACTGGAACTTGGCTTCCTTGTAGTCGCGATCTTTCATGGCCACGAGGCCCAGCACCAGACGGGCCAGGCGATGGCCCGGTTTTACCTTGATGATCTGGCGGGCCAGCGGCGCGGCACGATCAAGATCGCCCGCTGTTGCATAAAGCATGAAACCACGATCGAGCACGTCGGGATCATCGGGATTGTCGCGCAGGGCCTTGGCGAAAAGATCGGCGGCCTTTTCGGTTTCATGATTGGCTGCCGCAAAGCGGGCGGAGAGATAGGTGCCATATGGCGTTTCACGGCTGCCGCCTGCGAGGTCCTGCAATGAGGCACAACCGGCAAGGGACGCGAGGGCGAAAGCGAGCATACTCACCGTCACCAAACGCCTGCACGCATCAACTAGGAACGCCATTTGAACTCTCGCTTTGCCGTCATTTCTGACGGCTGCCTGAAGGGCCGCACAAGGGATCGAGACAGAATGTCGGGTCCCGAGCGGTCGTCGCCTGCCACCCGGAGACTCGGTCCGGGAGGGCAAGCTTAGCCGAACACCAAAGCGCGCAACATCCAAATGCGTTCCGAGTGACCCGTCTTACATATTCGGGTAGTTCGGGCCGCCGCCACCTTCCGGCACCGTCCAGTTGATATTCTGGGACGGATCCTTGATGTCGCAGGTTTTGCAGTGAACGCAATTCTGGGCGTTGATCTGGAAACGCGGATTATTGCCCTGATCGTCCCGCACCACTTCATAGACGCCGGCCGGGCAATAGCGCTGCGCGGGCTCGTCATATTTGGGCAGGTTATAGGCAATCGGAATTGCATCGTCCTTGAGCTTGAGATGGACGGGCTGGTCTTCTTCGTGATTGGTCGCGGAAATGAAAACCGAAGACAGCTTGTCGAAGGAAATCTTGCCATCCGGTTTGGGATAGTCGATCGGCTTGCAATCCTTGGCGAGCTTGAGCGTGGCATAGTCCGGCTTGCCATGCTTGAGGGTGATCGGCAGCCCGATGCCGAGCTGGTTCATCCACATGTCGATGCCGCCAATGGCCATGCCGAGCATGGTGCCAAAGCGCGAGAGCAAGGGCTTCACGTTGCGAACCCGCTTGAGGTCCTTGTGGACGGCGCTCTTCTCATAGGCTTCCGCATAGGCGACAAGTTCGTCGCTCTGGCGACCGTCCTTGACGGCATTGAAGGCCGCTTCGCCGCCCATCATGCCGGTGAGCATGGCGTTGTGGCTGCCCTTGATGCGCGGCACGTTGACGAAACCGGCTGCGCAGCCGATCAGCGCGCCGCCCGGGAATGTCAGCTTGGGGACGGACTGCAGCCCGCCTTCGGTGATGGCGCGCGCGCCATAGGCGATGCGCTTGCCGCCTTCGAAGGTGTCGCGGATGGCCGGATGCTGCTTGTAACGCTGAAACTCGTCAAATGGCGAGAGATAGGGATTCTTGTAGTTCAGATGCACCACGAAGCCAACGGCCACGAGGTCTTCACCGAAATGATAGAGGAAGGAGCCACCACCCGTCGCATCGTCCAGCGGCCAGCCGAGCGTGTGCTGCACCAGCCCCTTGCGATGCTTCTTGGGGTCGACCTGCCAAAGTTCTTTCAGGCCGATACCATATTTCTGCGGATCGCGGCCTTCATCGAGCTTGAAGCGGCGCGTAAGTTCCTTGGTGAGCGAGCCACGGGCACCTTCAGCAAAAAGCGTATATTTGCCACGCAGTTCCATGCCCTGCGCAAAGCCGGGCTTGTGGCTGCCATCCTTGGCAACGCCCATGTCGCCGGTGGCCACACCGCGTACCGAACCGTCTTCATTGTAAAGGATTTCAGCCGCAGCAAAGCCGGGATAGACCTCAACGCCCAGCGCTTCGGCCTGTTCACCCAGCCAGCGGGTCACGTTGGCAAGGCTGACGATGTAGTTGCCGTGATTGTTCATGAGAGGCGGCATCAGGAAATTGGGGATGCGCAGCGCGCCCGAGGGCCCAAGCATGAGGAACTGGTCGGCGGTCACGGGTGTTTCAACCGGCGCGCCCTTTTCCTTCCAGTCGGGAATAAGGCTACTCAGGCCGATCGGATCAATGACCGCCCCTGAAAGAATATGAGCGCCGATTTCCGAGCCTTTTTCCAGCACACAGACCGAGATGTCGAAATCTTCTTCGGCCGCTTTCTGGCGAAGCCGGATGGCAGCCGATAGACCTGCCGGGCCGCCACCGACGATGACGACATCATATTCCATAAATTCGCGCTCGGGCGCCGCCGACTGGTCGCTCATGATTTCCTCTCTTCATCTGATTTGCCGCGCCATGGCCCCATGGCGGCATCAGATTCGTCAATATAGAACCACACTTATGGTGCCATTGGCAGTTGGGGTCAACATGCTCAAGATTGGGCTCCCGATCCGAGCTTTGACCATGCTACCCTATCATATAGGTCGCATTTCCGAGCTTG
This sequence comes from Hyphomicrobiales bacterium, assembly GCA_016124805.1. Lineage (GTDB taxonomy): Bacteria > Pseudomonadota > Alphaproteobacteria > Parvibaculales > Parvibaculaceae > Parvibaculum. Next base: position 44,378 of record WGND01000012.1, on the reverse strand, counting down.
GCCCGATCAATTTTGGACCGCATCTGCCCAAAAGCAGACCAGCATGGCATGTGACCCGACGACTGACGCCACGACAAGCCCGCGAATGCGACCGGATTTGAAACGACCATGGATGAGCCAGTGACGCAGGCAAGCCTGACACCGCAAGAGGCCTATGCCCGTCTGGCGCTGATGGTGGAGTCCGGCATCAGCGACCCCATGGGCGAGGATGCCGTCAATCGTTATGAAGCCGCGCCGGAAAACGAGGTGGCACCTGCCGAGATCGTGGCGACAAAGCGCGCGCCTTTGCGTCCGGTGGCCGCGCCCGGATTTGCCGAAGCGCCGGCGGCGCGGGCGCCCGTCACTATCCCGCTCGAAGAAAGCCAGGTGTCGGAGGCTGCCCGCCACATTGCGCAGGCCTGCCAGACACTCGATGAATTGCGGGCCGCTCTGGACAAGTTTGACGGCTGCTCCCTGAAACATACGGCCAAAAATCTCGTTTTTGCCGATGGCAATCCAGCCGCGCGGATCATGCTGATCGGGGAAGCCCCCGGTCGCGAGGAGGATCTTCAGGGCAAGCCCTTTGTCGGCCCTGCCGGACAATTGCTGGACCGGATGCTGGCTGCCATCGGTCTTGACCGCCGCCATGTCTATATCGCCAATACGCTGCCATGGCGTCCGCCGGGCAACCGCACGCCCACGCCAGCCGAAATCATCCTCTGCCAGCCCTTCCTGCAACGCCAGATCGAGCTCGTCGATCCAGCCATTCTGGTCTGTCTGGGCGGGGTTGCCGCCAAGCAGATGCTGCAGACCGAATTGGGGATTATGAAACTTCGGGGGCGCTGGATGAGCTATGCGCTGAATGGCCGCGAGGTGTCTGTGCTGCCTTTGTTCCATCCGGCCTATCTGCTCCGGCAGCCGGCGCAGAAAAAGCTCGCCTGGCATGATCTTCAGGCCCTGAGGGCGCGGTTGCAGGCAGACGGGCTTCTTCCCGACGCCCATTAATCATATTGAATATTGATCCGCTCAGGGGGCGATTGATGCTTGTGGGATGTCGCTCGGGCGATAAGATACCGACAGTTTCGTACCGGGGGCATTTTATGACGGCAATTGCGCCAGTTTTCCGCGCAGGCTTTACGCGTGCCACGCGCATGTGCCTGATGGCCTGCCTGGCTTGGGCGGGCATGAGCCTTGCCACCTCCCCGCTGCTTGCCGACACCAATCCCGTCCCGACTGCCAAAATCTGGAGCCCCGAAGTTCTGACCGGCAGCGACCGCGAGCTCTATATCAAGATTTTTGCCGCCGACAAGCGCGGTGACATCAAGACTGCCGACAGGCTTGCCGCAAAGCTCAACGACAAGCGGCTGATGGGCTATGTGCTTTTCAACAAATATATGTCGGCCCATTACCGCAGCAGCTACACCGAGTTGCGCGACTGGATGGCCAAATATAATGACCTGCCAGGGGCCGAGCGCATTTACAAGCTGGCCCTGCGCAAGCGGCCCTCGTCGGCAGCAAGGCCGGATCGTCCGGCTGCACGACGTTATCGCGGGGCAGTACATGCCAATTATGCCGTGGATGATGGCGAGAGCGAGCCTGTGTCGGCGCGTTTCAAGGCAATCGACGCGAAGGTGCGCCAGATTGTGCGCAAGGACACAGCCAGCGCGGCGCTCAGTTTTCTGCATGGCACCACGGCGCGCAATCAACTGACCTCGGTTGAGTTCGACAAGGTGCGTGAACGCATTGCCGCCTCGCTCTTTCTGGAAAACAAGAATGAGCAGGCCTATCTGCTCGCCAAGGAAATTGCAGATTCGCATGCCCGTGATGTGCCGCTTTCGGACTGGTATGCCGGTCTCGCGGCCTGGCGCATGGGCAATAATGGCGAAGCGGCCCATCATTTCGAGCGGCTGGCAAAATCAAGCAAGGTCAGCGACTGGACCAGGGCGGCGGGCGGCTTCTGGGCGGCGCGTGCCTATCTTGCCGATCAGCAGCCAGGGCGCGTGGCTGAAATGCTCGAAATGGCGGCCAATACCGGCGCCACATTTTACGGCCTTGTCGCCACGCGCCAGCTTGGACGCGACATCAATGTGAAATGGGTTGAACCCAAACTGGATGCCGCCTCCTTCAATCAGCTTGTCAAGGATGAGGCGACGGCACGCGCGGTGGCCCTTGCCCAGATCGGCAAGCGGGAAATGGCCGAGCAGGAACTGGTGCGCGCCCATGCCTGGATTGACCCGAGCCTCGATCAGGCGCTGATTGCGCTTGCCGCCAATTTCGAACTGCCCGCCGTGGAACTGCAGGTCGCCAGCGCCGCCTCGCTGCCCTCTTCGCGGCGCGCCCATAACGGCATCATGACACTCAATGCCGGGCTTTTTCCAGTGCCGGATTATCGGCCGCGCGACGGGTTCAAGGTTGAACCCGCGCTTCTTTTTGCCTTCATGCGGCAGGAAAGCAAGTTCCGCCCTGATGCGCTTTCCTATGCCGGCGCACGCGGCCTGATGCAGATCATGCCGGCGACCGCCATGCACATCACCAATGACTCCTCGCTTGCGCGCAAGAACAAGGACAAGCTGCTTGATCCCACCTTCAACATCTCACTGGGGCAGGACTATCTGAGCGAGCTGATGACGAGCTGCGAGCCCTATGGCAATCTTTTCATGCTGACCACGGCCTATAATGGCGGCCCCGGCAATCTGCTGCGCTGGGTCAACAGCATCGAGTTCAAGGGCGACCCGTTCCTTTTCATCGAAAGCATTCCAGCACCTGAAACGCGGGGCTATATTGAACGCGTGCTCAGCAATTACTGGATTTACAGCGAACGTCTGGGACATGATCTGTCCTCGCTTGATGCGTCGGCTGCCGGCAGCTGGCCCGTCTATGACACGACGACGGCTTCGCTTTCCGATGCGTTCAAATAAACGCCTCTAGAGACGACCGCTTACACATATATGACGGAGCCCCCCATGGCTGGCATCGACCCTTCGCGTGAATTCATTCCGCTGCATCTGGCTGTGCTGACGGTATCAGACACGCGGACCCGCGCGGACGACACATCAGGTGATGTGCTTGAATCGCGTATCAAGGAAGCCGGGCATGAAGTCGCTGCCCGCAATATTGTCAGTGATGATGTGAACCAGATCCGCAATCAGCTGCAGATATGGATCAGCGACCCTTACGTCGATGCCGTGATTTCAACAGGCGGCACGGGATTGACGGGACGGGACGTGACGCCTGAAGCCTTTCAGTCGCTCTATGAAAAAGAGATCGATGGTTTCTCGGCGCTTTTCCATCGCATCAGCTTTGACAAGATCGGCACCTCCACCATTCAGTCACGCGCAACGGCCGGTGTCGCCGGCGGCACCTATCTCTTCGCCCTGCCAGGCTCGCCGGGCGCCTGCAAGGATGGCTGGGATGAAATCCTGAAATATCAGCTGGATTCGCGCTATCGCCCGTGCAATTTCGTCGAAATCATGCCGCGCCTGCGGGAACATCTGGCGCGCTGAAACCTGTCGCATAAGAAAGAGACTTGTCGCCACTGCAATGAAGGGCAATTCTTTCTTCCTGAGTTTCCGGCGAATCACGCCGGCAGGAGGGAAACATGCTCAAGGAATTCCAGAAATTCGCGCTGCGCGGCAATGTGCTCGACATGGCCGTCGGCATCATCATCGGTGCTGCTTTCACGACCATTGTCCAGTCGCTGGTCAATGATGTGTTGATGCCGCCCATTGGCGTGCTGCTCGGTGGTGTCGATTTTTCAAACTACTTTCTGACCTTGAGCATGGCAGATGCGCCTACATCGCTTGCTGCTGCCAAGGAAGCCGGCATTCCCGTTCTCGCCTATGGCAAATTCATCAATGCGGTAATCAATTTCCTCATTGTCGCCTTTGCCGTCTTCATGATGATCCGGCAGATGAACAAAGTGCAGGCCCGGTTTGAGAAGGCCAAAGAAATCGAGCCGCCGGCCGCACCAGCGGCTGACATCCTTCTGCTGACTGAAATCCGCGACCTGCTCGCCAAACGCTAGGGCTTGCGCCAGCGCCAGTAATCTTCTGCCGTGTCGATATCGGGGAGGGTCTGCAGCATCTCATGGCGCAATCCTGCCCGTTTCACATTGGCCAGCGTGTCTGCCAGCGCATGCGGGCTTGACCAACGCACATCCGCGAAAATATCGGGCACGCGCGGCAGGCGTTTGAGCCCCACCAGCCAATAGCCGCCATCTTCTGCCGGACCGAAAACGACATCTGCCCGCCCCAGCGCCTTGAAGGCCGAGGCGATGTGATGGGGCTGGATGGCGGGAATGTCGCCACCGATCATGACAACGGGGCCGGGCGGCAGATCGCGCATGAGGCGGCCCATGCGTGCACCAAGATCGCCACCCCCTTGCGCAATGCGGGGAATGCCCGCAGGCCAGATACCCTGATCATGCACGGCCCTGTCGGGCGAGAGCGCCAGCAGCAATTGCCAGCGCGGATCGCGCGCCATCCGGCGCAGCATGGTCTGGCTGGTTGTGCGAAAAAAGCGTGTTGCCTCCGCCGCGCCGATGCCTTTGGCCAGACGTGTCTTGACCTGCCCCAGCAAGGGGGCCTTGGACATGACGACAAGTTGGGGGTCACTCACGGCGGGCTGACCGATCTGTCTATTGATAGATGCGGGCGATGACGCGCGGCGGCACGCGGAGATAATAAAGGGTGAGGCAGGCCAGATTGCGCAAACCACGCAACAGGAAGCCATCGCGGAGATAGCGCTCCGGGCTGGTGACAGCAGCGGTACGCAGCAGGATGAGCTGCTTGCGGCCAATGCGGCGCACGAGATCGACATCCTCCATCAGGGGTAATTCGCGGAAGCCGCCCAGCCTGTCATAGAGACGGCGGCTGATGAGCAGGCCCTGATCGCCATAAGGCAGGCGGAAGACGAGGCAGCGCAGCGCCACCATGCGCTCCAGCCAGCGGGCTGAACTGGAAAAATCATCCAGCGCAAAACGGAAGGCTGCCGCCATATCCCGGTTGCGGAAACGGCCTGACTCGATCTGCTCGAAAAGCTTGTTGATTTCGTCATCCCAGCCCGCGTCAAGAACGGTATCGGCATGGAGAAAAAGCAGCCAGTCGCTCTTGGCTTCCCGCGCCCCGGCGGCCAGCTGGCTGCCACGCCCGGGCGGTGCCGTCACAAGCTTGGCGCCCGCCGAATCAACAATCTCCAGCGTGGCATCGCTTGAGCCGCCGTCGACCACGATGACTTCCGTCACCACACCGCGCACAGCCGCCGTGACCAGTGGCAGCATTGCTTTTGCCAGGCTCTTTTCAGCGTTCAAGGTGGGGATGATCACACTCAACATGCCAATTTATATACAGCGCCCTGTCGCTTTTCGGAACGGCCTATAAAATTGTTCTTGTTTTGTTCTAATTGTTTGGTAAAATTCCGGCATGACAGTGACAACGCCCATAACGCGCTCCGGCCACCCCGCGACAGATACCCGTTCCCCGACGGTCATGTCAGCGGCTGCTCGGCCCCACCAGCTCCTGGACCCGTCCGCCCTCGTACCCCCGAGGCGTTCAGAGCTGCGCCTGCCCAAAGAGGGCCGACGTGGCCGGGGCGCGTTAACAAACCAGAGCGGCCGCTTTGAGCCGCTGGACCGGGAATTCATCGATGATGGCTGGGACAGCCTCGACAGCCTGCCCGCCCTCAAGACCGAGGTGACGGATGAGACGGCGCGGCAGATCATCACCCGCAATGACTCGCCCGACATGCCCTTTGACCGTTCCATCAATGCCTATCGGGGCTGCGAGCATGGCTGTTCTTACTGTTTTGCCCGACCTACGCACGCCTATATGGGGCTGTCGCCGGGACTTGATTTCGAGACCCGGCTTTTTGCCAAGCCCAATGCGGCAGCGCTGCTGACGCGCGAACTCTCGCGCCCCAAATATGAGGTTGCGCCCATTGCCATGGGGACAAACACCGATCCCTATCAGCCGATCGAACAGCGCTATCGCATCACAAGGTCCCTGCTTGAGGTGCTCTCGGCCTTCAACCATCCCGTTACCATTGTCACCAAATCGGCGCGCATTGTGCGCGACCTCGATATTCTTTCCGATATGGCGCGGCGCAATCTGGTGCGGGTCGCCATGTCCGTGACGACGCTTGACGCCAGGCTTGCGCGCGCGATGGAGCCACGTGCTTCGACGCCGTCAAAACGCATGGAAGCCATCAAGCTGCTGTCGGATGCCGGTGTGCCTGTCGGTGTCATGGTGGCGCCTGTCATTCCCGCGCTCAACGACATGGAGATCGAGAAAATTCTCGCCGGTGCCAGCTATGCCGGTGCCGGCACGGCGGGCTTTGTGGTTCTGCGCATGCCGATCGAGATCAAGGATCTCTTCCGCGACTGGCTGGAAGAAAATGTGCCCGACAAGGCCGCCCATGTGATTTCGCTGATCCGCGCCATGCATGGCGGCAAGGATTATGATGCCGAATGGGGGCATCGCCAGCGTGGCAAGGGCCCCTATGCCTGGCAGATCGGGCGCCGCTTTGAAATCGCCACCCGCAGGCTCGGCCTGAACACGACACGTCGGCCGCTGGATTGTTCCGCCTTTTTGGTGCCCGGTACCGGCAGGCAGCTTGATCTGCTCTGAGGCATGACGGGCGGTGCGGGTTCAGGCACACTCGGGTCATGAGTCGCTGTGCCACATCATCCGGACCTGATTTCCATTTCGAGCGTGAGGCCGGTGCGCCCGACATGCTGGTCTGTGGCATTGATGAAGCCGGGCGCGGGCCGCTGGCCGGGCCTGTGGTGGCCGCAGCTGTCATTCTCAATCATGACGATGTGCCGCCGGGCCTGAATGACTCAAAGAAACTCAGCGAGAAAAAACGGGACGCGCTTTACACGATGATCATGGCGCGCGCCGCTGTCGGCATTGGTCTGGCCAGCGTGGAAGAAATCGACACCCTCAATATTCTCCAGGCAAGTCTGCTCGCCATGACGCGGGCCTGCGCCAAACTGCCGAGCGCGCCGGCCCTGGCGCTGATTGACGGCAACAGGCTGCCCCGTCTCGATATCAGGGCGCAGGCCCTTGTCGGTGGTGATGCCCGCTCCCTTTCAATCGCGGCGGCCTCGATCATCGCCAAGGTGGCACGCGATGCGATGATGCAGGAAATGGAACGGCTTCATCCCGGCTACGGCTTTGCCAAACACAAGGGATATGGGACGGCGGCGCATCTTGATGCGATTTCACGGCTCGGCCCCTGCCCCCACCACCGCAAAAGCTTTGCCCCCATACGCAATATATTGAGTCCGGGGATTCCGTAGAGACTCTATTTAGTGTCAACGAAACTACTAAGTGCTTGATTCAAAAAGTTTATTGACCCTTAACCGGTGCAGACTCAATATCCGCCTCTTGTTGCAAATGGGGGCGATCCGTGGCGCGCGAAAATCAGAACACCAAAAATCCAGCTGAAGTCATCATCAAGGGTGATTGCATTGCGGCGATGAATGCGCTGCCCGAGAAATCCGTCGATCTCATTTTCGCCGACCCGCCCTATAATCTGCAGCTTGGCGGCGATCTGACGCGGCCCGACCAGTCCAAGGTCGATGCGGTGACGGATGACTGGGACAAGTTCGAGAGCTTTGCCACCTATGACCGCTTCACGCAGGACTGGCTGACAGCGGCGCGCCGCGTGCTGAAGGACAATGGCGCGATCTGGGTGATCGGCTCCTATCACAATATTTTCCGTGTCGGCGCGACGCTGCAGGATCTGGGCTACTGGATCATGAATGACGTTGTGTGGCGCAAGACCAATCCGATGCCGAATTTTCGTGGCACACGTTTTACCAATGCGCATGAAACACTGATCTGGGCGACCAAGAGCGCCGAGCAGAAAAAATACACCTTCAATTACGACGCCATGAAGGCGCTGAATGAAGATTTGCAGATGCGCTCCGACTGGCTCTTGCCGCTTTGCACGGGCGGCGAACGGCTGAAGGATGCCGCCGGCGACAAGGCCCATCCGACACAGAAGCCCGAAGCGCTGCTGCATCGCGTACTGCTTGCCACCACCAATCCCGGCGACACGGTGCTTGATCCCTTTTTCGGTACGGGCACAACAGGCGCTGTTGCCAAGAAGCTTGGCCGCAAATTCATCGGCATTGAGCGCGACGAAGGCTATATCAAGGTGGCGCGCGAGCGTATCCGCCTGATCACGCCGGCTGATGCCGAAGACCTGAAGGTGACGGGTTCCAAGCGCGCCGAGCCGCGCGTGCCGTTCGGCGTCATTGTGGAACGCGGGCTGCTGAGCCCCGGCACGGTGCTGACCGATCCGTCGCGTCGCCATGCCGCGCGCGTGCGGGCCGATGGTTCACTCTCCTGCCGCGATGCGACCGGCTCGATCCACAAGATCGGCGCGCATGTGCAGGGGCTCGAAGCCTGCAATGGCTGGACCTATTGGCATTTCAAGACCGATGGCAAACTCAAGCCCATTGACCTCTTGCGCCAGAAGGTCCGCGCCGAAATGGGCACCGCTTAAGGGGCACGCCTCTATTTGCTGAACAACGGACCCGCATCGGACATGGCATGGGCAACAACCTTGCGCATGACGGTGGGCAGCGCCTCGCCATCAAGCTGATCGACGGGGACCCATATGCCCTCTGCCTTTTTGGCAATGGTTGCCGAGACGCGGGCTTCATAAACGACAAGCTGCAATTCAAAATGCGTAAAGCCGTGGCTGACAAGACCGCCACGCTTTTTCCATGTCACCGACGCCGGCGCTTGGGCAAGCCACTGATCTTCCGTTGACTGATTTTCTAGCCATGTTGTGGTCGGCACTTCCATCATGCCGCCCAGCAAGCCCTTGGGCGGACGGCGGCGCAGCAGCACGGCACCATCGGGCCGGGTCATCCAGAAACAGGCCCCCAAACGCGTTGGCCGTTTTTTCTTCGGCGCCCGGCGCGGCAGGGTTTCGGCAATGCCGGTCGCCTGCGCGGTGCAAAAATCAATGATCGGACAGCGCGAACAGGATGGCGACCGCGGGGTGCAGATCGTCGCACCGAGATCCATCAGCCCTTGCGCGAAATCACCCGCGCGGCGTTCCGGCGTGATGAGATCGGTGCAGACCTTGATTTCCTTTTTCACGAGCGGCAGCGGCGTCTCCAGAGAGAAGAGCCGCGCGACCACGCGCTCAATATTGCCATCCACAACGACGGCTCTTTTGCCAAAGGCGATGGCGGCGACGGCGGCGGCGGTATAGGGGCCGATGCCCGGCAGTTTGATCAGGCCTTCCTCGGTGTCGGGAAAAATGCCGCCATATTCAGTGGCGACCGTCTGTGCGCAGGCATGGAGATTGCGGGCGCGGCTGTAATAGCCAAGGCCCGCCCAGGCGGCCATGACATCCTCGACCGGCGCGGCGGCAAGATCGGTGACGCGGGGCCAGCGGGCCAGAAAATCGCGGAAATAGGGCCCGACGGTCACCACGGTTGTCTGCTGCAGCATGATCTCCGACAGCCAGACGGCATAGGGGTCGGCAGGCGTGCCGGGCCGCGCACGCCATGGCAGATGGCGAGCATGAATGTCATACCAGGCCAGCAATTTGCCCGCGAGCGCCTCACCCGAAGGCGGGGCGAGAGGCTTTTTGCGCCGTTTTCCGCTGTCTTTCATCATTTGCCCAGATGGCGCGAAAACGGGGCCGAGGTCAATTCGTCTCTGCTGTTGCCGTGAGTCACCTGTCACGGGGCCCGGTTTCGAGTCAGTATGGCCTGATGAGCAATCGCTACGACCCTATAGGCCCGCATATGGCGAGCCGCCGCTTCAGCCTGCCGCCCATCGGCGCGCAGGTGATGGCCGTGGCGCGCGACGCCTTTCGCCAGCGCGGCTTTGCGCAGGCCCATATTCTGGCCCATTGGCCCGATATTGTGGGGGCGACCATGGCGGAATTCTGTGCCCCTGAACGTCTGACTTATCCCCGCTCTATCGGGGCAGGCGATAATAGGGAACGTGATCGGGCCATTCTCGCCATCCGGGTGGATGGGCCGGTGGCGCTGGAGCTGCGCCATCTGGAGCCGCAGATTATCGAGCGCATCAATGCCTATTACGGCTATCCGGCGGTGGCGCGGCTGAAAATCACGCAAGGTCCCCTGCCCCGCAAGCCGGTGGACCGGAAAAGGCGCTTCAGGCCCCTGAAAGTGGAGGAAAAAGCAAAGCTTTCACAAGGACTTGAGAAAATTGACGAACCGGACCTGAAAAAGGCGCTGGAACGTCTGGGAGAGCGGGTTTTGGGCCGCCGCTGAAAACAGGGTTTGTGAGTCGCGATTCTGCGTATCGCGCAATAGAAAGGTTTGGTTGAGGGCGAGGCCCTTGGCCGCCATAATGCCTCAACATCTAGTGGGAATGAACGATCGTGAATCAAAATAGAGTAGCTATCCTGGCCGTTGCGGGCCTTCTTGTGCTGATTGGCCTTGGCTATTTCGGCTATCAGAGCTTCCGTTCGAACGACGTGATCAGTGCGGCCGATGAGGCCAGCACACGCGACATGAGCGCCTTTGAGGCTGAACTGATGGTGCCGGGTCCGCTCGGCGACATGACGCTGGGCGACAAGAATGCGCCGATCACGGTCATCGAATATGCCTCGCTGACCTGCTCGCATTGTGCCGATTTCGAAAACCACACCTTCCCCAAGCTCAAAGAGAATTATATCGACACGGGCAAGGTCTATTACATCCTGCGCGATTTCCCCTTTGACCCGATTGCGACGGCCGCTTTCATGCTGGCCCATTGCTCAGGCGCGGATCGCTATTTCGGCTTCATCGAGGTGCTCTATGCCGAGCAGCCGAACTGGGCTTTCACGCAAACGCCGATGGACGACCTGAAGAAATTTGCCCGACAGGGCGGGTTCTCGTCGGAGGCTTTCGATGCCTGCATGAAGAACGAGAAAATATTTGAACATGTGAAGTTCAACGCGATGCGCGGCGCCAAGGAATTTGGTGTGCAGTCCACCCCGACCTTTTTCATCAATGGCGAAAAAATCGAAGGCGCGCTGCCCTATGAGGATTTCGACGCCATCCTGAAAAAGAAGCTGGGTGGGGATGCCTCGCCATCGACGCCGCCTGAACATGATGATCATGACACGCCGGTGGAAACCGAAACGCCCTGAGGCTTCCGCCACAAGATACGTATTGTATTGGCCCACGCTCTAACGATTGAGACCCAAAGTGAAGTTCAACCGCCTCCGCCTTTCCGGCTTCAAGTCCTTTGTCGATCCGACCGATCTCATCATTGAGCCCGGCCTGACCGGTATTGTCGGCCCCAATGGTTGCGGCAAGTCGAACCTGCTGGAAGCCATGCGCTGGGTGATGGGCGAGAATTCCTTCAAGAACATGCGCGGCTCGGGCATGGAAGACGTGATCTTCGCGGGCACATCGGGGCGGCCTGCGCGCAATCACGCCGAGGTGGTTCTCTATATCGACAATGCGGATCGCACGGCGCCATCGGCCTATAATGAGCATGATGTGATCGAGATTTCGCGCAAGATTGAACGCGACGAAGGCTCGACCTATCGCATCAACGGGCGCGAAGTTCGGGCGCGCGATGTGCAGCTTCTTTTTGCCGATGCCTCGACAGGTGCGCATTCGCCCGCGCTTGTCCGTCAGGGCCAGATTTCGCAGCTGATTTCCTCCAAGCCGATCAATCGTCGGCGCATCTTGGAAGAAGCCGCCGGCATTACGGGTCTCTATACGCGTCGCCACGAGGCCGAGCTTCGCTTGAAGGCCGCGGAAACAAACCTCACCCGTCTTGATGACGTGGTGGCGCAGGTTGAATCCCAGCTTGCGAGCCTCAAGCGCCAGGCCCGTCAGGCCGTGCGCTATCGCAATCTCTCGGGCCAGATCCGCGAGACCGAAGCGATCCTGCTGCATCTGCGCTGGACCCATGCGGTGGAACAGCTGGCACAGGAAGAGACGCGCCTGAGCGAAACCGACCAGCGCGTGGCCGATCTCACACGCGAGGCCGCACTCGCCATTACGGCGGAAGCCGAAGCAGCCGAACATCTGCCGCCGCTGCGCGAGAAGGAAGCCGAAGCGGCTGCCCGCCTGCATCGCCTCAATATTGAACGCGACAATCTGGATGCAGAAGAAGCCCGCGCCAAGGACCAGGCCGAGCGCCTCTCGGCCCGTCTGGAACAGATCGGCAATGATCTTGCGCGCGAGCGCCATCTGATTGATGACACGCGCGGCGCGATCACACGACTTGATGCTGAAACGGCGGACCTCGTTTCCGCGCAGGAAGGCCAGGCCGAAACGCAAAGCGCTGCCGAAGCCCGCGTGGCGGAAGCCAAAAGCTCCCTTGAAACGCGCGAGCGCGAACTCGATCAGCTCAATCAGGAAATTGCGCGTCTCACGGCCGAACGCCAGAGCCTGCAGCGCCAGATCGACACGGGCCGTGGCCGCGTTGAAAAACTCAAGCAGCAGATCGGCGACATTGATCGCGAACGTGAATCGCTTGCCGATGCCGAAGCCAAGCAGGAAGCCATTGTGCTTCAGTCTGCCGAACTCGACACCGCCGCGCAGCGCATGCGCGATGCTGAAACGGCTGCCGTGAATGCCGAAGAAGCCCGCCGCGCCGCGCAGGAAGAAGAACGCCGTCTGCGTGAACCCATGCAGCAGGCCGAACGCGCCGCAGGTGATCTGGCCGGACAGGCCAAGGCGCTGACTGAAATGCTCGCCATGGATGAGAGCGATCTCTGGCCGCCGATGATTGACGCGGTGGATGTGGAACATGGCTATGAGACAGCGCTGGGCGCCGCGCTTGGCGATGATCTTTCGGTGCCCGGCGATGTCGCCGCGCCGGTCCATTGGGACCGCCTGCCTGATTTCGATCCCGTGCCCGAGCTGCCGGAAGGCGCCACGCCGCTTGCCTATTTCGTCAAAGGCCCCGAGGCTCTTGGTCGTCGCCTGTCGCAGATCGGCATTGTTGTCTCCGACACGGAAGGCAAACGGCTGCAGGCCCTGCTGAAGCCCGGCCAGCGTCTTGTCACGCGCGAAGGCGCCCTGTGGCGCTGGGATGGCTATACGGAAGCTGCCGACGCGCAGACAGCCGCTGCCCGTCGTCTGGAACAGCGCAACAGACTCACCGATATCGAGAATGAACTGGTCGGCGCGCGCGAGCGTGTGGCCACGGCCCGCAATGAATTTGAGGCTGCCCGTGTGCGCGCCGAAGCAGCTGGCAGCAGCGAGCAGGAGATGCGCCGCGCCCAGCGCGAAGCACAGGGCGAGCATAACCGCATTCGTGATGCGCTGGCCGCCGCCGAACGTGCTGTCTCCGCGCAGCTCTCGCGCCTCAATGCGCTGAATGAAGCCCATGAACGCCTGACAGGTGATCTGACGGAAGCTGCCCGCGCGCTCGAAGAAGCCGAGATCGCGATTTCGGCCCTGCAGCCCGATGAAGATTTGCGCGTGCAGGCGCATGATATGCGCGAAATTGTCGGTGCCTTGCGTCTGGAACTTTCCGAGGCCCGTGCCCAGCATGAAAGCCTGCGTCGCGAAGCTGATGCCCGTGCGCGTCGCCTCAACACCATCACGGAAGAACGCGCGGCCTGGGATCTGCGGGCGACGAATGCCGAACGCCAGATCGAAACGCTGGAGACACGTCGTGTGGAAGCCAGTGCCGAACTGGAAACACTGCGCGGTGTGCCCGCCCAGATCGAAGAAAAGCGCCATGCCCTGCTCGACCACATCACGCAGGCAACAACCGGTCGCAGCGAAGCAGCCGACGCGCTGGCACAGGCTGAAAGCCTGCTGGGCGAATGCAGCAAGCATCTGAAACTCGTACAGAGCCAGCTTGCGGAATCACGCGAAGACCGCGCCCGCATTGATGGCCTGGTGACCGGCTGTCGCGAGCGCCGCGCCGAATCCGAAGCACGCATTCGCGAAGTGCTGGAAGTGGAACCCGAAGCGGCTCTGGCGCTGGCCAATCTGGAAGAAGGCGCGGCCCTGCCCGAGCATGACCAGATTGATGCCAAGCTCGAAAAGCTGAAGCGCGAACGCGAGAGCCTGGGCGGCGTCAATCTGCGCGCCGAGGAGGAATCACGCGAACTGACCGAGCAGCTCGAAACCATGACCAGCGAGCGCGAAGATCTGGTGAGCGCCATTGCCAAGCTGCGTCAGGGCATTGGCAGCCTCAACCGCGAAGGCCGCGAGCGCATGCTGGAAGCCTTCGAGAAGGTGAATGCGAATTTCGGGCGGCTGTTCAGCCATCTCTTTGGCGGCGGCGAGGCCCATCTCAAGCTCACCGAATCGGATGATCCGCTGGAAGCCGGTCTCGAAATCTATGCCCGCCCGCCGGGCAAGCGCCTGCAGGTGATGTCGCTGCTGTCGGGTGGCGAACAGGCCCTGACCGCCATGTCGCTGATTTTTGCCGTGTTCCTGACCAATCCGTCGCCGATCTGCGTGCTGGACGAGGTCGACGCGCCGCTGGACGATGCCAATGTCGAGCGTTTCTGCGACTTGATGACCGAAATGACGCGCGAAACCGATACGCGCTTCCTCATCATCACCCATCACGCGCTGACCATGGCGCGGATGAGCCGCCTGTTTGGCGTGACGATGCAGGAACGCGGTGTTTCGACGCTGGTTTCGGTCGATCTGGACGCGGCGGAGGGGCTTCGCGAGGCCTCTTAACGGGCCCTTGGAGGTCACATAAGCAAGACTCACTTCGGGACCTAATGCCGCAGCCGCGAAAAGGATTGAAAAATCCTTTTATATCAGTTGCTTACAAGCTTCATTGCTGTTCTTGACAGCCAAACGCACCGCAAGTAGGGTGCGCGCGGCTTGGGGTGGAAATTAACTTCCTCACAGGGCTGTTTTCGTGCACTGGCACAGGAGTTTATCGGATCATGACGTCATCCGGCTCCGGCCCTGAAAAGGGTCTTCCAGAGGCAGAAAAGAACCGACTGAGCGATCTTGGCCGCCGCATCGCCGATGCCAAGCGGACAAGGGCGGTGAAGACGGGTGAGGCCGAAGGGCCTGGAGAGACGGGTGATGCCTCGGATATGGCCGTGGCGATGCGCATGTCCTCCGAATTCGTGGCGGCCATTCTGGTCGGTGCGGGGATCGGCTGGTCGATTGACTGGCTGGCGGGCACGGGCCCTCTTTTTCTCGTGATCTTCACGGGATTGGGGTTTGTGGCCGGTGTAAAGAATGTGCTGCGGGCGACAAATAAAATGGGCCAATAGCCCTTTGATGGCGCGGCGGAAAGATTTCAGGGGGCGCAAGCCCCAAGCAGAAGTAGCAAGGCAGAGGCACAGTCGTGGCATCAGGCGCTGAACAGGCAGGCGGGGGTTTTCCCGTCGATCCATTGCACCAGTTTATCGTGCACCCGATCATCCCTATCCACATTGGCGGGATCGACGCCTCTTTCACAAATTCCAGCCTCTGGATGGTGGTGACGGCAGTTGCCGTGTTTGCCTTCTCCTTCTTCGCCGTGCGCTCACGCGCCATGGTGCCCGGTCGGATGCAGTCCGCCGTGGAGATGGTTTACCAGTTCATTGCCGACATGGTCCGCGACAGTGCAGGCCATGATGCCCAGCGCTTCTTTCCCTTCATCTTCTCGCTCTTCATGTTCATCCTGTTTGCGAACCTGATCGGCCTCTTCCCTTACGCCTTCACCGTGACGAGCCATATCATCGTGACCTTCGCGCTGGCCGCGACCGTGTTCCTTGGCGTCACCATTATCGGCTTTGTCCTGCACGGCCCCAAATTCCTCGGCCTTTTCGTGCCGAGCGGCGTGCCCATGCTGCTGCTGCCACTGGTCGTGATGATTGAAGTGATTTCCTATGTTTCGCGTCCAATCAGCCATTCGGTTCGTTTGTTCGCCAACATGCTTGCCGGTCACATCACGCTGAAGGTTTTCGCCGGCTTCGTGATCTCGATTGGCGCCATGGGCGGCATCGGCATTGCCGGGGCTGTTCTGCCGCTGGCCATGATCGTCGGCCTGACGGCACTTGAACTGCTGGTGGCGGCATTGCAGGCCTATGTCTTCGCCATTCTCACCTGCATGTATCTTCACGATGCATTGCACCCCTCGCATTGATCTTTCCAGGACCAAGGCGCGGTACGACCTCATCAACGAACAAGTCCGGATCTGCACGAGGCAGGTCGCTTGAACATTACAAAGAAGCTTAAGGAGCACTGGTTATGGAAGCAGAAGCAGCGAAATAT
This sequence comes from Hyphomicrobiales bacterium, assembly GCA_016124805.1. GTDB lineage: Bacteria > Pseudomonadota > Alphaproteobacteria > Parvibaculales > Parvibaculaceae > Parvibaculum. The sequence continues at coordinate 28,210 of WGND01000012.1, read as the reverse complement.
ATTGGCGCTGGTATCGCTTGCCTCGGCATGGGCGGCGCAGGCATCGGCCTCGGCACAATTTTCGGCAACTATCTGGCGGGCGCGCTGCGCAATCCGTCGGCAGCCGATGGCCAGTTCGGCCGTTTGATTTTCGGCTTCGCCGTGACAGAAGCTCTGGGCATCTTCTCGCTGCTCGTCGCTCTGATCCTGCTCTTCGCGTAAGCGAAACCCGAGTTTGTGGAGACCGGCTGGGCCTCGCGCCTGGCCGGTATCCGATTTATCGATCGTCTTGCGGTGTCCCCTGAGGCACTAACTGGAGGCTGACATGGCCAACGAGGCGCATACGGACGTCTTTCAAGAAGTCCACGTCCCTGAAGCCGGGCATGAAACGGGGTTTCCGCCGTTCAATGCCGAGACATTTGCATCGCAGCTGATCTGGCTCGCGATCACATTCGGCCTTCTCTACATGCTGCTCTCGCGTGTGGCCCTGCCACGTATTGCGACCGTTCTGGAAGAACGCCGCGACCGGATTGCCGATGATCTTGATCAGGCCGCCCAGTCCAAGGCCAAGACGGATGAAGCCATTGCCGCGTATGAAGCAGCCCTTGCTGATGCCCGCGCCAAGGCCCATGAGATTGCCCAGAAGACACGCGACGAACTGACCGCCGAGACGGATCGTCAGCGCCATGAAATTGAAAGCGAACTGTCCGACAAGGCGACAGCCGCTGAAGCCGAAATCCAGGCGAGCAAGACCGCCGCGCTTGCCAATGTCGCCGGTGTCGCGACCGAAGTGACCAGCGCCATCATGTCCAGCCTGCTGGGCGAAGACAGCGACAAGGCCGCGGTCGAAAAAGCCGTTGCCGCCTCGCTCAGACGGGGAGACGCCTGATGTTAGCCACTGGTGAATTCTGGGTCCTGTCGGGCCTTCTCATCTTCATCGCCATCGCCCTCTATATGAAGGTGCCGGCCATGGTGACGGGCTCGCTGGACAAGCGCCGCCAGGCCATTGCCGATGAGCTGGAAGAAGCCCGCCGCCTGCGCGAGGAAGCCCAGCAGCTGCTCGCCTCCTATCAGCGCAAGCAGCGCGAAGCGATGAAGGAAGCCGAAGACATTCTGGTGCAGGCCAAGGCTGAAGCCGAAAGCCTGGCGGTGGAAACACGTGATGCCCTGAAGCTGATGGTCGAACGCCGCACGAAAATGGCCAATGACAAGATTGCCCAGGCCGAAGCACAGGCTGTGCAGGATGTTCAGGCCGCTGCCGCCGATGTGGCCGTGGCTGCTGCCCGCCTGCTGATTGCCGAGAAGGTTGATGCCTCGCGCGATGCCAAGCTGATTGAAAGCGCGATCGGCGATCTGGGCTCCAAGCTGCACTGATTTCCCGGCATCTGTCGCCCTCACATGACCCCGCCCTCACCGGCGGGGTTTTTGTTTGTGGCGCCCCCTGCCACCATTGGCTAGCCTTGGATGACATCGCGGGGAGGAACCAGCATGCTTTCCAATTATACGCCGACCGAATTCACCCATGCGGGCGAAACCAGGCCCGTCTATGTGCGCGGGCGCGGCCCCGCCGTCATCGTGATGCATGAGATACCGGGCATCACACCCAAGGTGACGCGCTTTGCCGACTGGGTGGCTGCTGCCGGGTTCCGGGTCTATATGCCACTTCTGGTGGGCGAGGCCGGTCGCGACCCGAGCATTCCCTATGTGCTCTCCTCGATGAGCAAAATCTGCATCAGCCGCGAATTCCACGTGTTGGCAAGCCACAGATCAAGCCCGGTGACGGACTGGCTGCGGGCCCTTGCCCGCCACGCCCATGAGGAAGCCGGCGGCAAGGGCGTGGGCGCGGTCGGCATGTGTTTTTCAGGCAATTTCGCGCTGTCGATGATGATGGACCCGATCCTGATGGCGCCGGTGCTGGCGCAGCCCTCGCTCCCCTTCCCCATCGGCAAGGCGCGCAAGGCGGCGCTGCATGTGAGCCCGGAAGAATTGGCCTGCGTGAAAGCCCGCTGCGCCAAGGGCGACAAGGTGCTCGGCCTGCGCTTCAAGGGCGATAAGATGTCGCCGGGTGATCGCTTCGACACGCTGCGCCGCGAACTGGGCGATGGCTTTGAAGGCATTGAGCTGGAGGACAAGGATGCCAATCCGGATTCACTTGCCCCCAATCCCCATTCGGTGCTGACCGAGGACCTGATCGACCGCGAGGGCGAACCCACCAAGGCCGCCGCCAACCGCGTCATCAGCTTTTTTCAGGAACGGCTGCTGAGCGTGTAAACCGAAGACGGGATGCCTCACCCTTCGAGACGGCGCTGATGCGCCTCCTCAGGGTGAGGTCTGTTTTTGCGATAGCCCGGCAATGACGGACTTTTTTAATCGGCGGCCTGACGCGGCACGTCGACACCCCAGCGCAGGACGGGCGAACGGGCGGCGGCTGTTTCGTCCAGTCGATGGCGGGGGGCAAAATGCGGCGCCCCGAGGAAACGGTCCTTGTCGTTGGATTTAGTCGCGCGGGCGAGATCCTTCAGCGTGGCGATGAAGAGATCGAGCGTCATCTTGGATTCGGTTTCCGTCGGCTCGATCAACAGGGCGCCATGCACGACCAGCGGGAAATACATGGTCATGGGGTGATAGCCCTCATCGATCATGGCCTTGGCGAAGTCGAGCGTTTCAACGCCGGTGCCTTTCAGGAAGCGGTCATCGAATAGCGCCTCATGCATGCAAGGGCCTTCGAAGGGCGCAGAAAGATCGTCCTTGAGCGAGGCCAGAATGTAATTGGCATTGAGGACGGCATCCTCGGCGACGCGGCGCAGGCCATCGGAGCCATGACTCATCATATAGGCAAGCGCGCGGACAAACATGCCCATCTGGCCGTGGAAGGCCGTCATGCGGCCGAAAGGCTGCTGGCCATCGGCGGCCGCGGCGGCTTCAGACTCCACAAGATCAAAACCATCCTTGCCATGAGTGACATAGGGGAGCGGCGCGAAGGGCGCGAGCGCCTCGGAAAGCACCACCGGCCCGGCACCGGGGCCACCGCCGCCATGGGGCGTGGAGAAGGTCTTGTGCAGATTGATATGCATGGCATCAACGCCGAGATCGCCGGGGCGCACACGCCCGACAATGGCGTTGAAATTGGCGCCATCGCAATAGAAGAAGGCGCCTGCCTCATGCACAGCATCGGCAATTTCGATGATATCGCGCTCGAAGAGGCCGCATGTGTTGGGATTGGTGAGCATGATGGCGGCAACATCGGGCCCGAGCTTTGCCTTGAAGGCGGCAAGATCAACGCGGCCATCTTCTGTTGCCGGAATGGCATCGACCTTGTAGCCGATGAGGGCTGCCGTGGCGGGGTTTGTGCCATGGGCTGACTCAGGCACCAGCACGCGCTTGCGGGTGGCGTCTTCGCCACGTGCTTTCAGCGCGGCCTGAATGGCCATCATGCCGCAAAGCTCGCCATGGGCGCCTGCCTTGGGCGAAAGCGCCACGGCGGGCATGCCGGTCAGCACTTTGAGCCAATGGCTGAGCGTATCCATGAGTTCAAGCGCACCTTGCACGGTCTTGACCGGCTGAAGGGGATGCACATCACCAAAGCCCGGCAGGCGCGCCATCTTCTCGTTGAGGCGCGGATTATGCTTCATGGTGCAGGAACCAAGCGGATAAAGCCCGGCATCAATGGAAAAGTTTTTCGAAGACAGACGCACATAATGGCGGATGACTTCAGGCTCGGAGAGACCGGGCAGACCAATGCTGCCCTTGCGCGCGAGCTTGCCGAGCCGGGGCGTGAAAGCCTTCGGCTCATCGAAGTCCACGCCGCAGGCACCGGGATTGTCGCGTTCGAAGATCAGCGGCTCTTCCAGCTGCAGGGCGCGGTTGCCGGTGAAGGTGGGCGTTTCACGATTTGAGGACATGCCAGTGCCTGTGGGGCGACCCTGATTGTTCATGGCAGTCATGCGAGCACCTCCTTGAGCGCGGCTGCAAAGGCGGCGCGATCTTCATCGGTATTGATTTCGGTCGAGGCGACGAGAAGCAGATTTTCAACCCCGGCAACGCCCGGCATGAGACGCGAGGCGGGCACACCGCCCAGCACATGCCTGTCGGCGAGCGCATCCACGATGTCGGCTGCCGGACGCGGCAGGCGGAGCGTGAATTCATTGAAGAAGGCCTCGTTCAGCACTTCAACGCCGGGCACCGCGCCCAGACGGGTCGCCAGGTCCACGGCATTGGCGTGATTGATGCGGGCCAGCCGGGTGAAACCTTCCTCGCCCAGAAGCGAAAGATGGATGGTGAAGGCGAGCGAACAGAGACCGGAATTGGTGCAGATGTTGGATGTCGCCTTCTCACGGCGGATATGCTGCTCGCGCGTCGAGAGCGTCAGCACGAAGCCGCGCTTGCCCTCGGCATCCTTCGTCAGGCCGCACAGGCGGCCCGGCATCTGGCGGACATATTTCTGGCGCGTGGCGAAGAGGCCGACATAAGGCCCGCCGAAATTAAGCCCGTTGCCGATGGACTGGCCTTCGCCGACGACGATGTCGGCACCCATTTCGCCGGGGGGCGTGACAAGGCCGAGCGAGACGACTTCGGTGACAACGGCAATGAGAAGCGCGCCCTTGGCGTGGGCGGCGTCCGCAATGGCGCTGAGATCATGCAACCCGCCAAAGATGCCCGGCGTCTGTACGACCACGCAGCTTGTGTCATCGGTGATGCGGGAAATGATGTCTTCGGTCCGGTCCGGCAGAGCGGGCGGCAGGGCCTCGACAATGTCGCCGGCAAAGTCGGAGAGGTTTTCCACCACCGCGCGATATTGCGGATGGAGCGTGCCCGACAGGATCGCCTTGCGCCGCTTGGTGATGCGATGGGCCATGAGCACGGCCTCGCCGCAACCGGTGGAGCCGTCATACATGGAGGCATTGGCGACATCCATGCCGGTGAGCATGGCGACCTGCGACTGGAACTCGAAGAGATATTGCAGTGTGCCTTGCGTCACTTCGGGCTGATAGGGCGTGTAAGAGGTGAGAAATTCCGAACGCTGGATCAGATGATCCACAGCGGAAGGCACATGATGGCGATAGGCGCCTGCCCCGACAAAGAAGGGCACTGACCCTGCCGAGACATTTTTGGCGGCCATGCGCGAGAGCGCACGCTCCACTTCCAGTTCCCCCATGCGGCTCGGCAGATCGACCGGCCCGTCAAGGCGGGCATGGGTTGGCACATCGCGGAACAGATCGTCGACGGATTTGACACCGGCAAGACCGGCCCCGATGACCTGGAGCATGTCGGTGCGATCTGCCTCTGTCAGTGGGAGATAACGCATATAAAATGCCTCGTTGAGTGAATGCTTGTGACGTGTCGGCAGGCCCGGTTCAGTCGAGCCCTTCGACGAAGGATTTGTAGCTGTCTTCATCCATGAGCTTGTCGAGTTCATCCATGTCTTCGATTTTCATCTTGATGAACCAGCCGCTGCCCATGGCGTCTTCATTGACACCGGCGGGCGATCCGTCGAGATCCTCATTGACCTCGATCACCTCGCCGCTGACGGGGGCATACACTTCGCTTGCCGCCTTGACGCTTTCGACAACAGCGGCCTCATCGCCTGCCGCAATCTGCGTGCCGACTTCGGGCAGCTCGACATAGACAACATCGCCCAGCTGTTCCTGCGCATAGTCGGTGATGCCGATGGTGGCGATATCGCCTTCCACGCGCACCCATTCATGCTGGTCTGTATATCGAATTTCGCTCATGTGGTTCCCCTGATGATGCTGATGCCGACCCTGTTACGGTTTGGTCCGGTGAAAACGTTTCTCGATGAATGGCATGGTGACGACCTGCGCGGGGCGATCCTTGCCGCGCACGGCGAGAAAAATCTTTGTGCCCGGCTTGGCGTGGGCAATGTCGATATAGCCCATGGCGATGGGACCACCCACGGTGGGGCCATAGCCGCCACTGGTGATGATGCCGAGCACATTGCCCTGCTCATCGGCAATGCCTGTGCCTTCGCGCGCAGGTGCCTTGCCCTCGGGCAGAATGCCGACGCGCTTGCGGGTCACGCCCTCGGCAATCTGCTTCTGCACGATAGCCGCGCCGGGAAAGCCGCCTTCGGCGCGGCGGCGCTTGGAGATCGACCAGAGGAGTGCGGCCTCGACAGGCGATGTCTGATGATTGATGTCATGCCCGTAAAGGCAGAGACCGGCCTCAAGACGCAGCGAGTCCCGCGCGCCAAGACCGATGGGCGCAACATCTGCATGGGCGAGAAGTTTTTGCGTCAGCGCGACGGCGTCTTTTTCCGGCACCGAAATCTCGTAACCATCTTCGCCGGTATAGCCCGAGCGGCTGACGAGACAGGGTATGCCGGCCACATTCATGGCGCGGGCCGTCATGAAGTTCATCTCGACTGCCTCAGGCGCAAAGCCTGCGAAAACATCGGCGGCAGTTGGGCCCTGAAGCGCGATCAAGGCACGATCCGTGATGGGTTTCAGTGCAACGCCTGTCGGCATGTTGGCGGCGATATGTTTGAAATCCTCGTCCTTGCAGGCCGCATTGACGATGATGAACAGGCTGTTGGCGCGGTCAGCCTCGGCTGGGCGCGTGATCATGAGGTCATCGAGAATACCGCCGCCATTATTGGTGAGCTGTGTGTAGCGGATCGCACCGGGGGCAAGCGCCAGCAGGTCACCGGGCACAAGGGCCTCCATCGCCCCGGCGACGGTTTCAAAATCCGGGCCTTCAATCCAGGCCTGCCCCATATGGGAGACATCGAAAAGGCCGGCCTTGGCGCGCGTGTGCAGATGCTCGTTGAGCACGCCCATGGGATATTGCACCGGCATGTCATAGCCGGCGAAGGGCACCATTTTCGCGCCGAGCTCGATATGCAGGGCATGAAGCGGGGTGATTTTCAGATCGTCATGGGCAGCGGCTTGCGTCATCAGGTTTCCTGCGCGTTCAACTTGCGAACGGCACGCGACTCGTGGGAATCCACTATCCATGGTCGAAACGACCGATCGATAGTGCCCCCTCTGTCGCGGAACCTGAGAGATTTCATGGGGTGGAGCCAGAGGCCCGTCCACTTACGCCCGTCGGTGAGGCAGACCCGAAGATCTGACTGCTTTCCAGAGATTCATCCCCCTGCGGTCCGGTTGCCTGAGAGTTTCCGGGGCGGTTGCTCCTTCGGCGCTGTGCGCAGGTGACCCTGCCACAGACTCTCCCGCAGGGATCATCTGTATGTCGACTGATAATATGTGGCGGCGCAGCAGAGTCAACGCCGCGACGCGCGGACTCAGCGCGCGGGCCGAGTTATCCACTGGATTCAGTTCAAATATAAAAGATTCAGGCCCGCCTCAGCGGATCGGGACGCGGGGCACACGGCGATTATAGGCCAGCTGCTCGGGTGTGAGCTGGAATCCAACGAGAATCTCGTAAATGCGGCCATCGGCATCACCGCCATAGGGCACCACGGTGCCATCGACCGTTTTGAGGAACTGGATACGACGGGTATTGCCGTCAAAAACCAGCGGCACTTCATAAAGCTGCTTTTTCACCTTCTTGCCGAAACGGCGCATGACGGCGACATAGGTCGTGACCGTCTGGGTGCGCGAAGTGGCGGCAGGCCCAAGCTCGGCCAGGCCATCAAAGGCGATATCAAAGGAAATCGTCGAATCGGTGAGATTATAGGTGCACTGGGTCACAGCCTTGCCGGTCTCGGCGCGCAGCACCACATCGGTCAGGTCATTGCCGCGACCGTTAAACACCGTGATGTGATCCGTTTCAGCCAGAACACCGACAGTCGGACAGGGGCGATCTGCCGTGCCGCCCTCTTCCGTGGTGCTGCCACCCAGGCCGATGGCGCTGAAGGCCTGTTCGGAGGTGCAGCCGGTGAGCGCCAGGGCCGACATCAGCATGCCTGCCATGGCAAAGCGGTTGCGGCGGGCCATCAGGGATGTGGCTGTGCGAAGCTGAATTGTCATGTCACTCGTTCCGGATAAAGTCTGCAAATTGGCGCCATGACCTGAGTGGCTGGCTTTCTTGACATTCGCGGACAGGGCCCCTCTATATACGGCCAAGGACCGTCACGAAAACCTTGCAAATCATATGTTTAAGCAAGGTCATGACGGGGGTCCCGGCAGCGCGCAAACTCTAACGGAGTGTTCCGGCTGCGACAAGCGCGCGAGCGCCGACAAGAGCATGATTGAACAGCAAATGACCGATGCCCACCCCAAGCTGACACTGCTTCTGGCGAGCCCACGCGGCTTTTGCGCCGGGGTGGACCGTGCGATCCAGATTGTGGAGCTGGCGCTGGCGAAATATGGCGCGCCGGTCTATGTGCGCCACGAGATTGTTCATAATCGCTATGTGGTCGAAGGGCTTGAGGCCAAGGGGGCCATTTTCGTCGAAGAGCTCGACGAGGTGCCCGCCGATGCGCCGGTGATCTTTTCAGCCCATGGCGTGCCCAAATCTGTCCCGGCGGCGGCCCAGTCCCGCAAGCTCTTCTATCTGGATGCGACCTGCCCGCTCGTCTCCAAGGTGCATGTGGAAGCCGAGCGGCTGCATGCGCAGGGACGCGAAATCATTCTGATCGGGCATGATGGCCATCCGGAAGTGATCGGCACGATGGGCCAGCTGCCCGAGGGCGCGGTGACGCTGATCGAAACGGTCGAAGATGCCCGCGCCTTTACCCCGCGCGACGACAAGAAAATTTCCTTCATCACGCAGACAACGCTGTCTGTGGATGACACGGCTGAAATCGTGGGTGTGTTGCGCGCGCGCTTTCCCGATATCAGCGCGCCCCGCAAGGAAGACATCTGCTATGCAACGACCAACCGGCAGGATGCGGTGAAGGCGATTGCGCCGCGCGCCGATGCCGTGCTGGTGATCGGCGCACCCAACTCGTCCAACTCGATGCGGCTGGTGGAAGTAGCCGAACGCGCGGGCTGCCGCTATGCCGCGCTGGTGCAGCGCGCCGCCGATATTGACTGGGAAGCGCTGGGCACACCGGCGACGCTCGGGTTGACCGCCGGGGCAAGCGCACCCGATGTGCTGATCGATGAAGTCATCGCAGCGCTGCGTGAACGCTTCGAGGTAAGCGTGGAAGAAGTGATGGTGAGTGCTGAGTCCGTTCAGTTCAAGCTGCCGCGCGCCCTGATGGACGAGGCGCGCTGATGGCGGTCTATACGGAAGTTGATGATGCCCAGCTTGAAGCCTTTCTGGCGGAATATGACATTGGCGAATTGCGCTCGCTCAAGGGCATTGCCGAGGGCGTGGAAAATTCCAACTATCTGCTGCGCACCGATCAGGCGAGTTTCATTCTGACGCTTTATGAAAAGCGGGTGGATGCAGGCGACCTGCCCTTTTTTCTGGGGCTGATGGATCATCTGGCCGAGAAGGGCCTTGCCTGTCCGACACCGATCCATAATCGCAAGGGCGTAGCGCTTGGCGAACTCGCGGGCCGACCTGCCGCGATCATCAGTTTTCTGGAAGGGGTTTCAGTCCGCCGCCCGACGACACTTCATTGCGGCGAAGTGGGCCGGGGGCTTGCCGCGCTGCATCTGGCGGGGGCGGACTTTGCCATCAGGCGGCCCAATGCGCTTGATGTGCATGGTTGGCGACCGCTGTTTGAGGCCAGTGCCGCCCATGCCGATGAGGTGGCGCGCGGCCTGCGCGATGAACTTGCCCGCGAGCTTGATACGCTGGAAGCCGAATGGCCGGACCACCTGCCGAGTGGCGTCATTCATGCCGATCTTTTTCCCGACAATGTGTTCTTCATTGGCGACAAGCTGTCAGGCCTGATTGATTTTTATTTCGCCTGCAATGATGCCTTTGCCTATGACCTCGGCATTTGCCTCAATGCCTGGTGCTTTGAGGCCGACGGCTCGTTCAACACGACAAAGGCGCGCGCGCTGTTGCAGGCCTATAGCGCCAAGCGCCCCCTGAGCCCGGCAGAATTCGCAGCCCTGCCCCTGCTGGCGCGCGGCAGCGCCATGCGGTTTTTGCTGACGCGGCTTTATGACTGGCTCAACACGCCCAAAGGCGCGCTGGTGAAGCCCAAGAACCCGCTCGAATATCTGCGCTGCCTGCGGTTCCATCGCGGCGTCCACTCCCCCACCGAATATGGTCTTGATCCATGAGTTCTGACACGGTTGAGATCTATACCGATGGCGCCTGCTCGGGCAATCCGGGGCCCGGCGGCTGGGGCGCCCTGATGCTTTATGGCGATCATGAAAAGGAAATTTGTGGCGGTGAAGAACTGACCACCAATAACCGCATGGAGTTGATGGCGGCCATTCAGGCGCTGGAGACCATGAAAAAGAAGCTGCCGATCCGTCTGCATACGGATAGTGTCTATCTGCGCGACGGCATCACCAAATGGATTCACAACTGGAAGCTCAATGGCTGGCGCACGGCAGACAAGAAACCGGTGAAGAATGCCGATCTCTGGCAGCGGCTGGAGCTTGCCCTTGAAACCCATGAGGTGAGTTTCCACTGGGTCAAGGGCCATTCCGGCCATCCGGAAAATGAACGCGCGGACGCGCTGGCCCGACAGGGCATGGCACCCTATCAGGCCAGCAAGTAGCGCTGCAACGAAGATGGACCCCGGAACAAATCCGGGGTGACACTTCGCTTAAAGCTGGGCCAGAAGGTTTTCCGCACCAGACACTTTGGCCTCGCCCGGATTGGGTTCCTGGTTAAGGCTTTTCACCACGCCGTCATCGACCAGCATGGAATAGCGCAGGCTGCGCGTGCCCATGCCAAAGCCCGACCCGTCAAAATCAAGGCCGAGCTTTTTGGTGAAGTCGCCATTGCCATCGCCGAGCATGGTGACCTTGCCCTCAGCACCCTGCTGCTTGCCCCAGGCGCCCATGACGAAAGCGTCATTGACCGACAGGCAAACGATCTCGTCAACACCCTTGCCCTTGAACTCGTCCGCCTTCTGGATGAAGCCGGGCAGATGCTGATTGGAGCATGTCGGCGTGAAGGCGCCGGGCAGCGCGAAAACGGCAATCTTGCGACCCTTGAAGAAGTCAGCCGTCTTGATCGGCTCAGGCCCCTTGTCAGTGAGTTTCATGAGAACGGCGTCTGGAATTTTTTCTCCGACCTTGATGGTCATAAGCGGCCTCCGGTTTTGTCAGGGGGTGTCTGTTATTTGTTCCCGGGCATTAAAGACCCAAAAGCATGACGCCGCCACCCCGGATGCGGCGTCAAAAACCCTAATCTTTTCATGGCAATGTGATGCTCACATCTTCGCTTTTGCTGGCGGTGGTGAAGGTCATCGCGATGGGCGCCCCGTCAAAGGCGTCTTTGGTTACAGCCTCAAGGGGCACGATGAAAACATGTCGGCCCTCTTCCTCGCTGCCATCGACATAGCCCGCCTGTACCTGATCGGGTGTTTGCAGAGTGAGCTGCATGGTGCCTGCCTCATGGCCCCCCTTCTCGATCATGAGAAGCGAGGGATCACCGACCGCCCACCAGACATGCAGGCCATTGCCCGCATCATGTGGCGTAAGCTCCTTCGGCAGGCGGGACAGTGCGCCTGCAAGCAGTTCCTCCGCCGCAGGGTCAGCTTTCCCGCCGGGGCTCAAGACAAGGACGAGGGCAGCCTCTGCCGGCACACAGATATCCGAACAGATGCCGTAAAACATGGTGAGACGCAGCTCCACCGGCTTTGCCGGATCAAGCGGGGTGACGCGCAAGGGCCAGATAACGTGATGCGCATAGCCATAGGTATTGTCGTCCGGCGCTTCGAAGCGCTCGGGCGTTGGCCATTTCATGTCGATGGCGGCCACATTGTCCGAAGCCGACCAGTCAAACCGGGGCGCAATGCCGGAGTCGCCCGGCACACGCCAATAGGTATGCCAGCCTGCCTGAAGCTGCATCTCCACGCCCACAAGGCGATCGCCTGTTTCGGCTTTTGAGTCGCCCGCGATCAGACGCACCTGCCCTTCGTCGCGCCCTGCCCAAATGGCAGCCGCCTGCGCCGTCGCAGCAAGCGGCAGGGCCATGCTGCAGAGAAGCGCAAGAATGCGGGGCATAATTTGTTTCATGCCGCATGAAAACATGTTTCTCCCGTCTTGGGCAGGGGCTGCGCTTACACAAATGCGTGACATGAGCGCCCAACAGCGCGACAATGAATCATGCTTGTTCGAATGCCGCCCCCGCGCTGCTGGAACACACAGCGCGACGCGGCCAGAAAGGTTGCCTGTCATGCTTAATGCATCCCGCGAACAGAATGAATCCAAGTCAGACGGTTATCTTGAAGGCAAGATGCTGATTGCCATGCCGAGCATGGGCGATGACCGCTTTGCCCGCACCCTGATCTATGTCTGCGTGCATAATGCGGAAGGGGCGATGGGGATTGTCGTCAACAGGCAGGCGCCTGATGTCACCCTGCCCGATCTGCTGGAACAGCTTTCCATCGTGGCACCGCATGAAAAAGAGCTGATCGATTTTTCATCCTGCCCCGTGCTCAGCGGCGGGCCAGTGGAGGGCGGGCGCGGTTTCGTACTGCATACGCCTGATTATTTCTCTGAGGATTCCACACTGCCAGTCGATGCCGATGTCGGCCTGACGGCGACGGTCGATATATTGCGCGCGATTGCGACGGGCTGCGGGCCGAAGCGCGCGCTCCTGGCGCTTGGCTATGCCGGATGGGCACCGGGCCAGCTTGAGGGCGAGATACAGGCCAATGGCTGGCTGCATTGCGATCCTGATCCCGAACTCCTGTTTGGCGATAATCTGGAAGCAAAATATACCGCCGCGCTCAACAAACTCGGGGTCTCGATTTCGCTGCTGTCAGGCGAGGCCGGGCACGCCTAGGCCGGATCCTTCACAAAGTCATGTACGCCCAGCAGCATGTTGACGGCCTTGCCATCGTCACTCAGGGGCAGCAGCATGACTTCATAGGCGACATAGCGCCGGTCATCATGAACCCATGAGAGATTGGCGCCGCGCAGAAAGGCTTCACCGGTGTCACGGACATGGCGATAGGGAATAAGAGCCCTTTCGGCTGTGTCCCCGAATTTTTCCTCAGGCGTATGGCCTGCAAAACTGCCGACCTGATAGAATTCCTCAACGGCAGTTCCCACCACGCGATAGCGGAACGTTCCATCGGCCAGGGCATCCACCAGAAAGATGCATGACAGCACTTTTGGCAGCTTCATGGGATTGAAGTCAGCGCGTGAAGGATAGGGACGCTCGGCTCTCAGCGAGAGCCAGTAATCGAGGACAGAGAGAATTGTTTCGCTGCTACTCAGTTCCCGCAGTTTTTCCGGTGCACCAAAAATATTACCCCCTGACGGGACCCCATTTTCAGCAATGGATTGTTCCCCGACGCGCCACGCGCCCGCTTATCCGTTGTAACTATTCACGCCAGTAATGGGCGATGAAATCGAGCGCCTGTGTCGACCGCATGGGCTGGCCAAAATAATAGCCCTGACCATAGTCACACCCCATGGCCGCCAGGTCGATAGCTTGTTGCTCGTTTTCGGTTCCTTCTGCCACCACCTCCATGTTGAGGTCGTGGGCGAGCGAAACGATGGAGCGGATAATAAGCGGCGTTTCCCTGTCGACCGACATGCGGGCGACAAAGGAGCGATCCACCTTGAGCGTATCGAAGGGAAACCGCTGGAGATAGCTGAGGCTCGAATAACCTGTGCCAAAATCATCCATGGACAGCCCCGCGCCCAGCGCCTTGATGCGGCTGAGAACCTGGGCTGCAAATTCCGGGTTCTCCATGATCAGGGACTCGGTGACCTCAATTTTCAATGTGCCGGGGATGATGTCGATTCGCTGCAGCACGCGCTTGACGTCATCAATCAGGTCATGACGGAGCAACTGGCGGCTCGACACATTGACGCTGGTAAAGAGGGGAACCTGCTGGGGGAAAAGCTTTTGCCATGTCGCCAGTTCTTCACTCGCCGCTCTCAACGCAAAATGGCCGATCTCGGCAATGAGGCCCAGTTCCTCCGCAATCGGAATAAATTCATCCGGTCCAACCAGACCACGCTGGGGATGGTTCCAGCGCAAGAGCGCCTCAAAGCCGCGCACGCTGCCGTCATGCAGCGACATGATGGGCTGGTAATAGACTTCCAGCTCACGCCGCTCCAGCGCGTGGCGCAAATCCGTTTCAACACTGAGATGGCTGTCGGCATCGCTGCGCATGGAGGGCTCAAACAGGATGATGCGCGCCTTGCCATCCTTCTTGGCCCGATACATCGCGATATCGGCTTCGGTAAAAAGCTCCTCGGGCTTTTCATGCGCATCTTCGCAGATGGCCACACCCACCGAACAGCTCGGAAAAACCTCCATGCCCGAGAGCATGATGGGCTGGCTCAGAAACTCGGTCAGCTGCTCGGCAAAAGCCATGGCGTCTTCGCGGCTGGTACGCGTTGTCAGCAGAATGGCAAAGCTGTCACCATCGATACGCGCGACGGTATCTTCCTGCGTGACCAGCGATTCCAGACGCCTGGCAAGCGCGATCAGCAGGGCATCGCCCCCGGAGAAGCCGAGGCTGTCATTGACGGTCTTGAAACGGTCCAGATCAATCAGCAGCAGCGCGGCGCGCGGACGGTCCATCAGCCCGGTGCGATGGATGGCGCGTTCCAGACGGTCCATAAAGAGCGGGCGGTTGGGCAGGCTTGTCAGGCTGTCATGCACGGCATCATGGAGCAGGCGATCTTCGGCGAGCTTGCGGCCCGAAATATCGGTGATGGTGCCGATGCAGCGTTCCGCATAGCTCTGCGTTGTGGCAATGCAGCTCGCGGCCAGCGAGAGCCAGCGAAAGGCGCCATCGGTGTGGCGCATGCGAAACTCAAGGGTGAAGGCGACATTGCCGCGATCAATATAGGCATTGAGCGCATTGCGATAGGTTTCGCGATCAGCCGGATGCATATGCTCGCGCCAGGCCACCTCATTGCCTGAGAAAGTGCCGGGGTCCAGCCCCAGCATGGCCTCGACCGAGGGCGAGACATAAAGCGTGTCGGTGAGGATGTCCCAGTCCCAGACGCCCTGACGCGCACCGGAGAGGGCAAAGGCCTGACGCTGCTCGCTGCGCAATGTGCCGATATTGGCGCGACGACGCCCGCCCTGCGCGTGATAGGCCGCGGCGAAAGCGAAGAGCGCCAGCGCCGATGTGAAGAAGCCGCCAGTGAGCGTGGTGCCGGCAAAGGTGCCCGGCATCCAGCCTGCCGCATGAAGGGCCGCGATCAGACCGGTGAGGCCGAAAAGCACCGCGCCGGGAATGAGAAGCTGGGCGGGCCGCACACCGCGCAGCGCCGCCGCAACCACCAGTGGCGCGCCGCCCAGAAGCGCAAGCAGCAGGCAGAGCCGCACAAAAAGGGCGCCCAGCGGCGGCATGAACAAAGCCAGCGGAATGGCGATGAAGACCACAAAGCACATGAGGCGGGCAAGACGCGCCGGCATCTCGAAATGGTGCTGGAGATCGAGAAAGAAACGCTCCAGCGCAAAAACCGACGCAGCAAAGAGCGCCATGGCGGATATGCGGATGACCTCGTTGGCATAGACCGACGCGCCAAAGGCCGACCCCAGATAACCAAACTCGGCGAGCAATACGAGAAGCCCTGCCCCAAGCATCATGGCGGTGGCGCGGGCGGCAGGGGCCTGCGTGAGCACGGCAAGGGCGGCGAGATAGACGCCGAGCGCGGCCACCACGCCAATCAGCGCGCCCTGCACCAACGCCAGACGCTGATGGAAGGACTGCCAGGCGCCTGCCTGCCAGAGATAGAGTGCGGAGGGTGCCGGTTTTTCAGAATGCAGCGCCACCGTGATGCTGGTTTCCGGTCCGACATCAAGATTGAAAACGGCAAAGTCCTGCCGACTTTCATCCGGGCGCGGCTCGGGATCGTCGCCACCGGCAGCATAGGCCCTGTCGATCCCCTCGGAGGGGTGCGGCCAGAAAATATTCAGAAAGCCATGGCCGCGCTTGTCCAGAACAAGATAGCGCTGCACGGGGTCGCTGCTGCGATTGCGCAAGGCGGCTGCCAGCCAGACACCCTTTGCCTGGGCATTGCCGTCTGAGAGCAGGATCGACCCGTTATCCTCGATCTCGCCGCCATCGGCATGCACATCATCGCCGGATGCATCCGGCGGCGGCGCGTCATCTGTGGCGGCCTGATCGGCGTCACTATCCACGGCACCATTGTCGGGCACAGCAATGGAGAGCTTCTGTCCGGCTTCCTCATAAGTCTCGATATAGGGGGTGAGGTCCACCACCGCACGGGGATCATCCAGCGCCACGGCATCCAGCGCAAAGGCCTTATGTGGCGCCGCGAGGAGGAGTGGCAGCGCAATCAGGCTCGCGCCCAGAGCCAGGCAAAGCCGGGGCAGAAAGGCGGGCAAGGTCAGGCGAAGAGTCAAAGCAAGGTCCGATCGGCAGGAGGCATATTCTTGGTTGGGCGGCAAGTCTCAGCTCTATGGTCTGGGATCATCGCGCAAAATGGCAAACAGAAGATGATCAGCCCAGACACCGGCAATGCGAAGATAGCCCCGCGCATAGCCTTCCTGGTGAAAACCACAGCTCAACAATACAGCTTTTGAGGGTTCATTGTCGGGCAGACAGGCCGCCTGTAGACGATGCAAACGCAGATCCTCAAAAACATAGGGAATGATGGTGCGCACGGCTGCCTTCACATGGCCCCGACCGGCAAAGGGCTGTCCTGCCCAATAGCCCAGCGAGGCATATTGCTGAACGCCGCGCTGCACGCCGGAAACCGTAATGCCGCCGACAAGCGCTCCGTCATGCTGGCGGAAAATGAAGAAGGGATAGGCCTGATCGCTGCGGACCTCCGTGAGATAGCGGCGCAGGCGACGGCGGAACGCATGGCGCGTCAGATCATCCGAAGCCCAGGTCGGTTCCCAGGGCGTGAGAAACTCGCGGCTGCGGCTGCGCAGATCGGCCCATTCGCGATAGTCGGACCATTGCGGGGCACGCAGATAGATATCCTTGCCGGAAAGAACGGGCACGGTATCCGGCCGGGATATTGAGCGCATGAAGGCCATGGCGAGCCGCCGCTCCGTTAGGATTCATTTGCCTTGGGTGATTTGCCCCAGGGCACCCCAAGTTGTGACATCTCGTGATGCCTCAGGCAAATTTTGCGACAATGGCCTCATAAGATTCAAGGCCCCCATTGGCACCGGAGAGCGGCCCGACGGCGGCAAGCGCCATATGCGGCGCATTGGCAACGATTCGGCGGGCAAAACGGCGGATCGCCTCGGCATCAACCGCCTCGATATGGGCCACGATTTCCTCCACCGGCACGACGCGGCCATGGATCATATATTGGCGGGCAATCTGTTCGGCGCGGGCGGAAGATGATTCCAGCCCCATCATCAGACCGGCCTTGATCTGGGCACGGGCGCGGGCGGTTTCGGCTTCGGTCGCATCCTCTCCCAGCCGCTTGATCTCGCGCGCCAGCACCGGCACGAGGGCGGCGACATCATCGGGCGAAGTGCCGGCATAGACACCGAACATGCCGGTGTCGGCAAAGGACCATGAATAGGCAAAGACGGAATAGCAGAGGCCGAGATTTTCACGCACTTCCTGAAAGAGGCGCGAAGACATGCCGCCGCCCAGCACACCGGCAAAAACCTGCGCGGTGTGAAAATCCGGATCGCTGTAGCGCGGCCCCTCAAAGGCCAGTGTCAGATGCACCTGCTCAAGCTCGCGATCATCGCGGTGCTCGCCACCGATAAATCGTGTCGGCTCATGGGTCTTGTTTTCCGCTGTTGCCAGATTGCCGAAACGATCCTGCGCCAGTGCCACAAGGGCCTGATGGTCGACGCCACCGGCTGCGGCCAACACCATGCCCGATGCCAGATAGCGCTCCTGCATATAGTCGCGCAGCTGGGCGCGGCCAAAGCTTGCCACGGTTTCAACCGTGCCAAGGATCGGGCGGCCAAGCGCCTGACCCGGAAAGGCGGCGCCCATCAGATAGTCGAAAACCATTTCATCGGGCGTGTCCTGTGCCTGCCCGATTTCCTGCACGATAACGCCGCGCTCGCGCTCGAGCTCTTCTGCATCGAAAGCCGAGTTCTGCAGAATGTCGGCAATGATATCGACGGCAAGCGGCAGATCGCCCATCAGCACGCGGGCATGATAAGCGGTTGCCTCATGCGTGGTATGCGCATTGAGATGCCCGCCCACGGTTTCAATTTCCTCGGCAATGTCGCGGGCAGAGCGGCGCTGAGTCCCCTTGAAGGCCATGTGTTCCAGCATGTGCGAAATGCCGTTTATGGATTCATCTTCATGGCGCGCGCCCGTCTCAACCCAGACACCCACGGATGTCGTCTGAAGATGGGGCATGCTGTCGGTGACAATCGTCAAACCATTACTCAACCGACTGACTTCAACTGCCATACAGGAAACCTTTCAAAACGCAGACACAAAATATTCGAGCGACTTGGTAGTCAAGCGGCATGGGCGCGCGCATGAGCGCGGATGAATTTGGCAATCGCGGCCACATCATTTGGAAGCTGCGTGAGACGCTCCTCTCGGTCAAAGAGATCGGCCATGCGCGGCGGCAATGCCGGATGGACGCCTGTGGCGGCTTCCACGGCGGCGGGGAACTTTGCCGGATGAGCGGTTGCCAGCGTCACCATGGGCGTGGCTTCATCACCGCGTTCGGCCTGTGCGGCGACAAGGCCGACCGCCGTATGTGGATCCACAAGCTCAGCTGTTGTTTTCAGCATCTGCGCCATCATGGCCGAGGTTTCAGCTTCGTCAGCGCGATGGGCGCCAAACTGCGCGCGCATGATGTCCAGACGATGAGGATCGATCTCGAAACCGCCGGACTGGCTGAGGCTGCCCATGAGGCCGCGCACCGCATCGCCATCGCGGCCATAGGCATCAAAAAGCAGGCGCTCGAAATTGGACGAGACCTGAATATCCATGCTGGGGCTGATGGTCTGGGTGACCTTACCCACTTCATAGCGTCCGCTTGTGAGCGTACGCTGGAGAATGTCGTTCACATTGGTGGCGACGAGCAGGCGCGCAATCGGCAGCCCCATACGACCGGCAACATAGCCCGCGAAAATGTCGCCGAAATTGCCTGTGGGCACGGCGAAGGAGACAGGCCGTTCCGGTCCGCCAAGTGCCAGGGCTGATGTGAAGAAGTAGACGATCTGGGCCATGACGCGACCCCAGTTGATCGAATTCACGCCGGCAAGCGCCACCTCGTCACGAAAGCCATGATCATTGAAAAGCGCCTTCACCAACGCCTGGCAATCATCAAAGGAACCTTCAATGGCGATGTTGTGGACATTCTCGTCCAGCACCGTCGTCATCTGGCGGCGCTGCACTTCCGAGACGCGGCCTGCCGGATGAAGAATGAAAATATCGGTCGTGTCGCGGCCCTTGAAAGCCTCGATGGCGGCCGAGCCCGTGTCGCCCGAAGTGGCACCGACAATGGTGACGCGGCGACCGCGCGCGGCCAGCACGTGATCGAAAAGACGGGCGAGGATCTGCATCGCCACATCCTTGAAGGCGAGCGTCGGCCCATGGAAAAGTTCCAGCAGCCAGTCATTGGGTCCGATCTGGACCAGCGGCGCGACGGAACGATGATTGAAGCTCGCATAGGCCTCGGCAATCATGCCACGCAGGTCGGCTTCAGCTATGGCCTCGCCAATGAAGGGCGACATGACGCGCCAGGCGATTTCCTCATAGCTCTGGCCAGACATGGCGCGAATCTGGCGCTCGGTGAAATGGGGCCATTCAACCGGCACATAGAGGCCGCCATCACGCGCAAGCCCTGCGAGCAACACATCCTCAAAACCAAGCTCGGGGGACTGCCCCCGCGTGCTGACGTATTTCACCATGTTCTCCGATTATAACCCGTCTCTGTCGTGCCGGGACAAGGCCGGCGCCAAACCTAGCTGCCTGTTCGAATGCTGGCAAATGAGCCTGCAAATCCAAGCAATATCAAGGTTTTTCTAGCCCGAAGCGGCCATTTGAGCGGTGATAGGCGACATAGATCACGATCAGGATCAGCGCGAAGGAAAACCAGGTGATCGCATATTGGAGATGCGAATTCACCAGTTGGACGCGCGCGGCCCCCGGACGCGGCAAGGCCTGCGGGTCGGCCCCAGCCACAGGTTCGGCCTCCAGCAGGAAAGGGGCGACAGGCGAGAGCCCGATAGAGCGGCCCATGAGGGCTGGATCGCGCACATACCAGATGTTTTTGGCCAGATCGTTCTCGCCATCAAAATAACCGCGCCGGCCCGGCACGCGGGCAACGCCGACAATGGTCACCTCGCCCTCGACCTGGCTGCCCGGGCGCGAGGCGGGGTCCTTAAAGGCCTGCGGGACAAAGCCGCGATCAACGATGATGGCGCCGCCGCCATCAAGCAGCAACGGGGTCAAAATGGAATAGCCGGCCTGCCCCTGATCATCCTGCGTGAAATAGTGGAACTCATGCGCATTGTCGAAACGACCCGTGGCGCTCATCTGGCGGAAGTCGAGACCGGTGACATTGAGGCGGGGCCAGACCTCAGGCGCGGGCATGGGCGCTGGCATGGCCGAAAGTCGGTTTTCCATCATCTCGATCTTGTCGAGCTTCCAGTCCAGACGATGCAATTGCCAGATACCCAGCCCGATCAGGACAGGCAGCATGACAAGCGTCATGAGCGTGGGCACCAGCATCGGACGGAACGTGAAATGGCGCATCAGTCGCGCCCTTCCAGCTCGCCCGGCTTCGCGTTGTGCGTATATTGCGTGGCGACGAGCCAGCCTTTGAGGGGGCGTAACAAAGCGAGCGGCAGGAGAATGGTGAGCGGCAGCCAGAGCGCGGCATGAAGCCAGTAGGGTGGCTGATATTTGACCTCCACGACGAGGGCGGCGGCGACGATGATAAAGCCCGCTATGAGCATGACAAAGACGGCCGGGCCGTCGCCTGCATCGGCAAAATCATAGCTGAGGCCGCATTTCTCGCAGCCGGGCTTCAGCGTGGCAACGCCTGAAAAAAGGTGACCCTTGCCGCAACGCGGGCAGCGGCCCCGCAGACCCACACTGATGGCGGATTGGGCAGGCCAGACTTTATCGCTCATGCGGAACTCCCTCAGAGGCGGGACGGAAATGAAAAGGGCGGAGCCACATTTGCAGCTCCGCCCCCCTATTCATATTGCTGCCAGAGGCAACAGGCTTGCTCAGGCTGCGTGAATGACAGCGCCGTGCGAGCCCCAGATATAGATGCTGGCAAAGAGGAAGAGCCAGACAACGTCCACGAAATGCCAGTACCAGGCGGCGGCTTCGAAACCGAAATGCGCCTTCGGTGTGAAGTCGCCCTTCATCGCGCGCAGCAGGCAGACGATCAGGAAGATCGTGCCGACGATGACGTGGAAGCCATGGAAGCCGGTCGCCATGAAGAAGGTCGCGCCATAGATGTTGCCGCCGAAGGAGAAGGCTGCATGCATATATTCGAAAGCCTGAAGGGCCGAGAAGATGAGGCCCAGAATGACCGTGAGCACCAGACCCTGCACCAGACCCTTGCGGTCGCCTTCCAGAAGCGCGTGATGCGCCCATGTGACGGTCGTGCCGGAGGTGAGCAGGATGAGTGTGTTCAGCAGCGGAATGTGCCAGGGGTCGAAGACCTCGATGCCCTGGGGCGGCCAATGACCACCGGTGAAGGCGGCACGGGCGGCCTGAATGGGCTCGGCGGTGAAAAGGCTAGCATCAAAGAAGGCCCAGAACCAGGCGACGAAGAACATCACTTCCGAGGCGATGAACAAAATCATGCCGTAGCGCAGGTGAAGCTGAACCACCGGCGTGTGATCGCCTGCGCGGCCTTCGCGGATCACATCGCGCCACCAGCCAAACATCGTGTAGAGCACGATGGCAAGGCCGAGATAGAGCACCCAGGGTGCGGCGCCATGAAACCAGTTGACCGCACCAACGGCGAGAATGAAGGCACCAACAGCGCCAACAAACGGCCAGGGGCTCGGGTCCACCAGGTGGTAATCGTGATTTTTGGCGTGAGCGTCAGCCATGTCCCCTCATCTCCATTCGCGTTCTGTATCCGGGTTCTGGATATCCAGCAGCGTTACGTTGCTGGAAAATCTTTACCCAATTCAAATCCGTTCGTCCAAGGCAATCACGCGGGCAGCCTCAAAAAGGCCGGTTTGCGACATTGCCCCCCAATTTAACAATCGTCACCACAAAGAAGAGGGTCACTAATCCGGCAAGCACCCAGGCAATGGCCTTGTTGCGCTGACGACGACGCATCAGCTGCTCTTCGGTCCATTGCGGGACTTCAATCTGGTGGCGTTTGGCTTCGTCATCGATCATGGGTCTTACGCCTTTACAGTCCAACCAGGCCAAGATTGACCGGGGCATAGAGTGCGAATACCCGCTCGACAAAGAGCGCGCCAAAAATCAGAAACAGATAGGCAATCGAATAGAAGAAGACGCGCATGGCGGCCTTGTCCTGCGCGGGGCCGGCCGGGGTGCGCGCGAGAATGGCGACAAGACCGGCAAAGCCAAGACCCAGCGTCGCCGTCACCACGAGATAGAGCCAGCCTGCAAAACCAAGCGCCACCGGCAGCAGGGTGATGGGCAGCAGCAAGGCGGTATAGATGACAATCTGGCGGCGGGTTTCGACTTCACCCGAAATGACCGGCAGCATGGGCACGCCGACGGATTCATAATCACCCGACCGCTTGAGCGCGAGGGCCCAGAAATGCGGCGGGGTCCACATGAAAATGATGAGGAAGAGCGAAAGTGATTCCAGCGACACGCCACCGGTGACGGCAGCCCAGCCGATCATGGGCGGGAAGGCGCCCGCGGCACCGCCAATAACGATGTTCTGCGTGGTCAAACGCTTCAGCCACATGGTGTAGATGACGGCATAGAAGAAGATCGTGAAAGCAAGCAGGCCCGCAGCAAACCAGTTGACCAGCACGCCCATGGTCATGACGGCAAAAACCGAGAGCGTTGAGCCGAAGACAAGCGCTTCGCGCGGCGTCACGCGGCCGGTCGGAATGGGGCGCGATGCGGTGCGCGTCATGCGCGCGTCGATATCGGCGTCGTACCACATATTCAGCGCGCCAGAGGCCCCTGCCCCGACAGCGATGCAGAGCAGTGCCGTGAAACCGATGACGGGATGGATGCTGCCCGGCGCGACGACAATCCCGACAAGGGCGGTAAAGATGACCAGCGACATGACACGCGGTTTCAGCAGCTCGAAAAAATCACCAGCCGATCCCAGGCCGCCCTCGGGGGAGGCATGTTCGCGCAGGTAATCCTGATGCAGTGCTGTATCCGACATGTATTCGTGTACTCAAAAGTGAAAGGGCCTGAAGACGTTCAGCCTGAGGCCCGAAGCAAACCGATAAGGGAAACCCGGTCGGACCTGAGCCCGACCGGCTTTCTCGCATCGACTTATTTGATGTGCGGCAGTTCCGAGAACTGATGGAACGGCGGCGGAGAGGACAATGTCCATTCCAGTGTTGTGGCGCCCTCGCCCCAGGGATTGTTGGCTGCCTGCTGCTTGCGTGCGAAAGCGAGGAAGACACCAATCAGGAAGAAGAGCACACCGACCGACGAGATATAGGAGCCGATGGATGAGACCAGGTTCCAATGGGCATAGGCGTCGGGATAGTCCACATAGCGGCGCGGCATGCCGGCAAGGCCGAGGAAATGCTGCGGGAAGAAGATCAGGTTGACGCCAATAAACGTCGTCCAGAAATGCAGCTTGCCCCAGAACTCGCTGTACATGTAGCCGAACATCTTGGGGAACCAGTAGTACCAGCCCGCGAAGATGGCGAAGACAGCGCCCAGTGAGAGCACGTAGTGGAAATGGGCCACCACGTAATAGGTGTCATGCACCACGCGGTCCATACCGGCATTGGCGAGCACCACGCCCGTCACACCACCGATGGTGAACAGGAAGATGAAGCCGACGGCAAAGAGCATGGGCGTATTGAAGGTGATCGAACCACCCCACATGGTCGCAATCCACGAGAAAATCTTGATGCCCGTGGGCACGGCGATAATCATGGTGGCGGCCACGAAATAGGCCTGTGTGTCGACCGAGAGACCCACTGTGTACATGTGATGGGCCCAGACGACGAAGCCGACAACACCGATCGCGACCATGGCATAGGCCATGCCGAGATAGCCGAAGACAGGCTTCTTGGAGAAGGTCGAGATGATCTGGCTGATGATGCCGAAGCCCGGAAGAATGAGAATGTAAACTTCGGGATGGCCAAAGAACCAGAACAGATGCTGGAAGAGGATCGGGTCACCGCCGCCTTCAGGGGCGAAGAAAGTGGTGCCGAAATTGCGGTCCGTCAGCAGCATGGTGATGGCGCCCGCCAGAACCGGCAGCGAGAGCAGCAGCAGGAAGACGGTGACAAGGATGGACCACACGAAAAGGGGCATCTTGTGCAGCGTCATGCCGGGGGCACGCATGTTGAAGATGGTAGTGATGAAGTTGATGGCGCCGAGGATCGAGGACGCACCGGCGATGTGAAGCGCAAGGATTGCGAAATCCATGGCCGGTCCGGGCGCGCCGGATGTCGAGAGTGGCGGATAGATGGTCCAGCCACCAGAGGCACCCGTGCCGCCGGGTGCACCGGGCACGAAGGCGGAAATGATCAGCAGGGTGAGCGCAGGCGGCAGCAGCCAGAAAGAAATATTGTTCATGCGCGGGAAGGCCATGTCCGGCGCGCCGATCATGAGCGGCACAAACCAGTTGCCAAAGCCGCCGATCATGGCGGGCATGACCATAAAGAAGATCATGATCAGGCCATGGGCCGTGACGAGCACGTTGTAGAGATTGTGATCGCCCTGAAGAATGCCGTCGCCGGGATACATCAGCTCAATACGCATCACAACGGAGGCGGCGCCACCGATGATCCCCGCGATGATCGCGAAGATCAGATACATCGTGCCGATGTCTTTATGGTTGGTCGAATAGACGTAACGACGCCATCCCGTGGGGTGGTCGGCGTGGTCGGCGTGCGCACCTGCAGATTGGCCTGCCATCTGTCTTTATCCCTCGTTTTACTGTTCAGTCTTGACTGATAACCGGATTGAATGGCCGCGCTTACTGCGCAGCAGGCGTCGTGGCAGCCAAGGCAAGATTGACCTTGTCTGTCGCAGGCGCCGCATTGGCTTCCTTCTGGCTTTCGGCCCAGGAAGCGAATTCTTCTTTGCTTACAACCTTGATCTCGATCGGCATGAAAGCATGGCTCTGGCCGCAAAGCTCCGAGCATTGGCCATAGAAGGTGCCTGTGTTCTCGGCGCGGAACCATGTTTCGTTCAGACGACCGGGAATGGCGTCAACCTTCACGCCGAAAGACGGCATAGCGAAGGAATGGATCACATCGGCACCGGTCACGATGACGCGCACGGTGGTGTCCACGGGCACAACCATCGGGGCATCCGCTGTCAGCAGGCGCGGCTGGCCGGGCTGGAGATCGGAATCGGCAACCATGTTGGAGTCAAAAGAGAAGTCACCATTGTCGGGATATTCATAACCCCAATACCACTGGTAGCCCGTCGCCTTGATGGTGAGATCGGCCGGCGGAATGACGAGTTCCTTGTAGAGAAGGCGGAAGGACGGGATCGCGATGACCACCAGGATCATCACGGGGATGATCGTCCAGGCAAATTCCAGAATGGTGTTGTGTGATGTCTTGGAAGGCGTCGGGTTGGCCTTGGCGTTGAAACGCACAGCCACAATGGCCAGCAGCAGCGTCACGAAGGCGACGATGATGGTGATGATCCACATCAGGAAGGTATGGAAGGAGTGGATGTCGTCCATCACGGGCGTATTGGACGTCTGGAGACCAATCTGACCCGGATGGGCCAAGCCATCAGCCAGCGCGGCGGAAACGAAGCCACCGTCAAAATGCCCCATTGCCATCGCCATTACGAACAGGCTGAAACCGATCACAAACCGCATGCTTTTCCCCAGCTCTTCAATTCGTCTTTGAGGCGACCCTGATACAGGAGATTCGCCTGCTTCCGCGCCATAAACTTGTTCGGCGCCAGAAAACATAAAGTCGCGCCCACCGCAAGTCTTGCGCTTGCAACAAATGAGGTGAGCGACTCGTGCAGGTGAGTATAGACACCGCACTCAAAAGGACCACAAGCTGCCCATGGGTTTGCGACGTTTTGCCACAAGATTCCCGTAAATTCCTTCTCAGCTGCCTTCCGGCACAAAGCCCTATTTCTTTTGTGGCTATTTGAAGAACAGAGAACATCGAAACTTAGCAGTT
This sequence comes from Hyphomicrobiales bacterium, assembly GCA_016124805.1. Lineage (GTDB taxonomy): Bacteria > Pseudomonadota > Alphaproteobacteria > Parvibaculales > Parvibaculaceae > Parvibaculum. Next base: position 2,020 of record WGND01000012.1, on the reverse strand, counting down.
TGGTGGGAAATACTTCAGAAAATCGAGGGTTTAAGTCTTTTCCATCGGGCATTTTGGCCTAGTATCATGATCAAACGTCCCTCATGACGACTTCAACCGGATAAGAACAAAGGGCGATTGGCGAATGCGCGACGAGGCCCTCATCCATTTCCACTACGGCAAAAAGATCTCTGCCGGTGTGCAACTGCCTCTCAATGGCGGGGCTGCGCCCGAGCTGATCAGCGAAGCAGCCCCCTGGCTCGACCCGCGCGATCCCGGTCGCTGCGTGGTCGGCTTTTGCGCGGCCCATCCCACACTGGTGGGCGACATTACCAATGCGCCGCCGGAAGGCTGGCAGGATTGGGGCTTTGCCAGATGGGATGACTGGTTCGGGCGCATCAATGGCGTCTTCCTTGTCGACCTGATGCAGCTGCGCGTGGTGCAATATCCGCTCTATAGCTGCGGCTCGCAGGTGGTGCGCTGCGACCTCTCCGCCCTGCCCCGCCGCCTCGTGCCCGTGGCTGAATGGCTTGCGACCTGAGCCGTCAGACCCCATCTATGAGATGCTCCATCGACTTTCCGACCCCTGCTGACCAGAAAGACCCGCCATGACCCGCGCCAATCACGACGATCTCTTTTTCTCCGCCAACGGCCTCGACCGTGATCGTGTGCAGGGTCTGGTGGGCAAGGCGCTGTCCGGCTCGGATGACGGCGAACTCTTTCTGGAATATCGCCAGTCTGAAAGCCTCGCTTTTGATGATGGCCGGTTGAAGATGGCGAATTTCGACACGAGCCAGGGCTTTGGCCTGCGCTGCGTGGCCGGTGAATCCACGGGCTACGCGCATGCCTCGGAACTGAGCGAGGCAGCGATTTCGCGCGCAGGCGATGCCGTGCAGGCTGTGAAGAAGGGCGGCGACTTCACGCTGTCGGGTGGTCCGGCACGCACCAACACCCATCTTTATACGGATGAAAACCCGCTTGGCGCGCAGAGCTTTGAGGAAAAGGTCAAGCTGCTGGCCGAGATCGACGCTTATGCCCGCTCGCGCGACCCCAAGGTGCGGCAGGTTTCCGCGTCGCTTGCCGGCGAATGGCAGGCGGTCGAAATCATGCGCGCCGACGGCATGATTGTCCGCGATATCCGCCCGCTGGTCCGCCTCAATGTGTCTATCGTTGTTGGTCAGGGCGACCGTCAGGAAAGCGGCTCCTATGGCGTTGGCGGTCGCACGGGCTATGAGCTTTATATCGACCCCGCCCGCTGGCAGGGACAGGTGGATGAGGCGCTGCGTCAGGCGCTGGTCAATCTCGACAGTGTGCCTGCGCCCGCCGGTGAAATGGATGTGGTGCTTGGGCCCGGCTGGCCAGGCATTCTGCTGCATGAAGCCATCGGCCACGGGCTTGAAGGCGATTTCAACCGCAAGAAAACATCGGCCTTTTCCGGTCTGCTCGGGCAGCGCGTTGCCGCGCCCGGCGTGACCGTGGTCGATGACGGCACGCTGGCTGATCGTCGCGGCTCGCTCTCCATTGATGATGAAGGCACGCCGACCTCGCGCACGGTGCTGATCGAAGACGGCATTCTCAAAGGCTATATGCAGGACAGGCTCAATGCCCGCCTGATGGGCATGGCGGCGACCGGCAATGGCCGACGTGAATCCTATGCCCATCAGCCCATGCCGCGCATGACCAACACTTACATGCTGTCTGGCGACAAGGATCCGGGCGAAATTCTCGCCTCGGTGAAAAAGGGTCTCTATGCCGTTTCCTTCGGTGGTGGCCAGGTCGACATCACCTCAGGCAAATTCGTCTTCACCTGCACCGAAGCCTATATGATCGAGGACGGCAAGATCGGCGCCCCTGTCAAAGGCGCCACGTTGATCGGCAATGGCCCCGATGTGCTGACGCGCGTTGCCATGATCGGCAATGACATGAAGCTTGATCCGGGCATCGGCACCTGCGGCAAGGCCGGCCAGGGCGTGCCTGTTGGCGTGGGTCAGGCCACGCTGCGCATCAACGGGCTGACCATCGGCGGCACAGGCATGGCGGC
>WGND01000015.1 GCA_016124805.1 Hyphomicrobiales bacterium | reverse complement strand
TAGGCCGAATAGGTCGCCCCGCCCGTCTCCGCAAGAACCTTCGTGATCGCAGCCGTCAGCGACGTCTTGCCATGGTCAACGTGACCAATCGTGCCAATGTTGCAATGCGGCTTATTGCGCTCAAATTTCTCTTTAGCCATTGGCTTCGTCACCTTCGTTTGATCTATCGTCATCTGCCGGATGGCAGCCTGATCGATTTGGTCAATCCTGCGCCGCTCAATCCATGAGGCGGCTATTCACTTCGTCTGGCCTCGACCCTTTCAGGTCCCTTCCACGCGCCCGGGGGAGCGTTGGAGCGGGTGAAGGGAATCGAACCCTCGTCATCAGCTTGGAAGGCTGTTGCTCTACCATTGAGCTACACCCGCCTGCTAGCACCCTCCGCCCGGTCTGCCTGGGATTTTCCCAGAGCAAGGGACTGAACCCCATCCGTCTCATTCAACATTTGATGCCGCTGGAGCATCCAATCGGTCCATGGCTGACCATGGTGGTGGAGGGGGTTGGATTCGAACCAACGTAGGCTTAGCCAGCGGATTTACAGTCCGCCCCCTTTAGCCACTCGGGCACCCCTCCGTGACCGATGTTAAATGCTGAGATATCCCAATGAGTTCATGGATAAAATGGGTGCAGCGATCCTGCATCAAGCACGGGCGGGTTTATTCCGGTTTGGCGCCTTCCTGTCAACTAAAATCCCCGGTCTCAAAAGCTGAAACGCCTGCGCAGCGTCCCCACCTCCGCCCGCATGCGGTTCAAGGACACTGTTCGGAGGGCGTTTGCATGAGCCCGAAGGCTTCAATATAAGGCGTGACATGACATCACGCAAGCAAAGCCCTAAGCCGGGCCCCGGGAATCGACCGCCATCAGGGCCTCAGGGGCCCCGACGCGGGTCGGCGCGCGGTCCAGGCGGCCCCAAACGGGGCAATCGTGGCGGCGATGACAGCTATGTCTATGGTTTTCATGTAGTTTTTGCCGCTCTCGCCAATCCCGAGCGCACCCCCAAAAGGCTGCTTCTCACCCGCAGCGCCGAGACCGAAATGATGCGTGAGGGCTATTCGCTGCCCGAAAACGTCCGGATCGAGCCTGAAATCATGGCTGGTGACGAGATAACCGACATTCTGCCGCCCGGCGCGGTTCATCAAGGCATTGCGCTCAAGGCCAGCCCCCTGCCCGAATTGACGGTGGACGAGGCCTGTTATGGGGCCCGCGCCGTTCTGGTGCTCGATCAGGTCACCGATCCGCATAATTTCGGAGCGATTCTCCGCTCTGCCGCCGTCTTCGGGGCCACAGGCCTTGTCACGACAGAACGCAACAGCCCGCCGCTGGGCGGGGTTCTGGCCAAAGCCGCCTCCGGCGCGCTGGAAAAGGTCAAGATCGCCAAAGTGCCCAATCTTGTCCGCGCCATCGAAGAGATGAAGAAAATGGGCTTTGAGATCATCGGGCTGGATGGCGAGGGCGAACACACCCTGCCCCAAATGGAGACCGGCCCCAAAGTGGCGCTGGTGCTCGGCGCGGAAGGCGCAGGCCTTCGCCGCCTGACGCGTGAGCATTGCGACCTGCTCGCCCGCCTGCCCGCCTCAGGCGACATGAAGAGCCTGAATGTCTCCAATGCGGCGGCCGTCGCCCTTTATGAATTGTTCCGCCGCACCCTCTGACCGTCCTGCCTCACTTGAAGCGCAGCGCGATAGCGAAAGTCAGCTCGGCAGCGCTCAGCCCCGCAGGCGGCGTCGGAAAAGGCACGGCACGCGCAAGCGTGTCTCGGGCAAGTCCCTCCAGCACACGACCACCCTGCACGTCCAGAATGACAATCTGGCTCACGCCACCTGATGGCGTTACGGTGAACTGCACATCGACCTGCCCCCTGCGATGGAGGCCGACAGGTTTGCTCTCCGCAATCTTCTTCCACACCAGACGGCCATAACTGGCAAGGCCCTGCGCCCTTGTCTCGCTGGCAAGGCTGGATTGCACGGCAACGCCTTGACTCTTGGCCGCCATGGCTGGCTGCGGCGCAGCAACAGGCGCGGCCATGGCAACCTGACTCCGTGCCCTTGTTTTCAGTTCAGGCTTTCGCGCAGGGGTCCGTTTTTCCACTGAAACAACCTTGGCCGCCTCCCGGGGTGCTGGCTTTGGCGCTGCGACAAGCGCAATGGTGATCGCCTGCGCGCGGGCATCGGTGCCGACGGCAGGCCGCGAACGTGTCAGCCCAGAAAAAGCGGCAAAGAACCCCACATGCAGCAACAGGCTCACAAACATCATTGTCGCCACAAAGACGGGCGACCGGGGCGGCAGACAGGCCGCCCCGGCACCATGCGTTACATCCATGTGGCTTTTGAACGACAACACGATCAAAGGCTCAGCGTGAGACCCAGATTGATCGAGCGCCCCTCACCCGGCACAGGTCTCAGATTGCCCGTGGCCTTGAGGTCGCCAATAGACACGCCACCAAGCGGCGCGTCATAGGCCTGATCGAAAAGATTATCGACGCCCAGATCAATCCGCACATGCTTGTATGTGTAGGACGTCCCCAGATTAACCAGTACATAGGAGGGCGTCACCGGCTCATTGCGCAAATCATCCACCTTCGATTTACGGGCCACACCCTGCAACTGGATATGACCTGTCCAGTTGTCATAGCTCTCCTCCAGCGTCACCAGGGCATTGAGGGGCATGATGTGATAGAGGTCATAGCCATTGGTCAGATCGCGGCCCCGCACATAGCCAAAAGTCGCTGTAACGATGCCCTCGCCAAGGCTCTCATTGCGCCAAAGACGCGCCTTGCCCGAAAGATTGAGTCCGTAAAGTTCTGCATCGTGATTGACGAACTGGAACTGAGAGAAACCGCCACCAAGGGTCGCGACTTTCTGGACGCCAATAAAGTCTTCCACATAGCTGTAATAGGGTGTGATCTGAACGTCCCACACACCACCAGCATCATGGAATTTGGTCGTGGCACTCACCGTATGGGCAACTTCAGAATCCAGATCGAGATTGCCGACATAGCCATTGCCGTCCCCAAACCAGCCGATCATCTGGCTGGCCATGGCACCACGCCCCCAGACATAGAGCTCATAGATGCTTGGCCCGCGCGATTTGCGGGCATAGCCAAATTCAAGGCCCATTGTTTCGCTGGCTTCATATCTGGCAATGGCCGTGGCATCAAAATTGACGAAGCTGCGATGATGATCCCTTGCGTTAAAAGCATTGGCGGCCGCCACATCGGCGGCACACATCATGCCGCAACCATAGGACTGCACATCGCCTGTATTCATCCAGACAGTATCATTGCGCAGACCCAACAGCGTTGACCAGCGCTCGCTCCAATGCGCGTCCCACTCAACAAATGTCCCGAGGCGATCCCGCTTGCCACCATTGATATTCACGAATGTGTTGGGGCTCATCATCATGCTGCCGGTCACCGGTGGCCACCAGTCGTCAAGACGCAACAGGCTGAACTCATTGCCGACACGAAGCACATCACCATCATTCAGTGTGAAAGCCGTCTTGACCGAATAGCCCGCCATATCCGACGTCGTATTCATGGGCATGCCGCCGCTCGCCGTACCACCCTTGTCGTCCAGGAAGTTCATGACATGGTCAATCCCCTGCCAGTAGGCGCGTGCCTCCAGCTGACCCCAGTCATACGAGCCTTCATAGCGCCCATTGACCGACGTGGAGCGGTTATCCGTCATGTCCATATACTGGTTGGGGAACCCCTCATAAGGCAGATATTGTTGCCCCACTTCCAGCACAAAGAGCCCGTCAGCTGCACGGGCGGCAAGCTTCAGCGAATGATTGAATGACTTGTATTCCGTCGAGCGTACCTCGCCGTCATTGCCCCCGCTGTCATAATTTTTCGAGCTTGAGCCCGAACCGGCATAGCCGACACTCATCATGTCACTGGCCATGGTCGCCGAAACGGAACCCGAAATCCCCTCACCATTGCTGCGATAGAAACTGGAGGCCTTGGCCGCCACCAGTTCAACGGCTTCGCTGTTCCCGAAAATCGGGTCCGACGACTTGACCTCAATCGTCCCGGCAATGCTGTCGCCACCCATGCTGACAGGTGTCAGGCCTGCAACGACAGTGGCTGATCCAACATTCGACGGATCGATATAGGAGAGCGGCGAATTCATGTGGTTGGGACAGGATGCATTAATCGACATCCCGTCAATAACGACGCGGACACGATCATCGGCCAGACCGTTCAACACCGGCAGGCTCGACACGCCGCCAGCCTTGTAGAGCGACATGCCCGGCGTACCGCTGAATATAGCGGCTGTATCATTTGACCGGGCAAGTGATTTCAGGAGTTGGTCGGCTGTGAGCTCGGATTGGGCCAGCGGTGCATCAGAAATATCCGCTGGCAGCTCAGCCGATTCAATATTAACAGGCGGCAAGGCCGTTGCCTCCGCCGCATGGGCCGGAGCGGAAAACATCAGGATCGGAACAATCAGAACGGCGCAAAGCGGTGCCATGGCGCTGCCCGCAAGCAGGCGCGCGCGCAAGGGAGAGATAGACATGAGGCAGATCCTCTTTCTTGAAAACTGACAGGAATGCAAAGCCCATGCGCGGCAATGCGCGCCCGGACCGAGCAGAACGATGCGGTGTCAGACAGTCAGAAGAGGTGGGGCGCGGGAGCGCTGGCGCTGGAAGACATCCCGTATGACGGGTGTGGCCGCCGCGCCAAGCGGGAGCGTGGCAAGGAATGCGGCGTCATAAAGCTCAATTGCACCATCAGCCGAGGGGCCAGAGAGATGGGCTGCCGCCGCATAGGGACAGGGAGCCACATGGTGGGTCTGCTGGTCCTGCTTGTGCTCAGAACCCGGCAGCGTGTCCAGCCGCACCAGTCCATCGCCGGTACAGATGACGAAGGGGATCCAGTTGGCATCAGCCTGATCGCCCGGCGGCGCGGGCATCCAGCCTTGCGGCAGAAATGCACGCAGCAGCATCGCCACAAGGGCAATGTGAAACCCAGCCAGACGTGCGCGTTTCATTTTCATGCTGGCAACGATCAGTATAGAGGCCTTGCCTCGATATCAAGCAGCCTGCCCTGCTCAAAATGGACGCAGGACCAGCTGATTCCTGCCCGTCGCGCCGCCTCTTCTCCTGCGGTCAATGCGACAGGGCTGGCAAACACCTTCGTACTTGCACCCGCAGGGGGGGATATGTATAAGCCGTTTTTGCTGCCCTTGTAGCTCAGTTGGTAGAGCACCTGATTTGTAATCAGGGGGTCGCGGGTTCGAATCCTGCCGGGGGCACCATTTTCCTGATCAAACGATACTCAGCGCATCGTTTCGCTGAAGGCTTGCCCCAGCGCCGCCACCATTGCCGCAACCGTGCTCTCGATCAGCAGGGCGCCCTTTTCTGCCGACGCGCGACTGGCCGGCGCCAGCACGCCTGAGGCTGGCACGCCGCGCCCGTCCTGCGGATAGCGGTCATGCCCGGGAAAGGAACCCAGCGCATCCTCGGGCATGGCCTCAAGGTCAACCAGTTCGGGATGCAGCGCCAGCATCATGGATGTTTCGAGCAGCGCGGCATGTTCCAGATCAACGCCGGGAAAAGTATCCTCAAACAGGCTTTCGAGCACGGGCTGCGGCGTATAGTTCCAATATTCGCATCGCACCACCTGCATCGCCTTGCCGGAAAGCGACAGTTCACGCAGCGCCAGGTCAATCCCTTCGGTCAGGAACCACTGGTTCTCGACATGCCCGTTCACCAGCACAACGCGTCGCCCACCATGTCGTGCCAGCTCCCGCAAAATGTCCTGCACCATGGAAGTCAGCGTGGCGCCATCAAGGCTCGTCGTGCCGGGAAAGAGCTGGCCGCCACCACTGCGCGCCTGTGATTTGTAGCCATAGGTCAGCGTCGGCATCTGCAGCCCACCCAGCGCATCCGCCACCCGCGCTGTCATCGCCGCGGCGAGAATGGCATCGCAACCCATCGGCAAATGCGGCCCATGCTGTTCCAGCGCGCCGACAGGGACGAAGATGATCGGGTCATCTGCCAGACGATCCCGATAGCGCGTCCAGGACATCAGATCGATGCGGCAATGGGCATAGGCAGCTTCGTTCATATGCATTCCCGATCCGTCAAACTCAGCGCATCACTGCGCCACCATTGGGACTGATAATGTCACCACAGAAATAACTGGCGCGCGACGACGCCAGAAACAGAATGCTTTCGGCAATTTCGTCAGGCTCGGCATAGCGCCCCAGGGGAATGTCCCCGATCTCTTCGCTATGTCCGGGCGCTTGCGCTTCCTTTTCCAGCATGGGCGTGCGCGTGGGCCCCGGCGCCACGGCATTGACACGAAGGCCGGGAGCAAATTCACGTGCCAGCGACCGCGTCAGGCTGATCACCCCGCCCTTTGCGGCCGTGTAGGGACCAAACTGCGCCCGCCCGCTCAGGGCAAGCTCGGAGGCCACATTGACAATCGCACCGCCTGCCGTCAGCAGATGCGGAATGGCGGCCCGGCAACAGAGGAAAACGGATTTCAGATCCGTGTCGAGGATCATGTCCCAGTCTGCCTCGGTCGTTTCGAGGAAGGGTTTGATCTGCGACATGCCTGCATTGTTCACCAGCACATCCAGCCGTCCGGTCCGCGCGATCAACTGATCCACCATGCCCTGCACGGCATTGGCGTCGCGGACATCGGCTTCGAGCGCGATCAACTGATCCGGCTTGTCCGGATGGGCCGCTGCCATCTCGGCACACTGCGCAGACTGATTGAGGTGATTGACGCCGACAATGGCGCCCTCCCGCAAAAAGGCTTCGACCGTCGCCCGGCCGATCCCGCTGGTGCCACCCGTAACGAGAACCACCTTGCTGGCAAATTCCATCACGCTCACACGACAGTCAGAAAGGAGACGCCATGCACGCCGAGAAAATCATCGGCTCGATGCGCGCCCGTACCGATGCTGCCGGCATCTTCCGCTTCAATCCGTTTCAGGCGATTGACATGGAAAGAGCGCCACAGTTCCTGATAGGGCAGAACCTGCGGTGCATCATCCCCATAAACTTCCGCATGGACTTTCGGCAGCCTGTGCCATGGCACATTCGGCGTATCGTGATGGACGGAGTGATAACCGAAATTGAGATTGAGAAGATTGAGCCAGGGCCAGCGCACAGAGACAAGATTGGAAAATGTGTGTTCCTTGTCATAGTCGCCCTCGCGGCCTTCACGCGACACTTTCTCGTTTACATCCGAAACCAGAAAATAGTCATAGGCATGGGCATAGGCATCGCCAATGAACAGCACCGTCAGGAAGATCATAAAGGCCATGGCATATCCGAGCAGCGCCCAGGGGCTCAGCATGAAAATGAAGGCAAAGAAGGCGAGACGGCCCGCCCCCACCGCAATGACGCGCAGACGTTCGGCGGCAAAGGCCTCGTTGAAGAAGGGACGCAACACCACCTGATAATGCATGATCAATTCGACAGCCGGGACATAGCCCCACTCCAGCGCATAGACGAGGCGGCGAAACCACTGCGGCGCGGTTTTCAGAAAGACACGCGGATCAAACAGCGCCAGATCGGCCCGGTCCACATGGTGGCGCATATGAATGCGAATGATGCGGCCGATCGGGGCGTAGGCGGACCCACAAAGCCAGGACAGTATCTCGCCCACGACAACGGTCACCTGCCGACTGCGAAAGATGCACATATGCGAGAGCTCATGGATCATATAGGCGGCAATGACGAGTGAATTGGCCACCAGCAACACCCCCGCCCCCCATGCCAGCGGATGCGGAAACGCAAGAAGCGCGAGGCCACCAATATGCGCGGCGGCAATATAGGTGAAGGCCAGAAGATTGGGGATGGCACCATCGCTGTGGCGCCAGAAACCGGATGGCATGGACATGGTCCGAAAATCCTCAACATGGGAATAGTCAGCGCCAAATGATAAGCATTTTATATATATAATTACAACTATTTTTATATGTTTATTTATTGCCTGTTTTATGTGCATATGAGGAGGAAATGCGATGGGGAAAATATGAAAAAGACAATGAAGTCGGCCATAAAGCCAAGCGAACGTCACCGGCAGAGGCAGCAATTCGTTCAGGCGCTGAATCGCATGGACGGCGCCTGGGTGCGCTTTCTGCAGGACAAGGATATTCTGGATATCAATTATTCGGATCTCTATACCGGCCTCTGGGCGGTCGGCGCGCCTTTACGCAAGCAGGAAGCACTGCTTCTCATGCGCCATCTCAGCGCCCAGACCGCCAAGAAATATCTCGACAATGCCATCGCCAAAGGCCTGCTCATCGAGCTGCCCGACCCAAGCGACGGACGCGCCAAGCTGATCGCGCTGTCACCCGATCTCAAAGGCCGACTCGAGGATTTTTTTGATCATGCAATCGAGCTGTTCCGCAACGCCCTGCAATAGCTGACGCGGCCTTGTGTCAGGCGGCCAGAGCGCTCAACCGGTCATCAAGCCTGGCACACACCACGGGCCATTTCCGCGCCAGCACCGAGAAGACGACCGTTGACCGCACCCGTCCTGTCCAGACCACCATGTCTTCGCGCAACAGGGCTTCTTCCACCGCCCCCAGTTTCAGCACCGCCGCACGAGACCGCTTGTTGATGGCATCCACACGGAAGACAACCCGCCTGGCACCGCCTTCAAAAGCGCGATTGAGCATCAGGCGCTTGGTCGCCGGGTTGACGACACCACCACGCACATCCGGCTGATAATAGGTCCCGCCGATCTCGAGAATCTCATGTAGGGGGTCCATCGTGTAATAGGTCGTGATGCCAACGCAGCGCCCACCCTGCATCACTGCATAGGGTTGCAGGGTGCCGGTCGCCGCCCCCTTGAGCATGCGCTCGAAATTGATCTCGAATTGATCGCCGAGCATGGAATAGGAATAAAAGTCCTGCCAAATGGCGGGGTCAGCCGCGCAAGAGGCCTGCAGACCATCATGATGGCCTGCCTGCAGCGGCTCCAGTCGCACATGGGCGTCTTCCATCAGCTCAAAAGGAATATCCATGCGTCTCGCCTCACCAACAGATGATTGACGGAGCAGACGCTAGCTAAAACTGGCTCCATTGATAAGAGCCGCTTTGCCCGAAAGGATGGAGCCAGATTTTCTCCGGCTCCATCTCTGACTATTCGGATTTGCAGGGATAGTTTTTGGAAAGCGTGAGACCTGCAAGTTCAATCGCCGGGCGATCCGCAAGCTCCGGATGCTTCGGCGCCATATCCACAACCTGCTGCGCAAAGTCGGAATATTTCAGAAGCTTGGGCAGATAGAAGCAATAATCCTGATCGCCATTGGGGCCTGCGCGCCGGACGATTGTGGGCGCGCCAGCCTCTCCTGACTGGACCATGCCGGTCACCATGCCGACCAGAAAGCCCTTGCAGGACGCCGCCTTGATATTATTGGCGCTGGTTTCGGCACCCGCCGCATAGGCCGTGCAGGCACTTGTCAGGTCAGCGCCGGTTGTGATGTCGCTGTCATCGGAACTGGCCGAGGCGACACTCACCATGCCCGCAGCAAGAAAAACGCCAGCAGCAACAACATGAACAAATTTGAACATCTGTTTTCTCCCTCGTTGATTTTCTTGATCGCAGTATGACAGATCACAACCGGGAAAAGATGCGGCTAATTGACTTCGATCGCGCGGACAATCAGGCGCGTGATTTCGCGGGCAACACGATCCTTGTCGAGACCGTCGCGGAAGGCATAGCCACCACCATGCTTCATGGCGCCCACGATCATGTAGCCGGTCAAAACCTTATCGAGCCCCGGCATCACCAGCCCGCGGCGTTCCCAGTTGGAAATACGATCCGTCCAGCTTTCCGCCCATTGGTCCACAAGCATCTTGCGGCCCTTGCTGTCATTTGTCGTGATGACATCAATATCGACCATGGCCGCCGCCAATAGGCCCGGATGGCTTTCAACATAGCCGAAAATACGGTGAATGATTTCGAGAATGCTCTCTTCGAGCGGCAGGTCCTGCTCGCTCGGTTCTTTCAGAATATCCTGAAGGGCAAGCGTCGCTTCTTCGGCAAAGGCCAGAAAGCAGTCGAGCTTGTCATCGAAATGCAGATAGAAGGTGCCATGCCCCACACCGGCCTCACGGGAAATATCCTGTGGCCGCGTCTCATGATAACCGCGCTCAATAAAGAGCTTCTTTGCGGCAGCAAGCAGCTTGCGACGGCTCTCCAGCTTTCGCTTGGAACCACCGGTCGGCGCTGGCGCAGAGTCAGGAGTGGTCTCCGCAGCAGCGCGAACTACAGGCGATTTGCTATTATCCTGGACGACCTCGGACATTCATCCCTCCACCACATTTTTTATTTGTGAAGAGAATATGTCTTATTTTGACAATTTGTCAACTTCGAGATCGTAAAAAGCGCCCGCCAAATGGGCAACTGCCTAAATTACGGCCTATTCGGCGGCTTTTTTCGGCGCCGAAATGATTTCCCAAAGCTTGAGTGGCGTCACCGGCATATCCAGCGCATCAACCCCATAGGGACGCAGCGCATCAATGACTGCATTCATATAGGCCGCTGGCGCACCCACTGTGCCGGCCTCGCCTGCGCCTTTGGCACCCAGCGCATTGGAGGTTGAGGGGATCTCGTTATAGCTGATGTCAAACATCGGGAAGTCATCAGCGCGCGGCATCCAGTAGTCCATGAAGGACCCCGTCATCAGCTGACCGGTCTCCTTGTCATAAACGGCATGTTCGCCCATCGCCTGCCCCAGACCCTGCACGATACCGCCATGCACCTGACCGGCAACGATCATCGGATTGATGATGCGCCCGAAATCATCGACCACCGTATATTTGACGATCTTGCAAACGCCGGTTTCGGTGTCGATCTCGACCTCGCAAAGATGTGCCCCATTGGGGAAAGTATTGGCGGGCTGCTTATATTCGCCGTCGCCAGCCAGTTCACCCAGATTGGCCTGCCCCTGTGCCAAGCTCGCAACAACAAACAGGTCCACCTTGCGGTCGGTGCCACGCACGGCAAAAACCGGCTCGCCCACATCGCCGCGATATTCGACATCATCCTTCTTGGCATCAAGCTCATTGGCCGCAATCTCGCGCCCCTGCTCAATCAGCTTTTCAGACGCATCTGAAATGGCGCCAGGCGCCATATAGACGGCTTTTGAGCCACCCGTACCTGCACTGTTTGGCAGAACGTCACTGTCGCCGAGATGAATCTTGATCTTTTCAGCATCCACGCCGAAACGCTCCGAGACAAGCTGCGTCCAGACCGTTTCATGTCCCTGACCATTGGTCTGCTGCCCGGTCCACACATGGATCATGCCGTCCTTGCCGTCGACAACGATGCGCGCATAGTCCGACATGCCCGCCGCGGTGCGTTCGACATAATAGCTGAAGCCGATACCGCGCAGCTTGCCCTTGCTGGCAGCCTCAGAGCGGCGCTTTTCAAAGCCCGCATAATCAGCGCCCTTGATCGCATCTTCCAGATTACGCGCAAAATCACCGGAATCGAACGGCAATGAAGGGGCCTGCTTGTAGGGCATCTCTTCTGCCGGAATGAAATTGCGACGACGCAGCTCATCCGGCCCGACGCCAAATTCATGCGCCGCCTTTTCCATCAGACGCTCAATCACATAAGAGGCCTCGGGGCGCCCTGCCCCGCGATAGGCATCCACCGGCACGGTATTGGTAAAGACCGTGCGTACGAGATTATAGAGCGCGGGGACCTTGTAGACGCCAACGTGCATGCCGCGCGGCGCCAGCGACGGAATGAAGGGCCCGAACTGGCTCTGATAGGCACCGAGATTGGCGATGGTGCGCACATCAATGCCCAGAATCTTGCCATCCTTGTCGAGCGCAATCGCCGCATCCGTCACATGGTCGCGACCCTGCGTGTCGCTGATGAAGCTGTCGGAACGGTCGCCTGTCCATTTGACCGGACGGCCGAGCTCGCGCGAGGCGAAAAGTACCAGCGGATATTCGCCATAGGTGAAGGTCTTCATGCCGAAACCGCCACCGACATCCTCGGTGATGACACGCAGTTTCTCGACCGGAATCTTCAACAGGCCACCGGCAATAATACCACGCATGCCATGCACGCCCTGACTGGCGGCATGCAGCGTGTAGTGATCCTTCTCGGCATCAAAATAGCCAAGCGCTGCGCGCGGCTCGATGGCATTCACGACAATACGGTTATTGACGAGGCTGAGGCGTGTCACCTGATGGGCCGAAGCAAAGGCTTCAGTGACCTTCTCTTCCTCACCCAGCGACCATTCATAGCACTGGTTGGAGCCGTTCTCCGGCCAGATCACCGGCGCATCCGGATCAAGCGCCGTCGCAGTGTCGGCAATCACCGGCAGATCATCATAATCGATGAGCAGCAGATCAGCCGCATCGCGCGCCTGGTTGAGCGTCTCGGCCACAATCATCGCCACCGTGTCACCGGCATAGCGGACCCGTTCGCGCGCAATCAGCGGGCGTGGCGTTGTCCCGATTGGCGAACCGTCTTTCTGCTTGAACATGGCAGCCGCCGGGCTGTCGAGATTGCCCAGTCCCGCTGCTGCTATGTCCTCGCCCGTATAGACGGCAATGACACCTTCAGCCGCCCTGGCGTCGGACGTATCGACATTCGAAATGACCGCATGGGCGCGCGGCGAGCGCACCATGAAGGCATAGGCTTGGCCCGGCATATTCGCATCATCGGCATAATGGCCCTTGCCTGTGATGAGACGTTGGTCTTCAACGCGCCGGACCGGTTGGCCCACACCGAATTTAGTCATTGGCAGCCTCACTCAAAAAGAAGATCAGAACTCAGTCGCGATAGGATGGATCGTAGCGGTCGAGCGTGCGCAGCAAAGCGGGCCATGCAAGCTTGCCGATACCGGCAGATGTCCCGAACTTGCCCTGTCCGGCCGTTTTCTGCGGCACGCCTTCATTCGGCATGTTCAGCTTGCGACCGCCCGACAGCGCACGGATCTGCATGGTGCAGGCGCGCTCAAGGAAGAACAGGCGCAGGAAGGCATCCGCACAGGTCGCACCGGTCGTCAGCAGACCGTGATTGCGCAGGATCATGGAATGCTTGTCACCGAGATCGGCAATCAGGCGCTCCCGTTCATCAAGTTCCAGCGCAATGCCCTCATAGTCATGATAGGCAAGGTCTTCGATCACGATCATTGCCGTCTGGCTCAGCGGCAGCAGGCCATCGGCCTGCGCGGCAACAGCCACGCCATCATCGGAATGGGTATGGATCACGCAATGCGCGTCATGGCTATGCGAGTGGACAGCGCTGTGAATGGTGAAACCTGCCGGATTGACGAAATATTCGCTCTCCATGACGATATTGCCATCAAGGTCGATCTTCACAAGGCTTGAGGCTGTGATTTCGTCAAAGGTCATGCCATAGGGATTGATGAGGAAGTGATTATCCTCACCGGGCACGCGCGCCGAGATGTGTGTGAAGATCAGGTCGTCCCAGCCATAATAGGCAACCAGCCGGTAGGTCGCGGCCAGTTCGACGCGCTGCTGCCATTCGGCTTCTGACACCTGATCACGGACGGTTTTGCCACTGAAATCTTCTGCGACGGACATGGGGTCACTCCTCGGTTCGCACCGGATTATACCGGTTCTGCATTTTCGGTCATTCTGACACGCCCGAGGGTCACTCGCAAACGCGATCGCCTATTCGGCGGCGAGAGACTGCTTTGGCAGTTCAAACACCTTACCCGGATTGAGGATATTACGCGGATCAAGTGTTGTTTTGAGCAGCTTCATCAGCGCCACCTCCTCGGCACTGCGCGACCAGCCGAGATAGGCGCGTTTTTCAATGCCAATGCCGTGCTCCGCCGAGACGGACCCGCCCCGCTTGCGCAGCGCGCCATAAACAATTTCCTCCACCGCATGGCGCGCCTTGGGCGAGCCATCGCCCACACCGGGGATCACGTGAAGATTGCCATCGCCCAGATGACCGAAAATATTGAGCGTGTAGTCGGGCCATTTCGCGGCGAGACGTTCATGCAGTTCGGCCAGATATGATTCCATTTCGGCGATGGTCAGGCTCACATCATAGACAAAAATCGGCCAGTTGCGGGCAACCTGCGCCACATCATCACGAAGCGCCCACATGGCCTGCCGCTCGCTCTGGTTCTTGGCAATGACGGCATCAACCGCCATACCTTCTTCGAGCGCACCCATGAGCGTTGTTTCAAAGCGGGCGCTGTCGCTCACCTGATCACCGCCCTGCGACTCCAGCAGCACATAAAAAGAATGGCCATGCGCGATTGGTGACCTGCCCAACGCAGGCTCGGTGGTGACGAGCTTGTAAAAATCAGCCCACATCACCTCGTAGGCTGAAAGCGCACCGCCCAGCCCCGCCTCCATATGGCGCAACAGTTTTGGCAGGTCGGCGAAACGATCAATCGCCACCAGCGCGGTGTCCTGCGAAATCGGCTGCGGGCGCAAGCGCAGCACAGCCCGCGTCACCACACCCAGCGTCCCTTCAGACCCGATGAAAAGCTGTTTCAGATCATAGCCTGCATTGTTCTTGATAAGCTTGTTGAGCGAGGAGAGAACCGTGCCATCCGCCAGCACCACCTCAAGGCCCAGCACCATGTCGCGCATCATGCCATAGCGCAGCACCCGATTGCCGCCGGCATTGGTCGAGACATTGCCGCCAATCGTGGCCGACCCGCGTGAGCCGAGATCAAGCGGAAACATCAGTCCTGCGGCCTCCGCTTTCTCGCAAACAGTCTGAAGCACGCATCCGGCTTGCACCGTCATCGTGCCGCCCATCACATCGATTTCCTCGATCTGGTTCATGCGTTCCATGGAAAGCGCCAGCATGCCGTCCGCATCAGCGCCTTCCACAAGCCCGGTCTTGCCACCCCAGGGCACCAGCGGTACGCCTGCCTCATGACAGAGCTTCAGA
This sequence comes from Hyphomicrobiales bacterium, assembly GCA_016124805.1. GTDB lineage: Bacteria > Pseudomonadota > Alphaproteobacteria > Parvibaculales > Parvibaculaceae > Parvibaculum. Next base: position 37,550 of record WGND01000015.1, on the reverse strand, counting down.
ATGGTGGAAACGTCGCGGGTTGATGAGGGGCGAAGCACCGCGCGCGGCAGACCAAGCTTGCTCCAGCCGCCCTGCGCTTTTTCTTCCGCCTCCTTGCCTTCCAGAACACCACCCGCAGCGAGGGCATCCTTCAGCTTGGCGATCAGCTTCTCCATGGCAGCGTCCTCCCCTTTTGTCTTTCTCAGAGCATGTCGCTTTCGGCCTATTGCGTCAAAATCCGACCCACCGCCTTTTGCCAGCGGGCATAACGGGTCTGCCGGTCTTTTTCATCCATGGCGGGGGTGAACCCCTTCTCGCAGCGCCAGTTGGCCGCCACCGCTTCCGGTCCGGCATAAAAACCGGCCTGAATACCAGCCAGATAGGCCGCGCCCAATGCCGTTGTTTCCGTCACTTCGGGCCGCTCCACACGCGCCCCGATAATATCGGCAAGATTCTGCACAAACCAGTTATTCCCCACCATGCCACCATCGACACGCAAGGCTGTGGGCGACACCAGACCTGCCGCCTTCATGTCCTCGCCCATGGCATCCATCAGATCCCGCGTCTGAAAGGAAACGGACTCAAGTGCCGCCTTCACGATTTCGGCAGCTCCCGTATCGCGCGTCATGCCGAGCAGCGCACCACGCGCATGCGGATCCCAATAGGGCGCACCAAGCCCGGTAAAGGCCGGCACCAGCACCACGGAAGAATTGGCGTCCGCCGCCTTCGCCAGTGCTTCGCTCTCTTCTGCCGATTTGATGAGCTTCATCTCGTCGCGCAGCCATTGAACAATGGCCCCCGCCATGAAGATCGAGCCTTCCAGCGCATAGGTCACCTCGCCATTCATGCGGTAGGCAACTGTCGAGAGCAGCCGGTTCTGGCTGCGGACAAATTCACCCCCCGTATTCACGACAGCAAAACAGCCCGTGCCATAGGTGGATTTGGTCAGCCCCGGTTCAAAACAGGCCTGCCCCACAAGGGCGGATTGCTGGTCACCGGCCACACCTGAAATCGGGATTGAAACGCCCAGATGTTCTTTCTCGCTGACGCCGAAATCGGCACAACAATCCTTCACCTCCGGCAACACGGAAGCCGGAATATTGAGCAGGGACAGAATATCGGCGTCCCACTTCTGGGTGCCGATATTGAACAGCATGGTGCGTGAGGCATTTGTGGCATCGGTCACATGTGCCTTGCCGCCTGTCAGCTTGTAGATCAGCCAGCTGTCAATCGTACCGAAGCAGAGTTCACCCTTTTCAGCCCGTTCGCGGGCCCCCTCGACATTGTCCAGCAGCCAGGCAAGCTTGGTGCCAGAGAAATAGGGGTCGAGCAGCAGACCGGTTTTGGCCTGCACCATCTCCTCATGACCCGCTTTTTTGAGCTTCGCGCAGCTATCGGCGGTGCGGCGGTCCTGCCAGACAATCGCCCGATGCAGCGGCTTGCCGGTGGCCCGATCCCAAAGCACAGTCGTTTCACGTTGATTGGTGATGCCGATGGCCGCGATATCCTGCGCATGCAGGCCCTTGTCGAGCATGCCCCGACAGACCGCCAGCGTCGCCGACCAGATTTCCTCGGCATCATGCTCCACCCAGCCATCGGCCGGAAAATGCTGCGCCAATGCGACCTGCCGCACCCGCATGGGCGACCCGCTCTCGTCAAACAGCAGCGCGCGCGTGCTCGTGGTGCCCTGATCAATCGCCAGAATGTAACGGACTGTCATTGTCTCTCCCTGCCTCTTTTGCGCCAAAGCTAACCCGTGACGCCCTCAAGGCAAAGAAAACCCTCCGGATTTTGTGCCAAAACAAAGATCGATAGGGGGGCGAAATCCCGCCATGCCGATGCTATATAGAGAGCATGACCATAAACGAGAAACCAGTCAGCAGCAGCCCCGCCCTAGTCGACCCCTTCGGTCGGCAGGTCACCTATCTGCGTGTCTCGGTCACGGATCGCTGTGATTTTCGCTGTGTCTATTGCATGTCCGAACACATGACCTTCCTGCCCAAGCCGGAAATCCTGACGCTGGAAGAACTGGACCGTCTCTGCACGGCCTTCATCCATCAGGGTGTCCGTCGGCTGCGCCTGACAGGTGGCGAACCCTTGGTGCGCCGGGATGTCATGACGCTGATCCGCAATCTGGGCCGCCATCTGGATTCGGGCGCGCTGGATGAGTTGACGATCACCACCAATGGCTCGCAGCTCGCGCGCTATGCCGATGATCTCTACGCCGCAGGCATCCGCCGCATCAATGTCTCGCTCGACACGCTCAATGAGGGCCTCTTTGCCGACATCACCCGCTGGGGCCGCCTGCCACAGGTGCTCGACGGCATAAGGGCGGCGCAAAAGGCAGGCCTCCAGATCAAGATCAACACGGTGGCCCTGCGCGGCATCAATGAAGCCGAAATCCCGAGCCTCATTGAATGGGCCCATGGTGAAGGTCATGACCTGACACTGATTGAAACCATGCCGCTGGGCGAGATCGACGGTGACCGCAGCGATCAATATCTGCCGCTTTCAAAGGTCCGTGCCGATCTGGAATCGCGCTGGACACTGATCGACCTGCCCGAGCGCACGGGCGGCCCGGCCCGCTATGTCCGCATTGAGGAAACAGGCGGCAAGCTCGGCCTCATCACACCGCTCACGCATAATTTCTGTGAATCCTGCAACCGCGTGCGCCTCACCTGCACAGGCACCCTCTTCATGTGTCTGGGGCAGGATGATGCCGCCGACCTTCGGGCTCCCTTGCGCGCAAGCAGCGACGATGCCCTGTTGAATGCAGCCATCGCGGAAGCCATTGGCCGCAAGCCCAAAGGCCATGATTTCATTATTGATCGCGACCGTCCCCAGCCCGCCCTTTCCCGTCACATGTCCCAGACCGGCGGCTGAAGGCCAATTCTGGGCTTACCTCCCGCCTCCGCCATCGTTATGATGCCGCCGCAAAGACGGAAGGCCGACCCATGAAATATGAAAAGATCGCCTTTGTGGCGACCGATGTGCCTGAAGCCCAGCAAGCGCTTGGCGAGCTGAGCAAACTCTATGGCAACACCGCCCCCGACCAGGCCGAAGTCATTGTCGCGCTGGGCGGCGACGGCTTGATGCTGCAGACATTGCATCGCCACATGCATCGCGATATCCCGATCTACGGCATGAATCGCGGCTCGGTCGGCTTCCTCATGAATGAATACAAGGCCGACAATCTGGTCGAGCGACTAAACGTCGCCGAGATCACGCGCATCCATCCTCTGCACATGACGGCCATCACCTCCAAGGGTGAAGAGCATGAAGCCATCGCCATCAACGAGGTCTCTTTGCTGCGCCAGAGCCATCAGGCCGCCAAGATCCGCATCACCATCGACGGCAAGGTGCGGATGGAAGAACTGATCTGCGACGGTGTGCTTGTCTCCACGCCAGCCGGCAGCACGGCCTATAATCTGTCCGCGCAGGGTCCGATTATCCCCATTGATGCCGAGCTGCTGGCGCTCACGCCCATCAGCGCCTTCCGGCCCCGTCGCTGGCGCGGCGCCCTGCTGCCCCATCGCGCCACATTGCGCTTCGATGTCATTGAATATGACAAGCGGCCCGTCAGTGCCGTTGCCGATCACACCGAATTCCGCAATGTCATCAGTGTCACAGTGGAAGAAGACAGCAAAATCTCGCTCAAGATGATGTTCGATGATGGCCACAGCCTCGACGAACGCATCCTGACAGAGCAGTTTCTCTTCTAGCCTAGACCTTCACATTTTCCAGTGGCTCTTCCGTCACGCCATAATCGGCTTCCACGGGGATGCGGAGAATGGGCTTGCCGGTGGCATCCTTCTCAAGCTGCGGAATAACGGTCACAACCGGCGTGCGCCTGGCAATCTCGATTGCCTCGCCCACATTGGCATAGCGGCCAAGCTTCAACACATTCATCCGTGTCGGGAAGATCACGTTCTTGGTGCCCGCTTCGGCCTCCTTCAGAGCGTCTGCCGGACGGATCCAGACAGAATCGACAGATTCATGTCCGTCATGCACAGCCAGATGGTCAGAGGGTGCGGCGGCAATATAGAAATGCGTGTCAAAACGCTTCGGCATCATTGCCGGCGTGATCCAGTGCGCAAAAGGCGTCAGCATGTCCGCCGCCAGACGCAGGCCCTCGCGCTCGAGAAATTCACCGACACCCAGCTCGCTCTTGTTCAGTGCGTCGCGGTAATGCTGCAGGCTCGCCAGCCGCGCACCGTCAATCACCTCCCCGCTTTGCTGTGAACGCGCCAGCAGCACCCCGCATTCCTCAAACGCCTCACGAATGGCTGCCACCCGCAAGGCCATCAGGACATCGTCCAGCCCCTCAACCCCATCCACACGGTCGCGCACGCTCTCATGGGTATCAAGCGGGTCGACCTTGCCGCCGGGAAAAACCAGCGCGCCGGCCACAAAATCGATCTGGTGATGGCGCACCACCATGAAAACCTCGATTCCCTCCGCGCCGTCCCGCGTCAGCAGGATCGTGGCCGCCGGTATCAGTTTTGCTGCCTGTGTGTCTGCCATCTCGTCCCATTCCCTAACAAAATCTTTGTTTTTTATGTCCCGAACACCCTTTGCAGCCGGTTCGGGTTAATCGAGCTTAAACCTCCATGGACGCAAGATGCAGTGAGATTTCTGTCTGCAAATCGCGCCATAACCACCGGTTCAGCCACCCAAGATGTATAGCAGTTCATTTCACCTGACCAACCGGGACATTGATCTCGCCTTTGAGGCGGGACATCTGTTTCTCGTGTTTCAGCCGAAAATCGAACTCACGACGGGTGAAATGCTCTGCGCTGAAGCCTATGTGCGCTGGAACCATCCTGAATATGGCCTTCTGCCCCCCGGCCTCTTTCTTTCCTTCTTCGAGCGTCGCGAACGTAGCGGCGACCTGACCCGCTTCGTGGCCGCCAACGCCGCCAACGCAATTGAGCAATGGAGCCGGCATGGTGCCCCATGTGCCGTCTCCATCAATCTCTCGCCTACGGATATTGCCGATGCCAGCCTGCCCGCGGCACTGGACGCGATCATGCATGAGCGCGGTCTTGATCCCCAGCTCTTGACACTGGAAGTCCCCGAAGGGGCATTTGCCGGCTACGGCAATGTCGCCGCCCGCTCGATTCGCGATATGCGCCGTCTGGGATTTCGCACCGCGCTTGATGGCGGCGGCGCCGTTGTCGTGCCCGACGAGTTTCTGACCCCCGACTATTTTTCCGAGATCAAGGCAGGTGGTGGTGCCATCATACAGTTCTCGCGCCGCCTCAAAAATGCAGGTCTGGGCTTTCTGGGTCGCCGCGTCGCGCTGGCCGCCTCACGCGGCATGGAAGCAACCGCCGTGGGCGCGGAAGACGAGACAACCCTGCTCGCGCTGCCAGCCCTTGGCTTTACTGCCGCGCAAGGGGCCTATATCTGCCGCCCCAAACGTGCTGACGAACTGATCGGCTGGACCATTCCGCCCGAGCTGATGCCGACCACGGTCGAGAAAGACGATCTGGGCGACAACGTGCTGCTTCTTCGCAAACCCATGGAAGAAGAAGCCGTGCTCGAACTTGTCGAGCCCGTGGCCGAAGAAGCTGAAACCGACGCCGCAGCACCTGCCATCGACGAAGAAGTCATCATCGACTGGGAAGCCCTCAATTTCGAATATCCCGGCGAAGAGGTTGCAATCAGCTGCCGCTGGATGGATCGGGCCTGCATTTTCCCCGATCGCCGCATCCTTGCCATCATTCGCCGTCGCCGGATGGCGCGTCGTCTGGCCGGTGTCAACAAGCCGATCCGCACCAAGATTCGGTCAGGCAAGCCAAGGCCGGGACAGAAGGCGCGTAAGCGCGCTACCCCGAAAAAACAGTCCCTGCTCGAAAAGCTCTTGCGCTTCTGAGGTCAGACGCGTTCAAGAATGATCGCAATACCCTGACCAACGCCGATGCACATGGTGCAGAGCGCCATCTTCACGTCGCGATGTTCCATCTCGGCAATGGCCGTTGTCACGAGACGGGCACCACTCATCCCCAGCGGATGACCCAGCGCGATAGCCCCGCCATTCGGGTTCACATGCTCGGCGTCATCGGGCAGGCCCAGATCACGCATCACGGCAAGGCCCTGCGCGGCGAAAGCCTCATTGAGCTCGATCACGTCAATATCACCGATATTCAGACCGGCCTTTTCCAGCACCTTGCGTGTGGCAGGCGCAGGCCCCATGCCCATGATGCGCGGCGGCACACCAGCCGTCGCCACAGCAATCACACGGGCGCGCGGTTTCAGGCCATAGGCATCAACTGCATCGGCCGAAGCCACAATCATGGCGCAGGCGCCGTCATTGACGCCGGAGGCATTACCCGCCGTCACCGAGCCGCCTTCGCGGAAAGGGGCCCGCAATTTGCCGAGCGCCTCCAGCGTCGTATCGGGGCGCGGATGCTCATCCTCTGACACCACCACTTCACCCTTGCGGGAGGAAATGGTCACCGGCACGATTTCACTGTTGAAGCGGCCGGAGGCCAGCGCCTTGCCCGCGCGCTGCTGGCTGCGCCAGGCGAAGGCATCCTGATCTTCACGCGAAATCTGGAATTCTTCGGCGACGTTCTCCGCCGTTTCAGGCATGGAGTCGACACCATACTGCTTCTTCATCAGCGGATTGACGAAGCGCCAGCCAATCGTTGTGTCATAGATATCCGCGTCACGCGAGAAAGCCGAGGTGGCCTTGCCCATCACGAAAGGTGCCCGCGACATGCTTTCCACGCCACCGGCAATCATCAGGTCGGTTTCGCCCGATTTGATGGCGCGGGCGGCAATGCCAATGGCATCCATGCCGGAGCCGCAAAGGCGATTGACGGTTGAGCCCGGCACCGCGTCAGGCAGCCCGGCCAGCAGCGCGGACATGCGCGCCACATTGCGATTGTCTTCGCCTGCCTGATTGGCACAGCCAAAGATCACATCATCCACGCGTTCCCAGTTGATGGACGGATTGCGTTCTATCAGGGCCATGATCGGCACGGCGCCCAGATCATCCGCGCGGACGCCGGAAAGCGCGCCCGCATAGCGACCGATGGGCGTGCGCACAGCATCACAAATAAAGGCATCATGGCCGCGTTTGATAGACATGGAGGTCCTCCTGAGAATTGCTTTTGAGGCACGCTAACAGCTTGCCAAAAATCTCACCAGAAGGAATTAGCCCTGATCAGGCAACGTTGCTGGAACGCTGAGGGCCCGATGTCGAGCTCGCAATCAGGCGGTCGATCAAGAGGTCAAGGTCCTGACAGGCCAGCGACGGATAGGTCTCGCAGAGCTTGGCAAGAATGGAGGCCCGCAGAGCTGACTTGTCGAGCAGCTTTCCCTCGCCGTCATGCTCATGATAGCAGTCGAGCACAACCCGGAAGGCGGCATAATAGGCTTCCGGCAGGCCGGCCCGCGCGTAGATCGCGCGAAACCCGAGTGGCCCCACATCATGGATGAGACGCCAGATGCGGGCACGCGGCACTTCGGTCAGATGCGCGAAGGCAAATTCCATGAAACTCATTTCGCCAAAGCAGGCAACGCGGAGAATGAGCCCCGAGGTGAGTTCGTCTTTCTCCACAAGCTGCAGGACAAGACGTTCCATATCCTCTTCGCGCATCCGGCGGATGGTATGGACGGTCGAGCGTTCACGCGCCTGCTGGCCCAATACATTTGCCTGACCGGGATCGACAATGCCCTTGGCAACAAGACAATCACGCATGCGATCCGAAATGGTGCTGATGATGCGCAACACGACAAGCGCGGGCAGATCGTTGCGCCGCAGAAGTGGTTCAGACACTTCCTCGTCATCGGGATAGCGCTCTGCCACATGCAGGGCGGCCTTTTCGCTGAGGGTCGCGCCCGCATTGGCCACCAGCACGATCACAGCCTTGCGGTCACCGGCCCGCGAAATCGCCTCGGAAACGAGTTCACCCACCTTGTCGCGCGATGCAATGGCGCATTGTTTGGCAGGCGTTCCAAAAAGAACGAGATCAACAAGATCCTGATCACTCAGCACACATGTGCATTCGAGTACCGGCTGGGCGACCTCATCAAGATCACGCGCAAGCTGCAGCATCACATCATGAGGTGCGTGATGCGAATCCTTCAATGTCTGCGACAAGGCCTTGCGCACGGATATGGCAATGTCATGCACAAGAAAGCCCAGAATTTCATGCGCGAGATCGCGTTCGCGCGGCTCCAGCTCGCGATGGGCGACCTGCCCGGCCACCTTGCTGGCGATCTCGATACGCGCTTCTTCCGTGGGGTTGGCAAGCAACCGCTCCACATCCGATATCGATAATTCTTCTCGCAAGGTCACGTTGTGGCTCATTCCTGCTGGCGGCTAAACAAACGTTTGAGAAACCACATTACGGGGAAGTCTTTAATGAACCCTTCCTAATATGAATATCTTCTGCCGTGCCGCGATCTTTGACAGGGCCCCTATTTCGTGGATGATCGCGCCCAAGCAAAAATCCTTAAGGAGACGTTACTATGCTGCAGGGCATCAAAGTGATTGAGATGGCGACCTATATCGCTGCGCCGGGTGCCGGCGGCATCATGGCCGACTGGGGCGCGGACGTGATCAAGATCGAACCGCTCAATGGTTGCCCCATGCGCTACACCATGGCCAGCATGGGCGCCGATCATCTCAAGGGCAGCCCCATCTTCGATCTGGATAATCGCGGCAAGAAGGGCATGGCCATCGATACCTCCAAGCCCGAAGGCGTGGAGGCCGTCAAGAAACTCGTGGCCGATGCCGATGTCTTCATCACCAATGTCCGCCCCGGTGGCCTGGAGCGTGCGGGACTTGACTATGAAGCACTGTCCGCCATCAATCCGCGCCTCATCTATGCCAGCGTCACAGGCTATGGCCTGCAAGGCGAGGAGCGCGACCGCCCCGGCTTCGACATCGCCGCCTTTTATGCCCGCTCGGGCATCGGCTATCTGCAAACGGTGAAGGGACGCGAACCCACCATCCTGCGCACAGGTATCGGTGATCACACCACCAGCATGGCAACGGTCGCCGGTATCATGGCGGCCATCTATGAGCGCAACAACACGGGCAAGGGTCGCCTCGTCGAAGCATCACTCCTCCGTGCGGGCATTTATGCCGCCGGGTCCGACACCGCGATTCAGCTCAAATATGGCAAGCTCGGCTCCACCAAGCCGCGCCATGAATCCGTCCAGCCAATGAATAATTTCTTTCGCACCAGCGACGACACATGGTTCGTCATCGTGCCGCGCCAGGGCAGTGCCGACTGGGGTCCCCTCTGCCGCATTATCGGTCATCCGGAACTGGAAAAAGACCCGCGCTTTGAAAATCCAAAAATGCGCCGGGCCAATGCCGCCGAACTGGTCGACATTCTGGATGCAGCTTTTGCCAAAGAGGACATGGATCACTGGGCCGAAAAGCTCGACGCCGCCGACCTCATCTGGTCGAAGCTGATGCGCCCCTCAGATGTCGCCAATGATCCGCAGGCCAAGGCGTCCGGTGCTTTTGTCGAGGTTCCCGAACGGCATGGTGGTGGCACATTCCTCGCGCCCGCTTCGCCCATCCGTTTTCCCGGCGCTGAAGACGGCCCCAAGGGTCCCGTGCCCGACCTCGGCGAACATACTGTCGAGGTTCTTCGCCAGAACGGCTATGACGATGCCGCGATTGAAGCCTTGAAAAAATCAGGTGCCATTGCCTGAGGCAAGGCTCAGCCTGCTGTAAGCGTAAGGTCCATCTGACGCTTGCGGTCTTCCTCTTCCTGCTTTCGTGAGGCCGACGCATCCTCTGAACGCGAGGGGGTCAGCGGATCAAGCGTGGCAAGAATTTGCACGATCGCGGGTGACATCACCATCGCCGGGCGGGAGAGAGCCGCGTTGGAAGCCGCAATCGACGCACCGCCCGAAGGAACAGCCGACAGGGTTGAGCGCGCGCTGTTATAGGCCGTGCCGATGGATGACCAGCTGTCGTCAAACATCGCGGCAAGCGCATCGCCCTGCGCATTGTTGTTGGGAGCCGCAGACGCAATCTGACTAAGATCGACATTGACCTTCTGGCCCTCATGCTTGGCCACAAGATTCTGATAGACCTCGCTCACGCTGCGCGCGCGATCGCCATCATAGAAAATTGATTTATTGGCGGCGGCAGCCTGCGGGAAAAGCGTATCGGCCCGCGCATGGGGCATATCTTCGGCGGCTGAAATCAGCTTCACAGCGCCACCGGCACCAAGAAAATGCGCAATGTAGAGCTCGCCTTCGCTCACATCCCGGTCGAGACGGCGCGACAGGGTAGATTCGCTCTCGCTCGTATAGGCCCCCGCCATCAGGGCAGAAGCGGTCGGATCATTGCGCAGGGCAAGAATTTCCTGCCGGGCGGCAGGATCGGCCACACGGTAGCGGCCCTTGCCATCCTGCGTGATCTGGCTGGCATATTGCCCCAGGCCGAGATCATCGCCATTACGCTTCATCGTGCCAAGCCAGCTTTGCTCGGTAAACTGAAACAGCCCACAGGCACTCGAAGTCCCTGATTTTGCTGTGCAATTCAGGCTCGACTCCCGCATCGCCGTTTTCAGCAGATAGTCAAAATCCGTGCCGGTGCGCTGGCTCGCCTGCTGCAATGCAGCGGCGATTTGCGGGTTGGCCGATAGGGCTGTGACGAGCGACATGGCAAATTCCTGTTGGTCTTTGCCAATAGGATCGCAAGGGCCATGCCAATTAGCTGAGGCTTATATGTTGCCCGGCAGGCGCATATCTTTCGCCTGCCCGCTCAAACCGCGTTAGTCTTCCCCAACCAATAAGCGCCATGTCCAACGAGGCATGCCAAAAGGCGCATGATAAGCGGAGGGTTAAGGGAATATGTCGGAAGTTGAAGTCGCATCCGAAGTCGAGGAGGCATTGCATCATCCTGAGATCGAAAAGCAGGAGTTGCCCTATCCCCGCGAGATTTACGCCTGGTATGTGGTCGGCGTTCTCGTCATCGCCTACACCTTCTCCTTCATCGATCGGCAAATTCTGAGCCTGCTCGTCGAACCGATGAAGCGCGATCTGGTCATATCCGACACCCAGATGAGCCTTTTGCAAGGCTTTGCCTTCGCCATTTTCTATTCAATCATGGGCCTGCCGATCGGCCGCATGGTGGACCGCACCAAGCGAGTCCGCATCATTTCCATCGGCATCATCGTCTGGAGCCTGATGACGGCGGCCTGCGGTCTGGCGCGCAACTATTGGCAGCTTTTCACCTTCCGCATGGGTGTTGGTGTCGGTGAGGCGGCCCTCACGCCCTCGGCCTATTCCATGATCACCGACTATTTCCACCCCAAGCGGCTGGGCTTTGCGCTCGGCATCTATGGCACAGGCGTCTATATCGGGGCGGGCCTTGCGCTGGTCATCGGCGCGGAAGTCATCCGCTTCATCTCGCAGGGCGGCTATACGGCCCTTCCCCTCATTGGCGAAGTCTATTCCTGGCAGGTCGTCTTCTTCGCGGTTGGCCTGCCCGGCATTCTCGTTGGCCTCTGGGTTTTGACGATCAAGGAACCGGCCCGCCGTGGCCATGTGCGTCAGGAAATTGACGCCGATGGCGTTTCCAAAGCCGTGGAAGTGCCGGTACGCGAGGTCCTCGCCTATATGTGGGCCAATCGCGGCACGGTCATCCCGCTCAATCTCTGTTATGCCCTTTCGGCCATGATGGCCTATGGCGTGTCGGCCTGGATTCCGTCCTTCTTCATCCGGACCCATGGCTGGACGGCGGCTCAAGCCGGTCACAGCTACGGCCTGATCATTGTTGTTTTCGGCACGCTGGGCGTCATCACGGGTGGCTGGCTTGGCGATTTCCTCACAGCACGCGGCTTTCGCAATGGGCGAATGATTGTGGTGGCATTCACAGGCCTCGTCGCCATGCCCTTCACGCTGGCTTACCCGCTCGTCAGCGACCCGACCATAGCACTCTGGCTGCTGGCACCATCGACCTTCTTTGCCACCTTCACCACAGGCTCCGGTCCGGCAGCCCTGCAGGAACTGATGCCCAATCAGATGCGCGGCTTTGCCTCCGCCGTGATGATTTTCGTTGTCACCATCGTCGGTCTGGGCCTCGGCCCGACCTCTATCGCCCTCGTCACAGACTATGTTTATGGCGATGAGCAGATGCTTCGCTACTCTCTGGTGGTCGTACCCACAGTGGTTTTGACGCTTGCGACATTGCTGGGTTTCTGGGCTCTGCGTAATTACAACAGGAGCCTCGACTACATTGCCGATTGGGCTATCCAGAACGAAAAATGACTCTAATTTCAATGACTTGTGGATGTTTTCGACTCTAATTTATCAATATCTGGTGATATTGATTGAAGATACCCACATTATATTGAAAAATCAGGACCTTAGGCTGTCAGCAAGACTCTGATTGTCAGACGGCCTTGCCGAACACGCGAAAACGCCATGAATGAGTATTGTCATGCACAAGCCGCGGCTTGTGGCGTTCTTCCGTCAGCCGACCGCGCGAGCGGGCCTGCGAAAGCTTGAAAGCCAGCAGGCGTCTGTCAAAAGGACGGACAAGATAGTCATCTGCCCCGGCATCCATCGCATTGCGGATGCTGGTGCTCGCGCCATTGGCTGCCACCAGAAAAAGGCAGGCTCTGAGACCCGCCCGCTGCGAACGGATACGCTCGACCAAATCACCACAATCGCCTTCACCCAGACGGGCATCAAGCAGGATGAGATCGGGCGACAGGCCCCTGATCAGGCCCAATGCTTCAGGCACGTCACAGGCCGCCGCCACCTCAAAACCAAGCGTTTCGAGGAGATATTGAGCGGCTTTGCGCGATGCCGCGGAAGGATCTGCGATAAGTGCTGTAGCCAAGGGTCAACGTCCGTCTTTGGCAGGAATCACCTGCGTTCAGACAGACCATAAATCCGGAGTCTTAAACCAATCGTTAACGCTGAAATTCAGCCTTTCATGCCAAAATCACGTCTTAAACGGGTAATCAGTTGTGTCGCCGCGCTGCTCTCGTAAGGCACGGCCTCGCCCTGCCCCCAGACAGGCCCCGGCCAGGCCGCATCCCCCTCAAAACGGGCGATCACATGCACATGCAGCTGCGGCACCATATTGCCGAGCGCCGCCACATTGGTCTTGAAAGCCTGGGTTTCGGATCGCAACACGGCGCTGGCATAGTCGATTTCACGATGAAAGGCCGACTTGTCGCCCATCGGCACATCGTCAAAATCACGCAGGCCCGCCTGACGCGGCACCAGAATGAGCCATGGATAGCGGGAATCATTCATCAGCAGAACGCTGCAAAGCGTCAATTCGCCAACAAGAAAGGTATCGGCAGCCAGTCGGGGATGAAGAACAAAGGACAATTGAGGCCTCAATAGGATTTGGGCAGGTCCAGCACCCGCTCGGCAATATGGCTCAGGATCAGCTCCCGGCTCACAGGGGCAATACGCGCAATCATGACCTCGCGCAAATAGCGCTCGACGTGAAACTCCTTGGCATAGCCCATGCCGCCCAGCGTCATGACGGCTTGCTCGCAGGCCCGGAAGCCAGCTTCCGCCGCCAGATATTTCGCTGCATTGGCCTCCGCCCCGCAGGGCTTGCCTGCATCATAGAGAGCGGCCGCCTTGAAAACCATCAGATCGGCCGCCTCAAGTTCAGCCCAGCAGGCCGCCAGCGGATGCTGGATCGCCTGGTTCTGGCCGATGGGTCGCCCGAAGACGACGCGCTCACGGGCATAATCAGCCGCCTTGGCAAGCGCAATGCGCCCCACCCCCACGGCCTCGGCGCCAATCAGCACGCGCTCGGGATTCAACCCGTGCAGCAGATATTTGAAGCCCTTGCCCTCTTCCCCGATCAGATCTTCCCTGGGGATGCGCAAGCCATCAAAAAAGACCGCATTGGAGTCGACGGCCTTGCGCCCCATCTTCTCGATCTCGCGCACCTCGGTCGCGCCGCCGCGATCAAGATCGGTATAGAAAAGCGACAGCCCCTCCGTCGGCTTGGCGCATTTTTCCTTCGGCGTCGTGCGCGCCAGCAAAAGAATTTTCGTCGCGCTCTGCGCCGTCGAAGTCCACATCTTCCGGCCATGCACCACATAGGCATGCCCGTCCCACTCCGCCTTGGTGGAAATCGCCGTCGTATTGAGACCGGCATCAGGCTCCGTCACGCCAAAGCAGCAGCGGTCTTTCCCCGCAATCAGCGGCGGCAGATATTTTCTCTTCTGTTCATCATTGCCAAAGACAACCAGCGGCATCGGCCCGAAGAGATTGATGTGAATGGCAGAGGCCCCCGAGAGGCAGGCACCGGAGGCTGCAATCGTCTGGGCAATGATCGCCGCTTCGCTCACACCCAGCCCGGCCCCGCCATAAGCCTCCGGCATGGCAATGCCCAGATAGCCGCCGGCGGCAATATCGGCGACAAAATCTTCCGGGAAACCGCCCTCGCGATCTTTCTTCAGCCAATAGGCATCATCATAGCGTGCGCAGATGCGAGCCACGGCTTCGCGAATGGCGCTCTGTTCTTCAGAAAAGCTGAAATCCATGGGCCGCGCCCCTCACATGTTCTGTTTTTCTTTTTATGACTATAAGTTAGCCCCAACAGGTCGGGAGTGACAGCCTGACATCGGGCGAGCGGAGGAGAATTCATGCCGGGACTATATTTCGAGGATTTTGAAGAAGGCCATGTCTTCAAGCACGCCATTACGCGCACCGTGACGGAAACGGACAATGTCCTCTTCTCGACCATGACGATGAACCCTGCTGCCCTCCATCTCGACCACGACTACGCCGCCAAACACACGGAATTCGGCAAGCCGCTCGTCAACAGCCTGTTCACACTCGGTCTCATGATCGGTATTTCCGTGCATGACACAACGCATGGCACCACCATTGCCAATCTCGGCATGAACGATGTCGTCTTCCCCAAACCCGTCTTTCAGGGCGACACGCTGCATATCGAAACGCGCGTCCTTGCCAAGCGTCGCTCCGGCTCGCGCCCCATGGCCGGCATCGTCACCTTCGAGCACAAGGCCTATAACCAGCGTGATGAGGAAGTCGCCTCCTGTACAAGGCAGGCCTTCATGCATGCCCGTGCGGCTGAGACCGAAAAGGCCTGACATATGCGTTCCCTTCTCTTTGTACCTGCTGACAGCGACAGGAAAATGGCCAAGGCCGCCGACAGCGGGGCAGACGCGCTGATCCTCGACATGGAGGATTCAGTCGCCCTGTCGCAGAAGGACGAAGCACGCAAGGGAGCCCGCTGCTATCTGCACCGCGCTGACCGCGCGAAGGCCAGACTCGTCATCCGCATCAATGCGCTGGATACATCCCTCTGGGAAGAAGACCTGCTGGCCGTCATCCCGGCCCGTCCCGACATGCTGATGCTGCCAAAATCGATTTCCGGCGCCTGCGTCGCGAAGCTTTCCGCTCGCATGGAAGAAATCGAAAAGGAATTTGATATCGAACCTGGCTCCATCGGCATCTGCTGTGTCGCGACCGAAACCGCTGCCTCGCTCTTCAACCTCGGCAGCTATGCCGGATCAAGCTCGCGCCTGCGAGCCCTTTCATGGGGTGCCGAAGATCTGGCCGCCGCCCTTGGCGCACGCGACAACAAGGACGAGAACGGTATCTATACCGAGCCCTATCGCATGGCCCGCACGCTCACACTGCTGGGCGCGGTTGCGGCCAGCGTCGATCCCATTGACACGATCTATGGCGACTATCGCGACGAGGCGGGTCTTGAAAAACAGGCGCGGGAAGCCGCCCGCGATGGGTTCACCGGCAAGATGGCCATTCACCCTGCGCAGGTGCCCATCATCAATCGTGTCTTCACGCCTTCTGAAGACGAACTCAGCCACGCCCGCGCGGTCATTGCCGCTTTCGCCGAAGCTGGTGATGTCGGTGTCGTCGGCCTCAACGGCGTCATGCTGGATCGCCCGCATCTGCGACAGGCCGAGCGCCTCGTCGAACGCGCCGCAAGCTTTGCGGAGCTAGATTAGGCTGATCGCCAGACCCGCCGCTGCACAGGCGCAAAGCACCGGCATCATGCCGATGTGAAAGCGCAGCATGGCAATCATCGCCGCCGCACTTAAGCCCAGCGCCCACCAGTCAATCGTCGCAATGTCCGGCACCCAGAGATGCAACAGGCCGATCTGCGTTTCATCGACCTCGGCAAAGATCACATGCAAGCCGAACCAGACAGCGAGATTGAGAATGACACCGACCACAGCCGCCGTGATTGCCACCAGCGCAGCATTGAGCCATTGCACCTTGCGCAAACCCTCGACATAAGGCGCGCCCAGAAAAATCCAGAGAAAACAGGGCGCGAAAGTCACCCATGTGGTCAGCAGCGCACCCAACATGCCCGCCAGCATCGGGTCCAGCCCGCCCGCCTCACGATAGCTCGCCAGAAAGCCGACAAATTGCACCACCATGATGAGCGGCCCCGGCGTCGTCTCGGCAAGGCCGAGCCCGTCAAGCATCTCGCCGGGCATCATCCAGCCAAAATGCTGAACAGCCTCCTGCGCCACATAGGCAAGCACCGCATAGGCCCCGCCAAATGTCACAACAGCCATCTTGCTGAAAAAAATCGCCTGCTGCGTGAAGACATTCGCCGGTCCCAGCCACCACAGAAGCGCCACAACGGGCGCCAGCCAGCAAAAGGTGCCGATCAACAATGTCGTCAAAGCACGATACCAGCTCCGCTGACCGACATGCAGCGGCGGCATCGCATCGCCTTCTTCATCTGCCACACTCAATGCCGATCCGAATAAGGTCGGCCACCAATGCATAGCGACAAATCCCGCCAGACCGGCGGCCAGGATCACCAGTGGAAAGGAAACGGAAAAGAAGAACAGCGCCACGAAAGAGATGGCTGCCAGCCCGTATAGCGCAGGCGACTTCAGCACACGTTTGGAAATGCGCAGGAGCGCTTCAATCACAACCGCAAAGACCGCCGCCTTGATCCCGAAGAAAAGCGCCGCCACAAAACCAAGATCGGCATAGGCGGCATAGAGCATGCTGAGCGCCAGCATCACCACCACACCGGGCAGGATGAACAGCAGTCCCGCTGCCAGCCCGCCGCGCACGCCATGCAGCAGCCAGCCGCTATAAGTTGCCAGCTGCTGGGCTTCAGGCCCGGGCAGCAACATGCAGAAATTCAATGCGTGGAGAAACTGGGACTCCCGCAGCCATTTCTTCTCATCCACCAGAATGCGATGCATCAGCGCGATCTGACCGGCCGGGCCGCCAAAACTGAGCAAACCAATGCGCGCCCACACCGCCACGCCCTGAGAAAAACTGATAGACTGGCGCTCGGACGTATCGCTCATAATGTCTCGCTTATAACCTTGCCAAAAGAGCCTCATATTGACAGGAAAGAGGCCCGCGTCCAGCCATTGACCATGCTGCGCTGCCCGTGCAGTTTGTGACACTTCAACGACCGTAAAGTGACCAGGAAACGCCGTGACCGACCAGAATGAAGTAACCGAGAGCCTGCCGCCGGAACACAGCGAGATCCTCGCCCTGATGCGAGACGGCAAGAAACAGCAGGCTGTCGAAGCCTGTCAGGCGGCGCTGGAAAAAGACCCGACGGACGTCAATGCCATGTCGCTGCTGGCGTCACTGGAAGTGGAGCGCGGTGATTTTGCCGCCGCTGAAAAGCTCCTGCGTGACGCCATCCAGTGCAACCATCTCGACCCGCGCACCTGGATCAATCTAGGTCGCCTCTATCAGCAGGGAAGCCGCTGGGCTGCTGCCGCCACAATCTATGAAAAGGCGCTCACCCATTTCCCGGACAATGAAACGCTGCATTCGACGCTCGGTCAGATGTATCAGCGCGCCGGCCGTTTTGCCGATGCCGAAGCTGCATTCACCAGAGCAACGGAACTGGCACCGGAAAAAGCTGACAACTGGATGATGCTGGGCATTGTCCAGATGCGGCAGGAGCGCACCGATGAGGCCATCCTCTCGTTGAACAAATCGATTACGCTCAACCCGGGTCTTGGTGCGGCCTATGGCAATCTCGGGAATGCCCTGCAGAAAATAGGCGATCTGGAAAAAGCTGAAGCGGCCTATGAGACAGCGCTGAAAACCGATCCCGACAACGGCATGATTCATGTCAGCCTCGGCATGGTCCGGCTGCGTCTGGGCGATCCGGCAGATGCCGTGCGTATCTTCGAGCGTTCACTTGCAAAATATGGCCCCGAGCGCCGTGCTGCCGCCTGGTTGCCCTATGCCCGCGCGCAAGAGTTGGGCGAAATGCCCGCCGGCACACGGGCCGAAATCGGTCGTCAGGTCAGGCGTGCGTCTCTCACCCCTCCACCGGGTTTTGAGTCAGTTGAGGCGATGAACAAGACGCTCGCCGAAGCCCTGCTCGCCGACACCACGCAGGTCTGGGAACCGGCGGGCAAAGCCACGCGCAATGGTGGCCAGACGGGCCTCCTGCTGGATGCGCCCCGCGAACCCTTCCTCTCATTTGAAAAGGCGCTTCGTCAGGCGATAAATGCCCATTTTGACGACATGAAACTGGAACGCAGCCACCCCTATTTTGGTCAGATCCCGGATGAATACCGCCTCGACATCTGGGGCACGCTGCTCGCCGAACAGGGTCATCAGCATCCCCATATCCATGTCGGTGGCTGGATGAGTGGCGTCTATTATGTCGCCCTGCCCGACACCATGGGCGATGGCGAGGCGTCACAGGATGGCTGGATCGAATTTGGTCGCCCGCCACCGGACTTCGATGCGAATTTCGAGCCGGAAGTCATCACCTACGAACCACGCGAGGGAGATGCTTTCTTCTTCCCCTCCTATCTGTTCCACCGGACGCTGCCCTTTTCCGGCGACAAAAAGCGCATCAGCATCGCCTTCGATGTGCGCCCAGTCAGCTGGCGGAAATAGAAAGATTATCGCGGGGCTTGCAGCCTGAAACGGGCAAGCAGCGCCGGCAGGTCGGCAATGCTGTCAATCACGGCATCTGCACGGGGGTCAAGATCGTCACGTGAGCTGGTCCCCGTCAGCACACCGACGATCAGGCCGACACCGCCCGCATGTCCCATCTCCAGATCATGGATATTGTCGCCCACCACTGCAACGGCCTGCGGTGCCACATTCACCGTCCGGCAAAAGGCCTGCACCATGCCCGGCGACGGCTTGGAGCCATGGCCACTATCATAACCGCTCAGAAAATCGAAATGCCGCGCAATCCCGAACCTGTCCATCGTCGCGCGTGCCGCCGCCTCCGTATCATTGGTCGCAAGGCCAAGCCGCAAGCCCTCGCCCCGCAGGCGGGAGAAGAACGGCACAAGCTCTGTCACCGGCACGGCGCTGGCCGGTCCGTTTTGGGTGTAAAGCCGGTCAAGCGCATTGATCAGTTCTTCTGCCTGCCAGCCATGGACATGCGGCAGCCAGCAGGTCGCCAGATCAATCGTATCGCCTGCCGCCAGAAGACTGCCCGCCCTGATGCGTCCGCGATCTGCGTCATGCCCGCCAAGTGCCATCAGCTTCGTCACCAGCGCCGCGTTCCCGCGCGCCGCCAGCAATGCGGCATCACGCAGAATGGGCAGCCAGGTCGAATGAAAATCAAACAATGTCCCGTCCTTGTCGAACAGGACTGCCTTGATACCGGTCGACCGGCCAGCGCTATTCACTTGGGGCGCCGCATGGAAAACAGGTCATCGGTCACCGCATAGTCATGATAGCCGAGACGCGAAATCGGCTTCATGGCCGCAATATCAACAATGCCCTCCTTGATGAAGCGATCATCAATATGGATGCCCACCACTTCGCCGATAATCATTTCATAGAAGGGATGCTTCTCCCCCTTGCGGTTTTTCAGCTTCACCGTTTCCACATAGACGCATTCCAGATGCACCGGCGAGGCTTTCACCCGCGGCGGCTTGACCAGACGGGACGGCGTCATCTCCAGACCCGACAGGGCAAATTCATCAACCTCCGGCCCCACCATGGCCGAACTCATATTGATGGCCTCGCGCAGGTCCCAGGTGGCCAGATTGCAGACAAATTCGCCCGTTTCCTCAGCATTTCGCTGGCTGTCCTTGCGCATCGCACTGGAAAACATCACCAGAGGCGGGTCGCTGGCGATACCATTGAAGAAGCTGTAGGGCGCGAGATTGGCGACCCCGTCAGCCGCAAGCGTGGAAATCCAGCCAATCGGCCGCGGCGCAATCAGGGCCTTGAAGGGATCATGGGGCAAACCATGGGCATTTTCCGTGGCGTCATAAAACATCCGCAATTCACCTCGAAGCTCATCATTTCAGGATTGATGAGACATAAGTTAGACTGGGCCCCGTTAAAGGGCCGCCATCCACTCAGGAGCCAAGCATGAGCACGTTCAAATCCATCATCGCCCTGCTCATTATGGTCGGTGGTCTCATCACCACAGGGCTGGTCTATCTGCAGAGCCATGGCGCGGCCATTGCCATGGGCACGCTCTTCTTCATCGTCTTCGTTGCCTTCGTCGTCGATAATCGGGCCCAGATCTTCCATCTGGAAATCACCGACACCGATAAGAACGGCGATGCCCGCAAGCGCAAGCTCGGCGTAGCCATGCATCGTGGGGCCTTTGTGGCCCGCGCACAAGATGGCGATATCCCCGGTCTTTAAGTCGGATCAGGCTTTCCACTCTGTTGTGATATCGGCCAGCACGGGCCGCGGTCGCTCATCATTGGGCACGCTTGGACGCCCGAAATAGAGAAAGCCCGCCACGCGCTCATGCGACCTTAAGCCGAGCGCCTGCCAGACCATCTCATCATAGGCATACCATTCCGTCAGCCATTGCGAGGCCAGCCCCATGGCGGTCGCCGCCACCAGCATGTTCTGACAGACCGCGCCGGCCGACAGAAGCTGCTCCCATTCAGGCACCTTGTGTTCGGGCGTTACGTGCGAAATCACGGCAATCACCAGCGGCGCGCGCAGAAAACGATGCGCCTCAAAATCAAGCTGGTCATCATTGGCGCGGTCTTCATGCGCCTCATAGGCCTTGCGCAGAACCTCGCCAAACTGCGCCCGCGCCTCCCCCTGAAAAAGCACAAATCGCCAGGGGGCCAGCTTGCCATGGTCCGGCACACGGGCACCCGCCCGCAGCAGCAAGTCAATTTCTTCCGGGGTGATGTCGGGACCGACCATTGTCAACGCCTTGGCGGATCGACGTGTCAGCAAAAGATTGATGGTTTCATTTGATATCGTCACGTCTTGATCCTTCCTGACACCATCCCGCAGACACTGCCATTTTGACTTGAACAGACCAACTTGCCAACATGAGCGCATCAGGCGGGGGCGGATGTGGCGGAGTGGGCAAGACGGCTCAGTAGCCGTATTACAATTCTTGCAGTCGTTATATGGGGCATGGCGTGCGGCGATGCAATTGCAGGCGGCTGGCCGCTTGCCCCCGGCGCCACCCAGATCATCATCCCTGTCACATCCACAACTGCCAAGTCACGCTACGATGCAGGCGGCAACAAGATCAGGGCAAGCCCCTACCGAAAATGGGAGATTGCACCCTATGTCGAATATGGCCTGACGAAATCCCTCACCCTTGTCGGGGAAGCTGCCTGGACAAGCGACAAAACCAATTATTTCGGCACCAGTTTTCGCAATGAAGGCTTCACCCGCGCCAAGCTCGGCGCGCGCTATTTCATTGGCAAATGGCAGGAAACCCTCTTCTCCCTGCAACCGGTACTGACCATTCACGGACAGGCCGCGGGCGACAATCCGAATGTGCCGCAAATGGGCGATCTGGAAAGCGACATCGCGCTCATCCTTGGCCAGGCCGATACGTTGCTCGGCATGGACATATTTTCGGTGCAGGAACTCGCCTGGCAATATCACCAACGCGGCGCCAGACACATGGCGCGGGCGGACCTCACATTCGGTCTCAAGCCCTATGACGGCACCATGCTTCTGATCAAGAGCCTCAACACGACATCTCTCTCCGAAAGCCCGTCAGGCGGCCATTACCAGTCCACCAAACTCGGCCTTTCTTTCGTCCAGACCATGACACCGCGCCTCGCCTTTGAATTCGGCTATGAAAAGACACTCTCCGGCAGCGAAACGCTCAATGAGAAAATCTGGCGTATCGGTCTTTGGGTCAATTTCTGAGCGAAACCGTTTCCGCGCTCAACAGCTTCAGCACATCAATGGCCGGTGGTGCGTCAACGCCGCTGCCTGGCGCATTACCTTTCAGCTCGCCCAGATCAAAATCCATGCGCACATCATAGGTGCGGTCGGTCTGGTTGCGCAGTCGCGCCTCTGCGGCATACCAGGCCCGCTTGGTCGCACCATCACCACATGTTGCAAGTTCTGCAGGCGACGTCGCGCCCCATCGCCGCTCCACACAGTGATAGGGATCAAAGGACAGATCAAAGAGCCGGTTCTTGATGTCTTCAAAAGCCAGAACACGCTCCGACCCGTCACTCGCATGATAGCTCACACGGCATATCGCCGTTTCCGCCTGATAGGCCTTCAACAAATCACCCTTGAGGTCATCGCCGTCATAAACAAGGTCTGAGGCATTGCTTTCATGCAGCGAAAGAAAATTGGCAACCTGATCATGCAGCTCCTGAAAGGAAACTTTCAGACGCGCATCGCGCGA
This sequence comes from Hyphomicrobiales bacterium, assembly GCA_016124805.1. Lineage (GTDB taxonomy): Bacteria > Pseudomonadota > Alphaproteobacteria > Parvibaculales > Parvibaculaceae > Parvibaculum. The sequence goes on along the minus strand of WGND01000015.1, from coordinate 14,992 downwards.
CGGCGTGGAATAGGTCTCCCAGTCGCCTTCCGTGCCATAGATATTGTGGGGTAATCGCCCCGGCTGGGGCCGTTCATTGATCTCCGCCTTGATCGCAATATCAACAGCCTGGACGCGATACTGCAGATCCTCGCAAAGCCCCGCCACCATGCTGCGCGTTTCCTTGATCGGGTCATAGGCAATGTCGTGACCCGCCGTCGCATGGCGTACATAGTCGTAATAGTCGAGCACCTTGCCCTGATAGGTGAAAAGCGAGCTCTGCCAGCCTTTGGGTTTTGGCGTCACATTGCCGTAGAACTGTTCATCCGACCAGTCGGCGAGTTCCCTGTCCGGCGCAGCGACAACGCGTCCCCCAACCCATGTCCCGTCGCTTGCCTGCGTCGCGCCCACAAGCCGCAACGGCCGCCAGTTCTTGAAGCCCGCCCCCATCGGTGGCGACGACCGCACGAAGCGGCGACCATAATTGCCACGCGTCAATGAATTATCCGGATGCGCATCAATGAAGCGGATGCGCCCCTCTTCGTCCACATCATAGACCACCGCCACATGGCCGTTCGGATCATAGATGACCGTGCCGGGCCGAATGCTTCCCGGCGCGATTTTCACCGGATAAAAATCGGTCGCCTCGCCCCGCGTCATGCCCGGCGCAAAGCGATACATCGCACTGGAGATCGTATTGTTGAGCGTCTGGAAAATCTGCCGCGCATTGGGAAAGGCGCCCTCCACCGGGGTCACCACATCGCGCCGCGCAAAAACATAATTGCCATAGCGTGAATAGCGCAGGTCGCGCGAGCGGCCCACCGCCGCCACGCCACTGGCAAAGGAAAAGGGCAAGCCGTTCTTCCAGGCGAAATAGGCCCGCAAGGCATAAGGCAGGTCGGCGCAGTCAGCAAAAAAATAGGACCCCTTGGGATCGCTGCTGCGATAGATATTGGCCGGTCCCCGAAGACAGGCATCCACCGTGCGGCAGTCATCATTGCCGATGGCGGCGACAAACTCGCTATAGGCGCGTTCGTCACTTGCGGTCCATTCGGTCTTGGTAATGCGCCAGCGAAAGACCGGTGGTGTTGCGACAAGGGCGGGATCAAGCACCTCACCGCCACTCACCACAGGGCTCATCTGCGCATCGATAACGCTCTCATCTGCGCGCGCCACGCCAGCAGCGCTACCGATCGCCAGAGCGATCAGGGCAATCAGTCGAAACGGCACACTCATGCGAAAAATCCCGGACCAGAGACAGACCCCACAAGATAGTAACCATAATTCGAAGGCTTTGTCCGCCCCTTACGGGCCGGAATTTATTGTCGGCGGGTCAAGCGCATTGAGCTGTTGCCGATAGGCATCCTGTTTCTTTGTCTCGACAATATCCTGCCCGGTTTCAATGCTCTTGGGCTTGTCGGTGACGCGGCGCGTGGCATCGCGCATGTCCTCAGCCTGTTCGGATTTGCGCAATTGATACTGCGTCTGATCCCGCTGCATCTCCTGCTGATCGGCCTGATGGGACTGGCGCAATGTCTGGGACCGCTCCATCCGGGATGACTGCGAGGAGTCAATCAGATCGGAGAGTTCAGACGCCTGCGCCATGGATGCCAAAACCATGACCGACGAAAGGACGAAAACCAGAACAGCCAGTCGCATCATGTCGGGCCTTTCCTGAGGCGTGGCGGGTCAGGCTGCCACAGCAGCCCGACCCAAATCCCCCTGCCCTTTTATATAGGACGTCAGGCCGCGTCTGACGAACGCTGATCGGGAGGCGTAGCCTCTTTTGTCAGCATCAACAGCGCTTCTTCCAGCGTCATCACCGTCTGGTCCTGAGACCCGAGACGGCGCACCGAGACCTTGCCTTCTTCAGCTTCACGGCGTCCGGCGACCAGAATGACCGGCACCTTGCCGACAGAATGCTCGCGCACCTTGTAGTTGATCTTCTCATTGCGAAGATCGGTCTCAACACGCAAGCCAGCCGCCTTGAGCTTTTCGGCCACACTTTCCGCATAGCCATCCGCTTCCGACGTGATCGTGGCTACGACAGCCTGCACAGGCGCCAGCCAGAGCGGGAAGCGGCCCTCATAATGCTCGATCAGAATGCCGATAAAGCGTTCCAGTGAGCCCATGATGGCGCGGTGAAGCATGACAGGACGATGCTTGGCACTGTCCTCGCCGATATAGCTGGCATCCAGCCGCTCGGGTAGCACGAAATCGAGCTGCAGGGTGCCAAGCTGCCAGGAGCGGCCGATAGCATCCTTCAGATGGAACTCAAGCTTGGGACCATAAAAGGCGCCATCGCCCGGCGAGACGACAAAATCGCGCCCCGTCGCACGCAGCGCATCGCCCAGCGCTTTTTCCGCCTTGTCCCATGTCTCATCGGAACCGGCGCGCATTTCAGGCCGCGTTGCCAGACGAATGGCAACATCGGTAAACCCCATATCGTCATAGACCGTTTCCAGCAGCGCACAGAAATCTTCCGTCTCACTCTGGATCTGGTCTTCAGTGCAGAAAATATGCGCGTCATCCTGCGTCATCTGGCGCACGCGCATCAGACCATGCAAGGCACCATGCGGCTCATTGCGGTGGCAGCAGCCAAACTCCGCCATGCGCAGCGGCAGATCGCGATAGGACTTGATCCCCTGATTGAAAATCTGGATATGCGCCGGACAGTTCATCGGCTTGATGGCCATCAGATGGGCCTTGCCAGAGATCACTGGCGCGTCATCATCCGTTGACGGAATTTCATCCGGCACCACAAACATGTTTTCGCGATATTTGCCCCAGTGGCCGGACTGTTCCCAGAATTTGGAATCCAGCAACTGCGGCGTCTTCACTTCCACATAGCCCGCACGGTCTGTCCGCCGGCGCACATATTGCTCCAGCGCCTGCCAGATTCGATAGCCCTTGGGATGCCAGAAGACCGACCCCTGTGCCTCTTCCTGCAGATGGAAGAGATCCATCTCGCGAGCGATCTTGCGATGGTCGCGCCGTTCAGCCTCTTCCACCATTGTCAGATAGGCTTCGAGGTCCTTCTCGCTCGCCCAGCACGTGCCGTAAATGCGTTGAAGCATTTCATTGCGCGAGTCACCACGCCAATAGGCACCGGCAAGCTTCGTCAGCTTGAAGGCCTTGCCGAGTTTGCCCGTGGACGGCAGATGCGGACCACGGCAGAGATCGAGCCACTCGCCCTGACGATAAATCGATACCGGCTCGCCTGCCGGAATGGCTGCAATCAGTTCCGCCTTATAGGCCTCGCCAATTTTCTTGAAATAGGCAATCGCCTCGTCGCGATCCCATACTTCACGCGTGATCTCTTCATTGCGATCGACAATCTCTTTCATCTTCGCTTCGATCTTCTCAAGGTCTTCGGCCTTGAAAGGCTCAGACCGCGCGAAGTCATAAAAGAAACCATTCTCGATCACAGGGCCGATCGTCACCTGCGTACCGGGGAAAAGCTCCTGCACGGCTTCGGCCATCACATGGGCGCAGTCATGGCGCAGCAGGTCGACGCCGTCATCCGTTTCGCGCGTCACCACCTCAATTGCGCCATCCTTATCGATGAGAGTCGCAAGGTCTTTCACCTCGCCATCCAGCTTGATGGCAATGGCTTTCTTGGCCAGTGATTTGGCAATGCTTTCGGCAAAGGCGAGCCCGCTCACAGCGGCGTCGAATTCGCGCACGGCTCCATCGGGAAGTGTCAGTTTGATCATGTCTATTCTCTCAATGCAGTCCGTCGCGTTTGTTTTCATCTTCGTCATGCGCCTGGGCAGTTTGCCCTGATTCGACATCATGGCCCGCCTCCGCGAGATGATATGACCAGTGCCCATAGCGCCAGGGCGCCCAGAAAGGCTGCGGTACCAAAACCATCGGCACCGGGTCAAACCCGTGGCTCCCCCAGGGGTGGCAGCGGCTGATGCGAGACAGTGTCAGCCAGCCCCCTCGCCAGCCGCCAAACCGCTCGATGGCCTCAAGGCCATATTCCGAGCAAGTTGGCAGATGGCGACAGCGCGGCCCGATCATCGGCGAGATGACATACCGATAGAACTGGATGAGACCGCGCATCACCAGCGCGATGGGACCAGATGTCTTTCGGGCAGGCCGCATGAGCCATGTTCCATGTTGTCGTCCAGACCGTCACAACAAGCGACGCCCTGGGCGCATTTGTTAGCTTTTAATGGGAAAAGGCACAACCGGCAGGCACGGACTGTAAAAACCTGTCAGCGGACAACCCATCATGAAATCGGGAAAAACTGCCCGGACGCATCAGGCGTGGGAGCAGCAGGGCTCAGGCGCGTCAGCTGCCCGAGCCGGTGCTAGTGAGGGTGTCGGGCGCAGCAGACGTCCCACTCCCCGTTTCAGCATGGGTCTGTTTGGCGTGGGCAGCCTCAATGGCCTCTTCCACGGCATCAAAAATCAGCAATGTGGAGGCATGCCGGGCCTTGTATTCGCGCACCGGTTCCAGCACTTCCAGATCGGCCCATTTGCCCGTGGGCGCAGGGCCGCCTTCTTTCAGCATCGCCCGCATCTGGGCGGCGACCTCATGCAGCTCGGCCATGCTCGCGCCGATCACATGCCGCGCCATGATGGAGGACGAGGCCTGCCCGAGCGCGCAGGCCTTGATCTCGGCGCCATAATCGGCGACCCGGTCGCCTTCCAGACGCAGATCAACCGTCACCTTGGAGCCGCAGAGCTTGGAGACCGCCACGGCCGTCGCATCCGGCGCAACCAGCCGCTCTGTCAGCGGAATATCCGCTGCCAGCTTCAAAATGCGCTGATTATAGATCTCGTTCAGCATGTCCTAGCTCGCCACCCGCCAGCTTGTTCCCTGCGGGCCATCTTCGATCTGCACGCCCTTTTCCGCAAGCGCGTCGCGGATGCGGTCGGCTTCCTTGAAATCCTTGGCCTTGCGCGCGGCATTGCGTGCCGCAATCAGGGCCTCGACCTCTTCAGCTTCTATATGGGTCGCCGTCCCCGCCCCTGCAAACCATTCTTCGGCATCATGGGCAAGAAGGCCCAACATCTGACCGGAACCCAGAAGGGCAGCTTTCAACTGTGCCCTTGTGCCGGGGTCGGTTTCGGTATTGGCAGCTTTGGCCAGCGCAAAAAGCTCGGCCAGCGCCTTGGGCGTGTTCAAATCATCAAGCAGCGCCTCCCAGAAAGCTGCCGGAATGGCATCATGCGTGGCCTCGGATTTCACATCCGACAGCCCGCGCAATGCGCCGTAAAGCCGGTCGAGCATGCGCACCGACTGCGTCAGCCCTTCCGCCGTCCAGTCCAGCGGCTGGCGGTAATGCCCGTTCAGCAGCGCCAGACGGATCGCTTCGCCCGGCGTCTCCTTGATCAGGTCATGCACCAGCAGCACATTGCCGATGGATTTCGACATCTTCTCTTTTTCGATATTCACAAAGCCATTATGCAGCCAGAAGCGGGCAAGGGCCGCCCCGCCATGGGCGCAACGCGACTGCGCCAGCTCATTCTCATGATGAGGAAACTGCAGGTCGATGCCGCCACCATGAATATCGATGGTCTCACCCAGATGTTTCTCGATCATGGCCGAGCATTCAATATGCCAGCCCGGACGACCGCGGCCCCAGGGGCTGTCCCAGCCCGGCTGTTCCGGGGTCGACGGCTTCCACAGCACGAAATCGGCTGCGTCCTTCTTGTAGGGCGCGACTTCCACCCGCGCGCCGGCAATCATGTCATCACGGTCACGACCCGACAGCACGCCATAGGCGGCATCGCTTGGCACATTGAAGAGCACATGCCCTTCGGCGGCATAGGCATGACCCGCCGCAATCAGCCGCTCCATCATCGAGATCATTTCGGCAATGCTGTCTGTCGCCTTGGGCTCCACGTCGGGCACCATCACACCCAGCTCGCCCATATCCTTGCGATAGATGTCGGCATATTTGTCGGTGATGACGCCGATCTCCACACCCTGCTCGCGGGCCGCGGCAATGATCTTGTCTTCAATATCGGTGATATTGCGCGCATAGACGACATGGGGATAAAGCCGCTTCAGCAGCCGCGCCAGCACGTCGAACACGACCGCCGGACGCGCATTGCCGATATGGGCGAAATTATAAACCGTCGGCCCGCACACATACATCGTCACGCGCTGCGGATCGGCAGGCACAAACACTTCCTTGCGGCGTGTGAGCGAATTATAGAGCGAAAGGGGCTTTTCAGTTTTCATCAGGTGCAGTCCGGAGTGGGTCGTCAGGAACAAGGCATGGCCAAATCCCCCCATTTCCGGCGGGACTCAGTCAAAGCGGCAGGTTTCAGCCTTATAGCGGGTTCGACAGGTCATTTCCCGAATTCCTGACTATCAGATGTTTCTTGGCCAAATAATTAACGGCTCGCTTGCTGCACTGCAAGAATTAACAAAGTGAACCAAATCGGGCGCACCCGCGTAGTAAAGCCGATAAACTGAGTTGAGCAAGCCAGCATTTTGCATCGGTCGAATTATTCCTGCCCTTGATAGCCCGTTTCCGCAAAGCTATATGCATCCTTGAGACGGTGTCACATCAAATACAGCATGGCATAAGACCCGTGCTTGATGGGCAAAGCGAATGTTTCCATGAGGGAGGCATTCGTGAATTGAACCGGTCGCAGTGATTGAACAAGCCATCTGAATGGCGCGGCAGTCGCAGCGGTTGGGAAACCCCTGGAGAGTGGTCGAATGGACATGGATACTGCTGTAGATGGATTCCGGAGTCGCGTGGAAAATCTCACAAAACCGCTAGAACGCCCGAGCCGCGAAGAAGCTGAAAAAGCTGTTCGCACCCTGATCGCATGGGCTGGTGACAATCCTGATCGTGAAGGTCTTGTGGATACACCGAGCCGCGTCGTGCGCGCCTATGAAGAATTCTTCGAAGGCTACAAGCTCGACCCGCGCAAGGAGCTCGCGCGCACCTTTGAAGATGTCGAAGGCTATAACGACATGGTGATGCTGCGCGACATCGCGCTGGAATCCCATTGCGAACATCACATGGTCGCCATCCTCGGCAAGGTGCACATCGCCTATGTCCCGACCAACAAGGTTGTCGGCATTTCCAAGCTGGCACGCGTCATCGAAATCTATGCCCGACGCCTGCAGACACAGGAAACCATGACGCAGCAGATCGTCGATGCCATCAATGACACGCTGGAACCGGCCGGTGTCGCCATTCTCGTCGAGGCCAAGCATCAGTGCATGACAACGCGTGGCGTGCACAAGCCCGATGTCGCCACCATCACAAATCTCTTCACAGGCGTCTTCCGCGAAGACCCCCGCCTTGAAGCCCGCTTCCTGCAGATGGTCCGCGGCTACTAAGCCACCATCACCTGAGATTGACGCGGCCCGGGCAAACACTTGCCCGGGCCGTTTTCGTCTCTAGGATGCCAATTTACAGCATGCCGACCACCCAAAGCCCTGGAGCCACCCATGTCCACATCCTCACCCCGCTTCGGCACCGCCGAAACGAAAGCGCAGCTTGAGGAAGGTACGGTCTTCGCCCCCCGTTTTGATGATCGCGGGCTGATCCCCGTTGTCACCACCGAGGCGGCGACTGGCCAGCTCCTGATGCATGCCTGGATGAATGACGAAGCGCTCGCCCGCACCATTGCGGACGGCACGGCCTGGTATTGGAGCCGCACACGCAACGCCCTCTGGCACAAGGGCGACACCAGCGGCCAGATCCAGCAGGTCGTGGAAATGCGCACCGACTGCGATCAGGATACGATCTGGCTTCGCGTCAAGGTGGCCGGCGATGGCGGCTGCTGCCATGTCGGCTACCAGTCCTGCTTCTATCGGGTCATTCCCGCAGGCAGCGATGGCAAGACACTGGCCAGCCCGGATGTGAAAAAACTGCCGCCCCACAAGCATAATGGCTAGGCGCGGCACGGACCCTGTGTGGCCCGTTTCGACATAATTCTGCCAGAACAGGGGGCTATCCATAGTCGAATCATGTTGTTTCATCAGGTAAGTTGCGTTCAATGACTCCTCTCCGCCCCTCCCGTCCCAAAATCGGTATCGCTCTGGGTTCAGGCGTGGCACGCGGCTGGGCACATATTGGCGTGCTGCGGCGTCTGTCAGAGGTCGGCATCGAAGCCGACATTATTTCCGGCACCTCCATCGGTGCCCTTGTCGGCGGCTGCCATGTCGCGGGCAAGCTCGACCCGCTGGAAGATTTCGCCCGCTCGCTCAACAAGCGCCGCATTCTCGGTTTGCTCGACTTCCGCTTCCGCTCCTCCGGCATCATCGGCGATGCCAAACTCGCCGACCTCATGCAGGAGCATCTCACCGGCCTTGCCATTGAAGACCTGCCGCGCACTTTCGTTGCCGTCGCCACCGAGCTCACCACCGGCCATGAGCTGTGGCTCCATCATGGCGACATGATCCAGGCAATCCGGGCTTCCTATGCCGTGCCTGGCATCTTCACCCCCATGGCCGTGGACGGTCGCTGGCTCATCGACGGCGCGCTGGTCAATCCGGTGCCCGTTTCCGTCGCCCGTGCGCTCGGTGCCCGCGTCGTCATCGCCGTCAATCTGACCAATGATCCTTATGACACGCGCGACCTGCGCAAGGCGCGTCGCGAAATGGGCGGCACCTATGTCAAGGACCTCGCACCGCCGCCGCTGCCGGATGATCAGCTGTTTGAAGGTCTCGAAGCCCAGATCGACGCCGAGCCCGAAATCAAGGCGCAGATCAGCGCCCGCCGTGCTGAACAGGACGAGGCACGGGACTCAGGCGCTGAACTGCCGATGTCCGAATGGCTCTGGGACAGTGTCTTTGGCAGTTCCAAAAAGACCGGTGTGAAAAAAGAGCCCTCAAAGGAAGGCGTTGAGGTTCTCCAGCGTGTGGCCGCCGTTGCCAAACACAAGGAACCGCGTCTGGCCAGCGTGCTTCTCGCCTCACTCAACATCGTCACAGACAGGCTCGGCCGCATGCGCATGGCGAGCGATCCGCCTGATGTTGTTATCAATCCCAGGATCGGGCACATCAGCCTGCTGGATTTTGACAAGGCGGACGAACTGATCCGGCTCGGCCATGAAGCTGCCGATCAGGCCCTGCCCGACATTCTCGATGTCATTGATCTGATGGCGTGAACGCTTATGCGCCGCTGGCGATATAGAGTTTCAGCGCTTCGGTTTCCATCACGGTCTCAGCCATGCGGTGCTTCACCACGTCGCCAATGGAGATGATGCCGATAAGGCGTTCATTCTCCACCACCGGCAGATGGCGGAAACGGCCCGCCGTCATCGAGTCCATGATTTCATCGACCGAGTCATTGAGACCACAGGTCACCACACGCGATGTCATCACCTCGCGAAGCGGGGTGGTCAGCGCAACCGCGCCCTGCTGGCTGACGGCCTTCACAATGTCGCGTTCGGACAGAATGCCGACCAGACGGTCACCTTCCATGATCACAACCGCACCAATGCGTTTTTCCGTCAGCAGACGGGCCGCATCCTGCAGCGACACATCAGGCCCCAGCTTGGCAACATCGGAACCCTTCGACTTCAAAATCGTCGCAACATTCATGATCATTCTCCTCGCTTGGCATCGCCCGCGATCCGTTGAACGACCCATCCCTCCCCGGATAGCCTTTCATCGCGTCTGCACTCGCCCGCCCGTCCAAATCATGCGACATTGCGTCGCATCTCGCAAGTACCGCCTTAGGAATCACGCAAAAGCTTGCTTTGACAGGTCCCGCCCCGCTCCCGAAACTCCTCCAAGTGACAGGTCAGGCGAAGAAAGACCAACAACAAAGGTGACGCCTCATGTGGCAACGGCTCTATCTGCAGCGTCTCAAGACCGACATTAATCTCTGGATTGAACGCGGCTGGGTCACCCCCGCCCATGCCGAAGCCATCATCAAACAGGCCACCACCAGCACGGTAAGGCGCAGCATGGCCTCCATTCTGGCGATGCTGGGCGTGGTGCTGATCGGCTTTGCCGCCATGAGCTTTGTCGCAGCCAACTGGAATGATATTTCCAAGCCCGTCAAACTCGTCATGATCTTTTCAGCCATGTGGCTGGCCTATGGCGGCGCCTTCTATTTGAAACAGCACGCGCATGAGAATTTTGCGCAGGCTGCCGTGCTTCTGGGTCTCGCCCTTTTCGGCGCGGGCATCATGCTTGTCGCGCAGATTTATCACATCCAGACCGACGATCCCGGCGGCGTGCTCGCCTGGGCGCTGGCCGCCCTTGCCGGTGCCGCCATCCTGCCGTCACGGCCAGCGCTTGCCCTCGCCTTCCTGCTGGCAGGCACATGGACCGCTTTCACCTATGGCCTCAACGAACATGCCGTCCATTGGAGCTTCATCCTTGTCTGGGCGCCCGCCATGTGGCTCAGCCTCTGGCTGAGCTGGACACCCGCCATGCATCTGGGCCTGCTCTCGCTCGTCTTGTGGTTCGGGCTCTACACGGAAGCCTTTGCTGAAAAGCTGCATTTGAGCGATGCCAATGTCATTGGCTTCTATGGCCTCATCGCATTGGCGCTCTGGCTCAAGGGCGTGGCGCTGTCCAAAACCATGGCGCGGCTCGGCGCCATCATGGAGCATTACGGCATCATCCTCGCCTTCGGCCTTCTCTGGGTCATGCAGTTCGCAACAGCCGGCCAGCCGCTCACCACGCCTGCCCTCGTGCTGCTCGCCCTCATGCTGGTCATTCTCATCGGCCTGGCCATCTGGGCGCTCATGGCCGCCCAAATTCATCTGAAGGATCTCGCCGGCATCGCGGTCATTGCAGCCGTGCTGGCCGTGCAGCCCTTCCTGCCCGGAACGGCGCTCACACCTTGGGCCTATGTCGCGCTGCTTCTGGGCCTCGCCGCCTGGCTGATCGCCTATGGCTCTGCCCGTGAAAGCCGCTTCACCGTCAATCTCGGCTTCGTCGCCTTTGGCGGCGAGACGCTTTACGTCTATTTCGAGGCATTGGGATCGCTGCTTGGCACCGCCGCCTTCTTCCTGCTGGGGGGTGTCCTGCTCATCGCGGGCAGCTTCATCATGGAGCGCATGCGGCGGCGTATTGTCGGCGGCGTGGGCACATCAGATCGGACAGGAGCGAGCGCATGACCGGAATGACCCGCTTCACCATCGGCCTGCTCGTCCTCGCCATCGCACAGACGCTGTTTCTTGGCTGGATGATTGCCGGACGCATCGCCATTCTCAACAGCCCTACAGTCGTCTCGCTCAAAACCGAGCCAGTGGACCCGCGCGACATTTTCCGCGGCGACTATGTCATCCTGCGTTACGGCATCTCGACCGTGAAGCTCGACCTTGCTGATGCGCCAGACACGCTCAAAAGCGGCGCCACTGTCTATGTCACCCTGGCCGCCAGGGGCGACACATGGCAAGCCGTCGCCCTCTCGAAAACAAAACCTGCCCGGCAGGCAGATCATCCCTTCATCCGTGGGCGGATCAGCTATGTGGACAGGTCGCCCGACGCCACAGCGATACCCGGTCGCAAGGCAGAGCCATGTGTCACCTGCAATGCAGCCCATATCGAATATGGAATTGAGAGTTATTTTGTGCCCGAAGGCGAAGGCCGCCCCATCGAGCAGGCCCGCAATGAACGCGCATTGATGGTCGATGTCGCCCTTGCTGACGACGGCGAAGCGGCCATCAAGTCACTGAAACTTGATGGCACACCTCTTTATACCGAACCGCTCTTCTAGACCTTGGGGAAGGTGCCGAGCGGGAAAGGTTTTTCATCTGTCGCAAAACTGATGAAAGCCAGGCACTGCCAGACATATTGAATGAGATTGCGGCTGAAGGCGGCCAGCTCGTCATTCTTGCTGCCCTTGATCAGGATCACGACCAGTTGGACGGCACCCAGCAGAATCGACAGCGAGAAGGCGATATAGCCGAGGAACCAGAAGGCCAGCATGAAAAGGAAGCGGAAGAACAGCTCTTTGCGTTCGCTCGTCAAAATCTCGGGCGCATCGCCAGCCGTCTTCTTCTCGTCGCCATGCTCTCCATTGGCCGAAGCCGATGTGTCGCTCATTGAACGTCCTCCAGTTGGGTGAATAAACCACTCAAGAGTTATGTGGTTACCAAAAGAACAGGTTCAATAGGTGAGCCTGACCTAGCGTCAGCGCCTGGGCTTCAGCCACTCGCCATAGTCCACATTGCCCGGCCCACCGGAAGCCGACGGCTGCAACGGATCAAAAAAGCCAAACAGCAGCAAACCGGCCAGAAATCCGCCCATATGCGCTTCCCAGGCCACCAGCCCGCTCGCCCCGAAGGCCGCTGAAAGCCCCGTCGGCCCGAACAGGAAATTGATTCCCATCCAGACAACGATAAAAATCAGTGAGCGCCGATCAGTCAGCGCTTCACCAAGGCTCATGCGCCCGCGCGGCATGGCGGGGCGCCCGTCAGGCCCGCGCAGCATCAGGCCGCCCAGCGGCCCGTCCGCAAGGAAAATGAACCGCGCCGCCCCGCCCATCAGGCCGGAAAGGGCCGCAGAGGCCCCCACCACCGGCACCAGCGAACCGGCATTGATCACAATGTGAAGCCACGCCCCGGCAATGCCGCAGACGAAATAGAAGAGAAAAAAGCGTGTCGCGCCCAGCCGCCGTGCCAGCGCCGAGCCAAAAGCCAGCAGCCAGACGCTGTTGACGATCAGATGCGTCCAGCTGCCATGCATGAAGGTGTAGGTTATGAGCGTCCAGCCATCGCCCGCCACGCCACCTGGCCAGGCATAAATCTCGCCACCGGCCGGCAGATAGCGCGCCGGAAACACCGCCAGCCAGCCGATCATGGCCGCCTGCATCTCCTCACTGCTGTTATTGAAGAGCACAAAAACCGCTAGCATCAGCATCAGCAGCGCCAGCACCGGCCCCGGCACATTAAAGGCCGGCGGCTCGCGGCGCGCGTCGGGTTCATTCACATTAACTTCTGGAACGCTCAAGGGCAGCCTCCACCAGTGGCAACCGGTCATTGCCGAAATACATGTCCGTGCCATTGATAAACATGGTTGGCGAGCCAAAGCCACCCCGCGTGATCACATCTTCCGTATTTTCACGCAAACGCGTCTTCACATCCTCTTCGGTGATGCGGCGGGCAAACAGCGCCTCGTCAATCCCCACCTCGCGGCAGATGCCGGCCAGCACCTCGGGCTGCGAAATATCCTGCAGCTCGCCCCAATAGGTCCGAAAGGTCGCCCAGGCATAGGCGGGCAGCTTGCCCTCATCCAGCGCCACAATCGCACCGCGCATCGCGTTAACCGCACGAACGGGGAAAACCGGCGGCATGCCGATTTTGATGCCGCAATAGTCGGCCCAGTCTTTCAGGTCCTTCACATAGTAGCGCCCCTTGACGGGATGCGGGTTGGCCCGCGTTTCGTAGACATCCTTGTTAACCGCGTTGAAGATGCCGCCCACCAGCACAGGTTTCCAGATGATCTCCGCCCCCGTGCGCTCGACAATCGCTTCAATGCGGCTGAAAGCCAGATAAGTCCACGGACTTGAGCAATCGAAAAAGAATTCCAGCTGTGCCATGCACCCGCCCCCCTTGTTCTTGTATCGCGCGCCATCTGGTTAACGTGGCGCTTTGTTTTGTCTCAGGTTGGAACAACCCGGGCGGGGTCTGGCATTTGCAAACACCGCATCGGCACATGATGCACAGAGAGATTGGCAGGAAGAAAGCCTCTTAACCCTGAAAGCCGCAGAAAACGGCAATCGTTAACAGAAGCTTACATCTGGCACACGCGTTGCAATCTCCCTGTCAAACCAGTCTGTCGAGGTAAGGTGAGCAAAGTGATTACAGAGACATTCAGCAAGGCGAGGGAATTGAGCGGTCCAAAGCGGATCGTGGCCCTTCTTGGTCTCGCCTTCTCCCTCACCGGCTGCATCAGCCCGACGGCTGGCAGCGATGGCCGCTACACCACGCCCATCGGCAACGCGCCGGTGATCAACAATGAAACACCCTATTCCTCTGCCCTGCGCTGCCTTGGCACAGCCATTGGCCCGATGCAGGGCGCGCCGCGCATCGCGGTCGGCAATATCCGCGATTACACCGGCAAGGTGGACAAGGATGGCGGCCCTGCGCTGACTCAGGGCGGCTCGCTCATGGCCATTTCCGCGCTCTCCAAGGCGCGTGTGCGTCTGGTCGAGCGCTATGACACCTCCATCACCGAACTTGAACTGAAATATGCCAGCAGCAAGCTGATCGGCGATGATGCCGCCAATGATGGCGATTATCGCAAGATCATGGCCGGCTCCATTCAGGGCAGCAATTACTACCTCGTCGGTGGCATCACCGAGCTGAACTACGACATCCGCAATGGCGGCGTCGATGCAGGCGTTACCGCCGGCAGCGGCGAATGGGGTGGTTCGCTCAATGCCCGCCAGTTCGTCATGAATGTCGGCATCGACATGCGCCTGGTGAACAGCGAAACCCTCGAGGTGGTCAATGTCGTTTCCTATCAGAAGCAGATCATCGGTCGTGAAGTCAGCGCCGGCGTCTTCGATTTCCTCGGTGGCAATCTCTTCGACCTCAGCGCCGGTGAAAAAGCCAATGAGCCGCTCCAGCTCGCTGTCCGCTCGGTCATCGAACGCGCCGTGCTGGAAATGATCGTCCCCCTTTATGGCGTGAACCCCAAGAGCTGCACCGACTTCGGCCGCAAGGGCGACCCGCTCGGCAAGATCGAGTTCCAGAGCCCCGCGCCCCACAGCGCCCGCATGGCAGCCGTTCCGGCCTCCACGCAGATCCAGGACCCTTACGACTACTACCGCAAGCCCGCCTTCGACTCGAGCGACCTTCGCGGCAGCACCAACTAAGCTGACATCAAAGCCTCGACAGCTTGTCAGTGGAAAGGGGAAGGCTCTGGCCTTCCCCTTTTTTTGCGTCGCGCATGGCTGACAACAAACGAACCTGCCACCCCCGATTAATTCCGGGGTCTACTCACAAAAGCTGGGTCCCGGCACAAGGCCGGGATGACATCAGCGAACAATGCAGGCAAACAGCCCCAGCCCCACACCCTCTCCCCCGTCATGGCCCGACTTGTTCGGGCCATCCACGT